>NZ_BAAGWC010000001.1:0-878527 GCF_054780555.1 Hymenobacter daeguensis
GCTCAACGGCAGGGCGGCCAGCCGGGCCTTCACGCGGTGCAGGGCGGCAGCCGTGGCGGGCGTGGCGGTGGGCGTTTGGCTGGCCTGCCACACGGCTTTCAGCTGCTCAAACGTGCGTTCGTTTTCGGGCGACTGCGCGACCCAGGTAGCAAGCCGCTCGTTCTCGTCCGACGACGTTTGCCGGGCCAGGTAGCGGGTGATGAGCAGGTAGATTTCTTCTGATTCCACGGGGCAAAACGGGCCGGAGTAGCCGCGTATGCCTCAAAGACGCCGCCGCCCGCTCACCTCGTGACACCCAACGGCAGGCTTAATCGAAGGGTAACAACCGTAACCATTCGGTAATAACCGACGCGCTACTGCACGCCCGACGTGTGCAGCGCCTCCTTCAAAAAGCGCAGCCCCCGGAACATGTGCGTTTTCACCGAATTGACGGAAATGCCCAGCAGCGCCGCAATTTCCTCATACGTCAGGCCCCCGTCGCGGTGCAGCTGAAACACCTGGCGGGTGCGCCCGGGCAGCCGCTCGATGAGCTGGAGCAGGTGCTGGCTCAGCTCCTGAAACACCAGTAATTCATCGGGCTGCAGATGCAGGGCTTCGGGCTGAGCGTAGGACAATTCCTCCTCGGCTTCCACAATGGCGCGCCGCTGCTGCCGGAGCTTATCATAGCTGCGGTGCTTCACGGCGGCGTAGAGGTAGCCGGCCAGCGAGCCCTGCACGCTGAGCTGCGCCCGGCTGGTCCAGATGGTGCAGAACAGGTCGGCCACCACGTCCTCGGCGGCATCGGTGGGGTACGGCAACAGGCTTTGGGCGTAGCGCAGCAGCCCGGCGTAGTGGCGGGTAAACAGCGCATCGAAGGCAGCTTCATGGCCCAAGGCAAGGGCTTCGAGGTACTGCCGGTCAGAGGAAGTAGGCGCGAACATCATACCAGCAGACAAAGCTACCGGCGGCAAAAAACGTCCGTGTTAATGCCGTATTATGATATAATTACCCCACGAATAAACCAGCAATTTTATCAGTGCCACGTGCCGGGCCCGCCGCCGCCCGGCGGGCCCGGCACGTGGCGCCATCAACCACACTAGCCGGGCTGGTTGCCAGGGCGTTGCCCTAGTGCCGGGCCAGCATACCGGCCAGCTCCTCAATGCAGCCGGTGAGCTGCTCCCAGGCGGGCAGCACGAAGTACTGGTCCTGGTAGCGGGTGCCGGTCACGGGCGTGCGCAGCACGGTGGCCAGGTCGAAGGCCGGGCGCGGCGTGTGCTCGTTCACGCAGTGGTGGATTTCGCCGGCCGACGACAACAGGCCCGCCCCGTAGAGCAGCGGCCGGCCCTCGTGCTGCACCAGCCCGAACTCGGCGGTGAAGAAGTAGAGCGCCCACAGCTGCTCGCGGGCTTCGGAGCCCACCGGCTGGGCCCGGTAGGCCTGCCCCAGCTCGTGCAGGAAGTTGGCCAGTCCTTCATCGAGCAGCATGGGCACGTGCCCGAACAAGTCGTGAAACAGGTCCGGCTCGGGGCTGAAATCGAAGCTGTGCATGGGCCGGATGCGCGTCACAATCGGGAACCGGCGCTCGGCCAGCAGGTCGAAGAAAGCGGCCGGCTCAAACGGCCGCCCCACCGGGGCCAGCTGCCAGCCGGTTTCCTCGCGCACCACGGCGCTCAGCTCCACAATGTCGGGGAGGGCATCGCGCCGATACCCAAGCCGGGCCAGGCCCTGGTTGAACGCCGGGGCCGCCCGCCGGTGCAGCAAGGCCGTCTGGCGGTCGAACAGCATTTTCCAGATGAGTTGGTCCTGGTTGGCAGCGGAATTGGGTTTGGCAAACATAGCTTGGGACAAAAGGTAGGTGAAGGGAACGAGAAAGCGGATTGGGCGAAAAAAAAGCCCGATATCCTGGCGGATTCGGGCTTTTGAAGGTTTCTAGCAAAAGTCGGGGTTCATGCCTCGTCTTCCGGTAGCGCCAATCGCAGCCCGTGTCCGTCCTGTTTAGGGGCGGTCATCAGGTTTTTAATGCAATTGACGAATTGGTGGCGCATGATTGAGACGAATTTAGGCAGCGTTTTTCAAAATGCAAGCATTCGGCTTCATTAATTTTTCGCTACTCCAGCTCGCCGCGCAGGGCATACACGCGCCGCAGGTTGCGAATGAGCCGGGCCGATTCATCGAAATCCAGCGTCTGCGCGCCATCCGAAGCGGCCGTTTCCGGGGTTTCGTGGGTTTCGTACACAATGCCGTCGGCCCCGGCCAGCACGCCGGCCAGCGCCATCTGGGGCACAAACTCCCGGATGCCGATGCCGTGCGAGGGGTCGACGATGACCGGCAGGTGGCTTTTGGCTTTGAGAATCGGGACGGCGTTCAAGTCCAGGGTGTTGCGGCTGGCCGTCTCAAACGTGCGGATGCCGCGCTCGCAGAGAATGAGCTTCTCGTTGCCGCCCGAAAACACGTACTCGGCCGACGACAGCAGCTCCTCCACGGTGCCCGAGATGCCGCGCTTCAGCAGCACCGGCTTGTCGACGCCGCCCAGGGCATCGAGCAGGTTGAAGTTCTGGGTATTGCGCGCCCCCACCTGGAACACGTCCACGAAGTCGTGCATCTCCTCCACCTGCGATACCTGCATCACCTCGGTCACGATTTTGATGCCCCGCTCCCGCGCCATGCGGTGGAAGTCGCGCAGCCCGTCCATGCCCAGCCCCCGGAAGGCGTAGGGCGACGAGCGGGGCTTGAACACGCCGCCGCGCATGAGCCGCACGCCGTTTTCGACCAGGTGAGTCATGACTTTTTCCATCTGGGCTTCGCTCTCGATGCTGCACGGGCCGGCGCAAATGGCCAGCGAGCCCTCCCCTATCGTCACGCCATCGCCGAGGTCGAGCACGGTGGGCTTCACGCGCCACTTGCGGCTCACCAGCTTGTAGTCGTCGCTCACGCGGTGCACGTCGCGCACGCCCGGCAGCTGGCCAATGGTGCGGATGTCGAAGTCCTGCTTGCCAATGGCGACGAGGTAGTGCGCGTGCTGGGTGGTGACTTCGGTGGCCTTGTAGCCCTGCTGCCGGAGGTGCTCCGTAATGGTGGGCACGGAAGCCGTTTTTTCTAGCTGAATTATCACGGGTTTGCTTTTTTAAAATTGATTGTCTACCAGTTGCCAGGCTTAACTAGGCCTGCCTGATGCCGCGCACAAACCGGGCAGCGGCTTCCGGCGCATCGGCGGCATCTTCCAGGGCCCGGATGAGGGCCGAGCCAATGATGGCCCCTTCGGCATACCGGCAGGCGCGGTCGAAGCCGGTTTTATCGGCAATGCCGAAGCCGATGAGGCGGGGATTTTTCAGGTTAAGCGCCGCAATCCGGTGGAAGTACCCGGCCTGCGCGGCGGCATCGGGCGCGGTGGTGCCGCCGGTGGTGCCGGGGCCCGATACTAGGTAGAGAAACGCCTCGGACAGCGCATCGAGCCGGCGAATTCGGGCGTCGGAGGTTTGCGGCGTGATGAGGAACACGGCTTTCAGGCCGTACTGCTGAAACAGCGCGTGATACCGTTCCTCGTACTCATCGAGCGGCAAATCGGGCAGGATGAGGCCGTCGACGCCCACTGCGGCCGCGCGCTGCAGGAAGGCTTCCACGCCAAACTGCATGACGGGGTTGAGGTAGCCCATGAGCAGCACGGGCGTGTCGGGCACGGCTTTTCGCAGGTCTTTCAGCTGCTCAAACAGCACGGGCAGGGTCATGCCATTGGCCAGGGCGACGGTGCTGCTGTGCTGAATGACCGGGCCATCGGCCAGCGGGTCGGAGAAAGGCATGCCGATTTCGAGGATGTCGGCCCCGGCATTTACCAGGGCTTCGGCCAGCGGCAGGGTGTCGTGCAGGCTGGGGTAGCCGGCCGTGAAGTAGGTATTGAGCAGGTTGCGCTTGCCAGCAAAAGCTTCTTTTAGTCTGTCCATGAGGTATTTTTCCGCCGCGGGCCGCCGCGCGGGCGCTTTATATGAGCTTGTCCAGGTTGTTGAGGTAGGTTTCCAAATCCTTGTCGCCGCGGCCGGAGAGGTTGACCACCACCACATCGGCCGGGCCCGCGCCGAGCTGCCCGAGGGCGGCCAGCGCGTGAGCCGTTTCCAGCGCCGGAATGATGCCTTCCAGCCGGCTGAGCTCCGAAACGGCCGCCAGCGCCTCGTCGTCGGTGATGGCAATGAATTCGGCCCGGCCCACGGCGCCCAGGTGCGCGTGCAGCGGCCCGATGCCGGGATAGTCCAGCCCGGCGCTCAGCGAGTAGGGCTCCGTAATCTGGCCGTGCTCGTCCTGCATCAGCAGCGTTTTGCTGCCGTGAATGATGCCCGGCGTGCCCAGCACCGACGTGGCCGCCGAATGCCCCGAATGCACGCCGTGCCCGGCCGCCTCCACCGCCACGAGGCGCACGGCCGGCTCATCCAGAAAATGGTAGAAGGCCCCGGCCGCGTTGGAGCCGCCGCCCACGCAGGCCACCACCGCATCGGGCAGCTCGGAGCCGGTTTTTTCCAGCAGCTGGGCCCGCATTTCCTCGCTGATAATGGCCTGCAGCCGCGCCACCAAATCGGGGTACGGGTGCGGGCCCACCACCGAGCCGATGATGTAGTGCGTGTCGACGGGGTTGGCAATCCAGTCGCGGATGGCTTCGTTGGTGGCGTCTTTCAGGGTCTGGCTGCCGCTTTCGGCGCGGCGCACCTCGGCCCCGAGCAGGCGCATCCGGGCCACGTTGGGGGCCTGGCGCTCCATGTCGATGGCCCCCATGTACACCACGCATGGCAGGCCCATGAGGGCGCACACGGTGGCCGTGGCCACGCCGTGCTGCCCGGCCCCGGTTTCGGCAATGATGCGCTTCTTGCCCAGCCGCTGGGCCAGCAGAATCTGCCCCACGGTATTGTTTATCTTGTGCGCGCCGGTGTGGCACAGGTCTTCGCGCTTGAGGAAAATACGCGTGTTGTACCGGGCCGACAGGCGCCTGGCTTCAAACAGCGGCGTGGGCCGGCCCACGTAGTCGCGCAGCAGCTGCTTCAGCTCGGCCTGAAAGCCGGGGTCGGCCAGAATGGCGAGGTACTGCGTGCGCAGCTCCTCCACGTTGGGGTACAGCATTTCGGGCACGAAAGCGCCGCCGAACTCGCCGTAATAGCCCCGGGCTGTGGGTTGTTGATAGGATGCCGTCATGGTGCTTGATAATTCTGAATTGGTGGAGTGAGCACGCCGGGCTCAGCGTTTCAAGGCCGTGAGCATCTGCCCTACCCGGCCAGCGTCTTTCACGCCCGGCGCGGTTTCGAAGCCGCTGTTCAAATCGACCCCGGCCAGGCCGGGCAGGCGCAAGGCGGCCAACTCGGCGGCGTGGGCCAGGCCCAGGCCGCCGGCCAGCAGATACGGCACCGGCAGGTTGTATGGCCGAAGCAGATTCCAGTTGAAAACCGTGCCGTTGCCGCCGGGAGCCGCGCCTTTGGCATCAAAAAGGAAGAAGTCGCAGCAGGGCACGTAGGGCCGCAGCACGTCCAGGTCGAGGGCCTCTCCCACCGCAAATGCCTTCATCACCAGCAGGCCGGCCTCGCTCAGCGCCTCGCACTGCGCGGGCGTTTCCCGGCCGTGCAGCTGCACGGCCGACAGGCCGAAGCGCAGGGCCGTAGCGAGGATGGTTGCCGTGGATTCATTCACGAAAACCCCCACTTTCCAGATGGCCGGCGGCAGCGCCTGCAGCTGCGCCGGGGCCAGCGCCTCGCCCACGAAGCGCGGCGAGGCCGGCGCGAAAATGAAGCCCAGAAAATCCGGGGCCAGGGCGGCGACTTCGGCCAGCGCGGCGGCATCGCGCATGCCGCATACTTTCACCAGCAGGCGCGGCGGCGCGGCCGGGTCTGCCGGCACCGCGGCGCCGGGCACGCCGGCAGCCCGCGCAAGGGCCGCAAGGTTGGGACGGGGCGTTTTCATCGTTTGGGCAGGCAAAATGAACTCAGGCAACGGCGGCGGCTTCCGGCAGGGTGGCTATTTCCTGCACCAGCGCCGCGCAGGCCCGCTCGGGCCGGGCCTGGCCCATAAACGCTTCGCCCAGCAGAAAGCCCTGGTAGCCGGCGGCGCGCAGCCGGCCAATGGCCGGGGCCGTGGAGATGCCGCTTTCCGAAACCTTCACAAACTCGGCCGGAATCAGCTCTGCGAGGGCCAGCGAGGTATCCAGGCTCAGGCTGAAATCGTGCAGGTTGCGGTTGTTTACGCCGATGAGGCTCACCGCTGTCGGATTGGCCGAGCGCGCCAGCTCGTCGGCATTGTGCACTTCGAGCAGCACTTCCAGGCCCAGCGAGCGGGCCAGCCGGCCCAGCGCGTCGATTTCCTGGGGCGTGAGCACGGCCGCGATGAGCAGCACGGCATCGGCCCCGATGCTCTTGGCTTCGAGCACCTGGTACTCATCCACCACAAAATCCTTGCGCAGGATGGGGCAGAAATTGAAGCGCCGGGCAATGGTCAGGTCCTCGTTTTTACCGCCGAAAAATGTGGCATCGGTGAGCACGGAAAGGGCCGCCGCACCGGCCTGCATGTAGCCCAGCGTGGTGCGCTCCACGGGCGCGTACTGGTTAATCCAGCCTTTGGAGGGCGACTTGCGCTTGAACTCCGCGATGAGGCCGCTGCTGTGGGGCCGCGTCAGGTACTGGCGCAGCGACAGCGGCTGCGAGCTGAAGTACAGGCTGGTTTCGAGCAGCTTGACGGGCACGAGCTCGCGGCGGCGCACAACTTCTTGGCGCTTGTGCGCTACAATGGTATCGAGAATGGTGGACATTTTTTGAATGAAGAATGAGCAATGAAGAAGGAGGAATCAGTGGTTGATGAGCGAAAAGCCGAACGGTGCTAAGCACCCATTCCTCGTTCTTCATACTTAATGGATGGCAAGCATGGTTTGAAAGGCCTTTTTCGCCGCCCCCGAATCCAGCGATTCGCGGCTTTGGGCCAGTGCCTCGGCCCAGCCGAGGCCGGGGCGGGCGCACTGCAGGGCCAGCGCGGCATTGGCCGTCACCACGTTGCGCTGGGCCACGGTGCCGGCGCCCGACAATACGTCGAAGAACAGGGCAGCGGCGGCTTCCACGGTGCTGCCGCCCGCCAAATCGGCGGCCGAGCAGGTGGGCAGGCCCAGCGTTTCGGCCGTGAGCAGCCGCTCGCCCTCAAACGAGGAAACGACCCTGGCCGGACCGGTGAGGGCCAGCTCGTCGTAGCCGTCCAGGGCGTGCACCACGGCGTAGCGCGTGCCGGTGGGCTGCATGAGGTAGTGGTAGAGGCGCTGCAATTCCAGGCTGAACACGCCCAGCAGCTGGGCCGCCGGCCGGGCCGGGTTCACCAGCGGGCCGAGGATGTTGAAGAACGTGCGCAGCCCCAGCTCGCGGCGCACCGGCCCCGCATGGCGCATGGCCGGGTGGAAAGCCGGCGCGTGCAGAAAGCAGATGCCCGCCCGGTCGAGCTGCCGCCGCAGCTGGTCGGAGCCGGCCTCGAAGTCATACCCGAAATGCGCCAGCACGTTGGACGCGCCCGATACCGACGACACGCCGAAGTTGCCGTGCTTGGCCACCCGCTCCCCCGCCCCGGCCACCACAAAACAGGCCAGCGTGGAGATGTTGAGCGTGTTTTTGCCGTCGCCACCCGTGCCCACAATGTCCAGCACTTCGGTGGTGCCCAGCAGCGGGTCGCGGCTCAAATCGAGCAGGGCCTGCCGGAAGCCGGCCAGCTCGGCCACGGTGATGGGCCGCATCCGGTACACGGCCAGGAAGGCGGCCGTTTCGGCCGGGTTGGCCCCGCCTTCGCCCAGCTGGCGCATGGCGGCGTGGGCCTCGGCGTGGGTCAGGGGCTGGTGGTCGAAAAGCTTGGTGAGAATCTGTTTCAAAGCTTGCTGTTATTTCCTGAAGGTCATGCTGAGCGCAGCCGAAGCCCCTCGCCTGCAGCCGTAATTAAATCTTGGTGAACATCGTGAAGCCGTGGGGGCACGCGAGGTGCTTCGGCTGCGCTCGGCACGACGTTCGGGTTTGCTTAAGGCCCTACGCCAGCCAGTTCGCCAGCATCTGCGCGCCGTGTTCGGTCAGAATGCTTTCGGGGTGAAACTGCACGCCGCGCACGTCATGCTGCCGGTGGCGGAAGGCCAGCACCTCGCCATTGGCATCGCGGGCCGTCACCTCCAGCGCGGCGGGCACCGAGCCGGGCCGCACCGCCCAGGAGTGGTAGCGCCCCACCCGGAACCGGCCCGGCAGGCCCGCAAAAAGGCGCTCGTCGGCGGCGGTTACCTCGGCTTCGGTGGCCACGCCGTGCAGCACGGCCGGCAGGTTGTAGAGCTCGGCCCCAAAGCTTTCGGCCAGCCCCTGGTGGCCCAGGCACACGCCCAGCATCCGCTTGGTGGGCGCATATCGCTGAATGATGGCGGGCATCAGGCCCGCTTCGGCCGGAATGCCGGGGCCGGGCGATAGCAGGATGGCATCGTACGCATCCACGGCTTCCAGCGCCAGCTGGTCGTTGCGAATCACTGTCAGTTGCGGGCCGTGGCCCAGCTCCCGCAGCAGGTGCACCAGGTTGTAGGTGAAGGAATCGTAGTTATCGAGAACGAGAATGTTCATGGCAATGAGCTATTTAATGTCTTCGGCCGCCCGCAAAGCCGCCCGTAGGGCGCCCAGCTTGTGGTGCACTTCTTCCAGCTCCGACTGTACCTGTGAGGCCGCCACCACGCCCGCCCCGGCCTGGAAATACAGCTGGTTGCCGGTGCTCAGAAACGAGCGAATCATGATGGCGTGGTTGAAGCTGCCATCGAAGCCCAGGTGGCCCAGGCAGCCGCCGTAATAGCCCCGGGCGGTAGGCTCCAGCCCGTCAATCAGCTGCATGGCGCGGTGCTTGGGCGCGCCCGAGAGCGTGCCGGCCGGAAAGGTATCGGCCACCACCTGCAGGGTATCAGTGCCTTCGTCGAGCTCGGCCGTGACTTTGCTTACCAGGTGAATTACATGCGAGTAGAACTGAATCTCGCGCAGCGTGCGTACCTGCACCCTGGTGCCGTGGCGGGCCAGGTCGTTGCGGGCCAGGTCCACCAGCATCACGTGCTCGGCGTTTTCCTTGGGGTCGGCGGCCAGGCGCTGGGCGGCGGCGGCATCGGCGGCATCGTCGCCGGTGCGGCGGTAGGTGCCGGCTATCGGAAACAGGCTGGCCTCGCGGCCCTGCACCAGCACCTGCGCCTCGGGTGAGGAGCCGAAGATTTTATAGTCGCCGTAGTCGAAGTAAAACAGATAGGGCGACGGGTTGATGGAGCGCAGCGCCCGGTACACGTTAAACTCATCGCCCGAAAACGCCTGCTGGAAGCGCCGCGAAAGCACAATCTGGAACACGTCGCCGCGCCGGCAGTGCGCCTGTCCCTGCGCCAGGCGCGCCAGAAACTCGGCATCGGTCTGGTTGCTGAGCTCCTCGCCCACCGTGGCAAAGCCGAAGGTGGGCACGCTGGGGTTGCGCACCAGGTTTTCGAGGCGGGTCAGGCCGTCGGCGTCCTCCTTGGCCTGCCCGGCCACGCGGTGCTCGAAGAGGTGCAGCTCCTGCCGGAAGTGGTTGAAGGCGATGACGTAGCGGTACACGCCGTAGCGCATGAGCGGAATGTCGCCGGCCGGCACTTTGTCGGCGGCCAGCGCCACGTCCTCGAAGCTTTGCACCGCCTCGTAGCCCATGTAGCCAAAAAGGCCCGTGCTGATGAACGGCAGCTGGGCGGCCGTGGCATCGGGCACAAAAGCGGCGGCAAATTCGCGCAGCCGGCCCAGCGCCTGGCGCGGGCTGGCCAGCTGCTCGCGGGTTTCCGGAGCGCCGGGCAGCAGCTGGCGCAGCTCGCCGCCCCGGCGCAGCTCAAACGTGGCCAGCGGCTCGCACACCAGGTAGCTGAAGGCATTCTGCTGGCCGTGGTAGTCGGCGCTTTCCAGCAGCAGGCAGTTGGGGTACTGGTCGCGCAGGCGCAGGTACAGGCCTACCGGGGTCACGGTGTCGGCCAGCAGGCGGCGGGTGCGGGTGGTGAGTTGGGGCATAAGCTTCAGCTTGTGCAGGAGGTGAAGGGTGAAATGCAAAAAGCCCGGCGAAGGGCCGGGCTTTTTGTGGTTGCAGGCAAAATCAGGCGTGACTTTACCAGGCGCACAGGCAGGCCGGTCCGATGTTTCGGAGCTGCCACCACCAAGCCTGGGAAGTACGATGTAAAGTCATTTCAGGAGCACGCTTTTATCAGAAGCGCGATGCAAAGGTAGAGGGTTATTTTTAAAATCCCTTCAACTGCAGGGAAATTTTTATACGACTCTGGCAATTATTGGTTGGCATTTTCACTACAATGGCAACCACCCGTTTCGCAGAAGCCGCCCGGCTTCAACGCTTGCGCGTTGATGCTTTGGCTGTTGCCGCCGGTAGAAATAAAAACCGATAGGCCGCCGGAAACTCACGCCGCCAGAACCATTCGCGGTGCTCGCCATCGGCCGGCGCATGAAACGACACGTTGGCGGCCGGCACGCCTTCGCGGCGCAGCTCGTCGCGCCACTGCGCCATCAGCGGCAGCATGGTTTTCGATTCCTTCGGGCCGCACACGAAGTAGAACCGGGCCGTGGGCGCGGCCGGGTGCGTTTTGGCAAATGCCCGCAACGCGTCGTTGCACACCCAGAAGGCCGGCGAAAACACGCCAACCTGGCCAAACACCTTCGGATATTTCAGGGCCGCGTACACCGAAATCAGCCCGCCCAGGCTGGAGCCGGCCACGCCGGTGTGCGCCGCGTCGGGCCGGGTGCGGTAGTGGGCATCCACGTAGGGCTTCAGGGTGTTGGCCAGAAAGTCGACGTAGGCACCGCCCTGCCCGCCCCGGTGCGGCTGGTTTTTCAGGGAGTCGCTGGGCCAGGGAATGTATTCGTCGGAACGGAACTCGTTGCCGTTGTCGATGGCCACCACAATGCTGCCGGCAGCGTCCTGCCCGGTTTGGCGCAGCTTATCCAGCGTTTCGTCCACGCCCCACTCGCCGCTGAAGCTGGTGGCGGCATCGAAGACATTCTGGCCATCGTGCAGGTACAGCACGGAGTAGCGCCGGGCCGGCTGCTTCGCATAATCGGCAGGCAGATAAACCAATACCCGGCGCTGACGGCCCAGCTGCGGCATACTGAAAGCCGCCGCCAGCGTATGCACCTGCGGAGAAGCCGTGTGGCCGCGCGGCACGGCGGCACCGCTTTGGTCGTCCCAGGCCAGCACGCGGTGGTGCACGTCCCTCGTCGTCGATAAATCGGCTTTGCGGTTGGCTATTGCCTGGTTTTTGTCGTCGATTTCAACCGTCGGCCAGCTGCCGCGGGTAAACTTGTACTCAATTGCGCCCAGGCCCGCGGGCAGGGCCACCTGGTAGGTGCCATCCGGATTTTTGTGCAGCGCGTACCGCGTTGCGTGGGGGTTCCAGCCATTGAAGGAGCCCGCCACAAACAGCGTATCCGCCGGCGGGGTGGCCGGGGGCACCTGGTCGAGCGTCAGGATGCTTTGCCCGGCGGCTGGCAAGGCCATGATGGCCAGCAGCAGCTGGCCCAGGTAGTTTCGCCACTGCCCCATATTGCTCAGGGCTGCTTAGCGGATGGTTTCGCCGCTGCCGGCCCCGCGCTCCGAAGCATCGGTTTTGCGCAGCGTGTACACGGCCCGTACCGAATCAATGCCCGGCAGGCCATTGGACTGAAAGTCAAGCAGCGAGCCTTTTTTCTGCGGGCCTTTCACGAAGTGCCGGTATTCTTCTGCCGACTCGCGCACTACGTACAGAAAGCCCGACGACGGCACCTTGAGGCGGGAAAAGGTGCTGCGCCCGTCGCCGGCCGCGCGGCGGTTGTCCTCGGCTACGAGGCTGGTGCCCAGCAGCCGGAACTTGGCGGCATCGTTGCCCGGCAAAGCCAGATTCCCCAGCCCGTCCACGAATACTTCGCGGCGGCTCATCAGGTGCTCCAGGTCCAGCGTTTTGAGCAGGCCCAGGTTTTCCTCCGACATCACCAGCTGCTGCACCGTCTTGCCGGGGGCCGGCTCCTGGTAGTACACCAGCACGGGTTTCTTCAGCTTAATCTTGCTGACTACCAGGGGCGGCGGTGCGTCCTCCTCGTCGTTGGCGCGCTGCGTAACGATGGGCGTATACACCGGCGGCGGCTTGGGGGCATTTTTGGTGGCGGGCGTGGGCTTGCCCGCGGGCTTGGGCACCGGCTTGTGCACGCCCGGCCGGGACTGGGCCCAGGTGGTGCCGGACAGGGTAGTGCCCAGTAACAAGACGAGGAGCAGAAGACGCTTTTTCATTTTCTAAGGAAAAGCCAAAAGTAACGATGAGACAGTGGCCTTGCAAGGTCGTTATTGGCCCCTGCCAGCGGATGCAGTGCCATACAATCCGTCGGAGAGCCGGGTTTGGCGGGGCCAGGGCATACGCTGCACGCTTTTTGCGCCGCTCGGAGGGAGGAAGTGCTCCCTCACCAAAGCCGGTGACATCGGCACGCAACCCCGGCGGAGTCCAATTGCCAAGCACAAACGTTTGCCCAAAAATTCTGGCTAATCGGGCCGAATTTTTTTTTAGCCTTGCGCTAACGTTTGCAATTACAGCCCCGCTTGCCTGTTTCAAACGATTGGGAACTAAAAAAGTGCATTCACGCCTGCAGCTGCCCAATATTTAACCCATTGTCAGACAAAATATTAAGGCCGGCACAGCGACGTTTTATCGATAAAAAAATCTAAAAACAATATCCGGCAAACTTTATTTATGTAGTGAGTAAGTGCTAACCTGCTGAGTAGCAAAAACCGGCCTAAAATGGGCTCCGATGCTATTTTTCGGTAACTTTACAGCCCCAATCTTCAAAAATTTCCCACCACTAAATTTTCTCATTTCAATGAAACACCCCTATCTAGCGAAGCTCCTGTTTCTGCTATTGTTCGCGTGCTTCGGCTTTGTTCCGGGAGCGTATGCTCAGACGGGCTCGGTCAGCGGCAAAGTGACCGACAGCAAAAACGAAGGAATTCCCGGCGCAACGGTCCTCATCGAAGGCACCACTCTTGGCAGCTCGTCCAATGTAGACGGCACATACAGCATTCAGAACGTACCGGCCGGGCCCCACACCCTGGTGATGTCGTTCGTGGGCTACAACACGGTGCGTCGCCCGGTGACAGTAGTCGCTGGCCAGAACACGGAAGTAACCGCCGGCCTCACCGAAAACACCACGCAGCTGTCGGAAGCCGTGGTGGTGGGCTACGGCACCCAGCGTCGGCAGGACGTGACCGGGGCCGTGGCCACGGTTGACTCCAAGCAGTTTGTACAGGGCCAGGTAACCAACCCCGAGCAGCTCATTCAGGGCAAAGTAGCCGGCGTGAGCATCACCACGGCGGGCGGCGCCCCGGGCACGGGCACGACCATCCGCATTCGTGGCAACTCGTCGCTCAACGCCAACAGCGACCCGCTGTACGTGATTGATGGGGTGGCCGTAGATAAAGGCGGCATCAACGGTGCTTCGAACCCGCTGTCGCTGATTAACCCCAGCGACATCGAAACGTTCACGGTATTGAAAGACGCTTCGGCCACGGCCATCTATGGCAACCGTGCTTCGGGCGGCGTTATTCTGATTACGACCAAGAAAGGCCTGCAGGGCGAAAAGCTGCGCGTGGAGCTGAATTCGCAAACGGGTTTTGCTACCGTGGCCCGGCGCTACGAAGCGCTGTCGGCCGACGAGTTCCGCAGCCTGATTCGGGCCAATGGCTCGCCCTCGCAAATTGCGACCCTGGGCTCGGCCAACACAAACTGGCAGAACGAGATTTTCCGCACCGCAGGCACCTACGACAACACGGTGAGCCTGATTGGCAGCGTGGCCAAGAACATTCCCTTCCGTGTGTCCTATGGCAACCTCTACCAGGAGGGCATTGTCATCACCAACAAGCTGAAGCGTAATTCGGGCTCGGTGAGCATCAGCCCGACCGTTCTCGACAACCACCTGCGCATCGACATCAACGCCAAAGGCTCGATTGTGGACAACCGCTTCGTGGACTATGGCAACGTGGCCAATGCCGCACTGTATGACCCCACGCAGCCGGTAATGTCGACCGAATCGAAGTTCACGCGCTACGGCGGCTACTATCAGTTCACCAACTCGGATGGCCAGCCGCTCGGCAACGCTTCGGGCAACCCGGTGGCGGCCCTCAACAACACCAGCGACATCAGCACGGTGAAGCGCCTCATCGGCAACGTGCAGTTCGACTACAAGGTGCACGGCATCGAAGGCCTGCGGGCCAACCTTAACCTAGGCCTGGATGTGGCGCGCGGACGTGGCGACAAAACCATTGCGGCTACCGACTTCGGCACCTTCAACACGACTTCGGCCGACCCCGGCCGCAATGGCTCTTACTACCAGTACGCCCAGGACAAGAACATGAAGCTGCTGGAAGCTTACCTGGCTTACGGCAAGCAGGTGGGCGGCACCAAGCTCGACATTCAGCTGGGCCACGCTTACCAGTCGTTCGTGGACGAAGGCCCCAACTACCTGACGTACCGCCTGAACCGCGATACCCTGGTAAACCGCAAAGACCAGCTGACGGTAGCGGGCTTCTACAACAAGTATGTACTGATTTCCTACTTCGGCCGGGCTACGGCCAACATCAAGGACAAGTACCTGCTGACGGCTACCCTACGTAATGACCAGACCTCACGCTTCGCCAAAGGCTACCGCAGCGGCTGGTTCCCGGCCCTGGGCCTGGCCTGGCGCATCAAGAACGAGGACTTCCTGAAGGATAACAACACGTTCTCGGAACTGAAGCTGCGCGCCGGCTACGGCCGCACCGGCCAGCAGGACATCGGCGGGGCCTACGATACGCAGCCCCGCTACGTCATCAGCGGCTCGACGACCACCTACCCGCTGGGCGGTGGTACCGGCACCGTGGTGCCCACCTACAGCCCGCAGGGCTACAACTCGGTGCTGACCTGGGAAACCACCAACACCTACAACGCTGGTCTGGACCTCGGTTTCATGGATAACCGCCTGACGGCTACCATCGATGTGTACCAGCGCACGGCCAGCGACCTGCTGGCCCTGGTGAACCAGTCGGCCGGCTCCAACCTGACCAACCAGTTGAATGCCAACATCGGCTCGCTGCGCAACCGCGGCATTGAGCTGGGCCTGAACTACGGCCTGCTGCGCAACGAAAATCTGACTTGGGACGTGAACCTGAACGGTGCCTACAACGTTAACAAAATCACCGACTTGGGCCAGCAGCAGGAAGGCTTCAAGGGCTATAAGGTTGGCGGTATTGGCGGTGGTACCGGCAACACGATTCAAATCCAGTCAGTGGGCTACCCCATCAACTCCTTCTTCGCTGCCCAGCAGGTGTACGGCCCGGATGGCCGTCCCGTGGAAGGCTTGTATGTGGACAAAGACGGCAACGGCGTTATCAACGACAACGACTACATTTTCTACAAGCAGCCGGCTCCGCTCGTTACGCTGGGCCTGAGCTCGAACGTGGTGTATAAGAAGCTGGTATTTGCCTTCACGCTGCGCAGCAACCTGGGCAACTACAACTACAACGCCAACGCCGCCAATCTGGGCAACTACGCCAACGCCCAGGGCTCGACGCTGTTCGTGAACAACCTGAACCCGGACGTGCGCAACACGGGCTTCACCCGCCAGCAGGTGTTCTCGGACTACTACATCCAGAATGCTTCGTTCCTGCGCTGCGAAAACATCTCGCTCGGCTACAACGTGGGCAAAGTGCTCGGCGCTTCGTCGCTGCGGGTGACGGCCAACGTGCAGAACGCCTTCCTCGTGACCAAATACAAAGGCGTTGACCCGGAAGTATTCAGCGGCATCGACACCAATTTTTATCCCCGCGCCCGCACCTTTACGCTGGGCCTGGCTCTCGGCTTCTAATTCCCACCACTCATGAAGAATTCATTGTATCGGGGGCTGACGGCCCTCGCGCTGAGCACCGCCCTGGCTGGCCTCAGCACGTCCTGCACCAAGGACCTCGACCAGACGCCCAAGTACGAGCTGACGCCTGACAAAGTGTATACCGGCCTGGCCGGCTACAAGCAGGTGCTGGCCAAGCTGTACGGCGGCTTTGCCCTCACCGGCCCTTCGGGCCCCGGCTCGGGCGATATTGTTGGCATCGACGCGGGTACTTCGGACTACATTCGCCAGTGGTGGAGCGCCCAGGAGCTGACCACCGACGAAGCCGTGATTGCTTGGAACGACCCCGGCGTGCAGGAATGGCACCGCATGAATTGGGACGCCAGCGACCCCCTGACCCGGGGCTTCTACAGCCGCCTCTACTACGAAATTGCCATCTGCAACGAGTTCATTCGTGAATCGACCGACGACAAGCTCAGCACCCGTTTGGGCAGCAGCGAGCAGACGCAAGGCAAGCTCTTCCGCGCCGAAGCGCGCTTCCTGCGCGCTGTAGCTTACTCGCACGTCATCGACTTGTTCGGCAACGGGCCTTTCGTGACGGAGCAAGACGCGGTAGGGGCAGGTCTGCCGCCTTACTACACGCGTCAGCAGCTCTACAACTTTGTGGAGAGTGAGCTATTGGCCCTGACGACGGACCTGGCTCCTCCCCGCACCAATGAGTATGGCCGCGTAGACCAGGCCGCTGCCCACGGCTACCTCGCTCGCCTGTACCTGAACGCCGGTGTCTATACCGGTACGCCTCAGTATGCCAAGGCTGCAACCGAAGCCAAAGCGGCTATTGACGGCGGCTACACCCTGGCTACTACTGCCAGCTCGGCGGCGTCGGCCTACGGTCGGATTTTCCTGGCTGATAACAACGCAGCGCCGGCAACGTCTGAAATCATCTGGCCAATCATTTTTGACGTGAACAACGTGCAGAGCTATGGCGGCACGACGTTCCTGGTGAATGGCGCAACCAGCGGGGCTGATGCTGCCTGGCAGCGCCTGGTAGGGCAGTCTACGGGCTGGGGCGGCCTCCGCACCACCAGCGCCCTGTTCGACAAGTTTTTCCTGGCGGGTGGCGACACCACCCGTGACCGTCGCGGCCGTTTCTACACCCGGGGCCAAACCCTGGCTATCAACGACCTCAGCCAGTTCACGCAGGGCCTGGGCGTGGTGAAATTCCGCAACGTAACCTCGACGGGCACCGGGGTTGGCGCATCGCTGAACTTCTCCAGCGTAGACTTCCCCATGCTGCGCTTGTCTGATATGATGCTCATCTACGCAGAAGCGGCCACCCGTGGCAACGCGGACCGGGGCATTGCACTGGGCTACGTAAATCAAATCCGTCGCCGGGCTTTTGGCTTCCCCATCAACGCAGCCAGCACGGCCGACATCACCGATTCGCAGATGACCACCGATTTCATCCTTGATGAGCGGGCGCGTGAGCTGCACTGGGAAGGCAGCCGCCGTACCGACCTCATCCGCTACGGCAAGTTCACCGAAAGCACTTACCTCTGGCCCTGGAAAGGCGGGGTATCGGCGGGCCAGGCGGTGGACGCCAAATACAAACTGTTCCCGATTCCGGCTTCCGACCTCACGGCCAACCCCAATCTGCGGCAGAACCCCGGCTATTAATCTTTGGTTGTGGCGGTGCCCGGCCGGGTACCGCCACACCACTTTCCTTTGCTGCTGCACCGGGCACTGCCCGACCCTGGCAGAAAGAACGGTTTTAGCTTCAACTTTTCAATATCAACCTATCTCATGAAGAATTTGCTTACCCAAGCTGCCGCCGTTGCATTTGCTGTGCTGGCGTTGGCCTCGTGCAAAAAGGACGAGAATCAGGCAAGCGTGAGCCCTTCGGCGCCGCTTACCCTATCCACCGCCACCAACACGGTGGTGCTGGCTCAGATTAACGACCCCCAAACGGCGCTCACGTACTCGTGGAACGCCGTTCAGTTTTCCATCAGCGGCACCGAATACACCAAGGCGCCAGCCGTTACCTACCAGCTGCAGGTAGCCAAATCGGCCGATGGGTTCGGTTATCCGGCCATCATCGATGCCGCCACGAGCACTTCGAAAGCCGTGACCGTCGCCGATTTGAATAATGCGCTTAACTCGATTGGGTTTCCGACCGGTGCGCCTACTCCCGCCTACGTGCGGGTAGCCGCTGTGGTAGGCACCGACAACCACACTTTCGTGTCGGCCCCGGTAGCCATCACCGCCACCGCTTACCCCGCCTGCCTTCCTCCCAATACTGACACCTGGGCGCTGGTGGGCCCGGCCGGCAATGGCTGGCCGAGTGGCACCCCCGCCACCGAAGATGGCATTCCATTGGTTTGGAACTGCGCTTTGCAGGCCTACACGGCTCGCACCCAGCTCAGCGCTGGCGCACTTAAATTCCGTCAGAACAAGAAGTGGGATGTCAACCTGGGGGGCCCCTCCAGTAATTTGGCTACCGGGGTAGCGCTCACCCGCAACGGTTCCGACATCACCCTTGCCACCGCAGGCACCTACACGGTGAAGCTGGTGGTTGCCGGCACCGGCGCCGGCGTTACGGGTGGCACCCTCACCATTACCCCCTGATTGACGCTGCCGTTTTCACCGGCCGAACCGGAGTTATACTGGTTATAGAAAGGCGCCGCTAGTAATCTAGCGGCGCCTTTTTTTGTCTCGGTGAGGTTGCTTGTCAGGGTGTAGCACGGAATGCCTTTAAGCGTCGCCAAAACGCATCCCATGCGTTTTCCTGGTGTTTGTTATTCGTCGGTCAAAGCGACCGTCTCCACGCCAACCCCGGCTTCTGTCTTTTACTTTTTGCGGCAGGCTGCTGCCGGATTGGCTAAAGCATTTCCGGGCACCAGCCCTGCGGGCTTGCACAGGCGAAGAAGCCGGCTACGCAGACGCTTTCACAGCATACCAGGCATTGGTTAACCCGAAGCTGGCCAAATAGATTTCTGCAGCCTATGCCGCTGAAATCCGCACAGTTGTTGACAACACCCGTTCGCTGATTTTACCCGAGCATAACCGGCCGCGAAGGCTCACGCATGGCCTTTCGCGGGTTCTATTGAAAACAAAAAAGCCCCGTCGTCTGACGGGGCTTTTTTGTTTAACAAGCGGTGGGGCTTACAACAGCACTACTTTGCTGGTCGATACTTTGTCGCCTACCTGCACGCGCACCAAGTAGGTGCCGGCGGCCACGTTGGCGGTGCTGATGGTTTTGGTCTGCAGGCCGGCGGCCTGGCGGCCGTTTTCCAGCGTCTGCACCGGGCGGCCGAGCAGGTCGGTCAGCACGATGTTCACGTTGTCGGCCTGGCTGCCTACGTTATAGGCCACCGTGGCAACGCCCTGGGCGGGGTTCGGATACACGTTCAGGGCCACGGCAGCAGCATCAGCCGCTTTGGTGCCCAGCACACCGTTGGCACCCAGCGTAACGGTGGCAGCCTGACGACCAACTACAGCCGTGAAGTCGTAGGCACCGGTGCCGGGGTTACCCGGGTTGCCGCCGGCAACAGGCGGAATGGGAGAAGACGTTTGCGGGATATAGTCAGTGGACAGGTAGCCGCCATCGCCGCTGTTTTGCACGACGAACATCGTAACTGAAGGTGTGCCGGTGAGGCCGGCAGCCGTGCGGTCAATCTCAATTTCCCAGCCGTTGGAGCCTACGCCGCCGTAAGAAGCCGCCGTATTGGGTGAGGTGTTGCCGGGGTTGCCGGAGATGCCAGCAGTAGTGCCCACTTTGTAGGCAACGCGGGCACCGGCCAGGCGAGCATAGTTGCCGGTGGTGGTAGCGGATGACAGCGTCAGGGCAGCGCCGGTATTCAGCAGCGGGCCAGCCGTAGTAGTGAGCGTGGCAGAGCTGGCGGCGGTGGCCGACGTATAAGCAGCGGCTTCAACCTTGTAAACACTGTTGGCGGGAGTAGCACCGCCGTCGGAACGCAGCGCCAGGGCCAAATCAGCTGCCAAGTCCAGCTTCGATGTCATGTTCTGGAACGAGGTGCCGCTGGTGCCAGCAGGCAGCGACGTACCTACCGGTACACCAGCAACGCTGGGCAGGTCGAGGAACAGCTGGAAGGCGTTGCCGTTGGCTTCTACGGTGCCACCTACGAAGATGTACAGCTTGGTAGCGGTGCTGGCGGCGTAGAGGCTCAGCAGACCAGCGTCGCCGAAGCCCCGGACGTTGGTGTATTTGCCCAGCAACACGTAGTTGCCGGAAGTCACTTCGGCGGCGGTCAGCTGCCCGTCAACCGTCACCTGCGCCTGGGCAGTGAGCGAACCAGCAGCCAGCACACCGGCCGCTGCAAGAGTAAAGAGTTTTTTCATGGGAATTTAGATTGGGAAAGTGGTGAGAATTGTTACGAAAAAACGTTAGTTGAGTTGGCCGTTATTTAAGAGTGAGTCCTCACTCCTAGCCGGGAGTAAAAGTAGCGACAGAAGCGTGATTTCGCACATTTTGAGCCATAAAATAGTCGGCAAGCACACAAAAAAACACGGCAAACGATTGCCCTGACCCTACCAACGATGGGGTTTCGGAGCGAGTGGTTACTTTCGCCTTCCCGTATTCACTCCCCCCCGACTTCCTTATGATACTAATTGCCGACGGCGGCTCGACGAAATGCAGCTGGTGCCAGCTCGATGACGCTCACCAACGCGTGTATTTCAACACCGAAGGGTACAACCCCGATTTTATTGACACGGCCGGAATTGTGGCCTCCCTCACCCAGAACCTGCCCAGCACGCTGCCCCGCGAGGAAGTGACCGACGTGTATTTCTACGGAGCCGGCGTTTCCTCGGCGCAAAAGGCCGAAGTAATTGCCGCCGCCCTGCGCCAGCTGTTTCCCAAGTGCAAGGCCCACGTGACCGAAGACCTGCTGGCCGCGGCCCGCGCCCTGCTGGGCCGCAAGCCCGGCTTCGCGGCCATCCTGGGCACGGGCACGAACTCGTGCATCTACGACGGCGAGAAGATTATCTACAACGTGGACTCGCTGGGGTATTTCCTGGGCGACGAAGGCTCGGGCTCGTATTTTGGCAAGCGGCTGCTGCGCGACTACCTGCGCGGCCTGCTGCCCGATGGCCTGCAGGAGGCGCTGAAGGAAGAATACCACCTCGGCTCGCGCAACGACATTCTGGACCGGCTCTACAACCAGCCGCTGCCCAACCGCTTCCTGGCCAGCTTCGCCAAGTTTGCCTACGACCACAACAACGTGCCCTACTGCCGCGAAATCGTGGTTGATGCCTTCGAGGCTTTCTTCCAGAACCTGGTGCTGCACTACCCCCGCTACCAGGAATACACGTTCAACTGCGTGGGCTCGGTGGGCTACAACTTCCGCGACGTGCTGACGCAGCTGGCCAAAAACCACGGCATGGAAGTGGGCAAGATTATCCGCTCCCCCATCGATGACCTGGTGACCTACCACGAGGAAGGGAATTGAGTTAAGTTTAGCAGCTAAGAGTTAAAAAAAGGCCCGTCTGAATCGTCAGACGGGCCTTTTTTTAACTCTTAACGGCTAACTCATCACTCCACTACCAGGCGCAGGGTTTGCTGCCGGGTATCGGCGCGGAGCTGCACGATGTAGACCCCGGCGGCGAGCTTGCCCAGGGGCAGCTCGCGGGTGTGGGTGCCGGCGCTTTCGCGCAGGGCGGGCAGGGCCAGCACGCTTTGGCCCAGCACGTTGCGTACCGTGATTTGGGCGGCCCCGGCGGCGGGCAGCTCGTACTGCAGGGTGGTGGTGCCACGGGCGGGGTTGGGCGCGGCGGTGAGGTGGAACACGTTCAGCTGCTCGGCGCGGGTGGCCAGCGTGAGGCGGCGGATGCGGCGGGTGGTGTACACGGCAAACTCACCGGGGTTGAGGTTGAGCAGCGTGTGCGTGTTGGCGACGGTGATGCTGTCGCCGGTGAGGTAGTTGTACCACTTGCCGGTTTGCTGGAAGTCGGGGTCCACCTGGTCGCCGAAGATGCCGAAGTTGCCCACGGCCGTAATGTTCAGGCTGGGGTCGGACAGGTGCAGCACCTTCGACTGCCCGCCCAGGGCGCCACTAAACGTGGCCGTGCTGAAGCCCGTTTGCTTGCGCAGGGCAATGAGGTTGGCGTAGGTATCGCGCAGGTGGCGGCGGTTGGCATCCTGCAGGTAGTTCCACAGGATGGGCTTGGCGCCGGTACGGCCGTTCTGGTTAATGTCGATGTCGTAGCCCAGCTCGCCGAACTGCCACACCATCTTAGGGCCGGGAATGGTGAAGAAGAAGGCCGCGTTCATTTCCATGCGCGAGAGGGCGGTGGGCAGGTTCTGCACGTTGTAGCCGTTGCCGTTGTTGAGGCCGGCCGTGAGGGCGTCGTACATCACGCGCTGCTCGTCGTGGCTTTCCATGTAGCTCACCAGGCCGGGCTGCGCCCAGCCCCGGCCGCCGGTGCCGTAGTAGCCGTTGATGAAGTTGGTGTTGGAGGTAATGCCCTTGCCGGTGTTGTCGTAGGCGTAGTTCATATTGCCCCACAGCATCATGCCGGCATTGGCCAGCACGGTTTCCTCGCTGTTGTCGGCAAAGTGCTCGAGGATGACGTAGGTGCCGGCGCGGTTGGCCTGGATGCGGTTGTAATAGTCCATCCAGATGTTGATGCGCGACTGGTCGTAGTTGCCCCAGGCCCCCACGTTGCTGCCCGAGTTCACCTGCGTGAAGCCCTTGCTCAGGTCGAAGCGGTAGCCGTCCACGCGGTATTCGTTCACCCAGAAATCCATCACGTTTTTGCTGAAGGCGCGGGTGAATGTGCTCTCGTGGTTGAAGTCGTAGCACACGTTGAAGGGGTGCGTGGCCACGCGGTTGAACCACGGGCTGTCGGTGGTGGGGCCGCCGGCATCGGAGTACATCTGCACCATGGGGCTCTGGCCGCAGGAGTGGTTCAGCACCATATCCAGCACCACGGCCATGCCGCGGCGGTGGGCCTCATCTACCAGGGCCTTGAGGGCGTTTTTGGTGCCGTAGTATTTGTCGGGCGCGAAGTAGAAGCTCGGGTTGTAGCCCCAGCTGTCGTTGCCCTCAAACTCGTTCACCGGCATCAGCTCGATGCAGTTCACGCCCAGGCGCTGGATGTAGCGCAGCGTGTCGCGGATGGTCTGGAAATCGTGGCGGGCCACAAAGTCCCGAATGTGCAGCTCGTACACCACCAGCGCCGACTTGGCCGGGCGCACGAAATTATTCACCTGCCAGGTGTAGGGCGTCTGGTTGGTCTGGAAGGTGGCCATGATGCCCGTCTGGCCGCTGGGGTAGCGCAGGCCGGGGTAGGTGATGGCCGGAATGTACTGGTCGTTGCTGGGGTCGAGAATTTTCTCGGTGTAGGGGTCGGCCACGCGCAGGGTGCCGTCAATCAAATACTGGTAGGCATACTCCTGGCCGGGCGTGAGGCCGTTGAGCTGCACCCACCACATGTTGCCGTCGGGCGTCTTGTTCATGAAGCCCGCGTTGGTGGTCTGGAAGTTGTTGAACTCGCCAACGGCGTACACATACTGCTTGCCGGGGGCCGTGAGGGCCAGAATGACCGACGTGCCGCCGGCCAGATACGTCACGCCTTCGTGCGCGCCGGCGGGCAGGGCCGCCACCGTCACGGTGGGCCGCACCACCAGAATTACGGAGTCGGACACGGCCGCAGCGCCGGTGCCGGCCGTGAGGCGCAGCACGTTGCGGCCGGGCAGCGTGGGCGTGGCGCTGCCGCTGATGGCGGTGGCATTGTTGGCCGTGGCCACGGTGGTGCCGTTCAGCGTCAGGGTCAGGTTAGCGGCCTGGGCGCTTTCGCCCGTCACCGGGATGGCCACGTTGGCCGCCACGAACTGCGGGTTAGCCGAGTGCGCCGGCGAGGTGATGCGCACCGCCGGGCCGCCCTGGTAGGCATCCACGAAAATGTCGCTGCCGCCCGCCGCGCGGCCCACCACCGAGCCATCGGCATTCTTGAAAATCATGCCCAGGCGCAGCAGGCTTTCGGCGGCCGGAATGGGGTAGTAAGTGCGCGGCGTGAAGGTGATGCGGTAGAGGTTGGGGTTGCTGGCGTCGCGGGTCATCAGCGCCGTGGGGTCGGCCGCGCCGAAGTTGGAGCTGTGCACGTTGCGCCAGTTGGTGTTGCTGGAGCTGAGGTTGGTCACGGTGCCGGTCCAGATGTACACGTTGCCCGTGAAATTGGCCAGGGCGCCGTTGCCCTGCGTGGCATCGTAGGTGATGGTGACCGCCGTTTGGTCGGTGAAGAACACCGGCGAAGTAGTGACAACCTGCGCCTGGGTGGTCCAGGCCAGCAGCGTCAGCAGCAGGGCCGCTAAGCGTCGAAATGTTTGCATGTGGGAATTGGAATGCGAAAAGGTGGGAAATACAGTTGAGCGTAAGACTTTTTGAGCGGTGAAGAAGTTTGTTTTTGGATATTTGTGGAAACGTTTGCCTTCGATTTAATTAATTATTTCACAGGCAAACCAAGGCGCAAGATACGGAATTGCGGCCCGTCCGGGGCATTTCCGGGCGTACCTTTAAGCCTTTTATTGCTTGATTTAGTTGCGCATGGCCGGAGCTTTTTTTGGGACGATTTCGAGGGCACGGAAAAACTGGCTGGCGCTGGCCGTGGCGCTGGCTTCGGCGGGGCCGTTGCGCGGGCAAGCGCAGGCCCTCCCCCAGGCCGATAGCACTGCCCCCAATACGGTGCTGCTGCAAGGCCCTTCTCCACGAGCCCTCGACCCAGCCACCAGCAGGCGGCGCCTGCGCCTGCTGGTGGGCGGCTCGGCGCTGAGCTACGGCGTGATTTACACGGGCCTCACCACGGCCTGGTACACCGGCGAGCGGGTGCCGCTGCATTGGTTCAACGACCTGCCCGAGTGGCAGCAGCTCGACAAGTGCGGCCACTTCTGGGGCGCCTTTCAGGAAAGCCGGGGCGCGGTGGACATGCTTCGCTGGGCCGGCCTGAGCGAGAAGAAAGCCATCTGGTACGGCTCCTTCGTGGGTTTCGTGGTGCAGAGCCCGATTGAAATCCTCGACGGCTTCGACCCGGCTTATGGCGCCTCGGCCACCGATTTGGCGGCCAATTTTCTGGGCTCGGCCGGGCTGCTGGCCCAGCAGCTGGCCTGGCACGATGTCCGCATCATGCCCAAATGGTCGTTTCACCTCACCAGCTACGCCGCCATGCGCCCCAACGTGCTGGGCAGCAACGTGCCCGAGCGCCTGCTCAAGGACTACAACGGCCAGACCTACTGGCTCTGCACCGACGTGGGCGCGTTTCTGAAGCCCGGCAACCGCTGGCCGCGCTGGCTGCAGCCGGCCGTGGGCTACGGCGGCCAGGACATGGTGTACAACGACGACGGCACCAACGCGGCGGCCGGCCTGCGGCCCTACCGGCAGTTTTACCTGTCCGTCGATGTGGATTTGCGCCGCATCCCCACCCGCAGCGTGCTGCTGAAACGGGTGTTCTACACGCTCAGCATTTTCCACCTGCCGGCCCCGGCGCTGGAGTACAACGGGCGCAACGGTTTCCAGTTTCACGGCCTCTATATGTAGGCTGAAAACGGCTTATCCATCCGCGCCACGGCTTCTGCCCGTACTTTTGATGAACCCACCCCGCCCCGGCGGCTGTTTTCTCTTGCTGAAAACAGCGCCCTCCAGCGCAAATCCGTGATATTATGAACGTAGGAGACAGAGTCCGGCTCTTGACCGGCACCGAAGAAGGCATCGTTACCCGCTTGCTCGACAGCGAGCTGGTGGAAGTTGCTATTGATAATGACTTTACCATTCCCGTGCTGCGGCGCGAAGTAGTGGTGGTGGCCCAGGAAGAAGGCAAAAACTTCGACCGCGCCGCCCCCGACTACGGTCCCGGCCAGGCACCCGGCAAAAACGCCAACGCCAGCAAAAAGGACAAGAGCAAGCGCCCGGTGCACGAGGCCGGCCCGGCCAAACCGGCCCAGCCCTCGCTGCAGCAGGCACTGGCCGCGGCAGCATCGAGCAATGCCGGCATCGCCAAGATGGGCGCTGGCAGCGGCCCGGCCGGCGGCAGCCGGCAGCCGGCGGCGGCCAAGGGCCTGTTTCTGGCCCTGGTGCACCAGTCGCCGGAGCTGCTGGGCGTCACGCTCATCAACAACACCGAGGCCGACGTGCTTTTTACTTACGGCGAGGAAACCAGCGCCCGCCCCTACCGCACCCTGGCCGCCGACAAGCTCGGCCCCAAGGCCAGCACCAAGCCCCTCTCCTTCCTGCACCTGAAGGACTTCGAAACCTGGCCCGCCGTGGTGTTCCAGCTGCTGCCCACCAGGCCGAATGGCGATGCCGCTTATGAGCTGCTCACCAAGCGCCAAGCGTTCAAAGCCAGCACGTTCTACAGCAGCCAGCGGCCCGCGCCGCTCATTGGCAAGGATGCGTACCTGTTTCAGCTCGATGAGAAGGCCGCCGCCGCCATCGCGCCCGAGAAGCTGGCCCAGGAAGCCCCCGCTCCTGCCCCCGAGCCGGCCAAACCGGCGGGCGTAGATGCCGCCGCGCTCAAGGCCCAGCTCAGCGGCGACGCGCCCGCGAAGCCGGCCGCCGTAGCCGCCGCTGCGCCGGTCAAACCCGCCGCGCCGGTGGTAGCGCCGCCCCACGAGTTCGACCTGCACCTCGAAGCCCTGCGCCCCGACAACAAGGAAGAGCTGAGCAACACGGCCATCCTGCGCCTGCAGCTCGATGCGTTTGAGGACGCGCTGAGCCGCGCCCTGGCCACCAACATGCACGAAATCGTGTTCATCCACGGCCTCGGCAATGGCACGCTGCGCAAGGAAATCCACCGCCAGCTGAGCCGCAACAAGGACATCAAGTTCTTCGAAGATGCCCAGAAAGGCAAGTTCGGTTTCGGCGCTACCCTGGTGCGGCTGAAGTAGTAAGCCCGGCTGGCGGAAATTATACGCGTCGCGCGGTAGGGTGCGGGGCTGGCCCCCGCCCGCCATTGCCCGGCGTCGTTGAGTGGGCCCAGAGAGCGGGCGGGGGCCAGCCCCGCACCCTACGCCATGTTCGCAAGCCATTGCGTGGCCAGTATAACAGAGCGTCCTGTTTCGGCTGCGCTCAGCAGGACGTTTTTTTTCTCTGTCATCTCCTCATCCTGCCCATGTACGACCTCATCGGCGATATCCACGGCCACGCGGCCGAGCTGCACCAGCTGCTGCAAAAACTCGACTACGCGCCCGATGCGCAGGGCATTTACCGCCACCCGGCGGGGCGGCAGGTGATTTTCGTGGGTGATTTTATTGACCGGGGGCCGGCCATTCGGGAAGTGCTGCAGGTGGTGCGCGGCATGGTTGATGCCGGCACGGCCCTGGCCGTGATGGGCAACCACGAATACAATGCCCTCGCCTTCTGGGCCTTCGACCCCACGGGCGGGCATCTGCGCCCCCACCTGCCCAACCACATTTTGCAGCACCTCGAAACCATTCGCGCCTTTAGCTCCAGGGAGCTGTTTGCCGAATGGCGGGACTACCTGGCGTGGTTTCGCACGCTGCCGCTGTTTCTGGAGCTGCCAGGGCTGCGCGTGGTGCATGCCTGCTGGGATGCCCGCTACATTGGCTACCTGCGCGGGCAGCTGCCCGATTCCCGCCTGACCGATGACTTCCTGCTGCGGGCCAGCCGCAAGGGCTCGGCGGAGTTCGAGGCCATCGAAGTGACCCTGAAAGGCCACGAGACGGCCCTGCCCGGCAACTACCACTTCTTCGACAAGGACGGCCACCGCCGCACCAGGGTGCGCACCGCGTGGTGGCGCAACCCCGTGGCCGCCACCTACCACGACTACTTCCTGGAGCCCATTGAGGCGCTGGCCGACCAGCCGGTGGACGTGGCCGCCCTGCCCGATGCCAGCTACTACCAGGACGAAACGCCCGTGTTTTTCGGCCACTACTGGCTGCGCGGCGAGCCCCGGCTGCTCACGCCGCACTCCGTGTGCCTCGACTACAGCGTGGCCAGGGGCGGCGAGCTGGTGGCCTACCGCTGGCACGGCGAGCAAACGCTGACGCCCGCCGGGCTGGTACGGGTGTAGCACGCCCCGGCACTGGCCCAAAATCAACATTTCCATGTCATGGCGCGGCGCGGGTTTGCGCCGCACCTTTGCGCCATGCAATCCCCCATCGCGCTGGCCCTCATCGAAGACCAGGTTTCCATTCGGGAAACCCTGAACGAATACCTGTGCGCCCAGCCCGAGTTCCGCTGCGTGCTGATGGCCGATTCCGTCGAAGCGTTTGTAGAACAGCTGCGTACGGCCGCCGTGCGGCCGGAAATCATCCTCTCCGATATTGGCCTGCCGGGCCTGTCGGGCATCAGCGGCCTGCCCTTGATTAAGGAGCTGCTGCCCGATGCCCAGGTGCTGATGCTGAGCGTGTATGCCGATGCCGAGCGGGTGTTTGAAGCGCTGCGGGCCGGCGCGGTGGGCTACCTGCTGAAGAATACGCCGCTGGCGCAGCTCAAGGAGCACCTGCTGCAAGTGGCGGCCGGCGGCTCGCCCATGTCGCCGGGGGTGGCGCGCTACGTGGTGCAGGCCTTTGCGCAGCTGCCCCCCCCGCTGCCCCCCAACATTCCGCTGGACAACCTGCTGCCCTCGGAAACCCTCACGGCCCGGGAGCTGGAAATCGTGCGCGGCATCGAGGACGGGCTGAGCTACAAGCTCATTGCCGAGCGCCATTTCATCAGCATCGACACGGTGCGCAACCACATCCGGGCCGTGTACCGCAAGCTCCAAATCAACTCCAGGAGCGAGCTCATGGCCCACGCGCTGAAGCGCCAGCGCCGGTAGCCGTACGCTGCCGGACTCCGGGAGTGGCCGGCCGTTTTTATTCGTTCAGCCGATACCTGACGGCACTAAAAACAGCCGGGCGTCGGATGCGCAACGAGGCCGTTTCTGCGCTTTCTTTGTCGCTTACTTCTATCCTTATTTATTTAATGCCGTTCCGCTTACGTTCCTGCTGGCTGGGATTGAGCCTGCTCCTGCTGGCGGGGGCAGCGGCGGCGCAATCCGGCCCGGTCGGGGCCCGGCCTTTTCCGTTCGATTCGTTGCGGGCCACCGTGCGCAAGGCGGGGCTGCCCGACACCGAGCGGGTATTCAGGGCCATGGAAGCGTACCAGGCCCTCATCTACGCCCGGCCCGATTCGGCCCCGCCCTACGTGGCCGAGGCGCTGGCCCTGGCCCGGCGCATCGGCTTCACGCGCGGGCAGGCCAATGCCTACGGGGCCCTGGCCGGCCTCGAATACCAGGCCCACCGCTACGCCCGCGCCCAGCACTACTACCAGCTGATGCTGCGCGCCGCCCAGCAGGCTCACCACACCGGCCTGATTGGCAGCGCCTACGCCGGCATGGCCAGCATGGCCGTGAACACCGGCAACGCCCCCGCGGGCCTGCGCTACTACGCCCAGGCCCGCGCCACCTTCGCGCAGGCCCGGCCCCGCAATTACAACAACGAGGTGCTGACCCTCTACAACTTATCCAACTACCACCTCAACCACCAGCAGCCGGCAACGGCGGCCCCCCTGGTGCGGCAGGCCGTGGCGCTGCTGCCCCACTGCACCTGGCCGGAGCTGCCGGTAGCGGTGGCCATCGGGCTGGGCCAGATTCAGCACCACCAGCACCAGCCCGATTCGGCGGTGGCCTCGTGGCAGCGGGCCGTGCGGCTGGGCCGCGCCGCCCACCTCAACCAGCTGGTGGCCGAAGCCCACAGCCACCTGGGCGGGCAGTACCTGGCCCGACACCGCCCGGCCCAGGCCCTGGCCGAGGCCCGGCAGGCGCTGAGCCTGGCCCACCAGAGTCAGGCGGCCGAAATCGAAGCTGAAAACCTGGCCCTGCTGGCCGAGGCCATGCGTGCCCTGGGCCAGCCCGCCGCCTACGACACCCTGCACCGCCTGCTGGCCCTGCGCGATACCCTGCACGCCCACGAAAACGCCGGCGCCCTCAGCCAGGCCCAGGCCCGCTTCACCGACGCCGAGCAGCAGGCCCAGATTCGCAGCCTGCAGCAGGAGCGCCGCCTGGCCGCCCAAACCCAGGAGCTCACCCGCCTGCGCTACCGCCAGCAGGTGGCGGGTGTGAGCAGCCTGGCGGGCGGCCTGCTGCTGCTGGCCGGCTGGGCGTTCTGGCAATACCGCCGCCGCCAGCAGCAGCGGCAGGCCACCCACGACACGGCCCTGCGCACCCAGCTGGCCGCCGACCTGCACGACGACGTGGGCGCGCTGCTCACCCAAATCAGCCTGCAAAGCGACCTGCTGCGCGAAACCACGGCCGCGCCCGCCCAGACGCTGGCCCGCCTTGAGCGCCTGAGCGACACCAGCCGCCGCGCCGCCCGCCAGATGGCCGACGTGGTGTGGGGCCTGCACGCCAGCTCGGCCGACCTGCCCGAAGTGCTGGTGCACATGCGCGACCACGCCCACGAGGTGCTGCCGCCCGCCGGCCTGTCCATCGACTTCGACGTGACGCCGGAGGCCGCCACCCGCCGCCCCAGCGTGGCCGTGTGCCAGACCATCTACCTCATCTACAAAGAAGCGCTTCACAATGTGGTGAAGCACGCCCGCACCGCCACGCAGGTCACCATTCGCCTGCGCCTGGAAGCCGGGCAGCTCTGCCTTTCGGTGCGCGACAATGCCCCCGGCCCGGCTCCCATTGCCCGCTCCGGCAGCCACGGCCTAGCCAATATGCGCCACCGGGCCGAGGCCGTGGGCGGAACCCTGCATTTCGCGGCCGAAGCCACGGGATTTGGGGTGGTGGCGTGTTTGCCGGGGTAGCGCAGTCTTTGCCCGCCTGCGCGCGCCGGTAGCAGGGCGGCGCGCTGCCGGATGTTCTTTTGTCTTTTCGCTGGCTAATTCTTTTCCTTCGCTGTCCCGCATGCGCTTTCTCCCCTTCGTTTCCCTCCTGCTCGCCCTGCCCGCCCTGGCCCAGCCCACGCTGCCCCTTCCGCGCAACCTGCAAGCCACCTACACCAGGGGCACCCGCGCCGAAAGCGGCCAGCCCGGCCCCAACTACTGGCAGAACACCGCCGACTACGACCTCAACGTCACGTTCGACCCCGCCACGCGCCGCGTGGCCGGCACCGTGGCCATTCAGTACCAGAACAACAGCCCCGACAACCTGGACCGGCTCTGGTTCAAGCTCTACCCCAACCTTTACCAGAAAGGCGCGCCGCGCAGCAAATCCTTCGCCCCGGAAGACCTGAGCGAGGGGATGAAAATTGAGCAGCTGACCATCAACGGCGAAACCTTCGACGTGAAAAAGCTGGCCATCGACGCCACCAACCTGACGGTGCCGCTGCGCAAGGCCATTGCGGCGCACCAGTCGGCCACGGTGCAGGCCACGTATTCCTATATCCTCAACAAAGGCTCGCACCAGCGCACCGGCGAGATTGAGCCGGGCGCGGCTTTTGTGGCGTACTTCTTCCCGCGCATTGCCGTGTACGACGACATCGACGGCTGGAACCGCGTGCCCTACACCGGCGACCAGGAGTTTTACAACGACTTCGCCAACTTCAAGGCCGCCGTTACCGTGCCCAAAGACTTCGTGGTGTGGGCCACCGGCGACCTGATGAACACCGACCAGGTGCTGACCAAAAAATACGCCCAGCGCCTGCGCGAGGCCGAGCAGAAGGATGCCGTGGTGAGCATCATCACCCCGGCCGAGGCAAGGCTGCGCGGCATCACCGCGCCCAACGCGCAGAACACCTGGCGCTTCGAGGCCAAGAATGTGACAGACTTCGTCTTCGCCACCGCCGACCATTACGTGTGGCAAAGCACCAGCCTGGTGGTGGACCCCGCCACCAGGCGCCGCACCCGCGTCGATGCCGTGTACAACCCCAAACACGAGGACTACAAGGAGGTCATCGACTTCAGCCGCAAAACGGTGGAGGCCATGAGCTACACCTTCCCCAGGTGGCCCTTCCCCTACGCTCACGAAACGGTGTTCGACGGCCTCGACCAGATGGAATACCCGATGATGGTGAACGACAACCCCACCGAAACCCGCGACGACGCCATCACCCTCACCGACCACGAAATCTTCCACACGATGTTTCCCTTCTACATGGGCATCAACGAAACCAAGTACGGCTGGATGGACGAGGGCTGGGCCACCATCGGCGAGTGGCTGATTTCGGGCATCATCGACCCCAGGCTGGACGACGACTACGGCGTGGCCCGCTACGCCCAGCACGCCGGCGAGGAAGGCGACCTGCCCATCATCACGCCCAGCACCCAGCAAAACGGCGGCGCGTTTTTCCTCAACTCCTACCCCAAGCCCGGCATGGGCTACCTCTACGTGAAGGATATGCTCGGCGACGAGCTGTTTACGAAAGCCCTGCACACCTACATCCGCAACTGGAACGGCAAGCATCCCATGCCCTACGACTTCTTCAACAGCATGAACGCCGGCGCGGGCCGCAACCTCAACTGGTTCTGGCAGCGCTGGTTTTTCGACAACGGCTATCCCGACCTGGCCATTGCCAGCGTGACTAAAACCGCCGCCGGCTACGACATCCAGGTGCAGGCCAAGGGCAGCAAGCCCGTCCCGGTCGATTTGACGCTGACTTTCGCCGACAACACCACCCAGAAACTCCACCGCAGCATTGCCGTCTGGGAGTCGGCCACGTCCGTCACCGTCCCCGTCGCCACCAAGCAGCCTTTGAAAAAGATTGTAATGGGCAGCACGCTGGTGCCGGATAGCTACCCGCAGGATAATGTGTGGGAGGGGCAGTAACGCCCCAGCACGGCGACATACCGGCAGCGAAGCCCGCCCCGTTGATTCATCAAGCCCCAGCGGGGCGACATATCGGTAGTAAAACCGGCCACACCCAATTTCCTAAGCCCCGGCGGGGCGACATTTGTCTGACAAGTGTCGCCCCGCCGGGGCTTTGCCGTTCTTTTTGCGCTACTTACTACCGACATGCCGCCCCGCTGGGGCTTTATCTGCTTGCACCCAGTCTTTGCGTTTCTACATTTATGGCCAACACTTACACCCAAATTCATCTACAAATCGTGTTTGCGGTGCAAGGCCGGCGCTCCCTCATTCCAGCCATCCACGCCCAAACCCTTTATCAATACATCGCCGGCATTATCACCCAGCAAGGGCAAAAGCTTCTGGCAATTAATGGCATGCCCGACCACCTGCATTTATTGATTGGCTTGCGGCCGGATAAGGCGCTTTCCGATTTGATGCGCGAGGTGAAAGCCAATGCATCCAGGTTTATCAACGAGCAGAAATGGCTGCCGGGCAGGTTTGCGTGGCAGGAGGGATTCGGCGCGTTTTCCTATGGCGCGTCGCAGCTACCGCAGGTTATTGCCTACATCGAACGGCAGCAGGAGCACCATGCCAAACGGACGTTTGCCCAGGAATACGAGTTGCTGTTGCAGCATTTTGGCGTTGACTACAATCCCCAGTATGTGTTCAAGGCGGCAGAAGAGGCGGGCTGATTTCCAGAGCCCCAGCGGGGCGCTATATCGGTAGCATACACCCGCCCATCCCAGTATGACGAGCCCTGTAGGGGCGACATTCGTTCAACGAGTGTCGCCCCTACAGGGCTTCCTTGTTCAATAGATTCCGGTTTTACTATCGATATAGCGCCCCGCTGGGGCTAATCGGGCAACTTCTCCCCTACCTTTGCCCCAGTGATGGGTCGCCTCACCGCGGCGCCTTCGGGCGACGAGGAAAGTCCGGGCAACGCAGAGCACCCTGCTTCCTAACGGGAAGGACTGGCGCGTATCATGCTCGCCAGGACAGCCAGTGCCACAGAAAATTACCGCCGGCCTGAAGGGCAGGAGGGTAAGAGGGTGCGAGGGTAGGAGTTTAAACTCATGCCCTTCTACCCTCCCACCCTCTTACCCTTTCAACCGGTAAGGGTGAAAAGGTGCGGTAAGAGCGCACCAGCGGGCGGGTGACCGTCCCGGCTGGGTAAACCTCAGGGGTTGAAAGACCAAATAAGCTGGTACGCCGGCGCGGCCTTCGGGCGGTGCCGGCACCGGGCGGCTCGTCCGGCGCCAGCGGGTAGGTTGATGGAGCCTTTCCGCGAGGACTGGCCTAGATAAATGGTGAGGCAGTGGCTTCGGCCACGGACAAAACCCGGCTTACAGACCCATCACCCCATATCAAAAAAGGCCACTCCCGCGCGGGAGTGGCCTTTTTTGTTTCCAGGCACCGGGGCCGCCCCGCAAGGCATTCGGGCACCCGACTGAGCTGCGGGGCGGCCCCGCAAGGCATTCGAGTGCCCGACTGAGCTGCGGGGCGGCCCCGGAAGGCATTCGGGCACCCGACTAAGCTGCGGGGCGGCCCCGCAAGGCATTCGGGCACCCGACTGAGCTGCGGGGCGGCCCCGGAAGGCATTCGGGCACCCGACTAAGCTACGGGGCCGCCCCACAAGGCATTCGGGCGCCCGACTGAGCTGCGGGGCGGCCCCGCAAGGCATTCGGGCGCCCGACTGAGCTGTGGGGCGGCCCCGCAGCCCGGACATTATTTCTTGTTGGCAGACCGAACGGCTTGCACCTCGCTCACCGTCACGGCGCTGGCTTTGTTGCCGAAGTTGCTGCGCACGTAGGTGAGCACGTCGGCCATCTGCTGGTTGGTGAGGTAGTCCTGCGAGGGCATCACGTTGTGGTATTCCTCGCCGTTGATGTCCTGGCCCTGCAGGCCGTTGAGCAGCACCTTTACCAGGCGGGCTTTGTCGCCCAGCACGTAGTCGGTCTTGGCCAGGGGCGGGTTGAGGCCGTCCACGCCGAGGCCGTCGGCCTGGTGGCAGGTGAGGCAGTACTGGGTGTATAGGGACTTGCCCCTGAGCACCGAGGCCGAGGCGGCGGGGGCTTTGGCGGGGCCTTTAGCCGCTGTTTTTTTCTGGGCGAAAGCCGGGGCGCTGGTCAGGGCCAGCAGCGCCAGAATGACAAAAGACTTCTTCACGAAAGCGCTTATTTCTTGGTGTACATGATGCGGTAGATGGTGCCGGCCTTGTCGTCGCTCACGTAGAGCGAGCCGTCGGGGCCCTGGGCCAGGCCGCAGGGCTTGTGGTCGGCGCGGCCGCTGGCAGCCTTGGCATCGGAGCCCGCGAAGTTATCGGCAAACACCTCCCACGGGCCGCTGGGCTTGCCGTTTTTGAAGGGCTGGAACACTACGTAATAGCCCTTCTGGGGCTCGGGGGCGCGGTTCCAGGAGCCGTGGAAGGCGATGAACGCGCCGTTGCGGTACTTCTCCGGAAACATGGTGCCCGTGTAGAACAGCAGGCCGTCGGGGGCGGTGTGGGCGGGGTAGGCGGCGGCGGGCTCCAGGTATTTGGGGTCGGCCAGCTTCTTGCCGTCGCCGCCGTATTCGGGGGCCAGTATTTTCTGGTGCGTCAGGCCGTTGTAGTACAGGTAGGGCCAGCCGGCATTGGCGCCTTTGGTGATTTCGTAGAGGCACTCAGCGGGCAGCTCGGCCGACTGCTTGCTGTCGTACAGCGCCGGGAAGATGTCGTGCAGCTGGTCGCGGCCGTGCTGCATCACGAAGAGCTGGTTGGCCTGCTGGTTCCAGTCGAGGCCCACCACGTTGCGCAGGCCGGTGGCGTAGCGCGTGCCACTGCCGTAGCCCTGCCCCACCTTGTCGGCCCGAAACTGCCAGATGCCGCCCGCCGAATCCAGCACCGGGCAATTCTGCTGGCCCAGCGAGCCCGTCTGCCGGTCCTTCACCTGGCAGGAGTTCGAATAGGCCCCGATGTTGACGTAGATATTGCCCGCATTGTCCAGCGCAATGGACTTGCTCTCGTGCTGGTGCCGGTTGATGAGGCCGGTCACAATCTTCTCGGGCTGCGCGGGGTTGGTCACCTCCCCTTTCGCATCCAGCTTGTAGCGGTACACGTCCTCATCCGACGACGCATACAAATACCCGTCTTTCAGGGCAATGCCCGTGCCGCCGTAGCTGCCGAAGCCGCCCGTCACGGTGGCCTTGCCGGTGGCGTTGGGCCTGAGCTCGAGCACGCCCTTGCCGTCCTTGGGGCGGTTCAGCTTCACGTAGATGGTGCCCTGCGGCGTCACGGCCAGGTGCCGGGCCCGGCCGCCGGTTTCGGCCACCACCAGCGCGCCGAAGCCGGCCGGCAGCTTCAGGCCGGCGTTGTTGGGGTCGGGCGCGAGGGCGGGCTTGCTGATAAGGGAGTACAGGCTGAAGCTGCTGGCCAGGGCGGCCGTGAGCAGGAATGGTCGGGTTAAAGAGGTTTTCATGAGGGAAATGTAGTGTTGGGTATGCAAAGGAAACCGGCCTGACGTTAGGCCTCACCGCCCCGCTGGTACGCGTCGCAGACGCGCGCCAGCGAGGATGCACCGCTTAGCTAGCGTGGCTACTTAAACTCCTAGCGCCGCTTTTCGTTACCTTCGCTCCCTCCTATTTGCATTCATTCCCGTTCCCGCACCCATGCCCCGCATCCTCATCATCGACGACGAAAAAGCCATCCGCAACACGCTGAAGGAGATTCTGGAATTTGAAGACTACAAAGTAGACCAGGCCGAAGACGGCCCCGCCGGCCTCGACATGCTCATTCAGCAGAAGTACGACGTGGTGCTCTGCGACATCCGCATGCCCAAGATGGACGGCCTCGAAGTGCTGGAGCGCGCCCAAAAGATGGGCACCGAAGCCGCCTTCATCATGGTTTCGGCCCACGGCAGCATCGACACCGCCGTGGAAGCCACCAAGAAAGGCGCCTACGACTTCCTGCCCAAGCCGCCCGACCTCAACCGCCTGCTCGTCACCGTCCGCAACGCCCTCGACCGCACCAAGCTCGTGACCGAGAGCAAGACGCTGAAAAAGAAGCTGTCCGTCACGTCCAAAGGCTCCGAGATGGTGGGCTCCTCGGCCGCCCTCGGCGTGGTGCGCAAGGCCATCGAAAAGGTGGCCCCCACCGATGCCCGCGTGCTCATCACCGGCCCCAACGGCGCCGGCAAGGAGATGGTGGCCCGCCAGCTGCACGAGCTCAGCCCCCGCGCCAACGGCCCGATGGTGGAGGTAAACTGCGCCGCCATCCCCTCCGAGCTCATCGAAAGCGAGCTGTTCGGCCACGAAAAAGGCTCCTTCACCTCGGCCGTGAAGCAGCGCATCGGCAAGTTTGAGCAGGCCGACGGCGGCACGCTCTTCCTCGACGAAATCGGCGACATGAGCCTCTCGGCCCAGGCCAAGGTGCTGCGGGCGTTGCAGGAAAATAAAATCACCCGCGTGGGCGGCGAAAAAGAAATCTCGGTGAACGTGCGCGTCGTAGCCGCCACCAACAAAAACCTGCTCCAGGAAATCGCCGACCGCAACTTCCGCGAAGACCTCTACCACCGCCTCTCGGTCATCCTCATTCAGGTGCCCGCCCTCAACGACCGCCGCGAAGACATTCCGGAATTAATTGAGAAATTCCTCAACGACATCGCCGCCGACTACGGCACCAAGCCCAAGAAAATCGACGCCGCCGCGCTGGAATACCTCAAAGCCCTCGACTGGCGCGGCAATATCCGCGAGCTGCGCAACGTGGTAGAACGCCTCGTGATTATGAGCGACGACACCATTTCGGAAAGCGACGCGAAGGCGTTTGCGGGGAAATAGGAACAATAGAATTAAAAAGGTAAAAGCAGGTAGTCCACGGAGTGCAGTAGAAACTGCCCTGGTGAGCAACCTGCTTTTATCGTTTATAGCAGTTCAGGGTTAGCCCGTTTTCATCTATTTCCAGCGAGAATTGACCAACGCTGTTGATGAGGGCCTCAATTTGCGACAAGCGCTGCTCGGTCTGGTTGGCCGCGTCAATAATTCTTGGGAAAAACAGGTATTCAATTTCCTTGAACAGTAACCAGCCGCCAAGCGAGTTGTGGCCTTCGAAACCTGTTTGCCAATAATCGAATCCGAACTCCGTGTCTTCATACAAGTACAACCGACCAATTTGGTCTTGTTGCACCTTTTTAAACGCAATTACCCGAACCTCAGCAGCATTTTCAACAAGCTTACCAATCAGGCGCACCCACTTTGAATCGGACATGAGCGGCTGGGAGAATCCTGCAACAGCCTTTTCGATTTCCCGGTCTATTTGTTTACAAAATCTGATTGCTTTTTTCGTCCTCATAAGCGCGCTGCAGTCATTTCATTTGATAATTAGCTAAATGCTCTGCGCTTCACACCAGCTGATTGCACCCGCGCACGTCCGAATTATCCATCCGGCCCAGCACCTCGAACGAGCCATCCTCATGCATCCGCGCCAAATCCTTGGTTTCGATAAAAGCGCAGGAATCCACGTTGGCCAAGTCAATCACATTGATAGCGCCATCCTTTCTATCACCAATCGAAAACGGGTCCGACGGGTCGCGCAGCAGCACCCGCAGCGGCGCGGGGCAGTGGAAACGGCCGTCGCCCAGCGAATAGGCCTGGCTCAGCAGCTCGGTCATGCCGTATTCGGAATGGATACCGGCCGGGCCGAATGCCTGCTGCAATTCGGCGTGCAGCTCCTCGCGAATCATCTCGCGGCGCCGGCCTTTCATGCCGCCGGTTTCGAGCACGGTGAGGCCTTGCAACTCCGGCGCGGGGCCGGTTTCGGCCGCAAAATCCAGCAGCGCGTAGCTCACGCCGATGAGCATGACGCGGCGGCGTGAATCCTGCCTGGCCTGGGCCAGCGCGGCGCGCAGGGCGGCGTGGTCGTGCAGGAAAAAGGCGGGCTGCGCCTGGCCCGATTGCCGGGCAAAGTAGTCCACCATGGCCACCAGCGAGGAATTGCCCTGCTCCAGGTACGAGGGCAGCAGCGCCAGAAACGTCCAGCCGGTGAGCGGGCCGTAATACTGCTCGAAGATGCGGGCGGCGTTTTCGCGGTACAGCGCGGGCTCGCGCACGAGGTGGCGGCTGCGCTGCTGCAGGGTGGTGCCGCTGCTCAGGAAGGTTTCCTGCGGCTCCCAACCTGCTGGCTCGGTGCGTACTTCGTGGGTTTTGAAGAATTCGATGGGCAGGAACGGAATAGCTTCGAGCCGGGTAACAGCTGACGCATCGCGGCCCAGCCGGGCCAGGTAGGCGGCGTAGGGCGGGCAGTGGGTGGCCTGGTGGCGAAACAAGGCCAGGGCAGCCGCTTCGAACGAAACCGGTGTGAGCTGAGGCAGGCGGTGCAAAAAATCGGAACGGAAACTCATGAGCAGGCGGCGGGGTTAGCACTGGTAGCCGAACCAACAAGTACCGCCATTCGTTGGGGAAAGCCTACTTTGGGCCTAACTTGGCCGTTGTGTTGCGGTCTTTTCACTTCCTGCATAATATGAATCTGCTTCGTACCCTGAATGGTGCCGTGCTGCTGGGCCTGGCCGGAGCCGGCCTCAACAGCTGCATCCAGGCCCCTGACTACTCCTTCACGCCCGAAATTGATTTTAAGGAAGCCAAGAATGTGTTTACGCCGAGCGTGAACGGCAACAGTCCGCGCAATGAAATTACGTTTGTGCTGAACTTTCGGGATGGCGACGGCGACCTGGGCTTGTCGCAGGATGACATTAAGCAGCCCCCGTACAACCAGCCGCCGCAGGCTCCCGTGCCGCTGGGGCGCAACCACGCAACCAACGAGTACAACTATTTTATTCAGCCTGAGCTATTCAACAATGGCGTTTGGACCGCATTTCAGGCGGGCATTGTCGGCGAATACGATGGCACCTTTCCTCGCCTGGATGGCACCGATGCCAAACCCGCTCCGCTCAAAGGAGAGTTGAACTACCGACTCCCGCTTGACCTGGATGGCGCTATTTACAAGCCCAACCAAAAATTCCGATTTAAGCTGACCATCGTTGACCGGGCGTTCCATGTCAGCAACACGGTCACTTCCACCGAAATAACGCTGGGCCAATAAGCCCAGCGTTATTTTTTTACCTGGTTAGTAAATGGCCGGAAACTGCTCCGGCGCGTCCTCGCTCATCATCTCGTAGATGGTGTCGAACACGTCCTCCGCGTTGGGCTTGCTGAAGTAGTCGCCGTCGGAACTGTAGGCCGGGCGGTGGGGCTGCGCGGCCAGGCAGCGCGGCTGCGCATCGAGGAAGCGGTAGGCCTGCTGCTCATCCAGTACCTGCTGCATCATGAACGCCGTAGCGCCGCCGGGCACGTCCTCATCGGCAAACAGCACGCGGTTGGTTTTCTGAATGCTGTCGAGAATGAGCTGGTCGGTATCGAAGGGCAGCAGGGTCTGCACGTCGATTACTTCGACGGAAATGCCCACGTCGGCCAGCTGTTTGGCGGCGTCCATCACAATACGGCACATCGAGCCGTAGGTCACCACCGTCACGTCGGTGCCCTGCTTCAGCACCTCGGGGCGGCCCAGCGGCAGCGTGAACTCGCCCACGTTGCTCGGGATGGTTTCTTTCAGGCGGTAGCCGTTCAGGCACTCAATCACCAGCGCGGGCTCGTCGCTGCGCAACAGCGTGTTGTAGAAGCCGGCGGCCTGCGTCATGTTGCGCGGCACGCACACGTGAATGCCGCGAATGCTGCCCAGAATCATCTGCATGGGCGAGCCGGAGTGCCAGATGCCTTCCAGCCGGTGCCCGCGGGTACGAATAATGAGCGGTGCCTTCTGGCCGCCCTTCGTGCGGTATTGCAGGCAGGCCAGGTCGTCGCTCAGAATCTGGATGGCATAGAGCAGATAGTCCAGGTACTGGATTTCGGTGATGGGCCGCAGGCCGCGCAGCGCCGCGCCAATGCCCTGCCCGATGATGGTGGTTTCGCGAATGCCGGTATCGGTCACGCGCAGCTCGCCGAATTTCTCCTGCAAGCCGGCAAATGCCTGGTTTACGTCCCCGATTTTGCCCACGTCCTCGCCGATGGCGAAAATGGCCGGGTCGCGCTGGAAGTTGGCATCGAAGCAGGCCTGCAGCACTTCGCGGCCGTCTACCTGCGGCGCATCGGGCGCGAAGGTGGCGGCCACTTCTTCAATATTGCCCACGGCCAGCTCGCTTTGGCTGAACAGGTTGGAGTTGTAACGGTCGGCATTCTCGGCCAATAGTTGCTCCAGATGGCGCTGCACCTGGCGGCGGCCGAAGCTGCGCTTCTCGTTGCGCACGGCACGGAGCACGCGGCGCATGGTCCGCACAATGTCGGCCCGGATGGGCGTGGGGTTCGATTTCAGCTGCTCCACCTGCTCGTGCAGCGTATTCTCAGTGCCGGTGTCGGCCACCAGCTTTTCGAGCAGGGCCACGGCCTCGTCCCGCTCGGCCTTGATGGGGTCGAAGAAGGCGGCCCAGGCAGCCGTGCGCGCCGTTTTGATGACAGCCGCGGCTTCTTTCTCGATGTCGTCCAGCTCCAATTCGGTGGCGTGGCCTTCGGCCAACAGCCATTCGCGCAGCTTGTGCAGGCAGTCGTGGTCCTCCTCCCAGGTCAGGCGGTCCTTGCTCTTGTAGCGCTCGTGCGAGCCGCTGGTGCTGTGGCCCTGCGGCTGCGTGAGCTCCGTGACGTGGATGAGCACGGGCACGTGCTGCTCGCGGCACACGGCGGCGGCGCGCTGGTAGGTATCCACCAGGCCGGCGTAGTCCCAGCCGCGCACCACGTAAATCTCGAAGCCCGGCTGGCCTTCGCCGTCGCGCTGCAGGCCCATCATGATTTCCGAGATGCTCTGCTTGGTGGTCTGGTACTCAGCCGGTACGGAGATGCCGTAGTGGTCGTCCCACACGCTCACCAACATGGGCACCTGCAGCACGCCGGCCGCATTCAGCGCCTCGAAGAACATGCCCTCCGACGTGCTGGCGTTGCCGATGGTGCCGAAGGCTACCTCGTTGCCGTTGACGGAAAGCTCCGTAAACTGGTGCAGCTCGGGGTTTTGGCGAAACAGCTTGCTGGCGTAGGCCATGCCCAGCAGGCGCGGCATCTGGCCGGCGGTGGGCGAAATGTCGGCCGAGGAATTTTTGGTTTGGGTGAGGTCGCTCAGGTTGCCGTCCTCGTCCAGCATGCGGGTGGCAAAGTGGCCATTCATGGCGCGGCCGGCGGTGGCGGGCTCGGCTTCCACGTCGGGGTTGGCGTAGAGCTGGGCGAAATACTGCTGCCAGGTGAGCTGGCCAATGGCCACCATAAAGGTCTGGTCGCGGTAGTAGCCGGCGCGGAAGTCGCCGTTCTGGAAGGCGCGGGCCATGGCAATCTGCGGCACTTCCTTGCCATCGCCGAAGATGCCGAATTTGGCCTTGCCCATGAAGACCTCCTTGCGGCCGGCCAGCGAGGCGTGGCGGCTTTCCCAGGCCAGGCGGTAATCGGTGAGGAAATCGGCCTTGGTGAGGGGCGCGGCTAGCGCGGGCACGGCGGTTTCGGCAGCGGACATAGAAATACGGGTAAGAATGCGGTGGGAATTTTAAGCAGGAAGAAGCGGGCGGCCGGAGCCACCGCGCAAAAATACGGAATTGAGGCCGGGTGGGTGGCGTGGGCCGGTTTGGCCGTATATTTGGGCTACGAAGGTGGGTGCGTGCGGCGTTGATTTTCAGCCCGTGGCCGGTGCTCACGATTCGCTTTCTTCCTCAGAACCATCCGCCCCGGTCTTTTGATTCGGTGCTTTAAGGGTCAGAAATCATGAAAAAACTTCTTACCATTCTCCTGCTGGCCTTTGCCGGCGCCGCCCACGCCCAGGGCGTGATGCAGTTCGAAACCGACAACCACGACTTCGGCAACGTGCCCGAGGGCACGATGGCCACCTACGAGTTCAAGTTCAAGAACACCGGCAACCAGCCCGTGGTGATTGCCAACGTGCAGGCCAGCTGCGGCTGCACCACCCCTGACTGGACCAAGACGCCGGTGCTGCCCGGCAAGTCCGGCATCATCAAGGCCATGTACAGCAGCGCCGGCCGCCCCGGCGTGTTCAACAAAACGGTGACCGTGACCAGCAACGCCACCGATGCCAGCAAAGTCCTCAGCATCAAGGGCACGGTGCTCACCAAAGACCAGATTAAGCCCACCCTGACGCCCGCCCAGCTGGCGGCCTCGCCCCACATGGTGCTCGACAAAACCAGCTACGATTTTGGCAAAATGGAGGCCGGCCAGCAGCCCACCGCCCGCTTCACGGTGAAGAACACCGGCAAAACCCCGCTCGTGCTGGGGGCCCTCACCACCGGCTGCTATTGCGTGGGCTACAAGAATCCGCCCACGGCCATTGCGCCGGGCCAGAGCCAGGTCATTGAGCTGCTCTACAGCCAGCGCCAGCTCGGCCAGGTGAGCGACGCCGTGACCATTGCCTCGAACGACGTGAGCGGCGATGCCAAAATTATGCTGAAGGCCAACATCGTGCGCGACCTCGTGGGCAACAGCATGGTGAAGGAAAGCGGCACGGCCGTTCCGTTTAAATAAGGACCGCAGATTTGGCAGATTTGACGGTTTTCGCCGTTTCAGTCAGCTTAAGGCTCCACCATTCTGGTGGAGCTTTTTTCTTGAGCCAGCGTGCCGACATATAGTCCGACAGCGACTGCCCGGCGGCTTTCTCCGACTATCTTTGCGGCTCGAAAAATCACCTCCCTCACCCCACCATCAACTTCCCCACTTTATGATAATCGGCGTTCCCAAGGAGATTAAAAACAACGAAAACCGCGTGGGCCTTACGCCTGCCGGCGTGGCGGAGCTGCGCAAGCACGGCCACACCCTGCTGGTGCAAAGCACGGCGGGCGAAGGCAGCGGCTTCTCGGATGCGGAGTACCAGACGGCTGGCGCGACCATGCTGGCGACCATCGCCGACGTGTACGAGCAGTCGGAGATGATTATCAAAGTGAAGGAGCCGATTGCCGAGGAGTACCCGCTCATCAAGGAAAACCAACTGCTGTTCACGTACTTCCACTTTGCCAGCGGCGAGGAGCTGACCCACGCCATGATTGAGCGCAAGGCCATCTGCCTGGCTTACGAGACGGTGGAGCTGAGCAACCGCGCCCTGCCCCTGCTCATTCCGATGAGCGAAGTGGCCGGCCGCATGGCCCCGCAGGAAGGCGCCAAGTACCTGGAGAAGCCCCTGAAAGGCCGCGGCATTCTGCTGGGCGGCGTGCCCGGCGTGAAGCCCGCACACGTGCTGGTGCTGGGTGCCGGCATTGTGGGGACGCAGGCCGCCAAAGTGGCCGCCGGCCTCGGCGCGCAGGTGACGGTGATGGACATCAACCTGAACCGCCTTCGCGAGCTCGACGACTTCATGCCCAAGAACGTGGTGACGCAGTACTCGAACGAGTACAACATCCGCGAAGCCATCAAAACGGCCGACCTGATTGTGGGTGCGGTGCTGATTCCCGGCGCGAAAGCCCCGCACCTCATCACCCGCGACATGCTGAAAACCATGCGCCCCGGCACCGTAGTGGTCGACGTGGCCGTGGACCAGGGCGGCTGCATCGAAACCTGCCACCCCACCACGCACGAAAACCCCACCTTCATCATCGACGACGTGGTGCACTACTGCGTGGCCAACATGCCCGGCGCGGTGCCCTACACCAGCACCCTGGCCCTCACCAACGCCACCCTGCCCTACGCCGTGAAGCTGGCCAACCAGGGCTGGCAGGAAGCCTGCCGCCGCGACGAGGCCCTGCGCCTCGGCCTGAACGTGGTGCACGGCGAGGTGGTGTACAAAGGCGTGGCCGATGCCTGGGGCCTGCCCCTGACCAGCGTGGACACCGTGCTGGAGCTGGCCTCGGTGTAGGCGCTGCGCTTAATGAAGAATTAGGAATGAAGAATGAGTAATTAGCAAGCCTTCCCGTCATTATGGCGGGAGGGCTTTTTAATGCTTGTCATTCGGCTCTACATCCCTAATTCCTCATTGCTAATTCTTCATTCCTCATTTAATTAATGATTCCCTCTCCTGCTATTCGTCTGCTGCTGCGCCGCTTTGCGCTGCTGATGGCTGTTTACACGCTGCTGCGCTTCTGTTTCTACTGCTTCAATCTGGTCACGTTTCGGGGCATTGGGGTTGGCTCGGTGGCACTGGCGTTTGGGCACGGGCTGCGGTTCGACGTGGCGGCGCTGCTGTGGCTGAACCTGCCGCTGGTGCTGGCGTCGCTGCTGGTGCCGGTGACGGCGCGGCGCGGGCAGCAGTGGCTGCGGGCGCTGTTTGTGCTGCTCAATATTCCGGGCTTTCTGCTCAATGTTATTGACTTTGAGTACTTCAAGTTCATCGGGCGGCGGCTGAGCAACGAGTGGCACACCATCGGGCACGACATTGCGCAGCAGGCCGGGCAGATTGGCCTGCAATACATTTACCTGCTGCCGCCGCTGCTGCTGCTCGTGTACCTGCTGTGGCGCTTCAGCCCCATGCCCACGGCCGATGAATTGGCGACGCCGCCGGGCCGGCGGCCCTGGCTGCAGCGCAGCGTCGAGTTTGCGCTGGTGGTGCTGGGGGTGGTGCTGGGCCTGCGCGGCGGCTGGCAGCTCAAGCCGCTGCGCACCGGCACGGCCTTCGACCTGCAGCCTGCCGTGCTCGGCCACCTGGCCCTGAACAGCACGTTCACGGTGCTGAAATCCTTCGATGAAGTGCCGGTGGAGCGCGTCGGCTATTTTCCTGCCGCTGCCAATCTGCGCGCGGCGCTGGGAGCGCCTGCTTTGCCCACCCGCCCGCCCGTGCCGCCCGACAACGTGGTGGTGCTGCTGCTGGAAAGCTTCGGCTCGGAATATACCGGCGTGGAAAACGGCGGCCAGAGCGTACTAACGCCGTTTTTCGACTCGCTGGCCACGGCTCCGAACGCCCGCTTCATGCGCGAGAACTACGCCAACGGCCGCCGCTCCATCGAGGCGCTGCCGGCGGTGCTCTCGGGCCTGCCTTCGCTCATGGATGAGCCGTTCATCACCTCCAGCTTCCAGACGGCGGAGCTGCACGGGCTGGGCGAAATCCTGGGCCGCCACGGCTATACCACGGCCATGTACCACGCCGGCGCCAACGGCACGATGGGCTTCGACATGTTCTCGGGCATTGCGGGCATGCAGCACTATTATGGCCTGAACGAATACCCCGGCGGGGCCGCCAGCCCCGATTACGACGGGCACTGGGGCATTTTCGATGAGCCCTACCTGCAATACTTCAACCAGCGCCTGACGGCTACCAGGCAGCCGTTTCTGGCCGCCGTCTTCACCCTGAGCTCGCACGAGCCGTTTTCGCTGCCGGCCAGGTACAAGGGCAAGTTCCTCGCCGGCAGCTCGCAGCCCATTCACCCCACCATTGCCTACGCTGACATGGCGCTGCGGCGCTTTTTTCAGGCGGCCAGCCGGGAGCCGTGGTATGCCAACACGCTTTTCGTGCTCACGGCCGACCACACGTCGCAGTCGGACCGCGCGGGCTACCAGAACCCGCTGGGCTACCACAAAACGCCGCTGCTGCTGTTCCGGCCCGGCCACCCGCTGCCGGCCGTCGATGCCCACCGCATCAGCGAGCAGGTGGACGTGCCGGCCTCGGTGCTCGACGTGCTGGGCCTGGCGCAGGAGCAGAAGGCGCTGCTGCCCTTCGGCTCGTCGGTGTTTGAAACGACCAGTCCCGGCCGCGCCATCTTCCGCGACGGCGACTCCTATTTCCTCGTGCATTCCGACTTCGTGACCGAGCTCACCAATAAGAACCAGATTCGGCTTTACCCCTATAAAACCCACTTCATTCCCAACGAGCCCGTGGCCAACCCCGACCCGGCGCTGGTGCGGCAATACGGCACCGAGCTGCGGGCCTGCGTGCAGTTTTACGTGAACGGCCTGCTCGATAACCGGCTGTATAAGTAAGCGGGGCGGCGGGCATAATTCGGGCATTTCCAACCCTGTGCTGCGCCGTTTCGTTAGAGGCAACCAATCCGGTGCTCTTAGCAGCATGGTTCCTTTCTTCCACCCAATCTCATTGGTACTATGAAAAAGCAGCCCTTCTTCCTCGCCCTCGTATTTGTTGCCTTTGGCTACTCGGCCAGCGCCCAGTCCACCACCAGCACCACCACCACGCGCCAGACCACGGTAACGCCGGCTCCGGCCACGTACCCGGCCACCACGCCTTCTTCCACCACGACCACGGAATCGACCACGACCACCACCGACCCCGGCACGACCACCGTCATTGAAAAGCCGGTGCGGGTGGTGCCCGCCGATGCCCGCATCAAGGACAAGCGCAACAAAACGAAAATCAAGCGCTAGTATTTCCGCCGTTTATGCTGAGTATAAAGCCCGGCCGCAAGCAGTTGCGGCCGGGCTTTTTCTTAACTGGCCTGCCGCCGGAATTACCGCTCCACTGCCGCGGCAAACGACGGAATTTCGGCCAGCCGCTCGTTGGTTCTGGTCGCAAAATCGACGCGCCAGCAGTAGTGTACCAGGCCGTTGGTGAGCAGCAGCAGCGGCGCGCCAATGGTTTGGTTGTAGGTGGTAGCCTGCCGGGCCACTGCCTGGGTAATGGGCACCGAGGGCGCTTTGCACTCCACCAGCAGCAGGGGCTGGCCTTCGGGATTCAGGGCCAGTAAATCGGTACGCTTCCGGCGCTGGTTGTAGCGCAGGCCGCGCTCCAGCGCCAGCAGGCCGCGCGGGTAGCCGAGGAAGTTTATCAAGTAATGCACGACGTGCTGCCGCACCCACTCCTCGGGCGTGAGCACGACGTGCCGGCGCCGCAAGCCGTCCCAGATGAGTGGCTGATTTGTGGCCGATTGCGTAAGTTTGGCCTCGAAAGGCGGCAGGTCCAGGGCTTGCATCACCTCCAAAGGTACAAGCCTATGCAATGAGTGAATGGGCGAATGGGTGAATGAGTGAATGGCTCAGGCGACCTCGCTGTACCCGCTTTTTATTCACTCATTCACCCATTTGCCCATTCACTCATTGCCATATGAAGACCAAAGAAGAAATCGTAAACAACTGGCTGCCACGCTACACCGGCGTGCCGCTGAACGAGTTCGGGCAGTACATCCTGCTCACCAACTTCAGCAATTACGTGTACATGTTTGCCGAGCAGTTTGGCGCCGAAGTGCGCGGCCTCGACAAGCCGATGCAGACGGCCACGGCCAACGGCATCACCATCATCAACTTCGGCATGGGCTCGCCCATGGCCGCCACGGTGATGGATTTGCTCTCGGCCATCAAGCCCAAGGCGGCGCTGTTCCTGGGCAAGTGCGGGGGCCTGAAAAAGACCAAGCTCGGCGACTTGGTGCTGCCCATCGCGGCCATTCGCGGCGACGGTACTTCGGATGATTATCTGCCCAAGGAGATTCCAGCGCTGCCCTCCTTCCGCCTGCAACGCGCGGTGTCGTCGATGATTAAGAAGCACGAGCTGGACTACTACACCGGCACCGTGTACACCACCAACCGCCGCGTGTGGGAGCACGACCAGGATTTCAAGGACTACCTGCGCCGGGTGCGCGCCCTGGCCGTGGACATGGAGACGGCCACCATTTTCGTGTGCGGCTTCATGAACGACATCCCGCACGGCGCCCTGCTGCTGGTGAGCGACAATCCGATGACGCCCGAAGGCGTGAAAACCTCGGAATCGGACTCGAAAGTAACGGCCAACTACGTGAAGCAGCACCTGCAAATCGGCATCGAGTCGCTGCAGGAGCTGCAGTTTTCGGGCGAGTCGGTGAAGCACATGCGCTTCGAGTAAGGACCGCAGATTGTAACGGATTTCGCAGATTCGACAAGCCGCAGATTCCGGAACGTCATGCTGAGCGCAGTCGAAGCATCTCGCGTGCATTGGTAATTCTTTTCTTCCGATTGGATTTACTATTACACGCGAGATGCCTCGGCTCTGCTCGGCATGACGTTCTTTTTTATAGTCATTTCTAATTCCACTGCATGCCTTTCTCCCCTACCCTGCTCCTAAAAACCACCGTGCCGCTACTGGCCGTGGCGCTGCTCGGCGGCTGCTCGGCCCGGCGCGAGGCCGTGGATTTGCTCGTGACCAATGCCACCGTGTACACCGTGGATTCTACGTTTTCGAAAGCCGAAGCCTTTGCCGTGAAGGATGGCAGGTTTGTGGCCGTGGGCCCGGCCGCCGACCTGCAGGCGAAGTACCAGGCGGCGCAGGAAGTGGACGCGGGCGGCAAGTTCATCTATCCCGGCTTCTACGACGCGCACTGCCACTTCTACCGCTACGCTCTGGCCCTGCCCAGCGCCGATTTGGTGGGCACGCGCTCGTGGCAGGAGGTGATTCAGAAGCTGCAGGCGAACCGGAAGAAGTACCCGCAGGCCGCTTGGCTCACCGGGCGCGGCTGGGACCAGAACGACTGGCCCGGCAAGCAATTCCCTACCAAAGACACACTGGACCAGCTGTTTCCCGACGTGCCGGTTTTCCTGTTTCGGGTGGATGGCCACGCCGCGCTGGCCAACCAGCAGGCACTGGATTTGGCGGGCGTCACGGCCCGTACGCCCATCAGCGGCGGCACCATTATGCGCGACGCGCAGGGTCGCCTCACGGGCCTGCTGGTTGATAATGCCACGCGCCTCGTGAGCAGCAAAATTCCGGAGCCTGCTGCGGCCGAAGCCGCCCCGCTCCTGCTGCAGGCCCAGCAAAACTGCCTGGCCGTGGGCCTCACCAGCCTCGCCGACGCCGGCCTCGACAAGGCCAACATTGACCAGATGGCGGCCCTGCAGCAGCAAAAGAAGCTGAAGCTACGCCTCTACGCCATGCTGAACCCGACGCCCGGCAACCGCGCCTACTACCTCAAAAACGGCCCGGTACTTACCGACCAGCTCACCATCAATTCCTTCAAGGTGTATGCCGATGGGGCGCTGGGCTCGCGCGGGGCCTGCCTGGTGCAGCCGTATGCCGACCGGCCCAGGGAAACCGGCTTCCTGCTGTCTACCGAAAAGCAGTTCCGCGACTTAGCCAGGGAATTGGCCGCGTCGAAATTCCAGATGAATACCCACGCCATCGGCGACTCGGCCAACCGCATCATCCTCAACATCTACGGCGAGGCGCTGCACGGGCAGCAGGACCGCCGCTGGCGCATCGAGCACGCCCAGGTCATCACCCCGGCCGACATGCCCAAATTCGGGCAGTTCGGCATCGTGCCTTCGGTGCAGCCCACGCATGCCACCTCCGATATGTACTGGGCCGGCGAGCGCCTTGGGGCCGAGCGTCTGAAAACCGCCTACGCTTATAAAGAACTGCTGAAGCAGTACGGCCAGCTGGCGCTGGGCTCCGACTTTCCGGTGGAGGACATCAACCCGCTGTTTGGCTTCCACGCGGCCGTGGCGCGGCAGGATGCGAAAAACTATCCGGCGGCCGGCTTCCAGATGGAAAACGCCATTTCGCGCCCCGACGCCCTGCGCGGCATGACCACCTGGGCCGCCCACGCCGGCTTCGAGGAAAAGCGCAAGGGGCAGATTAAGCCCGGGATGCTGGCCGATTTTGTGGTGCTGGACACCGACCTGCTGACCGCGCCGAAAGAGCAGCTGCGCGGTGCAAAGGTGCTGCAAACGTGGATTGGCGGGGAGAAGGTGTTTGGGCGAAAGTAACCGCCATTGCGAGCGGAACGCAGGGCCACGCGGCAATCCGTCCTGTCAAAACCAGATAGGCTCTTTTACCAGAAAGCCCCGGCACTGTGCAGTACCGGGGCTTTTGCGTCGAGCTTATCACAGCGCAGGGTTTATCGCATCGGGAGGACGGATTGCCGCGTGGCCCTGTGCTCTACTCGCAATGACAGCCGACGCCAGACGGTGCCCTACTTCTCGTCGGCGCTGGGGCCATACAGGCCGGGCACGGCAATGTCGAGCAAACGCAGGTACACCGTGAGCTGGCCGCGGTGGTGGATGCTGTGGTTGAGGCCCATGATGCGGATGGCGGTGGCTTTGGGGTAGTCGAACACCACATGCTCGCCGCGGTGCAGCTTGAAGTTGTGGGCCAGCTTCTCGTCGTCGCTCTGCTGCAGCTCCTGCTTCAGGGTGGCGCTGTACTCGTCGAAACGGGCCAGCAGCTCCTCCAGGCTCGTGGTGGTGGGGCCGGGCTTGGGCGCGTTGGGGTCGAGGAAATCGCGCGAGTCGTGCGTCACGAACAGCGTGTTGAAGGCCAATAGGTTTACCACGTGGCTGGCCAGCTGCCACAGGCTCATGCTTTTGGGGTGCGGCTTGTAGTCGGCCCGCTCGTAGGGCACGCGCTCCAGGATGCGGCGGGTTTGGGTTAGCTCGTGGTTGAGCTCAGCCAGGATGTTTTTCTGAATGGAAGAGGTGTACATGCGGGAAGTGGGGTGAGAAAGTGTGGCGCGGGCGTTCAGTCCGCGAGTCAAAGCTATTCCATATCATCAACTCGCCGACTAAAAATCCGGATTACCGGGTCATCGGCGCGCCCATCTCGGCCGCGGCGGAGGCCGGCGGCGGGCCGGGCACCGAGATGGGGCCCAGCGAGTCTTCGCGCAGCTTCTTGCCGCGCAGCGTCAGCAGGAAGCCCAAGCCGAAGATGAAGAACACAATCAGCGACAGAATGCTGTTGCGCATCGAGCCCGTGATTTGCCCAATCAGCCCAAACGAAAGGGTACCGATGACGATGCCGAGCTTCTCCACCACATCGAAAAAGCTGAAGTAGGCGGCCGAGTTGGGCGTGTTTTCCGGAATAATCTTGGAATAGGTGCTGCGCGACAGGCTTTGCACCGCGCCCATGGTGAGGCCGATAACGGCAGCCAGCGCGTAGAACGACCAGCCGGCCTGCACGAAGTAGCCGGCAATGCAAATCAGCATCCAGATGAACACGGCCCAGCTCAGGGCGCGGGTGTTGCCGATGCGGTCGGAAAGCTTGGCGAAAAGCCAAGCGCCCAGAATGCCCACAATCTGGAGCAGCAAAATGGTGACGATGAGCGAGGTGCTGTCGAGCTTCAGCACCTTATCGCCGAAGATGGTGGCCACGTACATCACCGTCTGCACGCCCATGTTGTAGGTGAAGTAGGCCAGCAGGAAGCGCTTGAGGTTGGGCTGCTGCTTAAGTTGGTCCCACACCTTGCCCAGCTCGCGGAAGCCGTTGAGCAGCCAGCCGTCCTGGCTGACGGGCGCATCGGCGGCGCGGCCGGTGTCGGGCGGCAGCGTGAAAAACGGGATTTGGGCAAAGCCCACCCACCACAGGCCGGTGAGCAGGAAGCTGAGCCGCGTGGCCTTGCCGGTGCTCATGCCAAACAGCGCCACGCCTTCGGGGCCGCCCGCAATGTGCGGCCCCATGATGATGCCCAGGCAGATAACCAGCAGCAGCACCGAGCCGATGTAGCCCATCGAGAAGCCCCGCGCCGAGAGCGAGTCAAACTTTTCTTCGGAGCTGATATCGGGCAGGTAGGAATTATAGAACACGATGCTGCCGCTGAAGCCCACCGTGGCCGAAATGAAAATGAACGTGCTCAGCGTGAGGTTGTCTTCGGTGAAGAAGTACAGCGCGGCGCAGCTGAAGGCCCCGATGTAGCAGAAGATTTGCAAAAACAGCTTCTTGCGGCCCGAGTAGTCGGCCAGCGAGGTCAGAAAGGGGCTGACCAGGGCAATGAGCAGAAAGGAAAACGAGATGGCGTAGGTGAGCAGCGACGAGCCCGGCACCCGGAACCCCAGGAAATCAACCATGTCGGTGGGGTTGATGGCCTTGGTGATGCTGCCCCAGTAAATGGGGAAGATGCTGCTCGTAATCACCAGCGGATACACCGAGTTGGCCCAGTCATAGAACGTCCAGCCGGTGGTGATGCGCTTGTTGTCTTTCTCGAAGCCGGGTGTGGCGGCGGGGGAGGGAGTCGAAGTGGGGGCCATAAGGGCGGCGGGGGTTAGGGAGTTGCGCCGGGGAAGGTAACGGGTTTTAGCCGTTCGCGTTGCCCGCGCAATCCCGCGCACACGGAGCTGGCGCTTGCCCACGGGATGGCTGGAAGGCCGCGGGCCGAGCCGCCGCCGCTGGCGGGCGCTGGTATGGGAGGAGAAGAAAGGCAGACAGCGAACCGGCCGGGCTTGCGCCGGAACTGCTGCAGAAGCCCGCATCTGTTCAAATTACTAAATAGCGAACAACGACGACTAATCCGAATTATCGCCGGACCTTTGCAGCGGGATAGTCAGGCCCTGCCCCCAGCGGGGCTTTTCTACGCCGTTTTAACGTCTTTTTAATTTCCCCTTTTTCCCTCTTCATGCGTCGTATTCTTACGCGTTGGCTCTGCCTCGGCAGCGCGCTTTTATCCATTTCTTCGGCGGCCCGAGCTTCGGCTCCCGGGCCGGTGGCCACGCCGGACGCGGCGGCCCCGCTGCGCTTCATTCCCAACCACCACCAGTGGGCCAAGCCGGTGCTTTTTGCCGCCGATGTGCCCGCCGGCCAGCTCTTTCTGGAACGCGGCCGCCTGCTGGTGGCCCGCTACGATGCCCGCCAGGTGGACCACCTGCACCACGCGGGCCGCCCCGCCAGCCGCACGGCCCGCGTGAACGCGCACGCTTACGCCGTGAACTTCGTGGGGGCCAACCCCGATGCGGCCGTGAGCAGCGCCAACCCCACCGGCGCCCCCACCAACTACTTCCTCGGCAACGACCCCGGCCGCTGGGCCACCAACGTGCCGTCCTTCGCCGACGTGCGCTACCGCCAGCTCTACCCCGGCACCGATTTGCACCTGTATTCGCACGGCACGTCGCTGGAATACGACTTCGAGCTGGCCGCCGGGGCCGATGCCGGCCGCATCCAGCTGCGCTACGAGGGCCAGCAGGCGCTGACCGTGGTGGATGGCGCGCTGCAGATTGCCACCAGCGTGGGCCGCGTGACCGAGCAGAAGCCCTATGCTTATCAGATGATTGACGGCCGCCGCGTGGCCGTGCCCTGCCAGTACGTGCTGGGTCCGCAGCACACGGTGCGCTTCGGCCTGCCCAAAGGCTACGACCATACCCGCCCGCTCACCATCGACCCGGTGCTGGTGTACGCCACCTACTCGGGCTCGACGGGCCAGAACTGGGGCTACACGGCCACCCACGACACGCTGGGCAACCTCTACACCGGCGGCATCATCTTCCGCACGGGCTACCCCACCACCACGGGGGCGTACGACGTGAGCTACAACGGCGGCATCGACATCGTCATCAGCGGCTACAACCCCAACGCGGCGAACGGAACCAGCAGCCTCATCCAATCGACCTACCTGGGCGGCTCCGACGACGACTACGTGCACAGCCTGGTGATGAACGGCAGCCCCAGCACCCTGACCCTGCTGGGCTCGACGGCCAGCACCAACTTTCCGACCTCGACCACTGCCTACGACCGCACCTACAACGGCGGCACGTCCGACCTGGTGCTGGCCCGCCTCAACTTCAGCGTGGGCGGCACCACGCTCAATGCTACCTACCTGGGCGGCTCGGCCGCCGATGGGCAGATGAGCACCAGCAGCAACCTCTACGCCAACTTCGGCGACGACTTCCGGGGCGACGTGATTACGGACCCGGCCGGCAACGTGTACCTCACCTCCCTCACCCGCTCCACCAACTACCCCAGCACGGGCGGCTTCCAGCTCACCAACCGCGGCGGGCACGATGCCGTGGTGACCAAGCTCAACCCCAGCCTCTCGGCCCTGACCTGGAGCACCTACCTCGGCGGCACTGCCGACGATGCGGGCTACAGCATTCAGCTCGACAGCCTGGGCGGGGTGTTCGTGGCCGGCGGCACGGCGAGCACCAACTTCCCCGGCACCAGCGGCGGCCTCAATCCCGCGGCGCGCGGCGGCATTGCCGATGGGTTCGTGGCGCACCTCTCGCCGGCGGGCAGCACCCTGGCGCAGGCCACCTACCTGGGCACCAGCAGCTACGACCAGGCCTACTTCGTGCAGTTCGACCGCAAGGCCGCCGTGTACGTGCTGGGCCAGACCAACGGGGCCTACCCCGTCACGGCCGGCACCTACCGCAACGCGGGCAGCCGCCAGTTCATTCACAAGCTGAACTACCAGCTCACCACCACCGGCTACTCCACCGTGTTTGGCAACGGGGCGGGCACGGCTACCAGCGCCAACCCCTACCCCACCAACCTGGCCCCCACGGCTTTCCTGGTCGATAACTGCGGCAACCTCCTGCTCTCGGGCTACGGCGCGAGCAGCATCTCGGGCATGCCCACCACCCCCGACGCCCTGCTGCGCACCGTGGCCAACAGCACGCCCAGCACCGCCGCCGATGCCAACCTAAACACCTTCGGCTACCTCTACCTGATGCAGCTGTCGGCCAATGCGCGGCGGCTGGTGTACGCCACCTACTACGGCACGGGCACGACCCACGTCGATGGCGGCACCTCGCGCTTCGACAAGAAGGGCATCATCTACCAGGCCATTTGCGTGCGGGCGCAGCAGTCGGGCGGCACGCCGCCCACCATTCCGCTCACGGCCAATGCCTACGCCCGCGCCATCGGCACGGGGGCCGGCACCAACGCAGCGGCTTTCAAGATGGACATTGCCCGCCTCGATGCCAGCTTCACGCCGGCCGCCAACGGCACGCCCAACACCCGCAGCGGCTGCGCGCCGCTCACCGTCACCTTCACCCGCGCCACCCCCTCGAACAACGGCACCACCTGGAGCTTCGGCAACGGCCAGACCTCGACGCAGCCCAACAACGTGACCGCCACCTACAACACGCCCGGCCGCTACCCCGTCACGCTCACCGCCTACGACTCCACCAGCTGCCAGGCTGCCGTCGTCAGCCGCGATACCGTGACGGTCTTCGGCCTGCCCCGCGCCGCCCTCGGCCCCGACCAGACGGTGTGCCCCGGCTCGTCGGCCACGCTCACGGTGGCCGGGGCCTCGCCCGTGCAGTCGGCCATCTACACCTGGAGCCCCGCCACCGGCCTCAACACCACCAGCGGCCCCACGGTAATTGCCACGCCCACCGCCACCACCCAGTACATCGTGACGGCTACCACCGTGGGCGGCGGCTGCGTCAGCCGCGATACGGTGGTCGTGAACGTACGCAACCAGCTCACCGTAACCGTTCCAACGGCGGCGGTGCTCTGCCCCGGTGCCAGCGCCACGCTCACCGCCAGCGACGCCGGCACCGGCGCCACCTACACCTGGAGCCCCGCCACCGGCCTGAGCAGCACCACCGGCCGCACCGTGACGGCCAACCCCGCCGCCACCACCACCTACACCGTACGCGTGACCACGGCGGCCGGCTGCACCGGCAGTGCCACCACGGTGGTGACCCGTCAGGGAGTGCTGCGGATTGTGCTGCACGCCAATCCGCTACGGCCAACAGCCGGTCAATTAGTGGCTTTCACCGATACTATTCCCAACACGCAGCTCCTTACCAACCGGCGCTGGGACTTTGGCGATGGGCAAACTGCCACCGGCCTTGCTCCTACGCACACCTATGCTGCGCCCGGCACCTATACCGTGCGCCTCACCGCCGATTTGGCGGGCAACAGCTGCCCGATTGTCTCAACCCTGACGCTGGTAATTTCGCCCGCCCGCGACTTTCAATACCCCAACGTCATCACGCCCAACGCCGACGGAGCCAACGACGACTTCCGCCCTTACGTGAGCACCGAGCCGGTTTCGGTGGTGATTTACAACCGCTGGGGCCGCAAGGTTTTTGAGCAGGAAAACTACACCCAGGGCTGGGGCAGCGCCCCAAACGTGGCCGCCGGCGTGTATTTCTACCAGCTGCGCACCGCCGCCGGCCAAACCTGGAAAGGCTGGCTGGAGGTAGTGAAGTAGGCAGGTGTTTGTAGGAAGGAAGCTGTTCAGCGAGCTAAAATCGGCTGTCATCCTGAGCGCAGCGAAGGACCTTTTCACACCATAACAATGCCTGCTCAGACGGGATAAGGTCCTTCGCTGCGCTCAGGATGACCACGACTTTCTAAACTACTTCAAGGGGAAAGCCCGCTTCCGGATTGGAGGCGGGCTTTTCTATTGCCGAGCGACCGGGCGGGGGCAGGCCCCGCCCCTACCGGTTTAAAGTAAAGCGCGGGGCTGAATCGTTTTCCGCCCTAGCCGCCCTTTTTCCGCCGCCGTGACCTCTCCCAACCAGCAAACCCTCATCCAGACCGTGAAGCAATACAGCAAGCAGCTGTTTGCTTTCGTGCGCGGCCGGGTCGATTCGGACGAGGATGCCGAGGACATTCTGCAGGACGTGTGGTACCAGTTTGGCAGCCTGCCCGAGCTGGGCGCCATCGAGCAGGTGAGCGGCTGGCTGCACCGCGTGGCCCGCAACAAGATTGTGGACCGCTCGCGCAAGAAGCGCGAAGAGCGCCTCGACGACTACAGCTACGAGGACGAAGACGGCGGCCTGAGCTTCCGCGACATCCTCTACGCCGACGCGCCCACGCCCGAAGCCGAAGACCTCCGGCAGCTGTTCTGGGACCAGCTGTTTCTGGCCCTGGAGGAGCTGCCCGCCGCCCAGCGCGAGGTGTTCGTGCAAAACGAGCTGGAAGAGCGCACCTTTCAGGAAATTGCCGACGAAACCGGCGAGAACATCAAAACCCTGATTTCGCGCAAGGGCTACGCCGTGAAGCACCTGCGCAAGCGGCTGGAAGGCCTGTACCAGGAATTTATGAACTATTAACCGTCTCCCTCCATGTCCAATTTCGGTCGACGCCGGGGCCCACGGGGCCGCTTTTTCTTTTTCCCGCTGGTGGCCGGGGTCGCCGCGCTGGCCTTGGGCGGCGTGGTGATGGCGCTCTGGAACGCCATTTTGCCGGAGGTCGTCCAGGCCGGCCGGCTCAGCTACTGGCAGGCCGTGGGGCTGCTGGTGCTGTGCCGCATTTTGTTCGGCTCCTACGGCCCCGGCCGGGGCGGCATGGGTGGCCGGGGCCACTGGCAGGGCCACGAAAAATGGCAGCGCATGAGCGAGGACGAGCGGCTCAGGTTCCGGCAGCAGTGGCAGGCGCGGGCCCGCGCCTGGGGCGGCCGGCCACCCCAGGCGCCGCCGCCTGCGGGGTAGTGCCGGCCTGGCGGGCCGCTGCATTGCCCTGACAAAAAAAATTTGAGAAGATTTAGAGTAAACGCCCCGGCTCATTCGATTTCCTGCTTGAAGGCCAGCACGGCCCCTTCGCCCCGAATGCGCAGCTGAGCTAGCCCCGAAAACGGCTGCCATTCGCCGCCCGCCGCCTGCCTGCGCCGGTTCATCTCCTTATTTCCTGAACATGAAAAATATCCTGAAAGTCATCGGGGTCCTCCTCGTCCTGCGCGTTGTTTTCCGGTTGTTGCGTGGCCGCCGGGGCCGGTTTGCCGGCGGCCCCTGGCGCCGCCGCATGGCGGGCTACCGCGCCGCCTTCGAGGCCATGCCCGGCGCGCCGGTGCCCATCGACGAGCCGTGGGGCCGGCCCACCCGCGGCCCCCGCAACGGGGCGGCCCGTTCCGTGACGGTTGACTAAGCGCCCGTCCTTTTTTCACTCCCTCAATTTTCTTTTGTCATGTACACCCAACAAGCATCCGATTCCGATTCTCATTTCCAGCAACATTCCTTCGCCGGCTGCGGCGGGCGGGGGCGGCACTGGGGCCGTCATTTTGGCCAGCGCGGCCACCGGGGCGGGCATCCCTGGGCAAAGTTCTTCGGGGCCTTCCAGCCCGTGCCCGTCAACATCGAAACCACCGAAACCAGCTTCGTGCTGACGCTCTTCGCGGCCGGGCTGGCGAAGGAAAACATCCGCCTCACGGTGCAGCACGACGTGCTCACCATCGCCTACAAAGGCACCGATGCCGCGCCGGAAAGCGACGAAGCCGACCCGCGCTACACCCGCCGCGAGTTCCGCAATGCCTCCTTCGAGCGCGCTTTCCAGCTCAACGGCAAGGTGCTCACCGACGGCATCACGGCCGCCTACGCCGACGGCATCCTGACCGTGAAGCTGCCCAAAAACCCGGACACCAACCAGCCCGCGCAAACCATTGGCGTGAGCTAACCCGGGCTGGCCCAGCCCGGGCTTAGCGAAAACAAAAGCCTCAAAAATGCCTTTCACAAGCGTTTTTGAGGCTTTTTGCCATTCCCATGAAACGGTGTACCGGCCACAGAAGCTGACGCCGGCACGGGAACTTTCCCAGCCCGACGGGGGGCCACCGGCCGGTACGGCTGTTTTTTTAAGCTCAACCGGGAGCCCGCCGTTCTATCTTCGGCGCATGAAACCTTTCTTCTTCTGCCTGCTGCTCGGCCCCGGTAGCGTTCTGGCCCAGGCTCATAAGCCCGCCCCCCGGCCGGCCTCCCTTGTCGACAAAACCTTTGGCTTCCGCGATGTGGGCCTGGAAACCGACATTGCCGACCACCCGGAAATGAAGGCCATTGCTGGCGCGGACTCCGTGGCAAGCGACCCCGACAAGACGTATTATTTCCGGCCGCGCGAAAGCCCCCAGATTGGCGAAACCAAGGCCACGGTCATCCAATATTTTTACTACAAAGACAAAGCCGAAGGCGTGCTTGTGGTGGTGAGTGGGGCCGCCGAGCGGCAGAAGCTGCTGACGGCGCTACGCGCCAAATACGGCGAGCCCACCCAGGCACCGGCCGCCGCCAAAGCCAAAGCCCCTGAGGAAGAAGCATTTTTGTGGCCGGGAAAGAAAGCCACGCTCACCCTCAGCAAAATGGCGCCCAACGGCGATGCTTCGCTGCTGCTGCTCTCCAACGCGCTGTGGCAGCGCGAGCAGGCCGACCGCAAGCGCAAGGCGGGCGCGGGGCTGTAGCACACCGCCTCGTGCGGGCAGCTTTCAGTCGGGCTTCATGCTGAAGCCGCCGCTGGACACAAGCCCGTCAGCTGGCTGGAAACAGCTTGCGGCAAGGCCGTGGCAACGTATTTTCGTGCTATGCTGCTGTTCATTGAGGCCGCACCGGCCACTGCTTCGCCCGGCCTGCCGTCGTGGCTGGCCCTTCCGCTGTTGGCGGTGGCCCTGCTGGGCGCGGCCGGGCTTTTTTATAGCATCCGCGGCCTGGTCCGGCTGTTCAACCCCGCCGAGAATGCCTTCACGCTTTCGGCCGCGCAGCCCGTCTTTCGCTTCGTGCTCACCCGGGCCGGCTCCTACGAGGTGGGCTGCACCCGGCCCGGCCGGTGGGGCCTGCGGTTTTCCCTACCGGCGGTGGTGCTGGAAGTGCAGGCCCTGCCCGCCGGCGCGGTGCAGCGCCTCACGCCCCCGCGCTGGAGCCGCACCCAGCGAAGCAGCCTGAGCGGCGACACAACGCTGCGCTTCGCTACTTTCCGGGCCGCCACGCCCGGCGAGTACGAGCTGCGCAACCCCGGCGCGGCGCAGTTCGGCCCCGGCGACCAGCTCCGCATTATCCCCGACGCAGGCGCAAAAACCGTGTTTTTCATCCTGGCCATCATTGCTTCGGCCTTCGCGCTGCTTGGCGGCGGCATCGTGGGCCTGCTGGCGCTGCTGAGCTGAAACCACGGCACCACAGCCCGGCCGCACCAGCACTCCGCGTCTGGCGGATTTGGACAGGCCCGGAAAAGAAAAAGCCCTGTTTCCAACGTGGAAACAGGGCTTTCTGCTGAGAGGATGGGATTCGAACCCACGATAACCTTTTGGGCTATACACACTTTCCAGGCGTGCTCCTTCGACCACTCGGACACCTCTCAAGGTTGGCGGTTCGTGCCGCAAAGATAGAAGCGAAAACGAGTTAAGAGGTAAAAGTTGTGCGCCGGGAGCGGTGATTCTGCTAACTCCCCCCTTTTAACGCGCAACTCTTCACTCATTTTCAAGGCGTTATCTCGCCCCGCAAATCCAGCATCAGCAGCTCGCGGGTGCGCTCGTCGCTCAGGCCGAGGCCGAGCACGAACATGAGCTTGGTGACGGCTGCCTCGGTGGTGATGTCGTCGCCGCCCACCACGCCCAGGTCGGCGAAGTGGGCGCTGGTTTCGTACTTGCCCTGCACCACGCGGCCTTCCTCGCACTGGCTCACGTTGAGCAGCCACACGCCGCGCCGGCGGGCTTCGGCCAGGCAGTTGAGAAACCACGGCGCGGTGGGCGCATTGCCCGAGCCGTAGGTTTCGAGCACGCAGCCGCGCAGGCCGGGCACGCCCAGAACGGCCGCCACCACCGCCTCCGTGATGCCGGGAAACAGGCGCAGCACGGCCACGGCGGTTTCCAGCCGGGTGTGCACCCTGAGGCGGGCCGCGGGCAGCGGGCGGATGCTTTTATCATCGAATTCGAGGGTGATGCCGGCGCGGGCCAGCGGCAGGTAGTTCTCGCTTCTGAAGGCGGCAAACTGCTGGCTTTCCACCTTTTTGGCGCGGTTGCCGCGAATGAGGATGTCGTTGAAAAACACGCACACCTCGGGCACGCGCACGGTGCGGGTGTGCGGCTGGCGCGCTGCCGCGATTTCGAGGGCCGTGACGAGGTTGCGCTGGGCATCGGAGCGGCTGGCGCCCACCGGCACCTGCGCCCCGGTGAACACCACCGGCTTGCCCAGGTGCTCCAGCACGTAGCTCAGCGCCGCTGCCGAGTAGGCCATGGTATCGGTGCCGTGCAGCACCACGAAGCCATCGAAGTCGGCGTAGTGCCGGCCGATGAGCTGGGCCAGAAACAGCCAGTCGGCGGGCGTCACGTTGCTGCTGTCGATGGGCGCGGGCAGGCTCACCAGCTCGATGCGGAAGGGCAGGCGGGTCAAATCGGGCATCTTGCGGTCGAGCCGGCCGAATTTCATGGGCACCAGCTCGCCGCTGTTGTTGAAGGCCATGCCCACCGTGCCGCCGGTGTAGATGATGAGCAGGCGCGGGGCGGTGAGGTCGGCGGCAGCGGCCCGGGTGGGCAGCGGGAGCAGCGGCAGGCTGAGGTCGGGCATGGGCGGGGGCAAGCGGGGCGCGGGGGGTGGCGTTTCGGGAGCGCAAGGTAGCCCGTCGATTTTTTTTCCAACAAACGGCCCCGGTTGGCTGTCTGCCGTATTGCCTTCGGCCTTTACCTAATTTGCATGAACCCCACTTCTTCTGACCAGCCGGTTTCCGACGTTCTCCTCATCGGGGCCGGCATCATGAGCGCTACCCTCGGCGTGCTGCTCAAATCCCTCGACCCCGGCCTCACCATCTCGGGCTACGAGCGCCTCGACGCCGTGGCCGCCGAAAGCTCCGACGCCTGGAACAACGCCGGCACCGGCCACTCGGCCTTCTGCGAGCTGAACTACACGCCCGAGCGGCCCGACGGCTCCATCGACATCAGCAAGGCCGATAAAATTGCCGAGCAGTTTGAGCTGAGCAAGCAGTTCTGGGCTTCGCTGGTGGTGGGCGGCCAGCTGCCCGACCCCACGGCCTTCATCAAGAGCATTCCGCACATGAGCTTTGTGTGGGGCGCGGCCAACGTGGAGTACCTGCGCAAGCGCCACGCCGCGCTGCTGCACTCGCCGCTGTTTCAGGGCATGGAATTCAGCACCGACCCCCGGCAGATTGCCGAATGGATTCCGCTGGTGATGGACGGGCGCGACCCCGCGCAGCCGGTGGCCGCCACGCGCATGGCCGTGGGCACCGACGTAAACTTCGGGGCCCTCACCCGCTCCCTGTCTAATTACCTGAAAGGCCAGCCGGGCGTCGATTTCCACCTGGGCCACGAGGTGGAGAAAATCAAGCGCGAGCCCGACGGCACCTGGCGGCTGAAAATCCGCAACCTGGCCACCGACGAAAAGGTGGTGGCCCGGGCGCGCTTCGTGTTCATCGGGGCGGGCGGGGGCTCGCTGCCGCTGCTCGAAAAGTCGGGCATTCCGGAGGCGTATGGCTTCGGCGGCTTCCCCGTGAGCGGGCAGTGGCTGAAGTGCCAGAACCCCGACGTCATTGCCCGGCACGAGGCCAAAGTGTACGGCAAGCCCGCCGTGGGCTCGCCGCCCATGTCGATGCCGCACCTCGACACGCGCCAGATAAACGGCCGCAAAGAGCTGCTGTTCGGGCCCTACGCGGGCTTTAGCACCAAGTTTTTGAAGAAAGGCTCGTACACCGATTTGTTCCGCTCCATTGAGCTGGGCAACATCCGGCCGCTGCTCTACGCCGGCGCCCGCAACCTGGGCCTCACCAAATACCTCATCGGCCAGGTGCTCCAGACGCCCGCCGAGCGCACCGCCGCCCTGCGCGAATACTACCCCGAAGCCAACCCCGCCGACTGGCAGCTCGAAGTAGCCGGCCAGCGCGTGCAGGTTATCAAAAAGGATAAGAAGGAAGGCGGCGTGCTCGAATTCGGCACCGAGATGGTGACCTCGGCCGATGGCTCCATTGCCGCGCTGCTGGGGGCCTCGCCGGGGGCCAGCACGGCCGTGGCCATCATGCTCGATTTGGTGCAGAAATGCTTCCCCGAACGTGCCGCCACGCCCGAGTGGCAGGCGCATTTCCGCCACCTGGTGCCCTCCTTCGGCCAGAAACTGGCCGACAACCCGGCGCTGGCCGCCGCCGTGCGCGAGCACAGCCGCGGCGTGCTGCGGCTGGAGGCATAGGGGAATATTGACTCGATAAGGAACGGGCAGCGTAGCCTTATGCGTGCCCAGCCTGTCATCCTGCGCTGCGCGCAGGATGACAGGCTGGGCACGTGCTGTTTTGATTTATTCTAAAAACTCCCTTCCAGGCCCGAAAACAAGCCCGTACCTTGCGGGCTTATTGCCGGGCTTATCGGCCCGGGCCTACGCTTTCTGAACAATGATTAAACTGGAACCCTTCACCTCCGACGACTTCACCCAGCTCATGGAATGGGTGGACGACGAGCGGCTAATGAAAGAGTGGAGCGGCTCGATGTTCTCTTTCCCCCTCACCGAGGCCGGCCTGAGCTGGTACGTGGAAGGCGCGAACGACATCAACGACCCCAATGTATTCATCTACAAGGCCGTGGACTCGAAAACGGGCGTCACGGTGGGGCACATCTCGCTGGGCGGCATCAGCACGCGCGACCGCGCCGGGCGCATCACCCGCGTGCTGGTGGGCAACACCACCGAGCGCCGGCGGGGCATCTGCCAGGGCATGGTGAAGGCGCTGCTGCGCATTGGGTTCGAGGACCTGAAGCTGCACCGCATCAGCCTGGGCGTGTACGATTTCAACCACGCGGCCATCAACTGCTACCTCAAGTGCGGCTTTCGGGAAGAAGGCCGCCTGCGCGACGTGGTGCGCCACGGCGACGGCTACTGGACGCTGGTGGAAATGGGCATGCTGGAGGACGAGTGGCGGGGGCTGCACCCGGCCAGGTAGCCAGCCCGTGCTTTAAGCCAGCAGCTTTGTTTCCGTCAGCTGCTCGCTCAACTCCCACAGCCGGCGGGCGTTTTCCGGCGTGTTGAAGCTGCTTTTCACCGGCACGGCCTTTTTCTTGTCGAAATACCCGCCGCTGATGGTGGCCACTTCGGGGGCCGAGGCCAGGAAAATATTGGTTTCGGCTCCTTGCTCGGGCGAAATCATGAACGGGCGGCCCAGCTGCACCAGCACGCTCATCAGGCCATGCGCGCCGCTGCCGAAGCTGCTGGCCACCACGCCGGGGTGCAGCGCATTGGTGGTGACATTGGCAATGCCGTGGGCGCGCAGCCGGCGGGCCAGCTCCTGCGTGAACATGATGTTGTAGAGCTTGGTGTTGGCGTACACGGCCAGCGCCCCGTAGTTTTTCTCCGACTGAAAATCCGCAAAATCGGGCCGCGCCATGCGGTACACCGTCGACGCGACATTGACCACGCGGGCGGCGGGGCTGGCTTGCAGCTTGTCGAAGAGCAGGCTGGTGAGCAGGAACGGCCCGAGGTGGTTGGTGGCCAGGCCCAGCTCGTAGCCGTCGGGCGAGCGCCGGCGCTCGGCTCCGAGGATGAGGCCGGCGTTGTTCACCAGCACGTCGAGGCGCGGGTAGCGGGCCTTGAACTCCGCCGCAGCGCGGCGCACCTGGCCCAGGTCGGCCAGGTCGGCCAACAAGACATCGACCTGGTCGTGGCCGGCGGCGGCTTTGATTTTTTGCTGGGTGGCGGCAGCTTTGTCGGCGCTGCGGGCCAGCAGCACCACGTGCGCGCCCATTTTGGCCAGCGCCGTGGCCGTTACTTCGCCAATGCCGGACGTGGCGCCGGTGACGAGGACAATCTGATTCTGAAGATTAGGCATGAGAAAAGGGCGATGAAATGACACCGCTGCCTGCGTAAACGTAACGGCGGCGCAAATGCTTTTTCTTTCGCTCGGCCGCGTGCAGCCGCAGCATTGCTGCTGCAGGCTTACTTACTTGGCAGCAGTGCATCGACTGCGCGCGGCCGGTCGTTCTTTTGCGCTTGAAAAATTCATTCCTCCCGCCTATGAAAGCCCTGCTGCTCATTGATATTCAAAACGACTTCCTGCCCGGCGGCCGGCTGGCCGTGCCCGAGGGCGACGCCATCATCGGGCTGGTGAATGACTTGCAGCCGCGGTTCGAGCTGGTGGTGGCCTCGCAGGACTGGCACCCGGCCGGCCACCAGAGCTTCGCCAGCAGCCACGCCGGCCGCTCGCAGTTTGAGCAAATTGACCTGCACGGCCTGCCGCAGGTGCTCTGGCCCGACCATTGCACCCAGGCCAGCGAGGGCGCGGCCCTGGCCCCGGCCCTGCACACCGAGCGCATCGAGGCCATTTTTCGCAAGGGCATGAGCCCGGAAATTGACAGCTACAGCGCGTTTTTCGACAATGGCCACCGCAAAAGCACCGGCCTGGCCGACTACCTGCGCGGCCGGGGCGTGACCGAGGTGTACCTGGCCGGCCTGGCCGCCGACTACTGCGTGTATTTCAGCGCCAAAGACGCGCTGGCCGAAGGCTTCGCCGCTACCATCATCGAAGATGCCACCCGCCCCATCTCGGCCGAGGGCTGGGAGCAGGCCAGGGCCGACCTGCTGCAGCACGGCGGCCACCTGGTGCCGGGCAATGCGCTGCCGGCTGTTTAATATGCCGGCTGTTTAATTGGGGCAGCGGCGCATATTTGCGGCTCGTCGTCCGCGCCATTCGCTCATCATTTTTCAACGCTGAGACGCAGGTATGCGTCTCTGCCTCCTCTTTATGGCTGCTTCTTCTCCCCTGTCCTTCGGTGGCTTTGTGGCCATGCTGTTTTTCCTCGCCATTGGGGCGCTGGTGGTGTTTTTTGGCCTGCACTGGCTGCACGTGCCGGTGGGCAGCCTGGTGGACTGGCTGGTGGGCGTGGGCATTTTGTGGTGGCTGGGCGTGGTGACCACCCTGCCCTGGAACGCGCACTTTGCCGCCCTCGGCGTGGTGGAGGAAGCGCAGGCTTCGCGGGAAAAAGGCATTGCCGTGAACGAGGAGCACGTGGCCTTTGCGCGGCGCATGGCCACGCGGTTTCGCACGCTGGCGGTGGGCCTGCACCTGCTCACGGCGGCGGTGCTGCTGGTGCTGGCGTATTTCCGGGTAGTGGCGGTGGGCTACCCGGCGGCCATTGCAGCGCTGGCGCTCACCTTTGCCCGCCCCGCCGCCCGCGCCTACGAGCACCTGGCCGAGCGCCTGCAGCTGATGAAGCACCAGGTGCACTACCCCCGCGAAGACGTGCTGGAGCTGCGCAACCGCGTGCTGGCGCTGGAAACGCAGCTCAAGGCCGTCAACACCTCGCTCGACGTCACCGAAACCGATTCCTGGGCCCACCAGCTGGCCCAGGGCCAGGCCGCCGACGCCCGCCATTTCGACCGCCTCGACCGCCTGGTGGAAGAGCTGACCCGCCAGAACGCCCGCGAGCACGAAGCCCTGGCCCGCCAGACGGCCCAGGAAATTGCCAAGCTCTCGGAAGATGCCCGCTTTCTGAACCAGGTGCGCGAGCTGATTCGCTTCGTGAAAACGGCCTAGTGCGCCCCACACGTCGCCAACAGCCGGGCGCGGGCTCCGTTATTGCACGGCGATGGGAATCCGTCCCCGCGATTCCGCGCCCGGCAGGCAGCGCACCGCCGGCCGCGTCATTTTCGAGTCGGATACCCGCGCCGGGCGGGCGTTCGACGTCGTGCTGCTGGCAGGCCCCGGGGCACCGGCCCGCTGCTGAATTCTGCTGGCGCGGCGGCGGGAAGCTGTAGTGCCAAACGAGGCTTCAGCCAGGGTCTTTCCGGCGAATCCCGACGGTTGGCCGGCCCTTTTCGGGCCGCAGCGGCCTGGCACTGCGCCATGCCACCGCCCCCCTTCCCGCAGCGGCAGTTTGGATGCAACATCAAAAGGGCTCCTCGATTTGAGGAGCCCTTCTGGCATTAGCCGGAGCCCAGGACTATTGCTTCAGCAGCTTGGTGGTGGCGGTGCCGGTAGCGGTGCGGGCCTGCAGCACGTAGAGGCCGGCCGCCGCCGGCATTGGCAGCACAATGCGCTGGCCACTGGCCACGCTCACCTCCTGCTTCGACACCAGGCCGCCCAGGCTGTTGAACAGCTGCAGCTGCACCGGCTGGCCGGCCGCGCCCCGGATTTCGACCTCGGCCGCCTGGCCGGGCACGGGATTGCCGTACACGAGCAGCTGTAAATCAGCCGCGGCGCGGCCGGGCAGCGTGGCCGTGACGGTGGCACAGGCCGTGGGGACGTTGGCCGACCAGTCGCTGGGGGCCATGCCGATGAGGGTGCCCAGGTGGCCGTTGCCGGTGAGGTCGGCGGTGGTGGTGCCGGTGGCTTCGTTGAATTTCCAGTAGGCTTCGAGGTTGGCCGCGGTCGGCGGCACGTCGCAGCGGTTGGCCACGATTTCGGCGGCGGACAGGGCGCGCTTCCACACCCGCACTTCGTCGATGGAACCATCGAGGCAGCGCGAGCTGGCGTAGTTGCGGGCAATGGAGAAGGTGCTGTTGGCAATGGCGTTGCCGCCGGCCGTCATCGAGGCATCGAGCACCCCGTTGATGTAGAGGCGCATGGTGGCCCCGCCGCTGGCCCCGTCGTAGGTGGCGGCAATGTGGTACCAGGTACCGGCCGTGAGCAGGGTGTTGGCCTGCAGCTTGCGGGTAACGCCGCCCAGGTTGGCCACAAACTGCAGCCGGTCGCCGGTAATGCCCGCGTCGCCGAGGCGAATCTGGGCCACGTTGCTGCCATCCTCAATGCCGATGATGCTGGAAATAAAGGGCGAGCTGGTTTTGAAGGTGTTGGCCTTCACCCAGCACTCCAGGCTGAACGGGCTGCTGTTGAGCGAGATAGCGCCAGCATCGACGTACTTGCCCGCCCCGTCGAACAGCAGGGCGGTGTTGCCGCCCACCGGCGGCGCGGCCACCACCGTGATGTAGCCCACCCGCGTCACGGAGTCGCGGCCGATGGCGTTCTGGGCGCGCAGCTTCACGGTGTAGGTGCCGGGCGTGGCGTAGGTCACGGTGGGGTGCACGGCGGTGCTGGTGGCCGCCGAAGCACCGGGCAGCGTCCAGACATAGTCCGTGGCGTTGGTTGAGCTGTTGACGAAAGTGACGGGCTGGGTGGTGAGGACGGTGGTAAACTCCGTGGAGAAGCCCACCGTGGGCCGCGTGGTCACGGCCGCGCCGTTGTAGAGGTTGAGGCGGCCCAGGTTGAGGCGGTAGGCGGGCACGGCGGTGGTGCTGGTGGCCTGCACGCCGACGATGGCCAGCTCGCGGCCGGCGTAGGGCGCCAGGTTGAAGGTATTGGTGTGCCAGAGCGTGTCGGTCACGGCGGGCAGGTCGAGCAGCTCGGGCACGGCCAGGTTGTCGGAGAAGTAAAGGGCCAGCTTGGTATTGCTGTTGCCGGCCACGCCCATTTTATAGGTCAAATCGCAGCGGGTGGGCGCGGTAACGGCAATTTTGGTCTGGTAAATCTTGAGCTCGGCGCTGTTGAGGCCGCTGAGGCTGCCGGCAAATCGGATGGAGTTGCCGCCGTAATAGGCGCGGGCAAAATCGAAGTCGGCCGTGATGCGGGCGACGCCGGTTTTGGCCCACTGCCAGGAGGGCATGATGCTTTGCTTGGCCATGTCGGTCCAGGCCTTCACCACCAGCACGCCGTTGTTGGCGAAGTTTTTCCCCTGCCCGACCGAGAAATAGGAGTTGAACGGCAGCGCGTTGATGACGCTGCGCACGGGCAGGTAATAGCCCAGGCCCTTCCAGCCGGTGGCGTCGGTGGTGGTCACGTCGAGGTCGTTGCCGGCGAAGATGCGCTGCTCGGTGCGGTAGAAGCTGACGTAGTCGGTGGGGTCGTTGTTGAAGTTGCTGAAGCCGCCGTTGAAGGTCAGGTTCGGGGCAAACAGGGCCAGCGACAGCTTGGGCTGGGTGAGGCCGGTGCCGGTGAAATAGTTGTCAATCCAGGTCGTGTTGTTGAACAGCGACTGGTTGGAGCGGTTGGGCCACAAATCGGCGCCCATGTACACGTCGAACGGGTCGCGGCCCAGGCTGTTGGCCGTGGCTACCGAGGTATTGATGTTGGTAGCGCCGGCCCAGAAATAGTTCGTGAAAATGGCATCGCTCACGCGGGTCGAACCTTCCTGAAACAGCAGCTGGTTGTTGGCATTCAGCGCGTTCTGGTAGGAAATACCGCCGCTGGGCAGCATGGCATCGTACCAGTGGATTTCCATGCCGGCCGGCTTGATGACTTGCAGGCGCTTGAGCAGGTTGCGGACTTCGGTAGCCTCCGTTGTGGTCAGGGGCGACTCTTCGTTGAAAAACCAGCCGTCGAAGCCGTAGTAAGTAGCCACGTCAATCAGCTTCTGGGCCCCGATGTAGTTGCCGGCGGCGTCCTTCGCAATGAGGGCCTGGAAGCCCGCGCGGTCCGTGAAGACGGTGCCAATGACTTTCACCCCGTTGCGGTGGGCGGTTTCGACCCACGGCCGGCACGGAATGCCAATGGGGCTGGCAAACCAGGTCAGCACGTCCACATACTGCCAGTGCGTGAAGTTGTAGAGGTTGAAGCGGGGCTGCTCGTTGAGGTAGCCCGAGAAGTTGTTCATGCCGTCGGGGCACCAGTTCACCTTCGTGCTAAAGCTTTGGGCCGGGTTCAGCTGGGTGGTGAGGGTGTTCTGGCGCACGGCCAGCGGCACGGTGCTCACGTTGGCCGGCACGGCGGTAGCGCCGGTGGCCGTCCAGGCCATCAGCTGGGCCGGGGTGAGGGTGGTGTATTGCGCGGCCGGCTCAATCTGCGCGTAGGCAGCCAGCGAAGTGCAAAGCAATACCAACAGCGGCAGGCACTTGCGTAAGTAGGGGTGCATCATGGACAACGAAGGGGGTGAGGGGAAATGAGGGATATTTACGGGGTGGTAAATTTTCGCTCAAGGTACGCCACAGTCCTTGTTGCCGCCATGAAAAAGCTACAGCACAGGCGTTAAAAAGCCTGTCTGTAGCTTTGCCAAATGTTTAAGCCCCTCGCCTCTCTGCTGCTCGCGGCCGCCACCCTGGCCGGCTGCCAGCAAACGCCGCCCCCTGCTTCCGGGCCCACCCAAGCCGAAGCCCCTGCTGCCGCGGCGCCCGCCGCCGCCCCGCAACTTACCGAAGCCGATGCCCGGGCGGCGGTGGGCAAGTACGTTCAGGGCCAGCCCAATGCGGCACTTTTCCTCGTCGATTCGGCGCGGGTGAACGACAACGAGAGCACCTGGCAGGTGCTGGTGCCCCGCACCGACTGGGCCAAACGCATGCCCAACGCCGCCCGCTTCGAGGTAAACAAAGCCACCGGTGCCGTAAGCACGGGCGCGGTGAAATAGGGCTTACAGCCGCTTGGTCAGCAGCATGCCGGAGTAGGCGTAGCCGTTCACGTTCAGGCCCTGCATGGGGGCCAGCGAAACGCCCGTGCTGTTCTTTTTCTTGTGCAGCTGCGGCACCAGCACGCCCATGGTAGCACCCACGGCGTAGCCCACCACGTTGTCAGAAAGAAAGTGCTTGCCGGCCTCGATGCGGGTGTAGGCCACGGCCGCCGGCACCACGGCCGCCGCCGCCCACACAAAGGGCTCGCCCGCGTAGCCGGGGTTGAAGTCGTGCATCACCTTGGCGGCGAAGAAGGTGGCCGTGGCGGTGTGCGCCGTGTGCCCGGCAAAGAAGGAGTTGGTGGCGATTTTGCCGCTGCGGCCGCTGCCGCCTTCGGTGCCGTAGAGGTAGGGCCGGTAGCGGTAGATGTTGCCCACGCTGGTCGTGAACAGCGCGTCGGAGGCCAGCATGGCTTCCACGTACATGCCCAGCACCTGGCCGTAGCGGCCGCGCACCTTGTCGTTGAGGGCCAGCAGGCCGGGCGCAATCACCAGCGTGGGGTAGCACAGCAGGTCGCTGGCCGTCTGAAAGTTGTCGCTGTAGTAACCGGCTGACCACCGGTCGAAGCCTGGCACGTCTTCCTTTTTGAGGTTGGCCAGCTCGGCATCGCTCAGGCCGCTTTTTTGCTGCACGCGGTAGAGGCCGAAGGCACTGGCTGCGCCCAGGCCCAGGATGATGGGGCCATCGACGGCAAAGCGGGTGTGGTAAGGAGAGTCGGCCTGCTGGGCCGAGGCGGTGGGAGCAGCGGCCGTCAGCAGCGTGGCGGCCAGGGCGAGGGAGGAAAAGAGCTTCATGGGAGTATTGAGAACGGATGAAGCCCCAAACGGGAAACCGCCGGCCGGGGTTGGCCACCGTCGGGCCTGGCTCCTGCCGTTCCGCCCCGCTATTCCGGCTCATTACAAGTACGACAGCCACCAATGCGAATGCCGCTGCTTGTAGCCCTGGTACCAGCGGCAGGGCCAGTACAGCAGCAGCACCACGGCCAGCCACACCGCGTAGGCCCGCAGCAGGCTGGGCTGGTAGCCGGCCGGCAGGGCCACGCCGGACGGTGGAAAGGCCAGGTTGAACGGCTTGCCAAACGCCACCCACGTCCAGATAAACGTGCCGGCGCTGATGAGGGCAAAATGCAGCAGGAAATAAAACAAGGGCACTTTGCCGAAGGTGCTCAGCCAGCCGCGCACCCGGCCCGGCCAGCCTTCGGCCACCGACAGCAGCAGCAGCACCAGGCCCAGCATGAGGCTCAGAAACTGCAGCGACGGGGCCTGTTTCGTGACGTTCAGAAACGACAGCCCGGTGTAGAGGCGGCCCCGCGGCTGATGCAGCCACGGCGAAGGGTCGCCGTACCGATTGATGAACCGCAGCACCGCGAAGAGCAGCACCGCCGCCCCGCCCGCCAGGCGCAGCCAGCGCTGGCGCACCGGCAGCGGCGCCCGAAACCACGGCCCGATGACGTAGCCCGCCGCCATTACCGCCGCCCAGGGCAGGATGGCGTAGGCCGCCAGCATGGGCAGCCGGGGCGTGAGCGGGAAAACGAACGGGCTGTTGTACAGCAGGGCCGGCCCGAGGGTGGCCCACGTCACGGGCTGAATGGCAGGCAGGGCATCATGCCCAAAGATGACCACCAGCGCGAACGCAGCCACCAGCCAGCGCGGCAGCCAGATGAGCCCCGCCAGCAGCACCATGCCCCAGCCCAGCGCCCAGATTACCACCAGCAGGAGCAGGTTATACGTCCCCCATTGCAGGATAAGGTTCATCACCACCAGCTCCAGCACCACCAGCCACAGCCCGCGCATGAGCAGAAAGCGGCTCACCCGGCGCTTATCGGGCTGCTTTTGCTGATACAGAAACACGCTGGTGCCCGCCAGCAGCATAAACGCCGGCGCACAGAGGTGCGTGACCCAGCGCGTGAAAAACAGCGCCGCCGACGCGTGCGCGACATCCTCGGGCCGCACGGTGGCAGGGCTCCAGAAGTCGCGGATGTGGTCGAGCGCCATGATGACCATCACCAGGCCGCGCACCACGTCGATGGCCTGTACGCGGGGCGTGGCCGCCCGGGGGGTGGGCGCTGGGGGCGAAACCGTGGGGGACATAGCAAAGCGAAGAAGTTGGCAGCGGCCAAGTTAGGCAGTTTTGCCGATGCTTCGCCCCTACTCCTTCACCGTGGCGCCGTGCACGGCCAGGGCCTCGCCCAGCAGCCAGCGCCGCACAAACACGTCATCGGCAGACACCTTGCCCAGCACGCGGTATTTCGAGCCGAGGGCCCCGCTGCTTTCGGCCGCCTCGCGCACCACCGTGCCGGGGCCCACGTAGGACGAGTGCACCATTTGCACGGCCCCGCCCTCGCGCACCCGCAGGAAGGCCGCGTGGAAATCGAGCCCCAGCACGTAGAGGCCCGGCCCCAGCGCCCGCACCTGCCGCACAAAATCGGCCTGCTCCACGCCCCAATAGCGCGTGATGTGCGCTTCGGAGGTCAGGTTTTTGATGATGACTTCCGAAGCCTGTTTGGCCAGCACGGTGCGCTGCAGGCGCAGGCCGGCATCGTGCAGGGAGGTGGTTACGAAGTAGCCGCAGGCAATGCTGCCGCGCTGGGGCTCCCAGGTGGTGCCGTAAAAAGCCCACGGCGTGCCCTCCCAAGCCGGAAAAATGGTGCTGTCGAGGGCCGTGAGGAATAGCTGCCGCGCCTCGTTGATGCGGGCCGCGCGGGCGCCGGCCGTGGCGGCGCTCCGGTAGCGCCGGGCCAGGTGCAGGCGGCGCGCCTCGAACCGCTGCAGCGCGGCCCGGTAGGCCGGGGCCGAAAACGTGGCCAGCGCCGCGGGCGTATCGGGCCCGGCGGCAGCAGTATCGGGGGCAGAGGTTTGGGCAAAGCAGCCCCGCAAGCCGCCCAGCAGCAGCAGGGCCAGAACACTGATTTTCATACCGAAATGGGTGCCGGCAGCTGGAAGCGCCGGCTGGTTTGCACAACGGTATATGGTGGGGGTTTTATTGTGGCGACGGCCCGTTACGCATTCAATGCCAGCCGTCGCCTCCTGAGCGCAAGCGCAAGCCCTGAAGGCAGCCCTGCCCGGCGGCAACGCCCAGGCCCGTTTCCACGTTGCCGGGATTCCGCTCACTGCTTCATTTCATGCTTTTTCGCCTCCTGCTGGTCTTGCTGCTGGCCGCCGCGTGCGGCCCGGCCCGCGCCTATTCCGTGCTTACCCACCAGGCCGTGGTCGATTCGACCTGGGACGACTGCCTTGCCCCGCTGCTGCGCCACCACTACCCCGGCGGCCCCGCCGAGGCCCTGGACGAAGCCAAAAGCTACGCCTACGGCGGGGCCATTTTGCAGGACATGGGCTACTACCCGCTGGGCTCCACGCTTTTCACCAACCTGACGCACTACGTGCGGGCCGGCGACTTCGTGCGCAACCTGCTGCGCCAGGCCCGCAACCGCAACGAATACGCCTTTGCCCTGGGCGCGCTGGCCCACTACGCCGCCGACAACACCGGCCACCCCGAGGGCACCAACCAGATTATCGGCACGGTGTACCCTGATTTGAAGGCGAAATTCGGGCCCGTAATCACCTACGAGCAGGCCACCGTGCGGCACACCGAGCTGGAATTTTCCTTTGATGTGGTGCAGGTGGCCGCCGGCCGCTACCGCACCCAGGACTACCACAAGGCCATCGGGTTTCGGGTGGCGAAGGACGTGCTGGAACGGGCTTTCCGGCAAACGTATGGCCTGGAGCTGGGGCAGGTGTTCCTGAACGTGGACGCCAGCGTGGCCACCTTCCGCTTTGCCGTGAACCAGCTGCTGCCGGCGGCGGCGCGGGCCGCCTGGCACCACAAGCGCAAGGAAATACGGGCGCTGAGCCCGCGGGCCCGGCGGCGCGACTACCTCTACCACAACCACCCGCGCAAGTTCCGCCAGGAGTACGGCACCGACTACGAGCGGCCCGGCTTCGGGGCGCGGGTGCTGGCGCTGGTGCTGCGGGTGCTGCCCAAAATCGGACCGCTGAAACCCTATGCCTTTACGCTGCCCGATGAGGCCGGGGCCCTGCAGTTTCACCGCAGCTACCGCGCTTCGCTGGCCAGGTTCTGTGCCCTCACCAGGCAGCAGCCCACGGACACCACCAAAACCCTGCCCCTGCCCGATACCAACCTCGACACCGGCCAGCCCACCCGCCCCACCGCCTACGCCCTGGCCGACCAGACCTACGGCGAGTTGCTGCGCGAGCTGCACAAGCACCAATTCGAGCACCTCACCCCCGCCCTGCGCCAGGCCCTGCTCGCCTTCTTCGCCAACGGCGTGCCCACCGCCACGCAGGAAACCGACCACGACGACGCCAAAAAAGAGCGCAAAGCCGGGGACGACCGCCGGGAAACCGAAGCGGCCCTGGCAGCGCTCCGGCAGTTGGCCCCGGGCCCCGGAAAATGAGCTGGCCGGGCTGGCAGGGGCTTGCCGGCCCACCGTTCCGCATCGCCGCGGCATCGCCGCCGCGCACCGTTTGCGGCCGAACGCGCTGGTGGAGGGGCGCGTATGCGGGGAAACGTTTTCTTCAAAACCAGCACTCGTATGCAGAGGCTTTCGTGGTGGCTGCTCAGCTTTTTACTGGCAATGGCGGCACTGGCGCACGCCGCCGTGCCGCCCGCCGCCCTGCCCCCGCGCCCCCGCCCGGCCCGGTTTGTCAACGACCTGGCGGGTGTGCTTGCGGCCGGACAGCGCATGGCGCTGGAGCAAAAGCTGCAAGCCTACAATGACTCAACCACGACCCAGATTGCCGTGGTGCTGCTCAAGAGCGTGGCCCCGTACGAGGTGGCCGATTTTGCCCAGCAGCTGGGCGAGGCCTGGGGCGTGGGCCAGAAAAGCCGCAACAACGGCATCGTCATCCTGGCGGCGGTGGACCAGCGGCGGGTGGCCATCCAGACGGGCTACGGCCTGGAAGCCCGGGTGCCCGACTACGTCACGGCCCTCATTATTCAGCAGCAGTTTCAACCCAACTTCAAGCAAGGGCGCTACTACGAAGGGCTCGACCAGGGCATCGACGTGATTATTCACCGGGCGGCGGGCGAGTTTTCGCCGCTGGCGCCTCACCCGCTTTCGTGGTCGGAGCAGCCGTGGTGGGTGTGGGTGCTGCTGCCGTTCATGGGGCTGGTAGCACTGCTGCTTATCTACGTGGTGTACAACGCTTTTTTTGTGAAAGGCGACAGCCGCCGCCTGGGGGCGCGTTCGACGTTCAGCAGCTCGTCAAGCAGCAGCAGCAGCAGCTCGTCGTCGGGCAGCAGCTCCAGCAGCTTTGGAGGCGGCAGTTTTGGCGGTGGGGGCAGCAGCGGCAGCTGGTGAAACGGGCTGTCATTCGGCCCGGCTGCTGATGCCGGCAGTAGGGCGGGGCGCTTAATCGGGCGAACTGCCGTATAGCCCTGGCGGCCGGGCTGCTTTCGCCCCCAGGCTGCTTCACTCATCATCTCACCCCAAATTCCTGCCCATGTCGGCCCCGCTCCCCACTCTTTCATCCACCTCTTCTCCTGCTGCCGCCGCGCCCGTGGTGCTGGCCGGTGCCACCGGCGCGCTGGGCCTGCTCATTGCGCACCACCTGCGGCGGCGCGGGGCCGCCGTGCGCGCCCTAGTGCGCCCCGAAAGCAGCGCGGGCGCCGAAGCCGACTCCCTGCGCCTGCAGGGCGTGGAAGTGCTGCCCGTGGACTACCGCGACGCGGCCGCCCTCGCCCGGGCCTGCGCCGGCGCGAGGTGCGTGGTATCGGCACTCTCGGGCCTGCGCGACACCATCGTGGACACCCAGACGCGCCTGCTCGATGCGGCTGTGGCGGCCGGCGTGCCGCGCTTTATTCCTTCCGATTTCTCGGCCGATTTCACGAAGCTGCCGGAGGGCGCCAACCGCAATTTCGACCTGCGCCGGGCGTTTCAGCAGCGGCTCGACCAGGCCCCCATTCAGGCCACGTCCATCCTCAACGGCATGTTTATGGACTTGCTCAAGGGGCAGGCGCCGGTGGTGCTGCCAGGCCCGCGCCGGGTGGTGTACTGGGGCGATGCCGACCAGCCGCTGGACTTCACCACCATGGTGGACACGGCCAATTACACGGCCGCTGCCGCCCTCGACCCCACCACGCCCCGCTACCTGCGCGTGGCCGGCCAGGTAGCCAGCATCCGGCAGCTGCGCGACGAGGCCAGCGCGGCGACGGGCAAGGCCTTCAGGCTGTTCCGGGTGGGCAGCTTGGGCTTGCTGGCCACGATGATTAACGTGACGCGCACGCTGGCACCGGCCAAAAACGAACTATTTCCGCCCTGGCAGGGCATGCAGTACCTGCACAACATGCTCAGCGGCCAGGCCAAGCTGAGCGAGCCGCTGGACAATGCCCGGTATCCGGACATCCGGTGGACGCCGGTGCGGGAAGTATTGCGGTAGCCGCCCCGGGGTTCCAGGAAAGGCAGTCGTGGCATGGCTGACCGCCTTCCCTGGTTCATCTGTGCCTGATTCCAACCTTTCAGCCCCGCACCGGGTACAAACTACTCCCCCGGCGCGGCCCTTATGACTGAACGACTCACGCACTTCCTCACGCATTTTCCCGATATTTTCACTGGTTTGGCCGTGCTGCTGGGCGGCATCGCGGCCGGTCTGGTGGTTCGGTTCATCCTTTTTGGCGGGCTGCGGGCCTACGCCCGGCGCGAAGACTCCACGCTGGCCCGCTCCATTGTGCGGCACCTGCGCATGGCCAGCGTGTGGTTTCTGCCGGTGCTGGCCATTTCGCTGCTGCTGCCGCTGGTGCCGCTGCCGCCCAAGCCGTTTGAGGTGCTGCGCCGCTTCGTCGAGTTCGTGCTGATTCTCAGCTTTGCCTGGGGGCTCATCAAAACGCTGGACATTCTGCAGGACCTGGTGCAGCTGCGCTACCACGTTGGCACTTCCGACAACCTGCGGGCCCGCAAGCTGCTCACGCAGCTGCAGTTTCTGAAGAAGCTGGCGGCTTCGCTCATCGGCTTTGTGGCCGTGGGGCTGGTGCTCATGAGCTTCGAAACGGTGCGGCGCCTGGGCACGGGCCTGCTCACCTCGGCCGGCATTGCCAGCGTGATTGTGGGCTTTGCCGCGCAGCGCTCCATCAGCAACCTGCTGGCGGGGTTTCAGATTGCCTTCACCCAGCCCATTCGCATCGACGACGTGCTGGTGGTGGAGGGCGAATGGGGCCGCGTGGAGGAAATCACCTTCACCTACGTGGTGCTCAGCATCTGGGACGAGCGCCGGCTGGTGCTGCCGCTCAACTACTTCATCGAGAAGCCCTTTCAGAACTGGACGCGCACCAGCGCCCGCCTCACCGGCGCGGTCTTTCTCCAAACCGACTACACCGTGCCCATCGAAGCCCTGCGCACCGAGCTGCGCCGCCTGCTGGAAGCCAGCCCGCTCTGGGACCAGCGCGTGTGCGTGCTCCAGGTCACCGACTCGAAGGAGCGCACCCTGGAGCTGCGGGCGCTGGTGAGCGCCGCCAACGCGAGTGCGCTGTGGGACCTGCGCTGCGCCGTGCGCGAGGGGCTGGTGGCGTATTTGCAGCGCGAGTTTCCGGGGGGCCTGCCGCGCACCCGGGCCGAGGTGGCAGTAGCGCGGACTTTGTAGCCCGCGCTACTTCGCGTTTGCCTTCTCCAGCAACCGCACCACCAGGCCCGTCCAGCCGGTTTGGTGGCTGGCCCCGAGGCCGTGGCCGTCGTCGCCGTGGAAGTATTCATGAAAGAGCAGGTGGTCGCGGAAATGCGGGTCGGTTTGCTGCTTTTCGTGCGAGCCGAAGGCGGGGCGGCGGCCGTTTTCATCTTTCAGAAACAGGCGGGCCAGGCGCCCGGACAGCGCATCGGCCACCTGCGCCAGGGTGTGCTGCCGGCCCGAGCCGGTGGGATATTCCACCGTGAAAGAGTCGCCGTAGTAGGTATGAAACCGTTGCAGCGACTCGATAATCAGGTAATTGACCGGAAACCAGACGGGGCCGCGCCAGTTGCTGTTGCCCCCGAACATGTCGGACACGGCCTCGCCGGCCACGTAGGTCACGTCGAAGCTGTCTTCATCGACGTGGTACTCGTAGGGATGGTCGAGGTGGTAGCGCGAGAGCGAGCGGATGCCGTAGTCGGAGAGGAATTCGGTTTCGTCCAGCATGCGGGCGAGCACGCTGCGCAGGCGGCTGCGGCGCATGAGGCCCATGAGGTGGCGGGCAGCCTGGCCGGGGTCCTGCCAGCGGCTCACCAGGTCGGCCAGGCGGGGGCGGCGCTGAATGAGGGCCAGGGCCATTCGCTCAAACTCGGGCACGGTTTGCAGCAGCTCGTCGTCAATCACCTCCACCGCAAACAAGGGAATGAGCCCCACCATGGAGCGGATGCGCAGGCGCGTGCGCGAGTCGTCGGGCGCGTGCAGCACGTCGTAGTAAAACTGGTCCTCGTCGTCCCAGAGGTTGAACTGGCCGCCGCCGCCGCGCGTCATGGCATCGGCAATGTAGAGGAAATGCTCGAAGAACTTCACGGCCATTTCCTGGTAGTTGGGGTTGGTTTTGGCCAGCTCCAGGGCCATCCGCATCAGGTTGAGGGCAAACATGGCCATCCAGCTGGTGCCGTCGCTCTGCTCAATTTTGCCGCCCGTGGGCAGCGGCGAGGAGCGGTCGAACACCCCAATGTTGTCCATGCCCAGGAAGCCGCCCTCGAAGATGTTGCGCTCGTCGCGGTCCTTGCGGTTCACCCACCAGGTGAAGGTCATCACCAGCTTCTGAAACACGGCTTCGAGGAAGGCGGTGTCGGGGGCGCCGTGCAGCTTGCGGTCCATCTGGTACACGCGCCAGGTGGCCCAGGCGTGCACGGGCGCGTTCACGTCCTCAAACTTCCACTCGTAGGCGGGCATCTGCCCGTTGGGGTGCAGGTAGCCGTCCTGGCACAGCAGGCGGAGCTGCTGCTTGGCAAAGTCACTGTCGACCATGGCCAGCGGCAGGCAGTGAAAGGCCAAATCCCAGGCCGCGTACCAGGGGTACTCCCACTTGTCGGGCATCGAAATAATGTCGGCGTTGTGCAGGTGCCGCCAGGTCGAGTTGCGGCCGTCGAGGCGCTCGGGCGGCGGCGCGGGGCGGCCGGGGTCGCCGTCGAGCCACTGGCTCACGTCATAGTAGTAATACTGCTTGCTCCAGAGCATGCCCGCAAACGCCTGGCGCTGCACGCTGCGGGCGTCGGCATCGGTCAGGCCTTCCTGAATGCACTCGTAATACTCGTCGGCCTCGAAGCGGCGGGCGGCAAAGAGCTGGTCAAAATCGGCAAACGGCTCGGCGTGCACGGGCTGGCTGAGGCGCAGGCGCACGGTTCGGGCCTCGCCGGCGGGGATGGTGAGCGGGTAGCGGGCGGCGGCCTTGGTGCCGCGCCGGGCGGGGTTCACGGCCGTCTTCTGGCCGTTCACGATGTACTCGTTGATGCCGTCTTTGTAGTACAGGCCGGCCTTGTTTTTCCGCTTGCGCTTCTTGCCAAACAGCACGGGGCTGGTTTCGTTGTCGCAAAAGAGCAGCTCGGCGGGCTGGTCGCAGTAGAGGCGGTATTCGCCCAGGTCGCGGTGCACGGCTTCAATGAACTGGTTGTCGGTGCCGCGCAATTCGGGCCGGTGGTCGTCGTAGCCCAGCGTCCAGGTGTTGCGAAACCAGAGCTGGGGCAGCACCTGCACCTCGGCCGTTTCGGGGCCCCGGTTGTGCAGGGTAACCTGCACCAGAATGTCGTCGGGGCCGGCTTTGGCGTATTCGATAACGACATCGAAGTAGCGGTTTTCATCGAAAATACCGGTATCGAGCAGCTCGTACTCGGGCTCCTGGCGGGAGCGGGCGGCGTTTTCGGTCCGCAGCTCGTCGTAAGGAAAAGCCTGCTGCGGGTACTTGTACAGCATCCGCATGTAGGAGTGCGTGGGCGTGCTGTCGAGGTAGTAGTAATGCTCCTTCACGTCCTCGCCGTGGTTGCCCTCGGGGTTGGTGAGGCCGAAGAGGCGCTCCTTGAGCTGGTTGTCGGCCCCGTTCCAGAGGCCCAGGGCGAAGCACAGCAGCTGCTTATTGTCGCTGATGCCGCCGAGGCCTTCCTCGCCCCAGCGGTAGGCGTAGGCGCGGGCCATGTCGTGGCTAATGTAGTTCCAGGCGTCGCCGTGGGCGCTGTAGTCTTCGCGCACCGTGCCCCACTGGCGCTCGGTGAGGTAGGGGCCGAATTTCTTCCAGGCGGTGGCGCGGGTGCGGGCTTCGGTCAGTCGTATTTGCTCTTGCATAGCTCAGGGAGGGGCCGGCGCACGGGGGCAGCGGCAGGCATTAAAGCAGGCTTACGCAAGGATTGGGACCGATGGCTGAGGTAGCACGGACTTTGCCGTTTGCCTTTCCGGGAACGTTTGCTGGGCAGCGCGGGGGGCCGCGTCCGGGCTACGGCTTCAGCCGCTTCACCACACGGCAACCACGCAAAACATGGCAAACGGGCGTAACACGGCAAATACGCGCCGCACGGCAAACAGCTGTGACACGGCAAACACGCGCTACACGGCAAACACGAAATACAGGGCACTTGCAGCGGTTTGCGGGCCGCATGAGCGGGTTTGCGGGCCACTTGCGGCGGTTTGCAGGCCGCATGAGCGGGTTTGCGGGGCACTTGCGGCGGTTTGCGGGGTGCATGAGCGGGTTTGCATGCCGCGTGAACGGGTTTGCGGGGTACTTGCGGGCACTTGCAGGGCGTGACAGCGGGTTTGCACGGCAAAAACGGAGGGTAGCGGGGGCTGGACTTTCAGCACGCACCTTCCTACATTTGAAGCGGTTGCGCCACAGTGGCGCCGCTGCAAAACTTCAGTGGAATAATGCCAACAACTACCGCAGAAACAGCCCGCCTGTTTCGGTGCCGGCTCGAAGAGCTGGGCCCGCTCAACGACATGGTGCTCGCCATGTTTACCGCCAACCAGGCCGATTTCGGCAAGGCCTCGCCCGATTACCTCGACAAGGACTACCTCAAGGACTGGAACGCCCGCACGGAAGCCTTTGCCACGCTGGTGCCCACGGGCGTGCGCCGGGCCTCCGACAAGGAGGTGACTAAAACGATGGCGCAGGTGGCGAAAAGCCTGCGCGACCCGCTCAACTTCCTGGACCTGCGCCTGACCCGGGCGGCCAAAAAGGGCGGCCTGACGGCCAGCGTGGCCGATTTTGGGCTGGGCAAGGTGCGCACCGAAATCACGACCCGCGACATGGAAGGCCTTGACAGCGCCCTGGGCCACTTGCTGCAGCTGGTGCAGCAGCCGGCCAACCTAGCGGCCCTCACCGCCCAGGGCCACACGCCCGCCGACACGCAGGCCTTGACGGATGCCCGCCAGCAGCTCAGCGCCTTCAACACCGCCCAGAACACGAACCAGAACGCGGCCCTGGAACTCACCGACGAGAACGTGAAGGCCGGCAACGCCCTCTGGGAGTACATCATGGACGTGCTGGGCACGGGCGCGCTGATGTACAAGGAAACCCAGCCCAAGAAAGCCAAAACGTTCTCGATGACGACGCTGCTCAAGCGGATTCGGAAGGAGCACGGCGGCGGCGGGGGGACGCCAGCGCCGGGGAAATTGTAATTTGATTCCGACTACAAAAAAACGGCCCCGCTGCGGATGCAGCGGGGCCGTTTTTTTGTAGTCGGAATCAATCTATTTACTTTTTAAGAACTTCATTCTATACATAGAATATGATATTGCATCTTTAGCAGAGTTATAAGAACAAAACACACCGTAAAAAAACAATGACAGAAATGATGATACAAATAACTTACCCTGCTCTTTTATTCCTATATTATTCAAATACGAAGTAGCAACTGAAGCAGCAATAGAAAATACCAGTCCAATAAATAATACCTTGAGAGTATACTTATAAAGACCTATTATAGCCGAATAACTCCCATCCTTTTCTAAAAAAGCCACAAATTCATCACTCGAAGAAGACAAAATAATTGCTAATGCGGCAAAATAGACAGAAAACAGAATAGACAGAACAGATACCCCGGTATTATAGCAAACAACTGCAAAATCCTGACTTACACAATCTGGAAGAAGGTAATACGACAGCATTAGCACAAGTATTGCACCAGCTAAATCCCAGCTTAATATAATTGATTTAAATGTCATTACTTGTCTTTTATACGATTAATAATTTTCTGTAAAAACGGCAATACATACTCCACTAAAACAGACGGCTCAAGCTTATCGTCGTCTAGCTTGAAAGTTTCAGGATTATCCGCAGTTGAATATCGAACACTTTCGCCTTCTTGATTCAACCCCGCAGCTGATGCGATTCCATATCCGTCCTCAGCCATTGCAATAGATTGCTCAATTTGAGCATCGGTTTCCAATGACTGACCTTGTGGCTTTGCTTCATATATCTGAACATACTTCCCTGCATGCAGGTTCTGTATTCTTTCGTCAATATTTCTCCAAACACGCGAAGAACTTGGATTTGATGGATGAAGGTTTATTCGAATCTCTCTTATCCGAATCATAGATTTTAATCTATCAAGAAGATTGCCTCTATCTTCTATAGATTCTATGGTAGCTTGCACAAAGAAATTATCATTTGCTTTTTCAAAAAGCTCCGAAAATCTATTTGCAAAGGATTGCTGGGTAAACTTCCTATTGGGAGCATGATAAGCAATTAGCCCAGTCTGGCTGTCCAACACAAACCTAGCCATAGCTATTATTTCATTTGTTACATCAACTTCATTTACTTCACCATTTCCTTCATCAACTACCGAATGAGGTTCACTTTCACTATATTTAATGAGGTAACCAACAAAGAGAAGCCTATCACCACTCTTTACTTCATCTATTTTGGAAAATTTATATTTAAATTGCAAGTGTTCAGTAGCAATACTAGTAGATAAACTATTTCTTATAATAACTTCTTTTTGCTCATACGAATCGTAATTGGCTAATAGATTGAATCTACCCAAGCAGAAAACCTTGTCCATACTATTGATTTATTGTTTTTATTTATCAATTCAAGTAACCGCTATTACATCTGATATGCAAAGCGTAACCTGATTTTGATAGTTGTAAAATTTTCGATACTAAGCTACCAAAGTTTCTCTAAGCAGCAACTAAGGAGTTGGGAAAAGCGGTAGGACGAAACGCCCAAATCTAAAACCGGGGCACAAAAAAACGTCAGGCCGGGCGGCCTGACGTTTTCTGTTTGGCGGTTGCCGGCGGGCTACTTCAGCTTCACGCCCTGGTCGGCCATGGCCTGCTCGGTTTTGGCGTGGTTGGCCTTGTACTCGGCGTGCTGGGCCTCGGTGCGCTTCGAGCCGAGGCTGGCGAAGTGTTCGCGCAGCTTGTCGGCGGGCAGGTCGGCGCCGTAGGACGGGGTGCCGGGCTGCTGGCGCCACGACTCGTGCAGGGTGCCGTCGTCCACGGCGTCGAAGCCGAGCTCTTCCACCAGGGCCATTACTTTCTGCTTGGCGGCGGCATCGTCGCCGGCCACGGGCAGGGCGATGCGGCCGGGCGTACCGGCGGCCACGCCTTTGTTCTGCAGGTGGTCGGCGTAGATGTTGTTGAACACCTTCACCACCGGGCGGCCCAGGTGCTGCTGCACCCACTCGCTTTCGGTGAGGTCGCCGGTTTCCAGCTCCGCGATTTTGCCGTCGCGCAGCAGCGGGTAGTAGTTGCTGGTGTCGATGACGGGCACGTCGGCGGGCACACCCGCGAACAGGTCTTTGGGCAGGTCGGGAATGTTTTTCAGCGGGATGGTGACCACGATGAGGTCGGCGCCTTTGGCCGCTTCCTCGGCGGTGACGGGGGTAGCGCCGGTTTTCTGGGCCACGTCGCCCAGCGTTTCGGGGCCGCGCGAGTTGGCGATTTTGACCGAGTGGCCGAGGCTGACGAGCCGCGTGGCCAGGGCGCTGCCGATGTGGCCGGCGCCGATGATTCCAATGTTCATGAGGTGAAAGATTAAGCGTGTTGTGCGGTGCGAATTGCTGCCGCAGGTAGCTTAACAGTTTCGGGGGGCGTTTGCTTTTTTTGGGGTGAAGTAGCTCAAGGGGACGTAGCCGTTGAAGCCGATTGCAAAGACGAAAAGCCCTGTCATCCTTCGCTGCGCTCAGGATGACAGGGCTTTCCTCTGTCGCTAATCTGCCCGGCTCCTATCGCAGGCCCGGAATTCTGGCGCCGCGCTCGCGGGCCACGTCCTGGGCCAGCTCGTAGCCGGCGTCGGCGTGGCGGAAAATGCCCATGCCGGGGTCGGTGGTGAGCACGCGGCGCAGGCGCTCGGCTTTTTCGGGGGTGCCGGTGGCCACTATCACCATGCCGGAATGGGTGCTGTTGCCGATGCCCACGCCGCCGCCGTTGTGCAGGCTCACCCAGTCGGCGCCGCTGGCGCAGTTGGCCAGGGCGTTGAGCAGGGGCCAGTCGGCCACGGCGTCGGAGCCGTCCTTCATGCCTTCGGTTTCGCGGTTGGGCGAGGCCACCGAGCCGCAGTCGAGGTGGTCGCGGCCGATGACGATGGGGGCCGACACCTCGCCCCGCGCCACCAGGTCGTTGATGACGAGGCCGAACTTCTCGCGCTCGCCGTAGCCCAGCCAGCACACGCGGGCCGGCAGGCCAATGAAGGGAACTTTGGCCTGGGCCTTTTCAATCCAGCGGGCCAGCAGCTTGTTGTCGGGAAAGGTTTCGAGCAGGGCGCGGTCGATGCGCAGAATGTCCTGCGGGTCGCCGCTGAGGGCCGCCCAGCGGAATGGCCCCTTGCCCTCGCAAAACAGCGGGCGAATGTAGCCGGGCACGAAGCCGGGGTATAGGAACTGGCCGGCGTCGTCGCGCACATTTAGGCCGCCTTTTTCGGCCTGGCCGCGCAGGTTGTTGCCGTAGTCCACGGCAATGGTGCCGCGCCGCTGCATCTCCAGAATGGCCTCGACGTGCCTCACAATGGCGGCCAGGGCCTGGCGCCTGAACTCCTCGGGGTTGGCTTCGCGCAGGGCCAGCACTTCGGTGATGTCGCCTTCGGGAATGTAGTCCATCAGGTCGTGAGCCGAGGTCTGGTCGGTCACGATTTCGGCCTGGAAACCCAGCTCCAGCAGGCGCGGCAGCACGGTGGCCGCGTTGCCGGTGAGGCCGACGGACCAGCCTTTGCCATCGGCCTTGGCGCGCTCGCACAGCTCCAGGGCGTGGCCCAGGTCGCGGGCCTGCTCATCCACGTAGCCTTCGCGCACCTTCTGCTTCACCCGCTCGTCGATGGGCTCGATGACGAGGCACACGCCGTCGTTCATGGTCACGGCCAGGGGCTGGGCGCCGCTCATGCCGCCCAGGCCGGCCGTCACGGTGATGGTGCCGCGCAGGCTGCCCTCGAAATGCTTGTCGGCCATGGCGGCAAACGTCTCATAGGTGCCCTGCAGGATGCCCTGGGTGGCAATGTAAATCCAGGAGCCGGCCGTCATCTGGCCGTACATCATCAGGCCCATTTTGTCGAGCTCGTCGAAGTACTCCTGGGTGCTCCAGGCGGGCACAATATTGGAGTTGGCGATGAGCACGCGGGGGGCGTGGGGCCAGGTTTTGAGCACGCCCACGGCCTTGCCGCTCTGCACCAGCATGGTTTCGTCGGCCTCCAGCTCCTTCAGGGTCTTCACAATGGTTTGATACTCCTTCCAGTTGCGGGCGGCGCGGCCGGCACCGCCGTACACAATCAGCTCATCGTACACCAGGCTCACGGCGGGGTCCAGGTTGTTTTCCAGCATCCGCAGGGCGGCTTCGGCTTCCCAGGTTTTGCAGCGCAGCTCGGTGCCGTGCTTGGCCTTCACGGTTTCTTCGGGCTTGAACTCGTAGAACATCGGGCGCTTGCCGTCGTGCTTTTGAGAAGCAGTGGAGAGGGAGGTGGCTTCGAGGTTGAGCTCGGCGGTCTGGTCGGTGGTGGGCGTCATGAGGGGGATGTTTGGGTGGTGCGGCGAAGATAGGAAAATGTAACACGATGTAGGGGCGGGGCTTGCCCCCGCCCGGACGTATGCGCCGCACCAACAAAACCGTACCACCGATTGTCGTTCAACAACGGGCGGGGGCAAGCCCCGCCCCTACTCCCTATGAGCACCGACTACAAACCCATCGACTGCAACTTCTACGACGAGTTGGAAGCCGCCGCCACCCAGCGCCGCCGCGTGGCCCTGCAATACTTCAACGACCTGCGCCAGCTCTGCCTGGAATCGGGCGTGATTGACACGCTGTTCATCCGCGACAAAGTGGAGTACATGCGCCTGAAATCGGGCGAGGAAATCCGGCTCGACCACCTCATTCGCCTCGACGACAAGCCGGCGCCGGGGTATGCCGACTACCCGGATTTCAGCTGCGGCTGCTGAAGTAAGCAGCCAAAAAAGAACGTCATGCCGCGCGGAGCCGAGGCATCTCGCACGTGGTAGTAACGCAATCGTTGAACGAAAGAATTACCATTGCACGCGAGATGCCCCGGCTCCGCCCGGCAGGACGTTTTGAGTTTGCAGCTTTGCCCTAGTCGCGCTCCTGGCTCAGGTCGATGCCGCCGTTGGTGGTCACGGCCTTCACCGTAGCGCCGCCCTGGCCCAGGCTGGCCGTCACTTCCTTGTGGAACAGGCCCGATTTGGTGACCGGCAGGCCCGTGCGGATGCCGCCGTGGCTGGTGCTGGTGTAAAGCCGGGCCGAGTACGTGCGGGGCAGCTTCCAGTGAATGCCGCCGTTGGTAGTGGCCACATCGAGGCCCTTGCCCTCCCATTTGCTGCCCGTGAGGGTGATGTTGATGCCGCCGTTGGTGGTTTCGCCCTTCACTTGCCCGCCCAGGTTGGCGAGGCTGATGCCGCCGTTGGTGGTTTCGAAGGTGATGGCGGCGTTGAGGTTGTCGAGGCTGATGCCGCCGTTCACGGTGTTGAGGACCAGGGCCGTGGTGCGGGGCACGAAGATTTCATAGCTCACGCTCCAGTTCTTTTCGTTACCGGGCTCGGCGGCCCGCAGGGTGTTGTTGGCAGTACCGATGGTGATGCGCTTGGCGCGGGCGGCGGCTTCCGCCTCGGTGTCGGACCAGGTCTGAATTTTGGCCCGGATGCGGACGTTGGGGCCGTCCCAGCCGTGCACGGTGATGCCGCCGTTGGGGTCGGCGTTCACGGTGAGGGGCTGGCCGGCGGGGGCGGCCATGGTCAGGTCGCGGGTTTCGCAGAAACCCTTCAGGGGCTTGTTGTGGCCCCAGCTTCCGTTGTCACAAGTCATTTTGAATGGGGGCTCGGTTTGGGCGAAAGCCGAAAGCGTGGCGCAGCCCAGCACGAGTGCAGAAATCAGGGTTTTCATGGGGTTTGGGAATGACGGTTAGGAATTGATAAAGAGCTGCTGCCATACCCGGCCGGGCCATTGCCCACGGCGAGAGGTGGAATGGGTACCCGCCTTTGGCCGATTCGTTACGGCACGGCCCCAACTTTTTTCGAACACCTGCCCGCCTTTTTCCCGTATTCCCTGCAATCGCATTCCCCACCCCCATTCCTCCTGCCCTATGGATACCGTAGCCGCTGGCGTTACCCAGCTTCGCATTCAGCGTTTTGTCAATGTTTATTTCGTCGAAACCGGCACGCCCGGCGAGTGGGTGCTGGTTGATACCGGCGTGCCCGGTAGCAAGAAAACCATCCTCGAAGCTGCCGACAAGCTGTTCTACCCGGGCTCCCACCCCGAGGCCATCATCCTCACCCACGGCCACCTCGACCACGTCGGCTCGGCCAAGGAGCTGGCCGACCACTGGAACGTGCCCGTCATCGTGCACCCGCTGGAGCTGCCCTACGTGACCGGCAAGGCCAAGTACCCGCCGCGCGACCCCACCGTGGGCGGCTCGCTGGCCTTCCTCACCCGCTTCTTCCCCACTGATTTACCCAACCTCGAAGACCGGGTGCAGGCGCTGGATGCGGACGATTCCTCCACGCCCTTCCTCATGGCCTGGCGCTGGTTTCACACGCCCGGCCACGCGCCCGGCCAGCTGTCCTTCTTCCGCGAAGCCGACCGCGTGCTTATTGGCGGCGATGCCTTCGCCACCTGCAACCACGACTCCATTCCGGATATTCTGCTGGGCCTGCCCAAAATCAGCCGCTGCGGCACCCCCTTTAATTACGACTGGGAAGCCGCCCGCAAGTCGGTGCAAACCCTGGCCGATTTGGCGCCCAAAGCCATTGGCTGCGGCCACGGCCCGGTCATCACCGGCCCGGGAGCGGCCGCCGGCCTGCGCGAGCTAGCCGATAATTACCCCATTCCCACCCACGGCCGCTACGTGGCCGAGCCCGCCCGCACCGATGCCAGTGGCGTGGAATTCCTGCCGCCCGCGCCCAAAGACACCCTGCCCCTCAAGGCCGCCATCATCGGCGGCAGCCTGCTGGCGGCGGGGGCAGCCTGGCTGCTCAGCGGCGGGCGCCGCAAGGGCAAAAAAGAATCGAAAGCCTACCGGAAAGCCGTAAAAGCCGCGGCCAAAAAGTCGAAGGGCTACAAGTCGCCCACGCCTCCGCCACCGCTGTACCGGGGCGGCGTGGGCAGCTAGGCCAACGGGTAGCGTGCTACCGCGCCTATGCGAAAAGGGCTGCGAATGCATCGCATTCGCAGCCCTTTTTATGCTTCTGTAAAACAACAGAAAGCCAATACTATAGCCGTTTATAGGCTACGCTGTTGAAATAAAACCGCCGGACCTGCCCGGTTTTATCGTCTTTTTCGATGGGGTAGGCCACGCCGCGTGAAGTGCGGCCCGCTGCGTCCGTCAGCGTAAGCGTCCAGCCCGAAAGCGCCCAGCGGCCGGCCGTTTCGCCCGAGCTGCCAATGCGCGAGTTGCTGTCGCTGGTGTTGGTGCTGAACGACGAGGCGCTGCCGCCACTATAAGTGCCGTCGGCCCGGAAAGTAAGGCTGCTCACCGCAGCCGCAGAGCCGCTGCTGCTGCTCACCGAATTGCCGCCCTCGAAGGCCCCCACCAATTGCCGGGCGTTGGCGAATGGCCCCATGCCCACAAAAATGCCCATGTCCCAGTTGAAGGCGTTACCGGAAGGGTCTTCGAGCGTCGATTTGGAGGTTTGCCCGTCGGCCCACTTCACGTTCAGGCTCCCCCCGGCCACGCTGTAGCTGCCGCGGTTGTGGGGAGACAGCGCAGCCAGGCTAGCCGGGTTGAAATCAACGGGGTTGACGAACACCGAGCCGCCTGGGGTGAAGTAATAGGTGGCTTTTTCGAGGGAGTGAAACGCAATAATGTAGCGCGTCATAAAAAACAGCCCCACGGGTTTGCCGCCCACCACTTTGCCGGCAATGGGCGCGACGGCAGCCCCCGCTGGCATCGGGCGGGGCGCCGCAGCCGCACCGGGCGCGGCGCTGGCTTTTGCAGCCGGCGCTTTTTCACCCAAAGCCTTTTTGCCCGCCAATGCCGCCACCATGCCGTCGGAATCGTCGACGCTGGTGTACGCTTCGTAGGCCTGCTGGTAAGCCGCTGCCGCGCCGGCTTTGTCGCCGGCGGCCTGTAGTTTTTGGGCTTTTTGCATGTGCACCGCGCCGGGCGGGCCGCTATACGCAGGTTGGGCAGCGGCAGCACCCGCCAATAGAACCAGCACGACAGCGCTGCTGGCGATAATACGAGAAATTAGATGACGCATGGCGTTCAGGTAAAAAATGGTGAAAATTCGTGCAAGCAGTCAGGCTCCCCCACTTCCTGGGCGGCTACTCGTCAGGGAGGCATTTCAGCCCGCTTACCTCCGTGCACGGGAGCGCCGGGCCCGGCAGTTTGGCGCGGCAGCCGGGGCCCCGGCTGGCGGTTCCACCCCCTGCACGGAAGACTGCTGAAGGGCAACGTTTTCATGAGGTATAGTTATAGATATTTTTCTGCTTTCAAAAGCGTAGCTGGGCATTGTCTTTGCCAAAGCCCGGATTTTGGCCATCTTTCATCGTGTATCTGCCGCCGGGCCTACCTTCGGGGCCGGCTTGCCAAGTGTTTTCATTTCCATCTGCTGTGACTGCTTCTTCCTGTTCGCTGCGCCTGCTGGCTTTGGGCAGCCTGCTACTGACGGGCCTGCTGCCCGCGAAGGCCCAGGCCCCTCGTCCGCTGCCCAGCTTCTTTGGCACCTATACCTACACGGCCTACACCGTGCACGACACCACCAGCGCCGACCCACCCACCGTGGTGCAGGGCGTGGGCGGCACCCTCACCCTGAACGCAGCCGGCACCTACGCCAAGCGCCTCAGCATTGCGGGCCACAGCGGCCCGATGCTGTTTCGGCAGGACGGCACGTTCACCCTGACCGGCGACAGCATCCGCTTCGCTTTTCGCGACCAGAAAGGCCCCGATGTGCAGCGCGGCACCTTCCGCTTCAACCCCGCCACCCGGCACCTCACCATCACCATTCTGGGCTACCCGGCCGGCAACCGGGGCGTGTACGAGCTGGTGGCCACCGGGCCATCCAAACCGGCCAGCCACTCAGTTCCGAAAACCGGCAAAAAGCGCCGCCGCTAGGCCGGCGCATTGCTTAGCCGTTGCCCCCTCCGTCCCTTCTGGCTAACTTGCGGCCCGTTTCGGAAATTCTGCTTTCAGCCGGTCTTTCCGAAGGGGTTCACTGCTCACTGTTAACTGTAAACTGACTCCCTATGGGACGCGCATTCGAATTTCGCAAAGGCCGCAAAATGAAGCGGTGGGATAAAATGTCGAAAGACTTCACCCGCATCGGCAAGGAAATCGTGATGGCCGTGAAGGAAAACGGCCCCAACCCCGACACCAACGCCCGCCTGCGCGCCGCCATGCAAAACGCCAAAGGCGTGAACATGCCCAAAGACCGGGTGGAAGCCGCCGTGAAGCGCGCCAGCAGCAAGGAAGAAAAAGACTACGCCGAAGTGGTGTACGAAGGCTACCTGCCCCACGGCGTGGCCGTCGTCATCGAAACCGCCACCGACAACCCCACCCGCACCGTGAGCAACGTGCGCCTCATCTTCAACCGCAACGAGGGCACGCTGGGCACCGCCGGCTCGTCTGATTACACCTTCACCCGCAAGGGCGTCTTCAAGCTGGCCGCAGAAGGCCTCGACCGCGACGAGCTGGAGCTGGAGCTCATCGACTTCGGGGCCGAAGACGTGTACGAAACCAGCGAGGAAGACGAGCACGGCGCCGAGCACAAGTTCATTGTAGTCGAAACCGCCTTCACCGACTTCGGCCAGATGCAGAAAGCCCTCGAAGCCCAGGGCCGCCACGTGGTGAGCGTCAACCTCCAGCGCGTGCCCAACACCACCGTCACCCTCACCGACGAGCAGGCCGAGGAAATCATGACCATCATCGAGAAGTTCGAAGACGACGAGGACGTGCAGGCCGTGTACCACACCCTGGGCTAAGCCCCTGCCTATCTGATAGCAAAGGAACGTCATGCTGAGCGGAGCCGAAGCATCTCTACCGCAATAGGTAAATGGATTACTTGCGCGGTAGAGATGCTTCGGCTGCGCTCAGCATGACGTTCTGTTTTGACTCCTTCCAGCACCGCCTCACCCTCTGCCCCGCCCCTCGCCTACCGCCCCGGCCTCAACGGCATCCGGGCTATTTGCGTCTGGCTGGTTATTCTGGCGCATTGGGTCCGCCCGCCGTTTCCCATTGGCGAGATGGGCCGCATCCCGTTTTTCGTCCTCAGCGGCTACCTCATTTCCGGCATCATCTGGAAGAAAAAGGTATATCCCGGCGCACCCGGCGCGTGGCGGCAGCGACTTGGCACCTTCTATAAGCGGCGCATGCTGCGCATTCTGCCGCCCTATTACCTGGCTTTATTTCTGGGGGCGCTGCTGCCCCTGGCGACGCTGCGCGAATACCCCGCCTGGTTCCTGCTCCCGGTTTCCAACCTGCTTTTCTACCGCCTCCACCACTGGGGCGAGGGCGTGGGCCACTACTGGACCATGGCAGTCGATGAGCAGTTTTACCTGCTCTGGCCCCTGTTGCTGGCCGTAGTGGGCCGCCGCACCGGCTGGCTGCTGGCCGTAGCAGTGGGCAGCCTTGTGTTCCGCACCGTCTGGACCGTCTGCGTCGAGCCCGATTTCGTGTTCGTACTCCTGCCCTCCTGCCTCGATATGTTTGCCCTCGGGGCCATCCTCAGCCTCATCGAGCATCAGCCCTGGGTGCAGCGTTTGGCGCGCGGCCGTTGGGTGCTGCTGGCCTGGGCCGGCTGGTCGGCGCTGTGGGCCGCCCTGCACCTGAGCGGCGCGCACGCGGTCTGGCTGCTGGTTTCCACCAGCGCCGGCAGCTTGGCCTCCGCCTTCACATTGAATTGGGCCATTCAGCAGCCCCAGGGCCGCTTGGTCGGCAGTGCCCGCGTGCTGATTTCACCAGTGCTGCAATGGGTGGGGGTGCGCAGCTACGGCTGCTACCTCTACCATCTGCTGCTCGTGGTGTTCTATCAGCGGGCCATATTCCATCTGTTTCCCGCTGCCGAAACCCGCCAGCTCTGGCTCAGCCCCTGGCTCACGGTGCTGGTGCTCACGCCCGTATTGTTGTTGCTGGCCGCCTCCTCCTGGCGCTGGCTGGAGGCTCCGCTGAACCAATGGAAAAACCGATTAGCATACAGTAAGTAGAACCTGCCCTCTGCTAACCGAACCTACTTTTTTATACCTTGTACTGCGTAAACCCAACCAACGGTAGCATGCTTGCCGCAATTAGTAATTCACCAGTTGCGGCAACCCAAATGTTGGCGGCAATTATACAGACCATCCTCGTCATAAGAACTTTCAATATTATTCACTTTAACTGACAAAAGAACAAGCCATGGACATCAATTTATCCCAAGCACTTGAAAACTTTATAGGCTTCTTTGAAAACGGAATGTTTATAGTTCCGCCTGACTCAAACAGACTTGGCAACTATTCACCCAATTTCATAGCTTTAAACAATCAACGAGACGAACTCGGTATTATTGGTCAAATTCAAGAAGACAATATAACAATTGATACTGGCGATTCTGCCCATAAGACAGGGATTATTGCCTTCTGTAATAGTAGAGAAGACCAAGCATTGTTACACAATTTTGAAAGGAATGGCATCATGGTTAGACACCCCTCTCATGTCCCCTGGAATAATTGGAAGAATTGTAGTCGAGACCAACTATTGGCATATGTTTCAGGATGTTGGCGTTCAAATCAAAATAATATTGTTAGCCGACTTTTAGACAAACATTACGAAAGGACAATCGCAGGCATTCCAACATGTCAAAACACAGAGGCTGACTATGAAGGAACAACTAAAAGTCCTGCTATTGGAGACCCACTAGCACCGCATGACATAATGTTTCTGCGTGTTTGTAGTGGCATTGACAATGCTCATTTAGATTTGCTTGGTCAATTTGCGTTGCAAGTCGCTATTGAAGTTACACCTAAAAGCTTCGAAGATGAATACACTCAACTACTGCTTGAAGCAATTGTATGTGGAAGACTAGACTTGTTTGTTCAGGTGCATACAGAATACAAGAAAAACCTTAGATATTATTGGACACGTAGAAAACAATCAGAAATTGCGGAATCACTAATTCATATTATTGAATTGGAATTGCCAAGATATGAGGGACAGTTTCCAATTCCACTTTTAATCCCAACCAATTTATTGAATGAAATTTATAAACTTGATTTAATAAACGAGATTTTAAGTATCGACCCGATAAGGAAAATCGAATTAGCTAACAGGTTTTTGCAAGCTGCCTTCAAAGATACTCAACAATATGCTCTATATCTTTACAAGCTTAATATCGCCTTATTAAACATAGCAGGAAAAGCGTTAACATGGGTAGGTGATGGTATTGCCGATGTAATAAATTTTATAGGAGAAGGAATATCTTTTGCTGTAAATGTTCTTCTTGACGGACTGACACAAAGAGGTCAAGACCTTAATAAACTTTTCCAGCAATTTGCCGACCAAATCGTCAATCGTTTGTCAGTAAAAATGAAAGAAATTATTGACGAGGCATTTTACAACGACAACATGCTTGAACTAAAAGTAAAGACTACTGCATTAGAGCAAACTTATCGACAGTACTTAATTGTCAAAGAAGAACACAAGTTAGAATATGCGGAAAATGTATCCAATGAGATTAATGCCTTAGCTATTAGTTTAGGGCTATCTGCTTTAGGTATTTTTAGCATACAAAAACTTATACAAATTGCCATTTTCAATGAAAGAGCCAAGTCCAACCCAAAGTATAAAGAAACTATCCCTCAATTAATCGCTGAAGCTGAAAACCATATCAACGGTTTATATGAACGAGCCAAAAATGATATTAAAAATGGCTTCACATATACCTCACACTTATTAAGTAAACCAAAAGACCCTGCCGAGCTTCAAGCCAACCGATATAAAATCTATTATGACGGCATTCTTCTCAACGAAATAGAATTGCCGGTTGAAAAGGTTAACGGAAAAATGTTTGAAAATCATTATCAATCTTTAATAGCGGATAGACAAAAACAGCTTAAAAATGAAGTCTTTAATACAGCTTTTGAAATTATTACGACACTCAAACAATAACTGCCACCGACAAGGTATTGCCAAAAGCGGGGCGGAACGGCTTCGATTGGGCATTTGTGCAAGGTTCAATATTCGTTCTTCGATTGAACTTTTGTGCTAAAAATCCCCGCCTTCGGCAATGCCCAAACCGTTAGCCGTTGAAACAGAGAAGCCCCGCTACTGAAGTTTAGTAGCGGGGCTTCTCTGTTTCAATGCAGCAGCAACCTAATCTACATTGTCGTGTAGAAACCGGTTATCGCCCAACAGTTCATTGTCGTCTGACAAATTAAACCGGGAGATATTCTGCGCCGAGCTGGGCTCTACGTTTTCCAGCTTCACCTGGCGGCGCAGGTAGGCGGGTGTGTCGTATTGGGCCACGGCTTCGGGCGGCAGTCCGTTGCTCAGCTCCTGCAGGCGGCGGCGGCGCTCCAGTGCCTGGGCATCCATGGCCGGGCGCGGGCGGTGCGCTTCGGGCGCCGGTGCCGGAGCGGGCGTATTAGAGGTCAGCACGGGTTCGCCGGGCGCCGTGGCGGGAATGCCGGCCAGCGGGGGCGCGGTGTGCGCCGAAGGGCCGTGCAAATCGAACGTCACACGCGAGGGCTCGGGGCTGCCAAAGCTGGGCACGAACGGGGCCGTAGCCGCAGCCGCAGCCGGAGCTGCGTCTGGCTGCGGCGCGGCGGCCACCGGAGCCGGAGCCACAACGGGCTCAGCCGAAGCGCCGGCGGCTGGCGTAGTAATGGAATGCGCCTCGCGGGCAAAGCCCGTGGCAATCACCGTTACCCGGATGCTCTGGCCCAGCGTGTCATCCACGCCGTGGCCAAAAATCATTTCCGCATCCTGCCCCGCTTTTTCCTGGATGTAGTCCGTAATTTCGGTCAGCTCGTCCATTTCCAGCTCGTGCTCCACGCCCGACATGATGGAGAGCAGAATGCGCTGCGCGCCATGAATATCGGTGTTGTTGAGCAGTGGCGAGTTCAGGGCTTCCTCGGCGGCGCGGCGGGCGCGGTTTTCGCCTTCGGTCACGCTGCTGCCCATCACGGCAGCCCCGCTGTCCTTCATCACCGTTTTCACGTCTTCAAAGTCCACGTTCACATCGGCCGTCACCGTGATGATTTCGGCAATGGACTTGGCGGCCGTGGTCAGCACGGTATCGGCCTTGGCGAAGGCGGCGCCCATCGTCAGGTTGCCAAAAATCTGGGGCAGCTTGTCGTTGAGAATTACCAGCACCGTGTCGCAGTGCTCGCTTAGCGCCTTAATACCCTCTTCGGCCTGCTGACGCTTTTTCTTGCCCTCGAACATAAACGGAGCCGTCACGATGCCCACCGTCAGAATGCCCAGCTCCTGCGCGACCTGCGCGATAACCGGGGCCGCGCCAGTGCCCGTACCGCCGCCCATTCCGGCGGTGATGAACAGCATTTTGGTGCCGTGGTTGAGCAGGTCGCGGATTTGCTCCTTGCTCTCGATGGCGGCCTGCCGGCCGCGCTCGGGCTTGGCCCCCGCGCCGAGGCCTTCGGTCAGGTCGACACCAATTTGCAGCTTATTGGGCACCGAGGAGCTTTGCAGCGCCTGGTGGTCGGTATTGCAGATGATAAACTCCACGTCCTTGATGCCCTGCTTGTGCATGTGCTTCACGGCATTGGAGCCACCGCCGCCAACCCCAATCACCTTGATGATGGACTTGTTCTGGGCGGGAATGTCGAATTTGTAATTCATCTTTTTTAATTATGAATTATGAATTATGAATTATGAGATGCGAACAGGTTATTCTACTTCGTAGCCAATTCATAACTCATACTTCATAATTCATAATTAGTATCTAGTACTGTTTATCGTCGTAGTCGTCAATCAGCAGCCCTTTGGTGCGGGTGATGATGTCCTTGAAGAAGCGGCTGGCAGCGCCGGGCTCCTTGGGCTTGGCCGGCTGGGGAGCCGGAGCCGGGGCCGGAGCGGGCGGCGTCACGGCCCGGGTTTCAGCAGCCGGAGCGGGAGCGGGTTGCGGAGCAACCGCAGGCGCGTAGTACGTGGGCACCACGGGCTGCTCTTCTTCGTAGCTGGGGCGCGACACCTGGCGCTCGTCGAGCGAGTGGTAGCCGGTCAGCACCAGACCTACCGTGGTAGCGTACATCGGCGATTTTACGGCCTCAATGCGGCTCTTGCCGAGGTGCTGGTTGGGATAGCCGATGCGGGTATCGAGCCCGGTGATGTACTCGGTGAGCTGCTCCAGGTTCTGGAGCTGCGAGCCGCCACCCGTGAGCACGATGCCGGCCGACAGCTTGTCGTGCAGGCCCATGCGGTAGATTTCGGCATACACCAGCTCCATGATTTCCGACATGCGGGCCTCGATGATGTACGCCAGGTTTTTTAGCGACACTTCTTTCGGGGCCCGGTTGGGCAGACCGGGGATGCTCACGATTTCGTAATCGGAAGCCTCCTGGGCAATGGCTTTGCCGAATTTCACTTTCAGCTGCTCGGCCTGGCCGGGGGCCACGTTGCAGCCGGCTTTGATGTCCTGCGTGATGATGTTGCCGCCAAAGGGCAGCACCGCCGCGTGGCGGATGATGCCGTCTTTGAAGATGGCGAGGTCGGTGGTGCCGCCCCCGATGTCAATCAGGGCCACGCCGGCTTCCTTTTCCTCCTCCGAGAGGATGGACATGGAGCTGGCCAGCGGTTCGAGAATCAGGTCGGCGATTTCGAGACCGGCCTTGGTCACGCACTTGTTGATGTTGTTGATGGCCGTGCTCTGAGCCGTGATGATGTGGAAGTTGCCTTCCAGGCGCACGCCTTCGTAGCCCACGGGGTCGGAGATGCCTTCCTCGTAGTCCACTTTGTAGTCCTGCGGCATCACGTGAATGATTTGCGAGCCGGGCTGGGTCACCAGCCGGTACATGTCCTGCGTGAGGCGGGCCACGTCGTCGGGGCCGATGGTATCGTGCGAGTTGCGGGTGATGCTACCGTTGTGCTGGAGGCTCTTGATGTGTTGGCCGGCAATGCCGACGTTTACCACTCCAATGCTAATTCCCGATTGTTCTTCGGCCTGCCGAATGGCCCGTTTAATGGCGTCTACCGTCTTGTCAATATTGAGCACAATGCCCCGCGAAACCCCCTCCGACACGGCTTTGCCCATGCCCAGGATTTCGAGTTTACCGAATTCGTTTTTGCGGCCCACCAGGGCGCAGATTTTTGTGGTGCCAATGTCGAGCCCGACGACGATTTTGTCTTGTTGCATGTGAAGCGGTGCTGGCGAGCAGTGAAGATGCGTGGGTTGGGAAGTGAGTTTTCTCGGCTTTACAGCCTATGTTTCAGCGAATTACTATTCGCAAATAATCTGATTCTGGTATTCGACGTTTACGCGGTGGTAGGTGTCCCACCCCAAAACTGACGGAATTTGACGGTAAAATACCATAAGCTTTGCGAATTTTTCGGAAATATTTTCGGGTGGCCCGAATTCAATACGTTGGTCGCCTACCTGCTGCGTAAACGACAGCTTGCCGCCCGGCTCAATAAACACCTCCGAAACCTGCGCTTTCCAGAATTCATGCTCGTCTACGTAGCGCAGAAACTCAAGATACCGTCGCCCCACACTATCCTGGAAAAATCCAGTTGGCACACTGGCGCCTCCGGGCCTCGCAATGGTAGCTACCCGGGCCGTGAACAGGGGTGAAAGCGGTAAGGAATGGCCCTCGGCATCGAGGTAGGTATCAAGGCGGGTATCGGAGTGCGTGAGGCGGGCAATGGGCCGGTTCTGGCGCACGTCGGCGTGCAGGTTGCCGGCCAGGTCGCGGTACACCTGGGCGTCGCGCACGAAGGGATGGGCCTTCAGGCGGGCCTCCAGCTCGCGCAGGCGCGGGCCTTCGGGACGGGAGCCCAGCACGGGCTCTTTGCCGCCCTTGGTGAGCAGGGCCGTAACGCCGCGCTCGCTGATGAAATAATTATCAAACTCGTTGGCAATGGTGACTTTGACCGAATCGACCGGCCGCGTGGCCTGGCGCACGGCCGCAAACACGCCCAGCCCGATGAGTACCAGCAGGCAGGCGGCCGCAACGAGTAAATTTCTAACAGTGCGTTCCAAAGAGAATTGTTATTTTCAAACTGAAAGTCAGTCCATTAATCAACATCATGCGCTATTTCCAACGCTCACTCAGCAGCAGCTTCAGCTGCGGTATCAGGGTGTCGATGTCCCCCGCTCCTACCGTGGCCAGCACGTCGAAGGAATCGTCGGCTTGGGCAGCGGCCAGCACCTGCGCTTTGGTGACGATGGCTTTGGTGGGCGCGGTGATGTCAGGCAAGAGCATTTCGGAGGTGATGCCGGGTAGCGGCTTCTCGCGGGCTGGGTAAATATCCAACAAAAACACCTCATCTGCAATACTTAAGCTTTTGGAAAAGCCTTCGGCAAAGTCGCGGGTACGGGTGAACAGATGAGGCTGAAAGATGACGCGCAGCCGCCTGGTGGGGTACAGCGCCCGCACTGAACGCAGGAAGGCTTCGATTTCGCGTGGATGGTGGGCGTAATCGTCCAGGTAAACGTTGTGGGGCGTGGTCACCACGAATTCAAACCGGCGCTTTACGCCTCGGTATGCGGCGACGGCGGCTCGTAGCCTGGCTTCGCTTACGCCCTGGATTTGGGCGACTGCCGCCGCCGCCAGCATGTTTTCCACGTTGTGGAAGCCCGGCACGGCCAGTTCCAGGTCGTTTACGCGCCCGGCCGGCCCCTGTAAATCGAAATGAAACTGATGCCCCTGCGCCGTGATATTCGTCGCAAACAGCTCCGGTCCTTGTTCGGCCGTGAGGCCGTAGCGGATGACGCGGGTGCCGGCCGGTACGGCCGCAGCTACGCTCGGGTGCGCGGTGTGGTTGATGAGCAGGGTGCCGCCGGGCTTCAGCTGGGCCACAAACTGGCGGAAAGACTCAATCAGCGCCGTTTGGTCGCCGTAGATGTCGAGGTGGTCGGCATCGGTGCTCGTGACGATGGCCACGTCGGGAAACAAGGTCAGGAAGCTGCGGTCGTACTCGTCGGCCTCCACCACAATGGGGGCTTCGGGGGTAGCAGGAAGCAGCAGGTTGCTGCCCAGATTCACCGAAATACCGCCCAGGAAAGCGCCGGCGTCGAGGCCGGCGTGGTGCAGCAGGTGGGCCACCATGCTGCTGGTAGTGGTTTTGCCGTGGGTGCCGGCCACCGCAATGGTGTAGCGGCCCTGCGTGAGCACGCCCAGCACCTGGCTGCGCTTGCGGATATCGTACCCCTGCTCGCGCAGCCAGGCCCACTCAGCGCTATCGGCCGGGATGGCGGGCGTGAGGACTACCAGCGTTTGTGCCCGGTTTTCGCGGACTTCGGCCGGGATGTTTTCGACAGCATCGGCGTAGTGCACGGCAATGCCCTCGGCGGCCAGGGCCTGGGTTAGCGGCGTTTCGGTTTTGTCGTAGCCGCTCACCTGGTGGCCGTTGGCCCGGAACCAGCGCGCCAGGGCCGACATGCCAATGCCGCCGATGCCGAGAAAGAAAACGTAGGGAAACTGCTTCAATTGGTTGCTTTTAATCGATTCCTAAGCCGTCATGCAACGCACTGCGTGACGTTCGTTTTGTAATTGCGTCATGCCTTTTTCAACAGCTTCAGCAGCTCATCCACGATGGTGACGGTGGCAGCGGGCCGGGCCAGCTCGCGCACGCGGGCGCTGAGCTGCTCCTGGCGCCCGGGGTCGGCGAGGAGGCGCAGGGCTTCGTCGTAGAGGCGGGCGGGCGCGTGCTCATCGGTGATGAGCACGGCGGCCCCTTTGCTGACCAGCGCCAGGGCGTTTTTGGTCTGGTGGTCCTCGGCCACGTTGGGCGAGGGCACCAGGATGCTGGCCTTGCCCGTGAGGCAGAGCTCCGACACGGACAAGGCCCCGGCGCGGCTGATGACAACATCGGCCGCCGCGTAGGCCAGGTCCATGCGCTTGATGAACTCGAGGGCGTGCAGGTTGGCTTCCTGGTGGGCTTCGGCCTGCTGCCGGGCTTCGGGGAAATAGAGCTTGCCGGTTTGCCAGAGCAGCTGAATGCCGGCCTCGCGCAGGCGCGGCAGCGCGGCGGCCGTGGCCTGGTTGAGGGTGCGGGCGCCGAGGCTGCCGCCTACCACCAGCAGCGTTTGCTTGTTGGGGTCGAGGCCGAAGAACTTCAGGGCTTCGGCGCGGTCGCCGCTGGCAATTTCGGTGCGAACGGGGTTGCCGGTGAGCACCAGCTTCTCGGCCGGAAAGAACTTCTCCATGCCGTCGTAGGCCACGCAGATTTTGTTCACCCGCTTGGCCAGCAGCTTGTTCACCAGCCCGGCGTAGGAATTCTGCTCCTGGATGAGCGAGGGAATGGCCCGCGACGTAGCCGCCAGCAGCACCGGAGCCGAGGCATAGCCCCCCACGCCCACCACGGCATCGGGCCGAAACTCCTCAATCAGCTTGCCGGCCTTGCGCACCGAGCGGAACACGCGCACCGGGAACAGGAGGTTCTGCGGCGTGAGGCGGCGCTGCAGGCCGGTAATATCCAGGCCTACAATTTTATAGCCGGCTTCGGGCACGCGCGTCATCTCCATGCGGCCGTTGGCCCCCACGAAGAGGATTTCGGCCTCGGGCAGGCGGCGGCGCAGCTCATTGGCAATGGCCACGGCCGGGAAAATGTGCCCGCCCGTGCCGCCGCCGGAGATGATGAAACGAAGTGGGGAATTAGTCATGGAAAGAAGAACGTCATATTCAGACCTTCATGCTGAGCGCAGCCGAAGCATGAAGGTCTGTTAGCATGGCCTTTCAATTTAAGGCATTTACGCATACGCCGCCCGCTGGCTGGGGATGCGGGCCGTGTCGTCGGGCTCGCCGGTCATGGGCCGAAGCTCGCGCTCGCCCCGGCTCACGGCCAGGATGATGCCGATGCTGATGCCCGTGAAAATGAGCGAGGTGCCGCCCATGCTCAGCAGCGGCAGCGGCAGGCCGGTGATGGGGCCCAGGCCCACGGCCACGCCCATGTTCACCAGCGCCTGCAGCACGAGGCTAAAGCTCAGCCCCGCCGACAGCAGCCCGCCGAATGCCCCGTAGCTGTTCATCACCGTTTTCAGCCCCCGGTAGAGGAAGGCCAGGTAAAGAAACAGCACCACCGCGCCGCCCAGCAGGCCGTATTCTTCGATGATGACGGCGTAGATGAAGTCGGAGTACGGGTGCGGCAGAATGTTGCGCTCAGTGCTCTTGCCGGGGCCTTTGCCCGCAATGCCGCCCGTGGCAATGGCAATGTAGCTGTGCTCGAGCTGAAAGGGTGTTTTCTTGGTCTTGTCGGTGAAGTTGGTGACGCGCGACATCACGGTGCCCAGGCGCTGGCCCGCCGCCAGGCCGGCCCCGCCCAGCACCACGAAAATGCCCACCATCACGGCCATGTGCTTGAGCGGCACCCGGCCGATGAACATCAGCAGCATGCAGGTGGCAAACAGCAGCAGCGCCGTGGAAGCGTTACTCAGAATGATGAGGCTGCAGATGGTGCCCACCCACAGCATCACCGGAAGCAGCGTCGACTTAAAATCGTCGAGGTGCTGCTGCCGGCGGCTGAGCATGCTGGCCAGGTGCGAAATCAGGGCCAGCTTGGCCAAATCCGACGGCTGAAAGGTTTGGTTGATAACCGGAATGGTCATCCAGCGCGAGGCACCGTTGGTTTCGCCGCCCATGAAGAACGTGAACAACAGCAACGGCACCGACACCAGCAGCGCGTAGAGCGACAGCCGCGAGTAGTGGCGGTAGTCGATGCGGTGCGCAAGCCACATGCAGCCCAACCCCACAAAAATCAGGCTGGAGTGCTTGAAGAGGAAGGCTTCGGTGTTGCCGTTCATCTTCTTATATGCCAGCGTGCCGGTGGCCGAGTACACCACGGCAATGCTGATGAAGGAAAACAGCAGCACGATGGCCCAGAGAATGGGGTCGCCCTTGAGGTTGCGTTGCAGCCAGTCTTTCATGACAATGGGTGAATGGGTGAAGGATTGATTGGGTGAATAGCTTTGAGGATGAGACGCTTGCCGAAGCAGGCGCTCATTTCCCCATTCGCTCGCTCACGCATTGAATAAACTGCCGGCCCCGGTCCTCGTAGTTTTTGAACAGGTCGAAGCTGGCGCAGCAGGGCGAGAGCAACACCACGTCGCCGGGAGCGGCGTGGGCGGCGGCGCGGGCCACGGCATCGGCCATGCTTTGGGTTTCTTCCACCTGCGGCACCACGCTGTCGAAGGCGGCGTGGAGCTTGGCGTTGTCCACGCCCAGGCAGATGAGGGCCTTCACGCGGTGCTGGGCCAGGTTGAGCAGGCTGCTGTAGTCGTTGCCTTTGTCGGTGCCGCCCGCAATCCAGACAATGGGCTGGTGAATGCCATCGAGGGCGTACCAGGCGGCTTCCACGTTGGTGGCCTTGCTGTCGTTGATGTAGCGCACGCCGTCAATCTCGCCCACCAGCTGCAGGCGGTGGTCGGCATTCTCGAAGGTGGCCAGCGCGGTTTCAATCTGAACCCGGCTGAGGCCGGCCACGCGGGCGGCAATAATGGCCGCCATCATGTTCTGGCGGTTGTGCTGGCCGATAAGCGGCGAGTTGGCCGTGCTGATTTCTTCCGTCGGGCTGTAGTAGCCGGGCAGCAGGTCCAGGCATATCAGGTCTTCGGTTTCGTAGTAGGCCGCCAGGTGGGTATCAGGCCGATGGTGCAGGCTGAAGGGCATCTGGTGCACCGGCCGCAGCGCCGACTTGAAGTAGCGCTGAATGTTCTCGTCGTCGGCGTTGTAGATGAAGGTGCCGCTGCTGTCCTGGTTGCGCACAATGCGCAGCTTGGCCATGGCGTACTGCTCCAGCGAGTAGCCGTACCGGTCAAGGTGGTCGGGCGTGATGTTGAGCAGCATGGCAATCCACGGCTGGAAATCGTGGGTGTCGTCGAGCTGAAAGCTGCTCATTTCCACCACGTAGTAATCGAACTTGTCCTCAATCACCTGCTCGGCCAGCGAGTAGCCCACGTTGCCGGCCAGGCCCACGCTCAGGCCGGCTTCCTTCAGCAAGTGGTAGGTGAGCAGCGTGGTGGTCGTTTTGCCGTTGGTGCCCGTGATGCAGATGCACCTGGCCCGGGTGTAGCGGCCGGCAAACTCAATCTCCGAAATAACCGGAATTTTCTGCTCCCGCAGCGCCTGAATAACCGGCGCTTTCTCCGGAATGCCGGGGCTTTTCACTACCTCATCGGCTTGCAGTACGCGCTCCAGCGTGTGCTGATTTTCTTCAAATTCGATACCGGCCCGGGTGAGCTGCGCCTTGTAGTCGGGCTGAATAGCGCCACGGTCCGACACGAACACCGTGTGGCCTTTGGCCTGGGCCAGCAGGGCGGCGCCTACGCCGCTTTCGGCCGCTCCGAGGATGACAATGTTAGACATGGGATGGTGAGATATGAGAAGTGGGATAATAAGTTGATACAACAGCCTTCAGTGCAGCTCCCGGCTCACTTCTCAGCGCTCATTGTCTCAATTCTCATCATTAGCGCAATTTGAGCGTAACCAGGGTGATGACGGCCAGCATGATGCCGACAATCCAGAAGCGCGACACGATTTTGGACTCGTGGTAGCCCAGCTTCTGGTAGTGGTGGTGCAGCGGCGACATGCGCAGCAGGCGGCGGCCTTCGCCGTACTTCTTGCGGGTGTATTTGAAGTAGCTCACCTGCACGATAACCGACAGGTTTTCAATCAGGAAAATGCCGCACAGCACCGGAATCAGCAGCTCCTTGCGCACGATGAGCGCCAGCGTGGCAATGATGCCGCCCAGCGCCAGCGAGCCCGTGTCGCCCATAAAAACCTGCGCCGGGTAGGAGTTATACCACAAAAACCCGATGCATGCCCCCACGAAGGCCGTACAGAAAATAACCAGCTCGCCGGAGTCCGGAATGAACATGACGTCCAGGTAATCGGCCAGCAGCGCGTTGCCGCTCACGAAGGCGAAGATGGCCAGCGTGACCCCGATGATGGCCGAAGTGCCGGCCGCCAGCCCGTCGAGGCCGTCGGTGATGTTGGCGCCGTTGCTCACGGCCGTAATCAGGAAGATGACGATGGGGATGTAGAGGAAGCCGTACAGGCCGTTGAAGAACGTGCCCGCCGTGGCGAATAAGTCGCCGTAGTTCAGCTCGTTGTTCTTCATGAACGGCACGGTGGTAATCATCAGGTGCACGTCTTTGAAAACCTTGCTGGCCTCGATGGCCGAAAACTGCCCATTGGGCAGCAGGTACTCGCGCACCGTCACTTCGTTGCTGTAAAACAGCACCCAGCCTACCGTGATGCCCAGGCCCACCTGGCCCAATACTTTGAACCGGCCGCTCAGCCCTTCCTTGTTCTTGCGAAAGACCTTGATGTAGTCGTCGAGGAAGCCAATCAAGCCCAGCCATACCGTGCTCAGCAGCATGAGGATGATGTAGATATTGCGCAGCCGGGCCAACAGCAGCACCGGCACCAGAATGGCCAGAATGATGATGAGGCCGCCCATCGTGGGCGTGCCCTTCTTCTCATTTTGCCCTTGCAGGCCCAGGTCGCGAATGCTTTCGCCCACCTGCTTGCGTTGCAGCACCCGAATGAGGCGGTGGCCAAACGTCTGGGCGATGAGCAGGGAAATAACCACCGCCAGCCCGGCCCGGAACGTGGTGTACTGAAACACCCCGGTGCCGGGCAGGTGAAAATGGTCGTGCAGGTAACGGAAGAGGTAATAGAGCATTCGAGGAGGTCAGAGAATCGGGTTGGTTAGCTGAAATCCGTCCGTCATCCTGAGCGCAGCGAAGGATGGCGGACGAACCACACGCAGCATAACGGACTATTTGTTTAGTTCTGAAAAAATGTCGGTCAGCACCTCCTTATCATCGAAATGCGACTTCACGCCGCGAATTTCCTGATAATTTTCGTGGCCTTTGCCAGCCACCAGCACAATATCGTTGGGGCCAGCCAGGCGCACGGCGCTTTCGATGGCTTCGCGGCGGTCGGGCACGGTCTGCACCTTGGCCGAATCGGGCGCGGTGACGCCGGCCTGCATCTGGGCCAGAATTTCCAGCGGGTCTTCGAAGCGCGGGTTGTCGGAGGTCAGGATGACTTTGTCGGACAGCCGCGCGGCCAGGTTGGCCATGATGGGGCGCTTGGCCGCGTCGCGGTTGCCGCCGCAGCCCACCACCGTGATGATGCGCTGGCTGGGCTGCCGGATTTCGTGGATGGTCTGGAGCACGTTTTCCAGCGCGTCGGGCGTGTGGGCGTAATCGACGATGCCGGTGATGCGCTGGCCCTCCGACACCACCGGCTCGAAGCGGCCGGGCGCGGTGGTCAGCCCCGAGAGGATGGTCAGGACTTCGGTGGGGTCCTCTCCCAGCAGCACGGCCGCGCCGTACACGGCCAGCAGGTTGTAGGCGTTGAACACGCCGATGAGGCGGAACAGGATTTCGCGGCCGTCGATTTCGAGGTGCAGGCCGTGGACTTCATTGGCCACCAGCTTGGCGCGGAAGGTGGCGGCTCCGCGCAGCGAGTAGGTTTCGCGGCGGGCGGCGGTGTTTTGCAGCATCACCGGGCCGCGCTTGTCGTCGGCGTTGGTGAGGGCGAAGGCGGTTTTGGGCAGCGCATCGAAAAAGCCCTTTTTAGCTTTCAGGTAGTTGTCGAAGGTGCCATGGTAGTCGAGGTGGTCGTGGGTGAGGTTGGTAAACATCCCGCCCGCAAAGCGCAGGCCCGTGATGCGGTGCTGCGCCACCGAATGGCTGCTCACTTCCATGCAGGCGTGGGTACAGCCGGCGGCCACCATGCGGGCCAGCAGCGCATTCAGCCGGATGGCGTCGGGCGTGGTGTGGGTGCTCGGAATCACCTCCTCGTCAATCTGATTCTGCACCGTGCTGAGCAGGCCGCAGTGGTAGCCCAGCTCGCGCAGCAGCTTGTGCAGCAGCGTGGCGCAGGTGGTTTTGCCGTTGGTGCCGGTCACGCCCACCAGCTGCAGCTGCCGCGACGGATGCCCGTGAAACGCGGCGGCCATGTGGCCCAGGGCTTCGGCGCTGTCATTAACCACCACGTAAGCCGTGGCCGGGTTCAGCGTGGCCGGCAGCGCTTCGCAGATAACCGCCGCCAGGCCCTTTTCAACCGCACCGTCAATAAACTTATGGCCATCGGTGGCGGTGCCGCGCAGGGCAAAAAAGGCCACGCCCGGCCCGGCCTCCCGCGAGTCGAGGGTGAGGCCGGTAATGGGCACATCGGTGGGGCCGTGCTGGGTGAGCACGGCAACGTCGGTGAGCAGGGAAAAGAGCGGAAGGGAAATCATGCGGGGAGTTAGGAGTTAAGAGTGTTGAGTTGAGAGTTTAATGCTGCCGGGCAGCAAGCATCGGCTCCTGACTCATCACCGTTAACTGGTTCAGGCACGGCGCACCGCGGGCTTGGGCGACGCGGGCTTTTTTGCCGGCTTGCCGGGAGTTGATTGACGAGGCGTTTCGTTGGCCTTGCCGGTGTTTTTTGGTGAAGTCTTCGGCGAGCTGGCCGCTGTTTCCTTCGGCTTGCCTGCCGTGGCAGCGGGTTTGCTGGCCGGTTTGGCATTTGGCTTCACGCCGGCCGAGCGTTCGGGCGCTTTGGGCCCTACTTTGGCTTTTTCGCCGTCGGCGAATGATTTGCGCGGCTTGCTGGCCGACTCCAGCTCCACGGGCACTAGCAGCTTGTTTTCGGCGAGGTCGGTGTGCTCCGGCTCGGGCAGGGCAATGGGGGCGGCCAGGCGCGGGCCGGTTTCGGCCAGCGTGAGGGTTATCAGCTCGCCACGCTTCACGGGCGTGCCCGGCGCAATGGACTGCTCCCGCACCCGGCCCGTGCCAATGGCCCGCACGTGCAGGCCCCGGTTTTCGAGCAAAAACAAGGCATCGCGCAGGCTCAGGCCCCGAGCCTGCGGCACGCGGTTGGGCCGCACGCTCGTGTTTTCAACCAAGGCCACGGTGCGGGCATGAAACGCGGTATCGGAGGCGGCGCGCACCCACTCCTCGCCGCCGGTGGCCTGCGTGTTGCCGGCCAGGCCCAGCTTCTGGCACACCAGCGCCAGCTCGTCCTGCATGCCGGCGCGCACCAGCGGCACGTGGCTCTTGTTGAGGCGGGCCTTGGCCAGCAGCGGGCGCTGGCTGAGCAGGTCGCGGGCCATGCACTTGTCGGCCACCTCGCGGAACACCGGGGCGGCCACATCGGCCCCGTAGATGCGGCCGTTGCGGGGCGAGTCCACCACCACAATGCAGCTGTACTTGGGCTTGTCGGTGGGGAAATAGCCGCAGAAGCTGGTCGAATACGTCTTGGTGTACTGGCCGTTTTTGAACTTCCAGGCCGTGCCGGTTTTGCCGGCAATGCCGTAGTCCTTGGGCCGGATGCTGCGGGCCGTGCCGGCAATGACCACGCCCTCCATCATCGACTTCAGCTTGGCCAGAGTGGCGTCGGAGCAGATTTTTGGGTTCAGTACCTTGGTTTCGTTGTGCAGCAGCACCTGGTCGGCCTGCTTGATTTCGCGCACAATCATGGGCTGCACCTTCACGCCGCCGTTGGCCACGGCGTTGTACATGGCCAGCGTTTGCAGCGGGGCCAGCTTCAGCTCGTAGCCGATGCTCATGGTGGTGAGCGAGGTGCGGCTCCAGCTGCGGTCCTTGGGGTCTTTCACGTAGGGCACCGCTTCGCCCGCCATCTGGAAGCCCAGCGGCTTGTCGAGGCCAAATTTTTTCAGGTAATCGGTGTACTCGGTGGGGTTGCCGGAGAAATATTTGTCTACCAGCTTGGCCACGCCGATGTTGCTCGACTTCTCAAACACCTGCTGCACCGTGATGCGGCCGTAGCCGTGCGAGTCCGATTTCACGGCCCCGCCCACGTACATGCGGCCGTTGCCGGTGTCCACCATGTCGTCGAGGCTCACCTCGGGCCGCGCCTCAAACAAGGCCATCATCGACGCCAGCTTGAACGTGGAGCCCGGCTCGGTGCGGCCCTGGTCGGCGAAGGCGTAGTTGTAGTCTTCCTTATAAGTATCGTCCGAGGCCTTGCCCAGGTTAGCCACGGCCTTGATTTCGCCGGTGGCCACTTCCATCAGAATCACGCAGCCGTACTGGGCGTTGTTATCCACCAGCGACTTGTAGAGGGCATTTTCGGCCACGTCCTGCAGGTTGATGTCGAGCGTGGTTTTCACGTCGTAGCCCGGCAGGGGCTTGATTTCGGTACCGTCGTACACGGGCTTCACGCCGCCCGGCACCCGCTCAAACAGCGCCTCGCCCGGCTTGCCGGCCAGGCTTTGCTCAAACGTGTATTCCAGGCCCGCGCCGTGGTGGTCTTCGTTCACGAAGCCAATGGTGCGCTGCGCCAGCCCGCCGAAGGGCCGGAAGCGCTTGTCCACTTTCTCAAAAATGGCCCCGCCCCGGTTGCGCCGCTCCCGAAATACGGGCCAGTGCGCCATCATCTTCTTCTCCTGAAAGTTGATTTGCCGGGAGTTGAGACGGATGTAGCGCTGCCTGGCCGTGCGGGCATTCGTTAGCCGGCGCTTGTATTCCTGCACGCTCCGGTCCTGAAAAAAGTGCGACAAGTGCCAGGCCAGCGAGTCGACGCCGGTTTTAAAAACCCCATCTTCTACCACGCCAGGGTCCCAGGCTACCCGATAGAATGGCAGCGAGGTAGCCATAATACTCTCATTGTCAGAGTAAATATTACCCCGCGTAGCCGGCACCGACTGGTAGCTGATGCGCCGCTCCTGCTCCAGCGCCCGCCACTTGGCCCCTTCCTGAAACTGAATCTTGGTCGCCTTCCAGAAAATGGCACACGAGAATACGGCTACCCCCAAAAAGGCCAGCCGTACGCGCGTTACTATCGACTTTTTAACACTTCCTTTCATCGGGAATGAGCTTTAACTTTCTGCCTATCTGCCGATTTACTTTTAGACACCTTTGTACCCTTTTGTACCTTTTGCTTACTGTCGGGCTTTTTTGCCTTCGCTTTACTGGTTGTGGGGGCAGCCTTCCTAGGAGCTGCTTTGTGGGCTGACCTGGCCGGGGCTGCGTGGGCGCCCACCGCGCGGTGCGCTTCAGGCGCGGCGGCCTGGGCAGAGTCGCCATCGAGGGCTTGCGGCGGTGCAATGATTTCGGGGCCACTGTCCACGTCGCCCTCATCGGCCGAACGGCGGCGGCCGGCTTTCGCATCGGCTTGCACGGCCGCAATGGAGTCGCGGGCGGCGCGGGCGGCCAGCGTGTCGGCCGTGAGCACGGGCATCAGCTCCAGCTCGGCCGCATCGAGGTGGCCGGCCGGCACGGTGATGCGGAAGGGCGGCGACGAGCTTTCCACCAGCCCGATGGCGGCTACTTTGCGGGCCACCTCGCTCTGCTTGCTGGCCTCCATGTAGTCCGATTTCAGGGTGGTGTAGTCGGCGCGCAAATCCTCGGTTTCCTGCTTGAGGCGCTGAATGTTGCGGTTCATGCGGTTGCCGTAGTGCGTGTTGCCGATGTAGAGCAGCACCAGCAGCATCACAAACAGCAGCTTGGGCAGGTAGCGCACCGGCAGCCCGTCCCGAAACAGGCTGTCCACGCTCGTCACCCGGTCCAGCAGCGAGAAGATGCTCCACGAGCTGCGCGGCGCCGCTTCAACGGCCGTCTGACGCACGCGCTTTTCGCGTTTCGGAGCCGGCTCGGGAATGGGTTCGGGCTCGGGGGCCACTTCTTCGGCCACGGGGGGCAGGGGCAGCACCTCCGGCTCGGGCGCGGCTACCGGGCGGGGCACGTTGGCGCGGCGCGGGCTGTCGGTGGGACGGAGCGTATTTGCGGCCATTTTTATCTCCTATTTTCTGATTGCAACCCGCAATTTAGCACTCCGGGCCCGGCTGTTCAGCGCCACTTCGGCCGCGTCGGCTTCCTCGGGCTTGCGGTTCAGGGCCTCAAACGGCTTGCTCTCATTGCCAAAGAAGTCTTTTTCGACTTCCCCAAAAAACTTGCCCTTCGCAATGAAGTTCTTCACTAGCCGGTCTTCCAATGAGTGGTAGCTCATCACCACCAGCCGGCCGCCGGGGCGCAGCACGTCGGCCGTTTGCAGCAGCATTTCCTGCAAAGCCTGCATTTCCTGGTTCACCTCAATGCGCAAAGCCTGAAAAACCTGGGCCAGGTACTTGTTCTCCTTGCCACGCGGCGTGCAGGGCTGAATGGCCTGCTTGAGTTCGGCAATGGTTTCGAGCCGCCGGCCGCGCCGGGCCGCGCCCACGGTCTGAGCCAGGGTGCGGGCATTGGTCACTTCGCCGTACATGCCGAAGATGCGGTGCAGGTCGGCTTCCTTGTAATCGTTGAGAATATCGGCTGCCGTAAGGGGGCCATTGGGGTCCATCCGCATATCGAGCGGGCCGTCGAAACGGGTCGAGAACCCCCGCTCCGGCGTGTCGAACTGGTGCGAGCTTACGCCAAGGTCGGCCAGCAGCCCATCCACCGGCACGCCTCCAAGCTGCTCTAATTCAGATAGTAGCTCCCGAAAGTTAGCCTTTACAAATGTAAATTGCGGCCGTTTCAGCTTCACGGCTTCGGCTTCGGCATCGGCATCCTGGTCGAAGCTGAACAGATGGCCGGTGGTCAGCTTTTCCAGAATGCGGGCCGAGTGGCCGCCCCCGCCAAAGGTGACGTCGACGTAGCGGCCGTCCGGCCGCAGGTCGAGGCCGGCCAGGCACTGGGCCAGCATCACGGGGCGGTGGTAGGCCTGGTCGTTGTCGTATTCGGTCGTGCTCATGCGGCCAGGCCGCCGAGCGGCGGGGTGTCGGTTGATAAAAACTTCTGGGCCAGCTTGCTAAAGCTCTGCTGGTCCTTGATGAGGAACTCGTCGTAGCGGGCCGGGTCCCAGATTTCGCAGCGGTTGCCCAGCCCCACAATAATGGCCTCCTTCTCAATGCCCGCGTAGCGCAGCATGGTGCGCGGCAGCATAAAACGGCTGATGCTGTCGAGCTCTACTTCGGTCATTCCCCGAAAAAAGTTGCGCTGAAACTGCCGGTATTCCTCGTTGAACTCGTCCAGGGCCATCACCTTTTCGTGAATAACGCGCCAGGCAGCCCGCGGGTACAGCACCAGGCAGGGCTCGAAGCCGCGCACCAGCACCAGCTGGTTGCCGGACTGCTCGGGCAGGTTGCCCTTCACCTTGGCCGGCAATACCAGCCGCCCCTTGGGGTCGAGCTTGCATTCGTATTCGCCGGAGAGCAGGTTCATGGGCACAGGCCACCGGGTGGGAGAACGGCGACATTGGCAAATGTACGGGAACCCTCCCGAAAATCAACCACGATTTACCATTTCCTACCACAATTGCAAAACCCTCTAATTCGCGTTTAAAACCGCTTTTTTCGGGTTTCCGGTTTCAATCAGGCTACTTTGGGGGATGTTAATCGTTCGCTTTGCCAAATTGGCAGACGTTTGCACAAGCCCCGCACCCAGGCAGGCTACGGCCGGATAATGCACCCTGACGGGCCGATTTTCATACGCTCATCCACTGATGCCGGGCCGTATCTTTGCCGATGCAATGCGTCCTCATTCCCGGTTCCGTCGCTTCGTCAGCCTGCTGCTGGCCGTGCTGGTGCTCACTACTTCGGTGGGCCTCACGGTGCAGCGCCTGACCTGCCGCATGAGTGGGCGCAGCACGGTGGCCGTTTCGGTAGCCGGCCGGGCCGACCTGCGCGGCTGCACCGGCGGGCAGGCCCCCGCCACCCCGGCCGCCAAGGACAACTGCTGCGATTTCAGCAAGCAGGTCCACAAGCTCTCGCTGCCCACCCACGCGCTGGCCAGCAAAATTATGGTTCCGGCCCCGCTGCTGGCGGTGGAAACCCTGGTTTTGAGCTGGCCGAAACCAGCCGTAGCAGCGCCGCTGCACGACGGTGGGGCGCGCTGGTTCGCGGCCGATTCTTCGCCCCCGCCCCTGGGCGGGCGCGGGCTGCTGACGTTCGTCTGCACGCTGGTGGTATAGGTTTTTCTGAATGTGTCCGGGGCCATATTACTGGCTGTGGGCTGGTGGGCGCGCTACTGCGGTGTCACTATTTTCAGAAATACCTAACTTACAGACGATATGAAACCTTCAGGCGGGAGATTCCCGCGCTTTTGCTTTTTCCTGCTCTTAGCGTTCGGCTTACGGCCGGGATGGGTGGCAGCGCAGTCGTCGGCCATTGCGCCGGTACGGGGCGAAGTGACGGAGGCCGGCAAGGCCACTCCCCTACCCGGCGCGGTGCTGCGCCTGCTCTTCGATGCGCCGGATGCCAGTGCGCCGGTCATTACCACGACAACCGATGCAACGGGGCGCTTTACGCTGGTGCGGCCGGCGCGGGCGGCGTCGCGGCTGGCGGTGCAGGCGCTGGGCTACGCGCCCGATACCATCGTTGTGCCTACTGCCGGCACGCCTTATCTGCGGATAGCTCTGAAGGCCGGCCAAGAGCTGGGCGAGGTGACCGTGACGGCACGCGGCCCGGCTTACTCGGCCATCACGCCGGCCAACGCGCAGCTGATTTCGAGCCGCGACCTGACCAAATCGGCCTGCTGCAACCTGGCCGAGAGCTTCGAAACCAATGCCTCGGTGGAAGTCACGACTTCGGACGCGGTGTCGGGCGCTAAACAGATTCAACTGCTCGGGCTGGACGGCAGCTACTCGCTGCTGACCGTGGACAACCAGCCGGCCCTGCGCGGGCTGGCGGCCCCCTACCGCCTGGGCTACCTGGCCGGGCCGTGGATTGAGAACATTGAGATTATCAAGGGCACGGGCTCGGTGGTGAACGGCTACGAGGCCATTTCGGGGCAGGTGAACGTGAAGCTGAAGGAACCCGAAAAAACTGACCAGCTGCTGTTCAACATCTACGGCAACGACCTCGGCAAATTCGACGTCAACCTGAACACGTCGGCCCGCATCAGCCCCAAATGGAGCACCGTGCTGCTGCTGCACACCGACCACCTCGGCAACCGCGTGGACCGCAACCAGGACGGCTTTCTGGATTTGCCGCTGGCCACGCAGTTCAATGCCTTTAATAAGTGGAAGTACATCTCGGGAACTGGTTTTGTGAGCGAAGTGGGGCTGGGCGCGCTGCGCGAAACCCGGCAGGGCGGCCAGCTGGAGTTTCGGGATACCGGCCCGGCCGCTTTCACGCAGCGCTACGGCACCACGCAGGCCACCACCCGCTACACCGGCTACGCCAAGACCTCCTACACCTGGCCCTCGCGGCCGTTCCAGAGCCTGGGCCTGCTGCTGAGCGGCACCAACCACGATTTTACCTCGCGCTACTCCTACGGCTACCAGAGCCTGCACACCGACCACGACCCCAGCCTGCCGCCCTACCTCGTTACCAACCGCACCTCGCGCAGCTACGACGGCACCCAGCGCACCGGCCTGGCGACGCTGCTGTTTCAGAGCGCCATCGGCAACACGGCGCACGTGTACCGCACCGGGCTGAGCTTTCTGTACGACAACTACGACGAGCGCCTGCGCGACGGCCGCACCTACGTGACCGATACCCCGGCCGACATCGACGCCCGCGAGCACCGCACCCGCCGCGAGCTGGTGCCCGGCGCTTTTGCCGAGTACACCTACCAGAACAGCCGCAACCTGACGCTGGTAGCGGGCCTGCGCGCCGACCACCACAACCTCTACGGCTGGCAGGTGACGCCCCGCCTCAACCTGAAGTACGACGTGCTCAAAAACACCGTGCTGCGCCTGGCCGCCGGCAGCGGCTTCCGCGTGGCCAACCCCGTGGCCGACAACGCCGCCATGCTGGCCAGCGCCCGCGAGTTCGTCATCAGCCCCAACCTGCGGCCCGAAAAGGCCTGGAATTTTGGCGGCAGCGCCACCCAGTATTTTACGGTATTGAACCGGCCGGCCACGCTGGTGGTCGATTATTACCACACCGAATTCCAGAACCAGGTGGTGGCCGATATGTACACGTCGCCGAGCATTATTGAGATTGGCAACCTGCAGGCCGGCGGCCGGTCCTACGCCCGCAGCCTGCAGGGCGAGCTGCAGCTTGAGCCGCTGAAAGGGCTGCAGGTGAAGAGCGCCTATAAATACCTCGATGTGCGGACCACCTACGACAACATCCTGCTGCCCAAGCCCCTCACGCCCGCGCACCGGGCGTTCCTGAACCTGGGCTACGCCAGCGCCTTCGATAAGTGGCGGGCCGATTTCACGGTGCAGTGGTTTGGGCAGCGCCCGGTGGCGCACGTTTCCGACTCGCACCAGCACGGCAGCGGGCAGGAATACTCGCCCTCCACTGCCCCCCGCTACGCCCTGCTCAATACCCAGATTACCCGTGCCTTCAAGCGGCTGGAAGTGTACGCGGGCCTCGAAAACCTCGCCAACTACCGCCAGCCCAATCCCATTGAAGGCGCGGCGAATCCCTTCGGGCCGACCTTTGATGCCGCCATGGTGTGGGGCCCGGTGTACGGCCGCCTCACCTACGCCGGCCTGCGCTACCGCATCGAATAGCTCACCCGCTGAACGGCATCGGCCGGCTCGTTCCCAATTTTTTCGGCAGCAAATTTGTTGTGACTGCCTCACCCCAACCCTCTCGTTGATTATGAAATTCCTCCTCGCCCTTCCCTTTTTCGCGCTTCTGAATTTTGCCGCCGCTGCGCAGTCGGCGGCCCCGGCCGCAGTACAGGCGGCTACTTCGGGCCTCGCCACGGTGCAGTTCAAGACCTCGGCCGTGTGCGACATGTGCAAAGCCCGCATCGAGAAAAGCCTGGCCTATGAGAAAGGCGTGCAAAGCGCCTCGCTCGATGTGCCCACCAAAGTCCTCACCGTGACCTACAAGGCGGATAAAACCACGCCCGCCGCCCTGCGCACCGCCGTGCAGAAAACCGGCTACGATGCCGACGACCTCACCGCCGATGCCCGCGCCTACAACCGCCTGCCGGACTGCTGCAAGAAGACGAACGCCGTGCACTAACGAACGCGCCGGTCATTGCGAGCCGGAGCGGAGCAATCCGTCCTCCCAACGTGACCTGTCGTGAGTGGTGATAAAGCCTTTTTAATACGTAAAGCCCCGGTGCTGATGCAGTACCGGGGCTTTTCACGCTTCAAAGGGGCTGGCCTTGACAGGACGGACTGCCGCGCTCCGCTCGCAATGACCGGGCGCTAGGCCTTCGCCCGCCACAAGCGCCACCACGGCAGGTACGGCTGGTCGTGGTGCTCGTAGTGATAGCCAAAGAAATAGCAGCTCGCAAATGCCCACAAATGGTGCCGAAACTGGCTGCGCGACTTATGCGGATTGTCGGGCGCGTGCTCGCCCCGGTGCGGCAGGTAAGTGCCGAAGAAGAACAGCTGAAACGTGGCCAGCACGGCCGGTATCATCCAGAAGGCAATGACGTTGACCTGCGGGAAAAACAGCTTCAGCACGTTGTAGGTAGCGGCCATCAGCAGCACCTGCCACCAGGTCACGTAGTTCCAGGCGAAGCGCAGGAACCAGGGCAGAAAGCCGGGGTGGCGGCCGTCGTGAAAGTCGGGGTCGTCTTCGGTGCCCACGTGGCGGTGGTGCGCGTGGTGCTTGGGCAGCTGGCCGGGAAACCAGTTGTAGGCAAACAGGCCGGCTGCCAATGTGCCGAGACCGTTATTTAGCCGCTTATTGGGGCTCACCACACCGTGCATGGCATCGTGTGCGGTGATGAACAGGCCGGTGTAGAGGTGGGTTTGCAGCAGCGCCAGCAGATAGGGCGCGGGCGAATGCCAATTGGGTTGGTACCACGCCAGCAGGTAGGCCAGCAGGCTGGCCCAGGCCAGTATTACCAGCCCGCCAATGGCCACGCCGGTGGTGCCGATGGGTGTGGGCGCTACTTTTTTCAGAGGCAAAGTCGGCGTCACGGCGGCGGACAGCTAGAGGGTCAGCAGGCGGTCGCGCACCTGCTCCATCAGCCACATGGGGGTGCTGGTGGCCCCGCAGATGCCCACCGACTGCCCCGGCTGGAACCACGCGGAATCGATTTCGGCCACGTTCGAGATGAAGCGCGTCTGCGGATTGGTTTCCAGGCACACGTTGTAGAGCACTTTGCCATTGGAGCTTTTGGTGCCCGACACGAACATGATGTGGTCGTATTGCGTGGCGAAGCGGCGCAGGTCCTTGTCGCGGTTGCTCACCTGCCGGCAGATGGTATCGTTGGCATTCACCTGATAGCCACGCTCTTCCAGCTCGTTTTTGATGCTGTAAAAGCTATTGGTGCTTTTGGTGGTCTGGCTGTAGAGGGTGATGTTTTCGGGCAGCTCGTGGCTGAGCAGCTCGGTCAGGTTTTCAAACACCACAGCCTCGCCGCTGGTCTGGCCCAGCAGGCCCAGCACTTCGGCGTGGCCGTGCTTGCCGTAGATGAAAATCTTCTCCTTGCGGTCGAAGCTGGACTTGATGCGGTTTTGCAGCTTAAGCACCACCGGGCAGCTGGCGTCAATCAGGGTCAGGTTGTTTTCCAGCGCCATCTGGTAGGTGGCCGGCGGCTCGCCGTGGGCCCGGATGAGCACAGCTTCGTTGCGCAGTTCGGCGAGCTTTTCGTGGCAGATGATGCGCAGGCCCCGGGCTTCGAGGCGCTGCACCTCTTCGTCGTTGTGCACGATGTCGCCCAGGCAATAGAGGTAGCCTTGCTCATCGAGCAGGTCTTCGGCCATTTGGATGGCGTAAATCACGCCAAAGCAAAAGCCGGAGTTGGGGTCGATTCGAACACTGAGGTGCAATGCAGGCATACGCCAGGATTAACCGCAAAGGCCCGGTTAAGGTTGCGCTGTTTGGGCCCATTGGTCCGAAAATACGCAGGTTGGCGCTAGTTCAGATTGCCAAATACCTTCTGACCTTCAAAATCCTGAATGATTCCTTCCTCAATCGGGCTTGCTTTTATCACGGCATTGTCGCGCCAGAACTGCGGGTTGTAGCGCCGCTTGCGAATCAGGCTCAAATCTGCAGCCTGCCGGTCGGTGGCGGGGTACCGCTCGCCCGGGGTCGGCGGGCCGTATTCGTAGAAAAAGAAGTACGAGCTGACGGTGGTTTCGTCGCTGAAGCCCTGCACCAGCAGGTTGATGGTAGCGGTGGTGCGGGTGCTGGCCAGGCGCGTGAGCGAGTCCTGATAAACCGCGAAGTCGGACACCATGCGGGCCGTGGCCCGCTCCTGCTGCACGGTGGCGCTGCTGCCCAGGTTGAACATCTGGGCGGCGGGCAGCTCCTGGTCGATGCGAAACAGGGAGGCCGTGCGCGGGTCGATGTAGAGGCTGCCCCGGGTGGCCTGGCCGGTGCCGGTGCGCGGGGCAAAATCTACCACGGCCAGCTCGCGGCCCTGCTCGCGCAGGGTCTGGCGCAGCACGAAGGTGAACCGGGCCAGACCGTCGGGGCTGAGCGGCAAGGCCGTTTTGTGCGGCTCGTCGTTGGGCACGATGAACACCGGCAGGTGGCGGGCAATGGCCGAGAAGTTGGTGAAGCTCAGGCCACCTCTGGTGAGGGCGTAGCGCGCCTCGCCCAGCACCCAGCTGGGCATGTTGCGCGGCGTGAGCTTCACATCGTAGAAGGCATCGAAAAACTCGCGGCAGCGGCCGTTCTGCTGGGTTTTCTGGCGGTAGAAGGCGCGGCCATACTGCACGTCGGCGCGGTGGCGCAGCAGTTTGGCGTAGCAGCGGCGCACCAGCTCTTCGGCTTCGCCATTGGCGCGCACGGTCACTTCGGGCAGCTGCACGGCGCTGGCCCGCAGCAAAATGGCGGCCGGCAGCGGCCCCGCCTGCGTCACCGGCACCGTGGTCCGCTCGTAGCCGATGCTGAGCACCGTGAGCAATTGCGGCAGGGCGGGCAGCTTCAGGCTGAACTCGCCCACTTCGTTGCTGGCCGTGCCGGTGCGGCCATCGGCCAGGGCAATGCTGGCGTAGGGCACGGGCTGCTGCTTTTCATCAACCAGCCGGCCCGAAACAAGTACCTGGGCCGGCGCAGCGGTCAGCTTTAGCAGCAGCAGGCAGAAGAGTAAGTGTCGCATCCGGTGAAGGCAGCACCAGGCCCCGCCGCGCCAGCCAACGCTTGTGCGGCGGGGCCCGCTGCTGCCACGGGGCACTGCTATTCGGCCACTTTGCTCAGGCGCTGGGCATCGGTGTCGCTCACGTGGCCCCGGCCCACCAGAAAGCTGCGCACCGCGCGGAAGGCTTCGGCATCGAGGCCGGAATGGGGGTGGCCGAGGGCGGCGTTGAGCAGCAGCTCCTTGTCCTCGTCCACGTGCTTGCTCAGGCCGAGAAAAGGCGGCAGGTTGCTCTCTACGGAGAAGCGCAGGAAGCGGATTTCCGGGTTTTGCGGGTCGAGGCTCACGGCTTGCTCGAAGGTGCGGGCGGCGTCCTGCACGTAGGTGAGCTTGTTGAACATGGAAGCATCGCGGGCGCGAATGGCTTCGGAAGCGGCTTTGTAGCCCAGCACCAGCGCGTCGCGCTCTTTGTAGTCGGCCAGGAGCTTATAGAACTTTTCGCCGGCGGCTTTATCGGCAGAGGCCTGCTCGAAGTGGCGGCGCAGGGCGGCGGGGTGGAAAGGAGATGTTGACAAATGCGTGGAGGAGAAAGAGGTAGCAAAAAAAGCCGCAGACGCTGACGCAGCAGGCTGGTGCGTGGGCGCGAAGCCGCACATCACCGGCACTATCACCGCCCCGAGTGTCCATCGAATAAAACCATTCATAGCCGCAAAACTAACCCTGGCGCCAAACAATTCAGGTTTTTGCCCGGGCTGGCCCAAAAAAGCAGCCCGCAGATGCATACGACAACTCAGCCCGAACCGGCTAAATCCGCGACAGCCGGTAGCGGAAATACGAGCCCAGCAGCAGCAGCAGCTTGGTGTTGTCGGGCACGCGCACCCGCTCGCCCAGAATGCGCGCCGCCGGCAGTTTTTTAATCTTGTAAAACAGCTTCAGGTAGTACACATACGCCAGGTACACGCCCAGCTTTGCCGAGCGCGGCAGCTGCTGAATGCCCGCGTAGGCGGCTTCAAAATCTGCTTTGATATCGGCTTCAATCTCGCTTTTGGTCGCATCGTTGAACCGCTGATACACGACCCCGGGGAAATACACCCGGCCCCGCTCCTCGTAATCGGACCGGATGTCGCGCAGAAAATTCACCTTCTGAAAGGCCGCGCCCAGCCGGCAGGCGGGTTTGCGCAGGCGCTCAAACAGGGCCGCGTCGCCATCGCAGAAGACGCGCAGGCACATCAGCCCCACCACTTCGGCCGAGCCGTAGATGTACTCGTTGTAGAGGTCGGGGTGGTAGCGATGGTCCTCCAGGTCCATCGCCATGCTGTGCAGAAACGCCTCAATAAACTCGCGGTCAATGCCGTAGCGGCGCACCACGTGCTGAAACGAGTGCAGCACCGGATTGAAGCTCAGGCCGGTTTCCAGCGCCTCGTAGGTCTGCCGGCGGAAATCGGCCAGCAGCGCCGCTTTGTCGTGGTCGTGGAAAGTATCAACTATCTCGTCGGCCCAGCGCACGAAGCCATACACGGCATACACCGGCAGGTGCAGCGCCTTGTCGAGGGTGCGAATGCCGAGCGTGAACGAGGTGCTGTAGCGCCCCGTGATGAGCTTGCTGCACGCCAGGCTGGTATCGGTGAATAGTTTGGTTTGGTCCATTCCTTAATGAGGAATGAGGAATGAGGAATGAAGAATTGCTGTCCTGCTTAAGTCTTCATTCCTCATTCTTCATTCTTAATTTCCTTTAAGACTTCGCCCGCCACCACCTGCCCCGAAATGAGCGAGGGCGGCACGCCCGGCCCCGGCACGGTGAGCTGGCCCGTGAAGTATAAATTTGAGATTTTTTTACTCTTCAACGCAGGCTTCAGAATGGCGGTTTGCTTCAGCGTGTTGGCCAGGCCGTAGGCGTTGCCCCTGAAGCTGTGGTAGTCGGCCATGAAGTCGCGGTGGGCGTAGCTGCGCTTGAACACCACCGCGTCGCGGATGCTGTGGCCGCAATGCTTCTCCAGGCGGTCCATCAGCAGCTCGTAGTACCGCTCGCGGGTGGCTTCGTCGTCGGGCAGGCCGGGGGCCACAGGGATGAGCAGAAACAGGTTTTCCTGGCCCTCGGGCGCTACCGTGGGGTCGGTTTTGCTGGGCACCGAGGCGTAGTAGAGCGGCCTGGTGGGCCACTGCGGCTGCTCGTAAATCTCGCGGGCGTGCTGGGTCAGGTCTTCGTCGAAAAACAGGTTGTGGTGGCGCAGCTTGTCGAGCTTTTTATTCACCCCGAGGTAGAACAGCAGCGACGACGGAGCCATCACGCGCGAATTCCAGTATTTGGCGTCGTAATGCCGATGCTCCGGCGCCAGCACTTCCTGCTCAATGTGATGGTAGTCGGCCCCGGCCACCACGGCATCGGCGGCCACCAGGCCGCTGGCGGTACGCACGCCGGTGCTGCGGCCGTTTTCCACCACAATTTCCGTCACCTCCTGGCCGTACCGGATTTCCACGCCCAGCTCCTCGGCCAGCCGCACCATGCCCTCCACAATCTTGTGCATGCCGCCCTTGGGGTACCAGGTGCCCAGCGCCAGGTCGGCGTAGTTCATCAGCGAATACAGCGCGGGCGTATTCTCCGAAGTCGCGCCCAGAAACAGAATGGGGAATTCCACCAGCTCCAGCAGGCGCGGGTCTTTAAAAAAGCGCCGGACGTGCTTGTGCATGCTTTGCAGCACGTCCATTCGCACCATGTCGACCAGCAGCTTCGGGTCGGCAAACTCGAAAACCGAGCGGCTGGGCGCATACACCAGCCGGTTGATGCCTACCTCGTACTTATAGGCCGCCTGCTTCAGAAACGCATCGAGCCGGGCCGCGCTGCCGGGCTCATACCGCTCAAACAGCGCCCGCAGCTCGCTCATCTTCGCCGGAATATCCACCGCCTCCGGCCCCCGGAAAATCACCTGATACGACGGGTCCAGCCGCAGCAGCTCGTAGTAGTCGGCTACCTTCTTGCCAAAGCGGGCAAAATATTTCTCAAACACATCCGGCATCCAGTACCAGCTCGGGCCCATGTCGAAGGTGAAGCCCTGGGCCCGAAAAACCCGCGCCCGGCCACCGGGACCGTCATTTTTTTCCAGCACCGTGACGCGCCAGCCGGCCTGCGCCAGCGTACTGGCCGCTGCCAGCCCGGCAAAACCGGCGCCGATGACTACTGCGTGTTTAGTATTTGGGGGTTGCAAAGGAAGGGGGGTCAAGTTCCAAGTATACAATATGCCGTGCGTTGCCGGCCCGCAGCCGGGGGTGCCGAAACAGGGATACGCAATGCAAAAAAAACCGCCGGCCCCGCGCCGCAAAAGCAGCAACAAGGCCGGCGGCCAATTCAATTACGACAACCGACTAGTCTTCGACGGCTTCGCTTGCATCGGCGGCCGAAGCCCCTACCGGCGCGTACACCTGCAGTGCCGATTTCAGCTCCTTGCGGGCAATGTGAATGCGGTTTTTGACGGTGCCAATGGGGATTTGCAGCTTCTCGGCAATCTCCATGTACTTGTAGCCGATGTAGTACATCATGAACGGCGTGCGGTAGTCGGTGCCCAGGCCGGCAATGGCCTCGTTGATGTCGCGCACCACAAAGTCCGACGTGGCGCCGTTGTGGGTGATGTAGTTCTGGTCGGTGTTGAAATACTGAAAATACTCCGTCGAATCGATGTTGGAACTGCGCTTGGTAATCTTGTTGTAGTTGTTGATGAAGGTGTTGCGCATGATGGTATACAACCACGCCTTCAGGTTGGTACCGGCTTTAAACTTGTCTTTGTTGAGCAGGGCCTTGAGGAGGGTTTCCTGCACTAAATCCTTCGCGTCATCAGCGTCTCGCGTCAAATTCATGGCGGCGGGCCGGAGGGTGAGCGAAATCTTCTGCACTTGCGAGGTAAATTCGAACGAAGTCATGCTGTTTAGCTTTTCGTGGCCGATTGTTAAACAAATATACGCGCCGGTCGCAAATCAGGCCAGCCTCCGCCGAAAGTATTTTGCTCGGCATGCCTAACACCTTCCTTCAGGCGCGGCAAGGTACGCCCGGCGCGGGTTTTGGTCCCACGAAAATCGTTGGCTCCCCGTGATGTTTTTGTGAAGCTTTCGCGGCAGCTCCGCCAACCGCAGCACCCGCCGGCACCACGCTACCGGCCGCTAAGCCGCCACCGGCTCCGGCTCGTGCTTTCCTACCAGCGCCAGAAAATCGGTCATCAGCTCCGGCGCCACAAAGTTCTTGGGCAATTCCAGGCCTTCCTGCCGGGCCAGCGGGCCATACAGCACCACCAGCTTATCAGGACACAAGGCGGCTATCTCGCGGGCAAACTCCCCTACTTTGCTGCGCTCGGGCTGTGAAGTGAGCACCGTGGCAATGGCATCGGGCCGGTAGGCTTCGCACACTGCTTTCAGCTCGGCAGTGGGCAGGTTCTGGCCCAGGTACAGCGTGTGCTGGCCGCGCGCGCGCAGGGCGTAGTTCATGAACAGCAGCGCCAGCTCGTGCAGCTCATTGGCCGGCAGAAACAACACCCAGCGCCGCGCCGAAGCCGGCACGCACGGCAGGGCATTGGTGGCAGCCAGCATTTTCTGCCGGAGCAAATGGGCCAGTAAATGCTCCTGGGCCGGGTTTACGGTGCCGGCCAGCCACATCAGGCCAATGCGCTGCAGCAGCGGATAGGCCACAAACAACATCATTTTCTCGAAGCCCAGGCTGTGAGCAGCTTCGTCGAAGAGGTAGTTGAGGCGCTGTTCGTCGAAGCTAAGCATGGCGGCCAGCAGGGCATTTACCTGCTGGTGGTAGTCGTGGGCATCGTTGCAGCAGGCCAGCACGGCGGCCTGAATCTCGGCATCGCTGAGGCAGGCCACCTGCGAGATGCGCTTGCCCCGGCCGCACAGCGTGCTCACGTTGAGCAGGCGGCGCAGGTCGTCGTTGCAATACATCCGGATGTTGGTGGGCGTGCGCACCGGACGCAACAGGCCATAGCGCTGCTCCCACATCCGGATGGTGTGCGCCTTGATGCCCGAAAGCTGCTCTAAGTCGCTGATGGAGTAATGGCCCATTGGTTCGAATTAAAAATGATGAGTTATGAATTAGCGGACGGTCACATTGGCCGCTGCCGCTGACGCACTTTCAATCTTCTCCTTCTCAATTTTTAATTGCCGCTGCCTGGCCAGCTTCAGGTATTTCGGCGACACCCACAGCAGGCCAAACTCGGCCGAGCCGTCGCGGCCGGTGGTTTTGTGATGGGTCTTGTGGGCCATGTTGAGGGCCCGCAGATAGGTATTCTGCGACTTTTTCCAGAAGCGCAACCGGCCGTGAATCAGCACGTCGTGCACGAAGAAATAGACCGTGCCATAGCAGGCAATGCCCACGCCCACCCAAAACCACCAGCGCCCGCCATTGTCGCCGGTGATGAATAAAGCGGCCGAAATAGCCCCATAAATCAGAAAAAACAGGTCGTTGCGCTCCACCGGGTGCGGGTGCCGCACGTGGTGCGAGCGGTGCAGAAACCACAGCGGCCCGTGCTGCACAAACTTGTGCATAAACCACGCCCAGAATTCCATGAATCCGAAGGTGGCGAGGGTGATACCGAGGGCAGCGGCGGCGTTCATGCAGGGGTAACCGGAACGGGAAAAGGGTTGTTTGGAAATAGATGCCGAAACGCCGCTCCGGCCCCAATTAATTCCGGGGTCGAAACGGCGTTTCGAATTATGGGGCTACGAATAAACGGCTTTTTGCGCTACCAGCCAATCTTTTGCTTGCTCAGGAAGGCCGCAATGCCCTTGCGGCAGTCTTCGGAGCCGCGGGCTTCGGCGTTTTGCTGGGCGGCGTAGCGCAGGCCTTCTTCGAGGTCGAGTTCGGGCAGGCGGGCCAGCATCTCCTTGGTGGTTTCCATGCTCTGGGCCGAGTTTTCGTGGCACATGCGCTGGGCAAAAGCGTGCACATTGGCCGCCAGCTCTTCTTTGGGGGCCAGGAAGGTGATGAGGCCCATGTCGAGCGCGGCCTGGGCCGAAATGGGGTCGCCGGTGAGCAGCAGGCGCTTGGTGCGGGCTTCGCCGATTTTGCGCAGCAGAAAAACGCTGACAATGGCCGGCAGGAAGCCGATTTTCACTTCGGTGTAGCCAAACTTGGCCTCGGGCACGGCAAACGTGAGGTCGCAGATGGCGGCCAGGCCGCAGCCGCCCGCAATGGCGTGGCCCTGCACCTCGCCAATCACCAGCTTCTTGAGGGTATAAATCTGGTGGAAAAGCTGCATGAGGTGGGTGCTGTCCTCCAGATTATCGGTGTAGCCGAAGCCCTGCAGCTCCTGAATGTAGGCCAGGTCGGCGCCGGCGCAGAAAACCTCGCCGGCGGCCCGCAGCACAATGACCTTGGCGTTTTCGTCGTTTTCGGCATATTCAAAGGCCTGCTTCAGCTCGGTTACCACGTCAGAATTCAGCGCATTGCGCTTGTCGGGCCGGTTGAGGGTGATGTAGCCGATGCGGTCCTGGGCTTCGTAGCGGATGTAGCGAAGGGCTTCGAGTTCGGGCGTGAGCAGGTCTTCCATAGGGCGAGGGAACGGCGCGGACGGATGGGTACTGAGCAATAGATGCCGCCGGGGGCAAAATGGTGGCATCCTCGCAAGGCAATTAACGCAAAAAATGCGCAGATGGACTCTCCCACTCGGCCAAGTGCCGGGCAAAACCGCCCAATTTGCCTGGCAGCCGGCTCGTTGAGGTATTTTAAAGCTAACTCGGAACCGCCCGGGCCGACGGTTGCCTGCGGCCGGGCGGCTACCGGGCGGCCAGCGGCGGCGCACAGCGGAAGGCTCCCTGCGCCGTGACATCCCAGGTGCGAAACCCGTGCGCGCGCAGGCTGGAGTCCTGCCGGGCCACGTACCAGATTTTGCAGGAGGAATCGAAAACAACCTGAGCGCCGGGGCCAAAAACGGCGGCCACCGCCTCGGGCTTCACGCGGGCGTTGCGGCGCAGCACCAGCACATCGACGGGCGTGGGCCGGGTGGCGGGAGAAATGCGGCTGGCCACGAAGGCCACGCGCAGGCCGCGCCACCGGGCCAGCACCACGGGGCCGGGCCTGAAGTACAGGCTTTCGCGGGCGCTGTCGGGGTCGGCGAGGCGCTGCACGGGCACGGTGCAGCCGCGCCAGCCCACGCGGTAGGCCGTGCGCCGCGCCGCCCGCTGAATGATGCCCGGCAGCAGGCGGTAGGTGCGCTCGGTTTCAGTGAGCGGTAGCGAGTCGGGCGTGACGAACTCGGCCGCCGCGCCCTGCCAGAACCCCACCGCCGAGCGGCGCGGAATGCTGTACACAATGAACTCCTCGGTAGGCGCCACGGCGCGGGCTTCGGCCACGCGGCTGCCGGCGTAGCCGAGCAGCAGCAGCGCCATGCCGCGCAGCCAGCCCAGCCGGCGGGTGTTGAGCCAGGCCAGGCCGGTGCCAATCAGGCCAAAGAGCAGCACCGTTTGCAGGGCCGAAACGTGGACTTCGCGCACCACCCAAGCCGAAAAATGGCGGCTGATGAAGGCAATGTATTCGTTGAAAGCCCAGACCATCCATTCGAATACCCAGGCCACGAAACGGGGGAGCAGGTCGAGCCACCAGGCCGCGCTGGCAGGAAGCAGCATTCCCAGCCCGGCCATTAGCCCCTTCACCGCCAGCAGCGCCAACCCAACGTACACGGCCCCGCTCGAAATGGGCACCGCCACCAGGTTGGAGAACAGAAAGCTGAACGGAAACTGATGGAAGTAATACAGCCCCAGCCCAAACGTGGCCACCTGCGCGGCCAGCGACAGCGCCACGGCCTGCCATATTTTATCCAGCAGCCAGCCGCTTCCCTGCCAGAACCGCTGCGCTACTTTGGGCTGCCAGGGCCGTCGGCGGGCATAGAAATAGCCTTCCACGTCGAGCCACCGGGCAATGCGCGGCTGCACGTACACAATGCTTAGCACCGCCAGAAACGAGAGCTGAAAGCCCACGTCGGCCACCAGGAACGGGTTCCAGACCAGCAGGAAAAAGGCCGCCACGCCCAGCGTATTGAAGATGGAGCTTTGCCGCCCCCAGGCTTTGCCAATGATAAAAAACGTGAACATCACCGCCGCCCGCAGCACCGACGCCGACAAGCCCGTGAGAAAGGCGTAGCTCCAAATCACGCCCAGCCCCAGCAGCGCCGACCAGATGCGGAACCCCGGCACCCGGCCAAACAGCTTCTGCAGCAGCCACGACAGCGCGTAGAACAACAGCCCCACCTGCAAGCCGCTCACGGCCATGATGTGCGAGGTTCCCGTGCTGCTGTACGCCTGCTTGGTTTCCGAGTCCACATCGTCCTTAATGCCCAGCACCAGCGCCGAGGCAATGGCGTATTCGCGTTTGGCGTGGAGGTAGTGCCGGAATACGCCATCGAGCTGCTTCGCCGCCTGCATGCTCCAAAAAATCAGCACATTGGGCGGAGCCAGCCGCAGCCTGCGGTACTGGTCGGGGTGAAGGTACTGCTGGTGGTACACCTGCCGGTATTCCAGGTAGCGGGCGTAGTCGAACTCGCCGGGGTTGAGCGGCGGCTTGCTGGGGTCGGGGTGGCCGCGAATAAGCCAGACCTCGCCGTACTGCGGCTGCGCAATGCCGGCCACGCGCGGCAAGGACACGCGCACGCCGCCGGTGGCGGCCCGCCAGCGGCCGGCTACGCGCACGGCCTGCACCCGCAGCGTGGTGGCGTAGGTGGCGGCGCGCACCACGGTGGCCTCGTCCACCACGGCCTGGTAGCATGCTATTTTGTCGGCGAAGCGGGAGAGGTGGTCGGCCCGGCGGCTGTCGGTGGCGCGCTGGGTAAGCGTGGCCCCCAGCGCCACAATGGCGAGCAGCGACAGAACGCCGGCCGCATCCACAGCGGCCGGCTTACGCTGGCGCGTGCTCCAGAAAAGCAGGGCCATGCTCAGCCCGGCCAGGCCCAGACTGACGGGCCACAGCTCCGGCCAGTGCTCGCCGAGGTAGAGGTAGCCCACGATGCCGAGAATCAGCGCGGGCGTGTAGCGCACGAAGGGAAAGGTGGCCCAGGCAATCATAAAGCGGTAGAAGTGGAAGATGCATTGGGCTGGCAATGTAGCGGTTTGCGCCACAACTGCCAAGATGCACCGCCGCCACCGCTGGCCGCCGCCGTATCTTGGAGCGTCGAACCGTTGCCTTGCCCATGTTTTCCTTTCTGCGCCGCCTCAAGCTCAGCTACGCCGCCTACAATGTGTTTCAGCGCCGCCGGCTGGCCCACAACCTGCCCATTTACCAAAAGCTGGGGCTGAACAAGCAGTACTACTCCCCCATCAGCAGCCGCGACTTTGCCCACCTGCCGGCCGACGCCGGCCTGATGCCCGTGCCGCCGCTGGCCGAGCGGCTGGCCGCCGCCCCGGCTTTCCGGCAGCTGCCCGCCGCCAGCCAGGCCAGCCTGCGCGACTTCGCGGACAACGGCTTTGCCGTGCTGCCGGGCTTTTTCAGCGCGGCAGAAGTTGATGGCATCAACCAGGAGCTGGCCAACCTCATTGCTACCCAGAAAATCAGCCTGCGCTACCGCAACAAGTTCATGTTTGCCTTCCGCAAGTCGGCCAGGATTCGGGCGGCGGGCGAAGGCCAGCTGCGCGAATTAATCACGGCCTTGCTGGGGCACGATGCCACGCTTTTCCAGAGCATTAACTTCCTCACCGGCAGCCAGCAGCGCACTCACTCCGACAGCATTCACATGAGCACCTTCCCGCTGGGCGGCATGGCGGCGGCCTGGGTGGCGCTGGAGGACATCACCCCCGGCAACGGCCCGCTGCACTACTACCCCGGCAGCCACAAGCTGCCCTACTACTTCAACGCCGACTACCAGAACGAGGGCACCGACTGGCTCATCGGCGATAAGGACTACACGGAATACGAGAAGTTCATTGCCGGCCGCGTAGCTGCGCTGGGCCTCCGAAAACAGGTTTTTCTGGCCCGCAAAGGCGACGTATTCGTGTGGCACGCCAACCTGATGCACGGCGGCGAACCCCACACCGACCTCACCCAGACGCGCAAAAGCATGGTGTTTCACTACTTCAGCCGCGCCCACATCTGCTACCACGAAATCAGCCAGCGCCCGGCGCTGCTGTAAGCCGGCTTTCCACCCGGACGGGCAGCTACGCCAGCATCATCTTGTAGTGCTGAATGCCGGCTTCCTCAAACATCTCCCCTACTTTCTTAAATCCGTGCCGCTCGTAAAACCGCACGGCCCCAAGCTGGGCATTCAGGTACACAGCGGCATCGGGCAGCTCGGCCTTCACGTCGGCCAGCACGGCGTGGAGCAGCGCCTCCCCGATTTTTTGGTTACGAAACCCTTCCAGCACGGCAAAACGCTCCAGCTTCACGCCGTTCTCGGTTTCGCGCCAGCGGGCGGCACCGGCGGGCGTGCCATCGTCGGCGCGGGCCAGGTAATGGCGGGCATCGGTGCGGTCGTGGCGGTCGTTTTCGAGGGCGGCGGGCACGCCCTGGCCCTCCACAAACACTTTTTCGCGGATGGTGAAGGCAGCGTCGAGGTCGCGCAGGTCGGTGATGCGGTAGGCGGTGGCGGGCATGGGTTTGGGGTTAAAAAAATCTGTCATCCTGAGCGCCGCAAAGGACCTTACCACGTTCGAAACTGATTCAGGTCAGTCTGAGCAAATGTGATAAGGTCCTTTGCGGCGCTCAGGATGACAGACGATGACGGTTGATTACTACAGCGCCTGCTCGTGGTTCACGGGCAGGGGCGCTTCGGCTTCCGGGGCAGCGCCGTCGAGCAGGCCCTGCTCGCGCAGGCGGCGCTCGTGGCGTTCGTCGCGGCGGGTGGCGCTGTTGGCCTGGGCCTGGCGCACCTGCTCGTCGGTGTCGAATTTGTCGTAGGCCTTCACGATTTCCTTCACCAGGCGGTGGCGCACCACGTCCTCGGCATTCATCTCGACGTAGCCGATACCGGGCACATCCTTCAGAATATCAAGCGCCTGCATCAGGCCCGATTTCTGGCGGGTGGGCAGGTCAATCTGACTGCGGTCGCCATTCACCATCACCTTGGCCGTGGGGCCCATGCGGGTCAGAAACATCTTCAGCTGCGAGGGCGTGGTGTTCTGGGCCTCATCCAGGAGCACGAAGGCGTTGTTCAGCGTCCGGCCGCGCATGTAGGCCAGCGGGGCGATTTCGATGATTTTATTTTCCTGGTAGAATTTCAGCTTTTCGGCCGGAATCATGTCTTCCAGCGCATCGTAAATCGGGCGCAGGTAGGGGTCCACCTTTTCCTTCATGTCGCCGGGCAGGAAGCCGAGGCTTTCGCCGGCCTCCACCACGGGGCGCGAAATGATGATTTTCTTCACTTCCTTATTCTTGAGCGCCCGCACAGCCAGCGCCACCGAAATGTAGGTTTTGCCGGTGCCGGCCGGGCCAAGGGTGAAGGTCAGGTCGTGGGCCATCACGGTATCGACCAGCTTTTGCTGGTTGGGCGTTTTGGCTTTGATGACGCCGCCTTTGGCCCCGAACAGGATGACGTCGGGCGAGGCGGCCAGCACGCGGCCTTCGGCCTCCTCAGAGGTGGCGGAGAGGTACTGGTTCACCGTTTTGTCGGTGATGGAGCCGTACTGGTGGTAGTGCTCGATGAGCGAGGAAAGGATGTCGTTGATGCGGGAGATGACTTCCGTCTGACCCTGGATTTTGATTTCGTTGCCGCGGCTGATGATTTTGGAGCCGGGAAAAGCGGCGGCCAGCTGGCGGATATTCTGGTTGTCGGGGCCGAGGAAATCGACCAAAGACATGTTTTCGAGGGTGATGATTTTTTCGACCAAGTTGGAAGAGAGGGGATAAGAGAAAGGGAGTGGGAAAAACGGCCCGTTTTCGCCCCAAACCGGCTACTTTTGCCCCGGTTCGGGCGCTGGAACAATACTACGAAAAACTACGGAACGAAGGCATGGGATTGATTACGCTGCTGACAGATTTTGGCTACCGCGACCACTACGTGGCGGCGCTGAAAGCCCGGCTGCTGCGTCTGGCCCCGGCGGTTCCGGTCATCGACATCAGCCACGGCGTCGAACCCTTTAACATCGCGCACGCCGTTCACGTTCTCCAGGCCGTGTTTCGGGACTTCCCCGAGGGCACGGTCCACGTCATTGGCGTGGACGACCACGGCGTGGGGCCGGAGCCCGGCTGGCAGGCGGCGCTGTATCAGGGCCACTACTTTGTGGCCGGCGACAACGGCATGCTGGCCCTGCTCACCAACGGCGCGCCCGAGCAGCTGGTGGCCCTGCCGGCCGCCGTCACCGCCTCCCCTACCCGCGACGTGCTGCTGCCCGCCGCCGTGGCACTGGCCCAGGGCGCGGCCCTCACCGACCTCGGCCCGGAGGTGACGACTTTCCACCAGCTCAACAACCGCCAGGTCCGCATTCAGGACCACCGCGTGACGGGCCACGTCGCGCACGTGGACCACTACGGCAACCTGATTACCAACATCTCGCGCACGGCGGTGGAGGCCGTGGGCCACGGCCGTCCCTTTGCCGTGCACTTCGGGCGCGACGTGGTGCGCGAGCTGCACCCGCACTTCTCGGCGGCCCCTCCCGGCGAGGCCGTGGCCGTGTTCAACAGCCAGGACTGCCTGTGCCTGGGCATCTGCCAGGGCAACGCGTCGGAGCTGCTCGGCCTGCATTTCGACTCACAGGTGGACGTGCGGTTTGCGGCGGATTAAGCAATAGACAAAAAAGAACGTCAGGCTGAGCGGAGTCGAAGCATCTCTACCGTGCAACTAATCAGGTTTAGTGTTGCGGTAGAGATGCTTCGACTTCGCTCAGCATGACGTTCTGATTATCAGAAAGCCAGTGGCTTAAAGCGCTTACTTCAGCGCGCCTTTCAGGTCGCTCACGGCCACGCTTTGCGCGTCCCTGGCCTCGGGCACCACGGCCGCCATGCCGAAGAACTCGTGGGTGGTGCCGTCGTAGAGCTTGTAGTTGGTTTTCACGCCGGCGGCGGAAAGCTTATCGGCCAGGGTTTTGCCCTCGCTTTTCAGGGGGTCATAGTCGGCGGCGATGATGGTGGTGGGCTCCAGGCCCTTCAGGTTGGCCGCCACCAGGTTGATGCGCGGGTCTTTCAAATCGGCAGCAGTGCGCTGGTAGTTCTTGAAAAACCACTCCATGCCGCCCTTGTTGAGCGGCGCGGTCTGCGTATTCGCCTGATACGAAGGCGTATTGGTGTCGGAACCGGCGATGGGGTACACCAGCACCTGGTACCTGGGCAGGGCCACTTTCTTGTCGCGGGCCATGATGCTCACGTTGCAGGCCAGGTTGCCGCCGGCGCTTTCGCCTACCACGGCCACTTTGGCGGGGTCGCCCTTCATGCTGGCGGCGTTTTTCAGCACGTACTGATAGGCCGCGAAGGCATCGTCGTGCGCCGTGGGAAACTTGTGCTCGGGGCCCTTGCGGTACTCCACCGACACCACCACCGCGCCCACCTGCTCACACAGGGCTTGGGCCGAAGCGGCGTAGGTATCGTTGGTGGCAATGACCCAGCCCCCGCCGTGGTAGTACACGATGACCGGGTACGAAGCCGCGCCGCCTTTGGGCGTGTAGATGCGGGCTTTCACGCCGGGCATCAGCGTTTTGGTCACGGTGTCGCAGTTGAGCGGCGGCGTGGGAATGCCGCTCACTTTCATCTGCTTCATGGCGGCATCGGCGGCGCTGGGCTGCTTGCGGGCCTGAGCGGCGGTAAGCTCGGGGAAAGGCTTGTTGTTGAAGCTCATCAGCTGCTCGATGACGGCCTGCATCTCGGGCTTGAGGTTGGGGCCCCAGGCGGGCTTGGGCCCGGTGGGCTTCACGGCGCCGGCCATGCCGCCGGTGCTGTCGGCCTTGGCCGTCACGGCGGCGCTGTCGGAAGCAGCATTGGTTTCCTCCGATACGACGGTGGCGGTTTTGTCGGCTTCGGTAGCGGTGGGCTGGCTGTTGCAGCTGCTGAGGAACAGGCCACCGGCCAGGGCCGGGGCTAACGCCCACACGAATGCAGCCGGGGGGGAAGAAGGAAATTTCATAAAATGAATGCGAAAATTACTGGATGAGTTGAGCCCATGATTTACGGCCTGCAATCCGGGCGAGTTTGCCGGAATGCACATAAGCGGCCGGACCGGGGAGTAGTCCACACACCTTTTTTTATGCTTGCGCAAACCTTAGCGCACTCATAAATAGCCATTTCCATGTGTGTAGTCCCGCGTTTTTAAATAATTTTGTCATCCTGCTCCCACCCAACCTCCCGACTACTTCAGAGAGATGAGAAAACGCTACGCCTTCCTGGCGCTGCTCCTGCTGTTGCAGCTGAGCCACTTTGCCGCGCACGCCCAAACCACCGTTAAGAAAGTCGTGCTCCAGGCTTTCTGGTGGGACTATTACAACGGCAACTACCGCTTTAAGTGGGCCGATTACCTGACGGAGCTGGCCCCGCGCCTCAAGAGCATGGGCGTGGACGCGGTCTGGATTCCGCCCACGCCCAAGAACAAGAACGCCACCAACGACGTGGGCTACTCGCCCTTCGACCCCTACGACCTCGGCGACAAGTACCAGAAGGGCGACGTGCGCACCCGCTTCGGCTCGAAGGACGAGTTTCTGCGCATGGTGGCCGTGCTGCACGCCAACGGCATTGAGGTGATTCAGGACGTGGTGCTGAACCATACAGACGGGGCCGGCACCACCACCGGCGACGGCGGCCAGGACCCCGAGCCCAACTTCTCGATGGCCAGCAACAGCGGCTACAAAACCTTCCGCTACAGCTCGTTCGGCACGCCCATTCCCGAGGCGGGCGACAACGGCGCGGCCTACGCCGCCCGCCAGGGCCGCTGGCCCAAGAACTACGCCAACTTCCACCCGCAGCTGGGCCACAACACGACCAGCGGCGACCAGGCGGCCCCTTATTTCGGCCCCGATTTCTGCTACGGCAACGATGGCGGCAACGACGGCTACAGCCAGCTCAGCCCCAATTACCTGGCCCTGTACCCCGGCGCATTCAACCCCGTGCAAACGCAGGGCTACAGCCAGAACCAGGCCCGCAGCTGGATAGTGTGGCTGAAGAAGCAGACCGGCGTGGACGGCTTCCGCTGGGACGCGGTGAAGCACTTCAGCTACAACACCCAGCAGGACCTCAGCTACAACCTGAAGTACCTGGCCGGCGGGGCCAGCGGCGGCGAAAGCATGTTCAACGTGGGCGAGTACGTGGGCGGCAAGACCGACCTCGACAACTACGTGACCAGCGTGAAGGGCCAGAACGGCGGCCAGGATTTCCTGATGGGAACCTTCGATTTTGGGCTGCGCGGGGCTATTTACGGCATGGTGACCGGCAATGGCGGCTACGACCTGGGCCAGATTCCGGGCCAGCAGCAGGACCAGCGCGTGGCTTACTACGCCGGCTCGAATACCTACGTGCACCGCACCGCGCCCTTCGTGAACAACCACGACACCTTCCGGCCCCAGCTCGATGCCAACGGCAACTACACCGGCTGGAACACCGGCGACGAGCTGGCCGCCCACATCGACCCGTTCGATGCGCGCCTCTCGGCGGCCTACGCCATTGCTTTCGCCGTAGATGGCAACCCCCACATCTACTTCGAGGACCTGTTCAACATCGGCGGCACCGGCAAGCGCTGGACGCACCTGCCCACCTCCACCACCGACCTGCCCGTGCGCGACGACCTGGTGAACCTGCTCTGGTGCCACCAGCACCTCGGCTTCAAGGACGGCGCCTACAAAGTGCCCTACACCTCCGGCGACCACCTCGTGATTGAGCGCAGCACCAAGGCGCTCATCGGCATCAACGACAACTATAACAACTGGCAGAGCAACGACGTGCGCACCGATTTCGCGGTGGGCACGCAGCTCAAGGACTACTCCGGGGCCAACGGCACGGCCGTGCACACCGTGTATCGGGGCGGCGACGGCAATGCCTACGTGAACGTGAACACGCCCCCCTGCAACGGCAGCGCGCTGCTGGGCCGCCGGGGCTACTCGGTGTGGGCCCCGGTGGGCCAGGACAATTCGACCTACACCACCGCCCGCGCCGCCGAAACCACCCAGGAATGGGAAATGGCCGACGACCTCGGCGACCTGAACTGCGGCGGCCTGGGCCAGGGCGGCGCCCTGCCCAGCAACTCGACAAACACCCGGCTGGTGGGCAAAATCTTTGTGCAGTCGGGCCAGCCGGTGGCCTATAACCTGTTTCCCGAAGCCACTGGCAACACCCGCAGCCTCACCATTGGGGTGTATGACCTGGGCGGCACCCTGCTGAGCAGCGCCAGCGGCATGGCAGCCGCCACGGGCACCTACACGCCCAGCACCACCGGCTGGCTGGCGCTGAAAGTGCGCAACACCAATGCCACCGATGCCGGCCAGCGCTGCTACGTGAAGGTGAGCTACACCGCCCCCGCCGCCGTGAACACCCTCACCGCGCCCACGCCGGCCAACCAGGTGGCCATCTGGACCGGCAACGACGCCTCGGCCGATGCCGCCGACTGCCGCAACTGGGAAGCCGGCGTGACGCCCACCGCCAGCACCGACGTGCTGATTCCGGCCGGCACCAGCTTCGCTCCCACCCTCGCCACCGGCACCCTGGCCGCCCACAACCTCACCGTGGAAAGCGGCGCAAGCGTGACGCTGTCCGCTGGCACCACCTTCCTGGTGAGCGGTAATGTGGTGGCCGCCGGTAGCCTGCTGGGAACCGGTACCCTGGAGCTGAACGGCAGCGCCGAGCAAACCGTGAGTGCCGGCAACAGCGCCGCGTTGGGGTTGAACAAGCTGACCATCAGCAACCCTGCCAACGTCCGCCTGCTCAGCCCGGTAACGATAAGCGGGTTGCTGAATTTCACGGCCGGCCACTTGCTCATCGACAGCCAAAACCTGTACCTGACCGGCAACGCTACCATCTCCGGCGCCGATGCCAGCCGCTACGTGATAACGCCCGACGTGCCCGCCAGCGGCGGCTTCGTGGTGCGGCCGGTGCCCGGCAATAGCAGCGCGGTGGCCTTCCCGGTGGGCACGGCAGCCTCATACACGCCGCTCACTTTGGCGAATAGCGGCACTAGCACCACGTTCCAGGTGCGCACGTTCAGCGGCTTGCTCACCAATGGCACCAGCGGCGCGCCCTACGCCCGCCAGGCCGAATTCGTGAACCGCACCTGGGAAGTGACCCCGGCGCTGACCACCGGCCCGGTGGTGGACATGAGCGTGCAGTTCAGCGCTACCGACCAGAACACCGGCTTCGTGCCCAGCCAGGCCAGCCTTTACCACAACGACAACGGCACGGGCAACACCTGGGCGGAAATCGGGCGGGCCACCATCACGGGCAGTGGGCCGTTTGTGGCCACTCGCACCGGCGTGAGCACGTTCTCGACGTTTGCCTTTGGCAATGGCACTGCGCCGCTGCCGGTCACGCTCGTGCGGTTTGAGGCGCGGCGGGCCAGCGCCAGCACGGCCCGCATCAGCTGGGCTACGGCGCTGGAAAAGGATAACGCCGGCTTCGACATCGAGAAATCGGCCGACGGCCAGAAGTTCAGCCGCCTGGCAACTGTCGCCCCGAGAGGCGGCAGCCAGGCGGCCAGCTACAGCTTCGATGACGCCGACGCGCCCACGGCGGCCTTCTATCGCCTGCGCCAGCACGACACCGATGGCAGCAGCCATTTCAGCCCCGTGGCCTACGTAGCCGGCGCGGCCAGCCCCTACTACCTGCTGCCCAACCCTAGCCACGGCGAAACGCTTCAGCTCCTCGGCGGCCCTGCTTCTGCCGATGATGCCCCGGTACGCCTCACCCTGAGCACCGTGCTGGGCCGCACGCTGCTGGCCCCCGCGCCTGCCCCCCGCGCTGCCCTCGCCGGGCAGCTGAGCAGCTGCCTGAGCAAGGCCGCGCCGGGCGTGTACATTATCAGCCTGACCGGACCCGACGGGTTGCCCCAGCGCCTGCGCGTAGTGCGCGAATAGCCGCCCCTTGTGCTGCAGATTTTGCCGTCGACGCCATCGGAGCTATCCGCTGATGGCGTCGACGGCATTTTTTACACCCAATGCGCCGCATCTTTGCGCCATGCTAATCCGAATTGTCCGCATGACGTTTGAGCCGGAGAACGTGCCGGCGTTCCTGGCCCTTTTCCGCGCTTCCGAAGACCGGATTCGGCAGCAGCCCGGCTGCCAGTCCATGGAGCTTTGGCAGGACCTTGAGAACCCGGCCATTTACTGCACCCACAGCCGCTGGGATAACGAGGCGGCCCTGAATGCCTACCGCAAGTCTGCGCTGTTTGGCGAGGTATGGCCGGCTACCAAGCGGCTGTTTGCAGCTTCGGCGGTGGCTTTCTCGTCGGTGGTGGTTGAGTGATTTAAAACGAATAACCAAGAACATCATGCTGAGCGCAGCCGAAGCATCTCTACCGCGAGAGTAATCAGTTACTTCCCCAGTAGAGATGCTTCGGCTGCGCTCAGCATGACGTTCTTTGATTACTTGTTATCGCTCCTACCGCCAGCCGCCGCCCAGCGCGTGATACAAATCGGTCGTGGCCTGGAGCTGCTGCAGCCGGTCGTTGATGCTGTTGAGCTGGGCGGCGAGCAGGCTTTGCTGCGAAGTGAGCACATCGGTATAGTTGGCCGAGCTGTATTTCAGCAGCTCCTGGGTGAAATCGACGGCGCGCTGCAGCGAGGCCAGCTGATTGGTGCGAATGGCCACTTTCTCGCCGGCCGTCTGGTAGGCAAAAAGCGCGTTGGAAACCTCCTGGCCCGCATTCAGCAGCGTTTGCTGGTAGGTGAGGCGGTACTCTTCCTGCAGGCTTTGGGCGGTGCGCAGGCGGGCGCGGTTGGCGCCCTGGCTGAAAATGGGCTGCACCAGCCCGCCCACCAGCGTGCCGAAAACGGCGCTGGGCGAAAACAGGTCCTGAATGGCCGTGTTGGTGAGGCCGCCGTTGGCCGTGATGGTGAACGAAGGATAGAAATAGGCCCGCGCGGCGTTGGTCAGCTCGTAGTAGGAACGGTAGGCCGCCTCGGCCTCCTGCACGTCGGGGCGGTTGCGCAGGAGCTGGCCGGGCACGCCGGTTTGCAGCATCGTCACCTGGGGCTGTGCATCGAGCCGGCTCCGCTCGATGGCGCCCGGCGAGCGGTTGAGCAGAATGCTCAACGCATTTTCCGTCTCGCGGATGTTGCGCTCCAAATCCGGAATCGACACCTGGGCGGCGTAGAGGTTGGCCTCGCTCTGGGCCACGGCCGCGCCGGTCACAATGGCCGCATTTTTCAGCAGCTTCGTGGTTTCCACGTCCTTGATGCGGTTCACCACCGTTTGGCGCGTGATTTCGAGCTGCGCGTCGTAGGCCAGCAGCTGGTAGTAGTTGTTGGCGATGTCGGCCAGCAGCTGGGTTTGCACGGCGCGGCGGTAGGCTTCGCTTTGCAGCAGCGCGGCCACGTAGCTGCGCTTGGTGCTGCGCAGCTTCCCCCAGATGTCGGCCTCCCAGCTGCTGCTGAGCGTGAGCAGGTACTGCTGGCTGTAGCGGCTCGTCACCACGGAGCTGGGGTCGGTGGTCGTGCCGGTGCCGGTGCCGGTTCCCGTTCCGGTCCCGGTACCCGTTCCGCTGGTGCCGGTGCCGGTCACGGTACCCACGCCGGTGTTGCTGTTCGAAACGCGCGCTTCGGTAGCGCGGGCCTGGGCCGAGAGGCTGGGCAGGAACGCGGCCCGGCTCTGGGCCAGGTTGGCCTCGGCCCGCCGAATGCGGGTGACGGCGATGCGCAAATCCAGGTTCTGGTTCAGGCCTTCTTCGAGCAGCTTTTGCAGCTGGGTATCGGCAAAAACGGTGCGCCAGGGCAGCAGGGCAATACTGGTCGTATCGGTGGTGCTCACCCCGCGGTAGAGGTTAGGCGCAGCGGCCTCGGGCTTATCGTAGGGATGCAGCACGGCGCAGGAAGCCAGCAGCGGCAGCAGCAGCCACAGCTTTCGTATCGGCAAATGTTTTAGCTTGAATAGCATGATGGTAGCTTCTTAAATATTATCCTGCTACTGCTACGGGCGCATCTTTCGGAGCATTTTCTTCCGGTTTCGCACCCGCCGGGTCTTCCTCTTCCTCGCGTTTTATCTGCTCCTGTTTGTCCTTGGGCGAGCCGCTGATGCGCTCCTGCAAGCCCTCAAAAATCATGTAGAGCACCGGAATCACGAATACGCCCAGCAGCGTCCCAAACAGCATCCCGCCGATGGCCCCGGCCCCGATGGAGCGGTTGCCGTTGGCGCCCGCGCCGCTGGCAAACAGCAGCGGCATCAGCCCGAAAATGAAGGCAAACGACGTCATCAGAATAGGCCGCAGGCGGGCTTTGGCGCCTTCCAGCGCGGCGTCCACAATTTCCAGGCCTTTGAGCCGGCGCTCGGCGGCAAACTCCACGATGAGGATGGCGTTTTTGGAAAGCAGGCCGATGAGCATAATCACCGAAATCTGGAGGTAGATGTTGTTGTCGATGCCGAACAGCTTGGCGAAAACGTACACGCCGGTGAGGCCGACGGGCAGCGACAGCAGCACCGCAAACGGCAGCAAGTAGCTCTCGTACTGCGCACTAAGCAACAGGTACACAAATACCAGACAGAGCGCAAACACATAGATGGCCTGCGTGCCACTGTTCTTCTCCTCCCGGCTCAGGCCCGAAAATTCATAGCTGTAGCCCGGCGGCAGGTGCTGCGAGGCCGTTTCCTCGATGGCCGTGAGGGCCTGGCCGGTGCTGTAGCCCTGGTTGGGCGAGCCCTGGATGGACATGGAGCTGTAGAGGTTGAAGCGGGCCATGCTTTCGGGGCCGTACACGCGGGTCAGGTTCACGAATTCGGTGATGGGCGCCATCACGTTGGAGCCGGTGCGGACCTGCACCTTATTCAGCCCGGCGATGCTGGCCCGATAGTTCGTATCGGCCTGAATAATAACCCGGTACTGCTTGCCAAACTCATTGAAGTTGGACGCATACAGGCTGCCGTAGTAGCCCTGCATCACGGCCAGCACGCTGCTCACGGGCACGCCGGCCTCGGCGCACTTCACGGCGTTCACCGTCATCAGGTACTGCGGAAATGTGGGGTTGAACGAGGTGGTGGCGTATTGGATTTCGGGCCGTTTTTGCAGCTCGGCCAGGAAGCTCTGGGCCACTTTGTAGAACTCGTCGGTGCTGTGCGCGCCGCGGTCCTGCAGCTGAAACTCGAAGCCGCCGTTCAGGCCAAAGCCCGAGATGGTGGGCAGCGAGGTAAACACCAGCTTGGCGTCGCGGATGTTGGCCGTCTTCTTTTTCATCAGCTTGATGACGTCCTCGTTGGTCACGCCCTTGCGGTCGTCCCAGTTTTTGAGGGCAATGATTTCCTGCGCGTAGGAGCTGCCCTGGCCCGCCAGCGAGTTCTGTCCCACCGTGCGCAAGGCATTGGCCACCTGCGGAATACTACGCGCCAGGCTATCCACTTCGTCGGCAATTTCGGCGCTGCGCTCCAGCGAGGCCGCCGGCGGCAGGGTGATGTTCACGAAGATGGTGCCCATGTCTTCGCTCGGCACAAAGCTCGACGGCGTGGTTTTCATCAGCCAAAACAGGCTGCCGCCAAACAGGCCCACGGCCAGTAGCGCCACCCATTTCCGCGCCGTCAGAAATCCGATGACGGCCGTGTATTTGGCCACCAGCGCATCGTAGCCCGCATTAAATGCCACGCTAAACCGCTGCATGAAGGACAGCTTTTTGCCTTCTTTATCTGCCGGTTCTTTCTGCGCTTCTCCCGCTTTGTGCTCGGCCGGCTCACCTTCCGTAGCGCCTTTCTGGTGCAGCGGCGGCTTGAGAAACAGGGCCGCCAACGCCGGGCACAGCGTGAGGGCATTGATAGCCGAAATCAGAATAGCCACCGCCAGCGTAATTCCAAATTGCTTGTAAAACACCCCGGTAGAGCCGCTGATAAACGTGACGGGCAGGAACACCGCCGCCATTACCAGCGTGATGCTGACAATGGCACCGCTGATTTCGCCCATTGCGTCAATAGCAGCGCGGCGTGGCGATTTGTAGCCGCTTTCCAGCTTGGCGTGCACGGCCTCCACCACCACAATGGCGTCATCGACCACGATGCCAATGGCCAGCACCAAGGCAAAGAGCGTGAGCAGGTTGATGCTGAAATTGAAGACGTAAAGGAAGAAGAACGTACCCAGAATGGACACCGGCACCGACACGCCGTGGATGATAGTAGACCGGAAATCCTGCAGGAAAATGAATATGACCAGAAACACCAGCGCGAAGCATTCCAGCAGCGTATGAATCACCTTATCAATGCTGGCATCCAGGAACTTATTGATGTCCACGAGCAGCGTATAGTGCACGCCGGCCGGGAAGTCTTTGGACGCCAGCGCCAGCGCCGCCTTGGCATCTTTGATAACCTGCGAGGCGTTGGAGCCCGCCACCTGGTTCACCGACACGCTGACCGAGGGCTTGCCGTTCACTGTGACGCGGGTGTTGTAGGCCTGCGCGCCCAGTTCGATGCGGGCCACGTCTTTCAGCCGCAGAATCTGGCCCTGGGCCTGGTCGCGCAGGATGATGTTGCCGAAGGCTTCCGGCGACTTCAGCTTGCCGCTGTACTTGATGATATACTGGAACGACTGGTCGCCGTTTTCGCCGAATTTGCCGGGCGCGGCTTCCAGGCTTTGCTGGTTGAGGGCGGTGGTGATGTCGCTGGGTGTCAGGCCGTAGTTGGCCATCACATCGGGCTTTAGCCAGATGCGCATGGAGTAAGTGCGCTGGCCCGAGGCCGTAGCATCGCCCACGCCGTTCACCCGCTTGAGCTGCGGAATGACGTTGATTTCGGCGTAGTTCTGCAGGAAAGTCTGGTCATAGGCCGGGTTGTCGCTGTAGATGGACGCCGTTATCAGGTTGCTGGTCTGACGCTTGCGTACCTGCACACCGGCCTGGGTCACCTCCTGCGGCAGCACGCTGGTGGCGCTGGCCACGCGGTTCTGCACGTTCACGGCGGCCTGGTCGCCGTTGGTGCCCACCTTGAAATACACCTGGATGGTGGCCCCGCCCTCGTTGGTGGCCGTGGACGTCATGTAGGTCATGCCCTCCACGCCGTTGATTTGCTCCTCCAGCGGCACAATCACGCTTTTCTGCACCACGTCGGCGCTGGCCCCGCTGTAGCTGGCCGACACCTGCACCGTGGGCGGCGAAATATCGGGGTACTGCGCAATGGGCAGCGCATACAGCCCCAGCAGCCCGAGCAGCACAATCAGCACGGAAATCACCGTGGAGAGAACCGGCCGCTCAATGAATATTTTCAGCATTTTTATTTGATAATCAGAACGTCATGCTGAGCGGAGTCGAAGCATCTCTACCGCATAGCTAATTCAATCGATTCGGCTGACTACTGCAGTAGAGATGCTTCGACTCCGCTCAGCATGACGTTCTACTTATTTTCATTCCCCGCCTTCGCCAGCGAAGCCGCGTACACACTATCGGCCTTCACCGCCCGGGGAACAATCTGGCCGTTGTCCTTCAGGCCGTTAACGCCTTCGAGCACCACGGTCTGGCCCGCTTTCAGGCCGGCGCGCACCACGAAAAACTGCCCGTCGGGCGTGGGCTGCGTGGTAATAGGCGTGTTGTGCACCTTGTTGCCTGCGCCCACGGTGTAGAGGAATTGCTTGCCCTGCAGCTCATACGTAGCGCTTTGCGGCACCAGCAGCGCGTCCTTCAGCGTGCGGGGCGAGCGCACGGTGCCGCTGCTGCCGTTGCGCAGCAGGCCGTCGGGGTTGACGAACGAGGCCCGGAAGCCGCTGGAGCCGGTTTCAGTATTGATTTGGCCAATAGCGGTTTCAACCCGGCCTTTGTATTTGTAGAGCGTGCCGTCGGCCAGCAGCAGCTGCACGTCGGGAAAACGCGCCAGCTTCTCCTGCAGCGTATTGCCGGGGATGTCGCGGGTGAAATTGAGCAGGTTTTTCTCGTTGAGTGAGAAGTAGGCGTAGACTTTGGCGATGCCCGTCACGGTGGTAAGCGGGTCGGCGGAGGTACTGCTCACCAGGCTGCCAATTTTGTTGGGGATGGTGCCCACCACGCCCTTCACCGGGCTGGTGATGTGCGTGTAGCCCACGTTGGTGCGGGCGTTGGCCAGCGTGGCCTGCGCCTGGGCCAGCGCGGCCTCCTTGCTTTGCAGGGTGTACTGCGCCTCCTTCAGCGCATAGGGGCTGATAATGTCTTTCTCGACCAGCGGGCGCAGCTTTTCGACGCCCATGCGGGCCGTGTTCACATCGGCCACGGCAGTTTTGATGCCGGCCTCGGCCGTGCGCACGGCCTCCTCGTACTGCGGCGCCCGGATGTGAAACAGCGGCTGGCCTTTCTGCACCGAGGCGCCTTCGTCGACATAAATGGCTTCGACAAAGCCATCGACTTTGGGGCGAATTTCCACGTTCTGCTGGCCCTGAATGGTGGCCGGGAAGTCGTTGTAGAGCACGGCGGTGCGGGGCTGCACCTTCACCACGGCGTAGGGCAAGACCTTGGGCGGACCGCTGTCCTTGCCGTCTTTGCCTTTGCCGCCCCCATTTGCTCCGCCGCCCGCGGCTCCGTCGGCATCGTCTTTTTTGCCGCAGGCCACGGCCAGCACCAGCAGCGGCAAAAGACTAGCCGCCCGCAACCTCAATTGAATGAAGGATAATTTGGAAAGAGCCATAAAAAAGAAATATTTCGCTCTTAACGCAAAAGCCAGGACGGCGGCTGCGCCCACCCTGCCATTCTAGCCGAGTCCCGATTTTCTGCCGCCGAACCGGGCAAAACCATCGGGCGGTTTTGACGGTACTGCTTGCAATTCGCGGGCCCTGCGCTCGCCTACCTTTGCCCCATGCCCGATACGCCCGACTACTTTGCCTTCTACGGCCTGCCCGAATCCTTCCGCCTCGACGAAGCCGCTCTCAAGCGCCGCTACTACGCCAGGAGCCGCGAAACCCACCCCGATTTCCACGCCACGTCCTCGTCCGAAAACCAGGCCGAGATGCTGCGCCAGGCCACCCTCAACACCGACGCTTACCGCACGCTCTCCGACCCCGACCAGCGCATGGCCTACCTCCTGCGCCGGCACGGCTTGCTCGAAGAAGGCAAGCAGGAGCAGCTCCCGCCCGATTTCCTGATGGACATGATGGACCTCAACGAGCAGCTGATGGAACTGGAAATGGAGCCTGACGCCGCCGCCCACGCGGCAGTGGCCGCCGAAGTAGCTGCCTTGGCAGCAACGCTCGACGCTGGCACCGAACCTGTTCTCGCTGGCTATGAGCAACTCCCCCCTGACCACCGCCCGGCCGCGCTTCAGCAAATCCGCACCTATTACCTAAAAAAGCGGTATCTGTTGCGCATCCAGCAGCAGCTAGCTACCTTTGCAGCCCGCTCCTGATACCGGCAGAGCGGATTTGTTCTGACAAAGCTCATCCTGCCCGGATGGCGGAACCGGTAGACGCGTTGGTCTCAAACACCAATACCGCAAGGTGTGCCGGTTCGACTCCGGCTCCGGGTACTTTTTACGGTTTTTCTAACTGAAAAACCGCTTTAATCAGCCGAAAACCGGCCCTACTCATCGCTGAGCAGGGCCGGTTTTCGGCTTTCTGCATGTGGGCATTTAGCAACCGTTTAGCAAATGAATTTCTCTGCTAAAATCAAACTCCGCAAGCCCGTTCGGGCCGATGGCACCTGCGCGGTGCTGCTTTAGGTCATCATCGGTAAGACGATATGGCCTCTTAATCTGAAAATTGGCTGGCCGCCGCAGCTCTTCGACGAGGAGCTGGGCCGCTGCCTGACCAGCCTCCCCCCGGCCTTGCGCGGCCCGGACTACAAGGCGGCGCTGGAGCAGGCCACGGCCGCGGCCGGCAGCACGCTGCCCCTGCTGGCCAAGCAGACGCAGGCCTGCAACCTGCTCACCGGGCAGGCGCTGGCCAAGGCAACGAGGTATTCGTGAACCGGCTGGCGGCGGAGCCAACTGATACTCTCGCTGGTGCGCTTCAGGCAGGATTGCAGGGACGCTCAGGAGCAAGTGAATCCGTCCGGTTTCTCTCAACTACGCCGACCAGTACCCGAACCGGGCACTCACGTCCACCGGCCGGCAGGACACATCACAATCACCCTCTCGAAGAAGTGAGTGCACGCCGACAACGACAGGAAGCGGGATGCCTTCCGGGGCTGGACGAGCAGGCCGAAGCCTGATGAACTTACCTTGCCCGACTAATGGATGTTGCACCTGCAAAACGATGCTGCTTACGGCCGCTGGTAGCTCTGGGCTTCACCGACCAACGGCAGCGGCTCTCCTGCTCCCTAAAGCCCTCCGGGTCAGTTAGCCGGGAGGCGCTTTCGGGAGCAAAAAAGGTGCATTTTTTCGGAAGTGGCGCATAGAACGTACGGCATTTTACGTAGGCAGGCATTGAGGATTAGCCGCTACCCAATCTGTGGAAGGCTTGGGTGATGCAGTTTATCACCATTCTTGCTCTGCTGACACACATGGAAAAGGACCCGTTTACTCAACCTGCGACCACAGCAACCCTGTTTAACTCCGAAGAGGAGTTTCGCCTGTTCCTGGCCGCCAGCTTTGACATCGTGTACAAGATGAGCGCCGACTGGCGCTACATGTACCGCCTGGTTGGCAAAAGCTTCCTGGCCGACACCCTGGCCCCCACCGAAACGTGGCTGACGACCTACATCCCATCCTCGCAGCAGCGGCAGGTGCTGGCCTGGGTTGCGCAGGCCATCCAGGGCCAGCGCACGTTTGAGCACGAGCATCAGGTATTTCAGGCCGATGGCTCAGTGGGCTGGGTGCGTTCGCGGGCCGTGCCCGTGCGCAACGCCCAGGGCGAGATTAGCGAGTGGCTAGGCACGGCCACCAACATTACGCCGCGTAAACTGGCCGAGCATACCTTATTCGGCGCCGTGCAGCAGGCCGAGGAAGCCGAGCGCAAGCGCATTGCCGAGAGCCTGCACAACGGGCTGGGCCAGATGCTCTACGCCGTCAAGCTGCGGCTGGAAAAATCGCGGTTTTTGCTCCCTGCTCCCAACGCGGAGGTCGATGCCCTGCGGCAGGAAACCGATGAGCTCCTGGCCGATGCCATCCGCCAGGTACGGGCACTCTCGCACGAGCTGGTGCCAATGGTGCTGGAAGAGTTTGGGCTGGCCAATGCCATTCAGGACCTGTGCCAGAAGATGAGCGGCGCGACATTGCGCGTGAGCTGCCGGGTAGAGCTCGACAAAGTGCTGCCACTCCTGCCGGGCGCGCTCGAACTGGCCCTCTACCGCATGGCCCAGGAGCTGATACAGAACGTCGTCAAACACGCTACCGGCGCGACCCTCGCCCGCCTGGAGGTGGAAAATGTGCCGGGCTTCGTACTGCTCCGGGTGGAAGACAACGGGCCGGGCTTTGCCGCCGATGCGTCCGTAGGCGCTGGCCTGGGCCTGCGCAACATCCGTGACCGGGTGACCCTGCTCGGCGGCGTTATCGACATCGGCAATGGCTTGCATTCGGGGGCTTACGTGCGCCTCCGCCTTCCGGTAGCCATAGGCTAAGTACCGCTAGTGCAGCGTTTGGTGCAGCGCCCACATCCTTCCTCATGCCTGAGCGCTACTCAGCCCGCCAGGGCCGCGAAGGTGCCGGCATCGGGCCTGAACGAAGAAGATGCGCAGGGCAGGGCGCCCCCGCGATGGGGCCTTTCCGTGCAGCATGATTCTCTGTTCAATTGCGGAGCCTGTCCTTACGCTTTCTCCCACCTTGCTGCGAACTCCTGCTTGCTGCAATGCATCCACAGGCGGGAAACGGGGTTGATGATGACGATTTCGGCCGGGCGCTCATCGTCGGCGGCGGTCAGGCCCAGCTCGAGCTCGTATTCCTGGCCGTTGCGGAAACCGGCATAGCCGTCCATGCCGCGAAACGTGTACTTCTTTTTCTGAAACTCCATCCGGCAAAGGTAGGCCCACGGCGTAAGGCCGTGCCAGTGGCCATTGGCCGTTTATGGGCCTGGCAAGCGCCACCGACGCAGTGTTCTGCACCATAACCCCGGCTGCAGTGGCAGCCATCTTAGCGGGCCGTGGACGCGGCGCGTTTTCCCAGCAGGCGTTCCAGGAGCTCGGGAAAACGGATGACGGCCGCAATCCACACCAGGGCTTCGATGCCCATTGGGAACAAAATTCCCTGCTGATGCTGCAAATGCGTGGCAATGGCGCCACCCAGGTAAGACGACAGCAACAGCGTGCCCAATACGCCGGTGCGCGGAAACAGAAGCAGCAGCACCGAGGCCGCTTCGAGGAGGCCCAGCGTGCGGTAGCTGGCAGGCGTCAGGCCGAACGAGCCGCCCATTTGCAGCGCGTGGGCGCTGCCCGAGATTTTATCGGCGGCGGAGGCAAGCAGCATCAGGCCGAGGAGGCCCGTCAGTATCCAGCCGAGGATATTGCGTGACTTAGTGGTCATGTCGAAGTGGATGATTAAAACATTCTGATTTGGCTGCAGGCCGAATTCTACTCAATCAGGCCCTGGAAAAGGGTAGCAGGGCGCACGGCTGGCAGCAGACTGCGAGGCGCCGGATTGTTCGTAAGTTTGTTACCCGCTATTCAATGGATACCGACTTAGCCGCAGCCCAATCATGCATCCTCAACCTTATTCCTCCCGTGGGTGCCGCGACGCACACCGCGCCGTGCGCGACACCCTAGACGTGGTCAGCGGCAAGTGGAAGCTGGTCATTCTGGCCGTGCTGCTCGAAGAAAAGCAACGGTTTAAGGAGCTGAGCCGCAAAATTGGCATCTCCCCGCGCATCCTGTCCAAGGAATTGCAGGAGCTGGAGCAGAACAAGCTCGTGACGCGCACCGTGTGCGACACCCGGCCGGTGACGGTGGAGTACGCCGCCACCGAGCACGCCCAAACCCTGGGCAACGTCATCCATGCGATGTACGAATGGGGGCACTTGCACCACGCCACCGTCATCGGCCAGCCGCGCACCAAGGCAGCGGAAGCGGCCGTTGCGCTCGAAGCATAGCCGTGCAGGGCTGCGGGGGCTTACCGCACCAGCTCGCCGGCATCGGCGGCCAGCTCGCTGCCGGTCATGATGAGCGAGAGGTCGGAGGCGGCGAAGAAGAAAACGCGGGCCACCTCGTCGGGCGTAGCAATGCGGCGGAGCGGCAGCTGCGCGGCAAACATGGCGGGGGCATCGTCCAGCCCGGTTAGCTGTTGCAAGTCAGCGGCTTGCCGCTCAATGCCTTCGGTGGCCGTCATGGTGGGCGACACGGCCAGCACCCGAATGCCGGCAGGCCCGAACTCGTGGGCCAGGGTTTTGGTCAGGGCTTCGACGCCGCCCTTCGAGGCCACGTAGGCGGCCATACCGCCGGGCGGGGTGTTGCGGGCGCCGGTGGAGTGGGTGTTGAGGATGACGCCACCGGTGCCCTGGGCTTTCATCTGGCGGGCAGCTTCGCGGCTGGCGAAAAACGTCCCGCTCAGGTTGGTGGCAATGACCTGCTGCCACTGCTCGGGCGTCACGCCCAGCGTGTCCTGCAAGGGGTAGATGCCCGCCACGTTGGCCCAGATGTGCAGCGCGCCGTGACGGGCCACCACGTCGGCAATGGCGGCGGCCACGGCCGTGGGGTCGGTCAGGTCAAACGAGGCAAAACGGTGCGTCTGCCCGGCCGCCGTTGGCAATTCGGCGATGGCGCGCCGGCCCACTGCTTCGTTGCGGCCGGCCAGCACCACCGTGGCGCCGGCTTCGGCAAAGCGGCGGGCGGTGGCCAGCCCGATGCCCGAGGTGCCGCCGGTGACAACGGCCGTGCGGCCGGCCAGCGAAATCAGCTCGGTGAGGGATTTGGAAGAAAGGTCGGTAATCATAAAGGCGACGGAGGAAAAGGGAAGGGCTGGAAAGCCCGGTTCCTGGTTGACGCCTCAAAATTATTGCCCCCTTTTCGCCGCTATGTTATGAATTACCAAAAGGATACCGGTTACCTACAGGGTAGCGGGCTGAGCGGGAGCCGGCGTTGCAGAAGCGGCCTCACCGTGCTCCACGGCGGCGTAGCTCTGCCGAAACAGGTGGTCCTGGCAAACGTGCACCCGGCCTTCGGGCTCGGTGATTACCCAGTCGCCGGCAAATAGCGTGAAGCGCCCTTTGGGGGTGATGAGGTAGGCGTGCGGCGGGCTCGGGAGCAGGCCGCCGCTGCCGGGGTGACCGGGGCTTTCATCGGTCACTCCGGCCATTTGCTGGCCCGGAAACCACTGGGCCGCTACTACCGGAGAGGCGTTGGAACGCTGGTGAATAAAAAAAGGCATGGCGGGGAAATAACTACGCTCGAAAACCGGCACCAGAGACTGCCGGCCCATTTTTAACACAAGATTAATGGGCATGAAATGAATGTTTTATGAGGCGGCAACCGGCTTGCGCGTTCATGCATCCTACACCTGCAGTGGCCGACTTTCCGGCCGGCCCGGGCACCTGCGGCGAGCCGGCGTGGGCAGCTGCCCGGCTGGCTTGCTGCGGTATTTCAAGGCGTTGCTGAGGCGCGGGCGGCGGGCGGCGGCGGGCCGGGGCGCAGCAGGCGTTGGCAGTACGCCGGTAAGCGCCGAAGAAAAAACTATCCCGACCTTCCCAAAACTTTCGCCCTGACTCCCGGCTTTTCTGACCGGTTTTTTCACTACTGCCGTACTTACGACTCCAACCCTAACCCCTTACCTCCGCATGAGCGCAACTTCCCCTAGTCATTCTTTTGGCATGATTGGCCTCGGCACCATGGGCCGCAACCTGCTGCTGAACCTGGCCGACCACGGTTTTTCCGTGGCGGGCTACGACAAAGCCCCCGATAAAATTGACCTGCTGGCCAAGGAAGGCGCCGGCAAGCCCGCCGAAGGCTTCAGCAACCTCAACGACTTTCTGGCCAGCATCAAAACGCCGCGCGCCATCATGATGCTGGTGCCCGCCGGCCCCATCGTGGACAGCGTGATTGCCGAGCTGGAGCCGCTGCTGGCCCCCGGCGACATCATCATCGACGGCGGCAACTCGCACTTCACCGATACCGAGCGGCGCGCCAAGGCGGTGGAAGCCGCGGGTTTCCACTTTTTCGGCATGGGCGTGAGCGGCGGCGAGGAAGGCGCCCGCTTCGGGCCCAGCATGATGCCGGGCGGCGACAAGGCCGCTTACGCCGTGATGCAGCCCATGTTTGAGGCCATTGCCGCGCAGGTGGATGGCCAGCCGTGCGTGACGTACATCGGGCCCGGCGCGGCCGGGCACTTCGTGAAGATGGTGCACAACGGCATCGAGTACGGCCTGATGCAGCTCATTGCCGAAACCTACGCCGTGCTGAAAACCGGCCTGGGCCTCGACAATGCCGCCATCGGCCAGGTATTCGCGAAGTGGAACGAGGGCCGGCTGCAGTCCTTCCTGCTCGACATTACGAAGGATATTTTCGGCTTCGTGGCGCCGGGCACCGACCACCTGCTGCTCGACGACATCAAGGACGAGGCCCGGGCCAAGGGCACGGGCAAGTGGACTTCGCAGGTAGCCATGGATTTGGAGGTGCCGCTCTCGACGGTAGACACGGCCGTTTCGATGCGCGACTTGTCCAAATACAAAGCCCTGCGCGAGCAGCTGGCCGGCATCTACGGCCCGGCCGCCGGGCCGCTGCCGGTAGAGCGCGAGGCCTTTCTGGCGCAGCTGGAGCAGGCCTTTTATTTCAGCATGGTGATTACCTACGCCCAGGGCATGCACCTGCTGGCCAAGGCGTCGAAGGATTTTTCCTACAACTTGCAGCTGGCCGAAATTGCCAAAATCTGGCGCGGCGGCTGCATCATCCGCTCGGGCTTCCTGAACGATATCTTCAACGCCTACCAGCAGGCCCCCGACCTGGCCCACCTGCTGCTCGATGGCCAGGTGCAGCACCTGGTGAAAGAGTCGGCGGGTGGGGCCCGCGCCGTGGTGGCCGCCGCCGTCACGGGCGGCCTGGCGGTATCGGCCTACGCCGCGTCGCTGAGCTACTTCGATACGTTCCGCACCGGCCGCATGCCCTCGAACCTGATTCAGGCCCAGCGCGACTACTTCGGGGCGCACACTTATGAGCTGATTGGCAAGGAAGGCGTTTTCCACACGCAGTGGACGCCGGAGCACGAAGATGCGGCCAACAAACAGGACGCGCAGGTGGAGGAAGGCGGCCCCGAGAAGGAGCCGGTGAAGCCGAACAGCTAGGTATCCCACTGTCATCCTGAGCATGTCGCGCCTCAAGCGAGGACGAAGGACCTTATCACCGGGAAACAGTTTGCCGCAAAATCAGCCGTTGCAAACGTGACAAGGTCCTTCGCTGCGCTCAGGATGACAACTGTTTTTTTCATCCCTCCCCTTCGCACCTAACCACATGAGTTCCAAAACCACTATTCCGCCCACCGTTTTCGTCATCTTCGGCGGCACCGGCGATTTGAATGCCCGCAAGCTCACGCCGGCGCTGTATAACCTGTTTCTGGACGGCTGGCTGCCGGCGCAGTTTGCCATCATCGGCACGGGCCGCACCAAGCTCACCGACGAAGAATTTCGCACCAAGCTGCTGGCCGATATCAACCAGTTTTCGCGCAGCGGCAAGGCCAAAAAAGAGGTCTGGGAGAAGTTTGCGCCCCACATCAGCTACCAGGTGGCCGACGTAAAAACGCCGCAGGCCTACGAGGAATTCGGCCAGCGCATTGCCGCCTTTGAGAAAGAGTGGAACGCGCCCGCCAACGCCATTTATTACCTGGCGGTGGCGCCGGAGTTCTTCCCCACCATTGCCACGGGCATTGCCAAAAGCCACGCCGGCACCGACCCGGCCCGCGTGCGCATTGTGATTGAGAAGCCCTTCGGGCACGATTTGGAATCGGCCCGGGCCCTGAACCAGCTGCTGGCCGAGCACTACGAGGAGCGCCAGATTTACCGCATCGACCACTACCTGGGCAAGGAAACGGTGCAAAACATCATGGCCTTCCGCTTTGCCAACGCCATCATGGAGCCGCTCTGGAACCGCAATACCATCGAGCACGTCCAGATTTCGGTGACCGAGCAGCTGGGCGTGGGCGAGCGCACGGGCTACTACGACGGCTCCGGCGCGCTGCGCGACATGATTCAGAACCACCTGCTGCAGCTGCTGTGCCTGGTGGCCATGGAGCCGCCCGTGAACTTTACCGCCGACGAGGTGCGCAACCGCAAGGTGGACGTGCTGCGCGCCATGCGCCGCTTCACGCCCGAAATGGTGCGCGAGTCGGCCGTGCGCGGGCAGTACGGGCCGGGCTGGATTGAGGGCAAGCAGGTGCCCGGCTACCGCGAGGAGCCCGACGCCAACCCCACCTCCAGCACCGAAACCTTCGCGGCGGTGAAGTTTTTCGTGGACAACTGGCGCTGGCAGGGCGTGCCGTTTTACCTGCGCACCGGCAAGCGCCTGCACCGCTCGGCGTCCATCATCACCATCCAGTTCAAGGACGTGCCGCACGTCATCTTCCCGGCCGAAACGGCGGAGGGCTGGCGCAAAAACCGCCTGATTATCAGCATTCAGCCCGAGATGAGTATCCGGCTGCAGGTGCAGGCCAAGCGCCCCGGCCTCGACATGATGCTGAACACCGTGGACATGGTGTTCGACTACAAAGGCACCTACACCAACGAAACGCCGGAGGCCTACGAAACCCTGCTGCTCGACGCCATGCTCGGCGACCAGACGCTGTTTATGCGCGGCGACCAGGTGGAGGAAGCCTGGGATTTGGTGATGCCCATCCTCACCTCCTGGCAGAGCCGGCCCAGCCTGAGCTTCCCCAACTACTCGGCCGACTCGTGGGGCCCCGAAGTGGCCGAAGCCCTCGTGGCCCGCGACGGCTTCCACTGGTTCACCCTGCCCCTCAGCGACAAGAAATAGCCATGGCCCAGCACGTTTTCGATTCGGTGCAGGAGGTGCTGCACCACCTGGCCGACTTCTTTGTGGAGCAGGCGCACGAAGCCGTCGCGGCGCGGGGCCGGTTCTCGGTGGCGCTTTCGGGCGGCAGTTCGCCCAGAAAACTGTATGAGCTGCTGGCCTCGGCGGCTTATCGCGAGCGGGTGCCGTGGGCGCAGGTGTTTTTCTTTTTCGGTGATGAGCGCAACGTGCCCGCCACCGACCCGCAGAGCAACTACCTGATGGCCAAAACCGCGCTGCTGGACCCGCTCAGCATCTCACCGGCGCAGGTTTTCCCGGTCGATACCTCGCTCCCGCCCAACGATGCGGCAGCGGCGTACACCCAGGCCATCAACGATTTTTTCGGTGCCGGGCCGGCTCGCTTCGACCTGGTGCTGCTGGGCCTGGGCGACAATTCCCACACGGCCTCGCTGTTTCCGCACACGGCCGTGCTGCACGCCACCACCGCCAGCACGGAAGCCGTTTTCGTGGAGGAGCTGAAGGCCGACCGCATCACACTCACGGCTCCGCTCATCAACCAGGCCCGCGCCGTGGCTTTCCTCGTGTTCGGGGCCGATAAAGCGGCGGCCGTGCGGCGCGTGCTGGTAGGCGAGCGGGACGTGGAAGAATATCCCGCGCAGCTCATTGCCCCCGAAGAAGGCGAGGCGCACTGGTTTCTGGACAAAGCCGCTGCTTCGGAGCTTGAAGCGCTTTAGAAAGTCGTCAGGACTTGCGCGAGCATCCTGAGCTGTTTTTTATGCAAAAGAAAAGGCCACCTATCAGGTGGCCTTTTCTTTTATAGTCAACCAGGGCCTGTCAGGCAGCGGCGGCCGGCGGGCGGGCCGTGAGCGTGGCCCCCACACTGGCCACCACAATCAGGGCCACGGCCAGCCATTGGCCAACGAGCAGTTTCTCCCCCAGCAATAGCCAGCCCGAAACCGCGGCCGCCACCGGCTCCAGGCTCATGAGTATGCTGAAGGTGCGCGTGGGCATGGTGCGCAGCGCCTGCATTTCGAGCGAAAACGGCAGCACGCTGGAAAAAAGCGCCAACAGCCCGCCCAGCAGCAGCAGGTACGGCGTGAGGCCCAGCAGGCTGCCGCTGGCTATGCCGAACGGCAGCACCGGCAGCGTGGCAAACAGCATGCCGATGGCCACTGCCTGCTGGCCGGGCAGCACCGCCGCCGTGCGCTGCCCCAGCACGATGTAGACTGCCCAGCACCCACCGGCCGCCAGCGCCAGGGCCAGGCCAACCCAATCGACGCCATTGCTGTGCCAGGGCGCAATCAGGGCAATGCCGGCGCCAGCCAGCACGGCCCACACGGCATCGGTCCAGCGGCGCGAGCCCGCCAGGGCCAGGGCCAGCGGCCCAATGAATTCCAGCGTTACGGCCAGGCCCAGCGGAATGCGCTCCAGGGCACAATAGAACAGTAGGTTCATCAGCCCCAGCACCAGGCCGTAGGGCACCACCGCCCGCCACTGCGCCGCCCGCAGCTGCCCCGGCTGCGGCCGCACCGCCAGCACCAGCATCAGCGCCGACAGCCCCGTGCGCAGGCTGGTAGTGCCGGCCGCGCCCAGCAGTGGAAACAGGCTTTTGGCCACTGCCGCCCCGCCTTGCACGCTCACGATGGCCAGCAACACGGCCGGCACGGCCGGGAGCGAATAACGGGTAGATACGGGCATCAGGCGCTGAAAAAGACGGTGGACGGCGAACGTGCTTACGGCAGTTCCGCAAAGTCGCTGGCGGCAGTGGCTTTTGCGCCGGCCCGCAGCACCTGTACCTCGCCGTGCTGCACGATTACCGCCGCCCGCGCCAGCCCCAGAAACAGGCCGTGCTCCACCAGGCCGGGGATGGTTTTCAGCTTGAGGGCCAGCGCTTCCGGGTTTTCAATGGCCTCGAAATGGCAATCCACCAGCAGGTTGTGCTGGTCGGATTGGGCCAGCGCTTCGGGCTTTAGCTTATCGACGCGCACCACGGGCGCACCGCCGAGAGCCGCCACGGCATCCATCACCCAGGGCAGGGCGAAGGGCACCACTTCGAGCGGCAGCGGAAAGCGGCCCAGCTGCGGCACGGCCTTGCTGGAATCGCCCACGATGAGCAGGTAATCGGAAGCCGTGGCGATGACTTTTTCGCGCAGCAGCGCCCCCCCGCCGCCTTTGATGAGGCGCAGCTGCGGGTCGAGCTCGTCGGCGCCGTCCACGGTCAGGTTGAAGCGCAGGCCGCGCCGGGGCTCCACCATCGGAATGCCGACGCGGCGGGCCAGCTCGTCGCTGGCCTTTGAAGTCGCCGTGGCCTGGATTTTCAGCCCTTCTTCCTTTATCCGCTTGCCCAGCAGCTCGATAAACGGCGCGGCCGTGCTGCCCGTGCCCAGGCCCACGGTCATGCCATCGCGCACCCAGCCGGCGGCGGTGGCGGCAACAAGCTGTTTTTCCTTGGCTAACTGGGTCTGGGTTTGCGGGCTTGACATGAGCGAGTGAGGGACGCGGTACGGGGCCGCTGGCTGGTGAGAAAATCGGGTCTGGGAGCAAAAGTAACCGCCCGATGCCCGACGAAACGGCGTGAAGGCATGGCCTTCGGCTTGGATTGTTGCATTTTTGCAGCTCATCCCTGCCCTTATCCATGGCCCACCCCATTGTTTCCCGCTGCTGGCGCCTTGCCAGCGTGCCCGGCCTGCTCGCCGTCGTTGCCCTTGCCGCTGGCTGCACGCAGCCTGCCCGCGTCAGCACCACTGCCAAAGACTACCTGCTCTACGTGGGCACCAACGTGGCCGGCGAGCAGGAAAACACGATTTTCCTCTACCGCGTGTCGCCGGCCACCGGGGCTTTCACGCGGGTGAGCGCCCAGCGCGGCGGGGCCAGCCCCACCTACCTCACCCTCACGCCCAGCCGGCGCTTTCTCTACGCCGTGAGCGAAACCCAGACCTACAAGGGCGCGGCCGGCGGCGGCGTGAGCGCCTTCTCCGTGGACCAGAAATCGGGCGAGCTGAAGCTGCTCAATCAGCAGCCGTCCAACGGGGCTTCGCCCTGCTACATCAGCCTCGACCGCAGCAATAAGATGGCCATGGTGGCCAACTACCTGGGCGGCAACGTGAGCACCTACCCGGTGCAGGCCGATGGCCAGCTCGGCCCGCCCGCCACCGACCAGCAAACCGGCCGCGGCCCGCACAAAAACCAGAACGCCTCGCACGCCCACTGCCTCCTGCCCGACCCCGCCAATAAGTTCGCCTTCGCCGTGAACCTGGGCACCGACCAGGTGTATGCCTACCGCCTCGACCCGGCCGCCGGCAAGCTCACGCGCCAGCCCGAGCCGGCCTTTGTGGCCAAGCCGGGCGCCGGGCCGCGCCACCTCACGTTTCACCCCGATGGCAGGCACGCCTACCTCATCAACGAGCTGAATTCGACCATCACGGCGCTGGCGTATGACGCCGCGGCCGGCCGCTTCCGCGAACTGCAAACGGTGTCGGCGCTGCCGGCGGGCTACGCGGGCGAGAATTCCTGCGCCGACATTCACGTCGCGCCCAACGGGCTGTTTCTCTACGCCTCCAACCGGGGCCACAACAGCATTGCCGTGTTTGCCATCGACAGCAACAACGGCACCCTCGTGCCCATTCAGGACGTGGACACGCAGGGCAAGACGCCGCGCAACTTTACCCTGGACCCCGCCGGCCGCCTGCTGCTGGTGGCCAACCAGAACTCCAACAACGTGGTCAGCTACAAGGTCGACCCGCAGTCGGGCCTGCTCACGCCCACCGGCCAGCGCACGGAAGTGCCTTCGCCCATGTTTCTGCAGATGGTATCGGATTTCACGCGCTAGCCGGTCGGCCAGCCGCCCCCGGCGTGCGCCGGCCGAGGTTTTGCCGCCACTGGCGGGGCCGGGGCAACGTGGCGGCCGTCGGCCCGTAAGCGTGGCCAGCTTCCCGGCCGAAAAATCTGCCGGGCTTACCCAAATTCTCTGATGCTGCCCCAACCCGACAACCAACCCCGCGAGCTGCAGTTTCCGCTCTATGTGAAAGCGCCGCTGGTGCTGCTGGGCCTGTCGCTGCTGGTGTTCACGCTGCACATTGCCGGCGAAATCATCTTCCCGCTGGTGTTTGCGGCCATTTTTGCCATCATGCTGCACCCGGTGGAGCAGTGGCTGCGGCGGCGGCGGGTGCCCAACCTGCTGGCCATCACGCTCACGGTGGTGCTGGGGGTGGCCGTGGTGCTGGGCCTGGTGTATTTCATTTCGATGGAGGCCGCGCAGCTGTCGGACCAGATGCCGATGTTCAAAAAGAAATTTGCCGAAACCTGGTCGCAGGTGCACGAGTGGCTGCAAAGCCGCTTCGGCGTGAGCGACCAGAAGCTGCAGGGCTGGATGAGCGAGGCCGGCACCAAAGCACAGGGGCTGCTGGGCGGCACGCTCTCGGCGGTATCGGGCCTGGTGGTATCGTTCACGCTGATACCGGTTTACATCTTTTTGCTGTTCCTGTACCAGAAGCGACTGGTCGATTTTCTGGTGCAGGCTTTTTCGGGCCGGCGCCGCGATACCGGCGTGAGCGAAGTGCTGCGCGAAAGCAAAGCCGCCATCCAGAGCTACATGGTAGGCCTGCTGATTGAAGGCAGCATCGTGGCCGCGCTCAACGTCACGGTGCTGCTCCTGATTGGCGTGCCCTACGCCCTGCTGCTGGGCGTGATGGGGGCACTGTTAAATTTCATCCCCTACGTCGGCGGCATGATTGCCATCGCGCTGCCCATGCTCATGGCCTTTGTGGCCCATGCCGGCTATGGCCATGCCCTGGCCGTGCTGGGGGCCTACGTACTCATTCAATTCGTTGACAATCACTACCTCATCCCGCGCATCGTGGCCTCCAAAATCAAGGTCAACGCCCTGGTGGCCATTGTGGGCGTGCTGGTGGGCAATGCCATTGGCGGGGTGGCGGGCATGTTTCTGGCCCTGCCGGTCATTGCCATCGTCAAAATCGTGTTCGACCGCATCGAGCCGCTCAAGCCCTGGGGCATGGTGCTGGGCGATGAGGAAACCCCGCGCGGCCGCAAGGTGAACCCCGCCAGCAAGGCCGCGCTGGCAGCCGAGGGCAAGCCCGAGGAAGCAGCGGAAGTCGCGGCAACAGGCTTATAGCCAATACGCTGCCTGACAACACCAAAGCCGCGTAGCGGCGACAGAAACCTACGGGAATCTGTCGCCGCTACGCGGCTTTTTCTTATTGAAAGCGTGCTGGTTCCCGCCCGCCGCTACGCGGCTGCTTCAACGTTTTTACTTGCTCAAATCGGCCGCCAGCAGCCAGCTTTCGGCGGCTTCCATGGCGTTGAAGCGCTGAAAAATGAGCCCGCCGGGCGAGGCCGAAACCACCGACTGCGTGGATAGCCGGTGCAGGGGGTCGCTGCCTTCCACAATGGCACAGTAGCGGGCCCGGGCCTCCCGAATGGCCTGCGGAATCCACTCGCTGGTGAGCCACTCCTGGGCCGCCCCTGACAGCGGCGGCCGCTGCCCGTGCTCCGACAGAATTTTGCGGGTGCCCGTGCTCAGCATCAGGGCCAGGGCCTGGGCGTAGTAGGCTTTCAGGGCGTCGAGCGGGGCGCGCTCGGCGCTCCAGGCCAGGCGCACGAAGCCGGCGGGCTGGTAATAAAGCTTGCCGGCTGCATTTTGAAAGTAGAGGGTTTCCTGGGGACGGGAGGGCAAATTCATGGAGGGAGGTAGAGCGCGGCAGGGCAGCTTTCGGCCTGGGTCAACAAATTTACGTCATGGCGGGGGTAGTTGGCTGTTTGCCTAACCAAACATTCTTTTCCGCGTAGGATGGGCCAGATGAGGTGACACTGCAGCACAGAAGCAGTGCTTTTTCATCGTTTTATTTATTTCTTTATCAGCGTATTATCATATCATGCGTTTATATTTTGAGAATCCGGTGGGGCGCCTCATGGAGCACCCCGACGGCTATGCCCTGGTACAATACAATGCGGGTGCCCGCGATTTCACTTCCTTTCAGGCCTTCCTTACCCACACCCATCAGCTGCTGCGCCGCCACGGCTGGCACAAGCTGCTGGCCGACCAGCGCGCCATGCTCCCCTTCACCGAGCAGGAGCGCCATTGGATTGGCAACGAGTGGCTGGCCCGCAGCACCGGCGACGGCTACGCGCTGTACGGGGCCGTGATTGTGCCCGGCACCGAAGCCGCCCGCCAGGTGCTGAACAAGGTGATGGACGACGTGGCGCACTCGCCCTACACCTACCGTCTGTTCGACGCGGAGGAAGCGGCCGTGGCGTGGCTGCGGGAGCAGCCGTAGCCGCCGCATGCCGCCTAAATTTCAGAGCGTTAGGTGCGCGGTTGCGGCGGTGCTGCCGCCCGCATCGTCATCGGTCACGAGCAGCAGCTCAAACTGTCCGTCGGGCAGCTGCTGGCGCACGGCAATTCCTTCCACTTTGCCGTAGTACGGGCGGCCATCGGCCCAGCCCAGGCGGGCGAAAGTGGCTTTCTGGCCCAGCACATCGACCGTGCCGATGAAGGAGCCCAGCACCGCGCCGTCGAGCATGGCGTCCATCGTATTTTCGACGGATGCCGCCACGAACAGGCGGCCATTCACGAAGGTGGCGCCGGAGAAACCGGCCGGGCAGCCATCAATCTGCGGCAGCTCAAATACCAGCTGGTGCGGCCGGGGCAGCTCGGCGGGCGCTACGCCGGCCAGCTGGCGCAGCACCGGCGCCAGGGGCAGCACCAGCAGCAGCGCCGCATCGGCCCGGCCCACGGTGCGCTGAAACAGCAGCAGCTCGGTTTCGGTGGTGGCGGCGGCTTCGAGGTTGAGGGTGACGCCAGCCGGCAGCCCAGCCCGCAGGAGTTGGTAGAGCGGCCCCAAATCGACCAGCCGGGGCGCCTGCCCGGCCACCGGCACAAACCAGCCCACCTCGCGGGCCGGCGTGCTGCCCGAGCCCAGCACCAGCACGCCGGCCTGCCCGTCGGGCCAGGTGAGGGCGGCCATGGCTTCGAGGTCGGGCTTGGCGGCTTTGGGAATGCGGCCGGTGCCGAAGGCATCGGTTTCGAACAGCGCCACCCGCGAGCGCACGGCCAGCGTGGCCGCATCGAGCAGGTACAGGAAAGGCGAGTCGTCGCCGATGACGTAGGCCACGGGCCCGATGATTTCGACGCCCGAGGCGGAAGGCAGGTCGGGAATGCGGTTTTCGGAGAGGATGGTGGCCGTCATGCGGAGGGCGGGCGGGCTGTAATGTGCCGCCGGTTTGGGCGATACTTCGGGAAAGGACTTCCCAAATAACAACCGACCGCGCCAACTATCTTGCAGCCTGCTCCTGCCTTTCCCATGGTTTCATACGCTCCCGGCCTGCACATACTGGCCACTTTTGCGGCCCCGGCGCCGGCCCTGTGCGATGCCGAGGCCTGTCGCGCGTTTTTCGATGCCCAGGTGCTGGCCTTCGGGCTCACCAAGGTGGGCGAGGCCTACCACACCTTTCCGGCCGACGCCGACGGGCCGGGCGGCTTCACGGCGGTGCTGGCCCTGACGGAGTCGCACCTGAGCATCCATACCTGGCCGGAGCACGGGCTGGCCACGTTCGACGTGTTTCTGTCGAACTTCCGGCGCGATAACTCGGCAGCGGTGCGCGGGATATACGCGGCCACGCTGGCGTTTTTCGGGGGCACGGAGCAACACAAAACCGAAGTCCGCCGATGAGTGACCGCCTGACTCCCCGGCCCGAATCGGCCCAGCTGGACTGCCCGGCGTGCCACACCAGCATCACGTATTACGACGTGCAGGGCAGCGAATACTATGCTTGCCCCAACTGCCACGCCTACTTCCGGTACTCGGGCGAGGAAACGCCGAAGGTACTGGGCAGCTACAAAGCGCCGACGCACGAAACTCCGCTCCTGCCGTTGGGCACGCTGGGGCAACTGAAGGACCGGCGGTGGCGGGTGGTGGGCTTTGTGGAGCGCTGCGAGTACCGCTCGGAGCAATACCGCTGGACGGAATACCAGCTCTACCAGCCCGAAACCGGCGACTACGCCCAGCTTTCGCAATACCGTGGGCACTGGATGTTTATCCAGCCCCACAAGGAAAAGATAGCGCACAACAAGCTCAGCGGCCGGTTTGTGGTCATGCCCGAAGGCACTTACAAGCTCTACAACCGCTACCAGGCGCGGGTGCTGTGGGCTGTGGGCGAGTTCGACTGGGACATTGAGGGCGACGACCGGCTGAAAATAGCCGAATACATCCTGCCGCCCCGGATGCTGGTGCAGGAGCGCACCCCGGACAACGCCGTGGCCTGGTACCGGGTCGAGCACGTCGAGCCCCGCGACGTCGCGCGCGCCTTCGGCCTGAGCAGCAGCGCCATGCCTTCGCGGGAAGGCATCGGCGCGGTGCAGCCCGACCCGGTGCAGGCCAGCTGGCCTGCGCTGCGGCTGCTCACCACCGTCGCCTTTTTTGCGCTGCTGCTGGTGCAGATTGGCCAGCACATCCGCCGGCCCGACGCGGTGCTGCTGAAAGCCAGCCTGCAGGTGCAGGCCGATACCACGGCCAGGGCGGCGCCCGGCACGGGCCGCGTCATGGTAACGCCCTCGTTCACGCTCGACCACCAGGCCGCGCTGCAGGTCGACCTCGTCACGACCCTGAACAACCAATGGCTGGAACTGCCCGTGAGCCTCGTGAACGAGCAAACCGGCCAGGGCTTCGAGTTCACCAAAAACATTGAGTTCTACAACGGCGTGGAAGGTGGCGAAAGCTGGACCGAAGGCAGCCGCGACGCTGACGCCGTGCTCTCGCGCGTGCCGGCCGGCCGCTACCACCTCAACTTTTACCCCTTCACCGAAGCCGGCCCGGCCGCACCGGGCATCGAAGTGCGCGTGACGGCCGACCCGCCGCTGTGGTCGAATTTCTTTATCGTGCTGCTGCTGCTGCTCATCTACCCCACCTGGCAATACCTGCGCCGCGCCACCCACGAAACCCAGCGCTGGCAGCAGAGCGACTACGGCCCCTCTTCCGAATAAACGTCCCATGCTCGAACGCTTTCTGATTTTCCTGCGCCCCGTGTGGCTCTACGCGCTGCTGCTGCTGCTGCCGCTGGGCTGGTTTGCCTGGGGCACGGCCACGGGCACGCGCCTGCTCGGCGACGACAACGAGAGCACCGAAACCCTGAACGCGCCCGGCAGCGGCCACGCACGCACCGGCCACGGCTTTTACTATCACAAGTAACCTTCGCATTATGACCGACTTACATCTACACCCGCTGCTGGCCTCCATTGTGTACTCGCTGCTGGGCATTGTGCTGCTGGTGGTCAGCTTTTTCGTGTTCGATAAGCTGACGCCGGGCACGCTCCGCAAGGAAATTCTGGAAGACCAGAACACGGCCCTGGCCATTCTGGGCGCGGCGTTTATGCTGTCGGTGGCCCTCATCATCAGCGCCGCCATTCATGGCTGAGCTGCTGGAAGCGCCCGCGCCGGAAGCCGCCGGAAAGGCCGGCTCCGAGGCCCGGCTGCCGGGGCTGCTGCTGGCGGCGGTGGCCGTCATTGCCACCTGCGGGCTCATTTATGAGCTGATTGCCGGCACGCTGGCCTCCTACCTGCTGGGCGACTCCGTCACGCAGTTTTCCACCATCATCGGGGCCTATCTGTTTGCGATGGGCATCGGCTCGTGGCTCTCGAAGTTCCTGGAAGGCTCGCTGCTGCGCTGGTTTATCCGGCTCGAAATACTGGTGGGCATCGTGGGCGGCTGCATGGCGCCGCTGCTGTTCGTGAGCTTCGAGTACGTGGCCTCGTTCCGGCTGCTGCTCTACACACTGGTGGGCCTCACGGGCGTGCTGGTGGGCCTGGAAATCCCGCTGCTGATGCGGATTCTGGAGCACCGCTTCGCCTTCAAGGAGCTGGTGGCGCGGGTGTTTGCCGTCGATTACGTGGGGGCGCTGCTGGCCTCGCTGATTTTTCCGCTGGTGCTGGTGCCGCAGCTGGGCCTGATTCGGACTTCGCTGGTTTTCGGGGCCCTGAACCTGGCCGTGGCCGCCGTGGTGCTGGCCCGCTTCCCCGAAACGCGGCCTTACCGGCGGCGCTTTGCCGTGGGCATCGCCGGGGCGCTGCTGGGGCTGGGCGCGCTGTTCGCATTTGCCAACAAGCTGCTGGCCTACACCGAAACGCTGGCGTTTCAGGACCAGGTTATCTACTCGAAATCGACGCCGTACCAGCGCATCGTCCTCACCCGCAACCCGCGCGAGCTGCGCCTGTTTCTCAACGGCAACCTGCAGTTCAGCTCCGCCGACGAGTACCGCTACCACGAGGCCCTGGTGCACCCGCTGCTGCAGGCCCTTCCGCAGGCCCGCCGGGTGCTGGTGATGGGCGGCGGCGACGGCCTGGCCGTGCGCGAGCTGCTGAAATACCCGCGCCTGCAAAGCATCCGCCTGGTGGACCTCGACGCGGGCATGACCGAACTGTTCAAGCACAACGAGCTGCTGCTGGCCCTCAACAAGGGCTCGCTCAACAACCCCAAAGTGCAGGTCATCAACGCCGATGCCTACCAGTGGATTCGCCAGGACACAACGCACTACGACGCCGTCATCGTCGATTTTCCCGACCCCGGCAACTACTCCATCGGCAAGCTGTATTCGGCCGCTTTCTACACGGCACTGGCCAAGCGGCTGGCACCCGGCGGGCGGCTGGTGGTGCAAAGCACCTCGCCGTTTCTGGCCCGGCAGTCGTTTTGGTGCGTGGCGCACACGCTGGCGGCGGTGGGCCTGCACACCATCCCCTACCACCTCTACGTGCCGTCCTTCGGCGAGTGGGGCTACGTGCTGGCCGGCCCCGACACCCGCTGGCGCGGCGACCTGAGCCCGCTGCCGGCCGGCCTGCGCTACATCACCCCCGCCACCATTCACGACATGCTTCGCTTCCCGCCCGACATGAGCGAAGTGCCCACCGAGGTGAACCAGCTCAATAACCAGGTGCTGGTGCGCTATTTTGAGGAGGACTGGGGGCCGTATGTGCATTGATTCCGGGAGGCAGTTTTCATTTAAACGGTCATGCTGAGCGTAGCCGAAGCATCTCGCGTGTAGCAGTAATTCAATCGTGAGGATGGTGCGAGCGAGATGCTTCGGCTACGCTCAGCATGACGGTCTTATTCAGTTAGCTTTTCTCCTTTCTTCTCTCCTCTCCCATGCCCACCCGTCGCTCTTTTCTGGCCCAAAGCGGGGCGGCCCTCACCGGGGCGCTGCTCCTGCCGGCCCTGCCCGGCTGCGCCCCGGCCAACCCGCTGGCCCACATCAAAGGCCAGCTGCTGGGCCAGGACGCCGCCACCGGCCACCTGCTGCGCGACCCGAGTAAAATCCCCGCGCCCACCCGCACCATGCAGACCGAGGTGCTGATAATCGGCGGCGGCGTGGCGGGCCTCTCGGCGCGGCGCTGGCTGCACCGCCACGGCCAGCCCAACACGCTGCTGGTGGAGCTCGCGGCCGAAACCGGAGGCAATGCCGCGGCCGGGCGCAACGCCGCGTCGGCCTATCCGTGGGGCGCGCACTACCTGCCCGTGCCCGACGTGCGCAACGTGGAGCTGCTTGATTTTCTGCACGAAGCGGGCACCCTCACCGGCTACGCGCCCGATGGCCGGCCCATCTACAACGACTACCACCTCTGCCACGACCCCGAGGAGCGGCTCAGCATTCAGGGCCACTGGCAGGAAGGGCTGGTGCCCGGCCTCGGCCTTTCCACTGCTGACCAGGCGCAGGTTGCCCGCTTCTTCCAGCTGATTGAAAGGCTGAAAACGGCCCAGGGCCGGGACGGCCGCGATGCCTTCTGCATCCCCCTGGCCCACGCCTCGTCCGATGCCGCGTACCGCCAGCTCGACCAGCTTTCCTTTGCCGACTACCTCACCCGCGAAGGCTTCACCGCGCCCGCGCTGCGCTGGTACCTCGACTACGCCTGCCGCGACGACTACGGCGCCACGGCCGCGCAGGTATCGGCCTGGGCCGGCCTGCACTACTTCGCCAGCCGCAAGGGCCGCGCCCACAACGCCACCGGCAGCGACGTGCTCACCTGGCCCGAGGGCAACCACTTCCTGGCCGACCACCTGCGCCGGCAGGCCGGCGCGCCCATTCAGACCCACACCCTGGCCTATGACCTGCGCGAAACCGCAGCCGGCGTAGAAGTGCTGACCTACGACGTGGCCACCCGCCAGAGCACCCGCGTGCAGGCCCGGCAGGTGCTGCTGGCTACGCCCCAGCACATTGCCCACCGGCTGCTGGCAAACGTGTCCGGCCACCAGCTGCTGCCGCCCGGCAGCCTGCATCATGCGCCCTGGCTCATCGCCAACCTCACCGTGGAGGGCCTGCCGCAAGGCCCCGGCCGCCCCCTGAGCTGGGACAACGTGCGCTACGGCAGCGCCTCGCTGGGCTACGTGAACGCTAGCCAACAGTCCTTAAAGCAAGACGATGGCAGCCCCAAAGTCATCACCCTCTACTGGCCCCTTACCGACGAAGCCCCCGCCCTGGCCCGCCGCCGGGCCTACCAAACCACCTACGCCGACTGGCTGCCCCGCGTGGTGGCCGAGCTCGAAACCTACCACCCCGGCGTGACGCCCTACATCCGGCAGGCCGACCTCTGGGTGTGGGGGCACGGCATGGTGGCCCCCACGCCCGGCCTACTCTGGGGCGCCGCGCGGCAGGCGGCCATGCAGCCGGTGCGAGGCCGTATTTTTTTCGCTCACACTGATTTCAGCGGGATTTCCATTTTTGAGGAAGGGTTTTACCAGGGCATTCGGGCGGCGCGGGAGATGCTACATAACAGAACGATGTAGGGGCGGGACCTGCCCCGCCCGGCTATTCGCGCCAAGCCAACAAAACCGTTCAACTACGGGCGGGGGCAAGCCCCGCCCCTACTCTTATTCTCATGGCCCAGCCCTGGATTCGCTCCCTGCGCTACGATGGTTTGCTCATCCTCGCGCCGCCGTTTCTGGCGCTGCTGGTGGTGCTGGCGCTGCCGGCCGCCTACCGCAGCACGGCGGCCATGCCGCTGCTGGCCTGGGTGGCGCTGGTGGTGCTCATCGATGTGGCGCACGTCTACGGCACGCTGTTCCAGACCTACTTCGACCCCGTGAAACGGCGCGAGCGGCGCGTGCTGCTGTGGGCGGCACCGGTGGCCTGCTACGCGGTGGGCGTGGCCCTGCACAGCCGGGGCGGGCTGCTGTTCTGGCGGGTGCTGGCCTACTTGGCGGTGTTCCATTTCATTCGGCAGCAGTATGGGTTTCTGCGGATTTATAGCCGCCACGACGCGCCCGCACCGGGGCGCTGGCTGGCCACGGCGCTGATTTACTACGCCACCCTCTACCCGCTGCTGTACTGGCATTTTTCGCCGGGACGCAACTTCAACTGGTTTGTGGATGGGGACTTTGTGCAGCTGGACTGGCCGGCCGGCCGACTGGTGGCCACGGTGCTCTACGTGGCCCTGATACTCGCCTACCTCGGCCGCGAAGCGTACCTCTGGCAGCGCACCCGCACGTTCAACCTGCCGCGCAACCTGCTGCTGGGCGGCACTTTGGTATCGTGGTACGTGGGCATCGTGCTATTCAATGGCGACCTCGCCTTCACCCTGCTCAACGTGGTATCGCACGGCATTCCGTATCTGGCGCTGGTGTGGGCCGGCGGGCCTTCCCGGCCCGATGCCCCGGCCCCGCCGCGCCGGGGTGCCTGGGCCGGGCGCTACGGGCTGGCCGTTTTTCTGGGGGCGGTGGTGCTGTTCGCTTTCCTCGAAGAAGGCCTGTGGGACGGGCTGGTGTGGCGCGAGCACGGCACGGTGTTCGGCTGGTTTCAGCACTTGCCCGCGGTGGCCAGCCCGGCGCTGCTCATGTGGCTGGTGCCGCTGCTGGCGCTGCCGCAATCCACGCACTACGTGCTGGATGGGTTTATCTGGCGGCGAAAGCGGTAGCGCGGGCTCTGCGAGGCCGAGCAGTGAGCGTAGCGAGTATCGGGCGGCTGCTATGGTCCGGTGCCGCATGCTCGCTTCGCTCGCGCTCGGACTTGCAGAGCCCAAGCCATTGTGCAACTACTTCACAATCACCAGCTCCACCCTTCTATTCAGCCTGCGGGTTTCCTCGCGGTCGTTGCCGTAGCGGGGCCTGGTGCCGCCAAAACCGATGGTCGTGATGCGGTTTTCGCCAATGCCGCGGCCCACGAGGTAGCGCTTCACCTCGGCCACCCGGTCTTCGGAAAGCTGCTGGTTTTTGTCGGCCGGGCCCACGTTGTCGGTGTGGCCTTCGAGGCGCACTTCGGTGGCGGGCGCGGCTTGCAGGGCAATGGCCAGGCGGTTCAGCTCCAGGTAGGACGAGCCGAGCAGCGTGGCCTTGCCCTGGGCAAAAATGATGGTAGGCAAATCAACTTTGGCTCCCACGGCGGCGGGCAGCAGCAGCAAATCGCGCCGGGGCGAGCCGCTGGCCAGCAGCGTGTCGCTCACCGTGAGCAGGCCGCCGCCCGTGGCCGAGAGGGCGTACCGCCCCTGCAGCAGCGACATCTGGTAGTTGCCCGAATTGTCGGTTTTGCTGGTGGCCAGAAACTGCGGGCTGGTTTTGCTGGTGCCCAGCAGGCTGGCCTTCACGGTGGCCCCCGCAATGGGCTGTTTGGTGCGGGCATCGAGCACGCGGCCGGTGAGGTAGGCCCGGCCGGCATTTTCCGAAACTTCGGCCACGGCGGGCTTGGGCAGCGAATCGGCCGGCACGGCGCGGCCCGTGCGCCAGATGTCCTTGGTGCCGTTGGGCGTGGTGGAAGACGAATAATAAGCCGTCTTGCCGTCGGGCGTCAGGGTCAGGAAGGCGTTGAAGCCGGGGCCGTTCAGGGCCGGGCCCAGGTTGCGCGGCTCGCTCCAGCGGGTCCAGCTGTCGTCGAGGCGCTGGCTCACAAACATATCGGCCGAGCCGTAGCCCATGTGGCCGTAGGAGGCAAAATACAGCGTTTTGCCATCGGGCGCGAGCCAGGGCGCGAAGTCGAAACCGGGCGAGTTCAGCACCGGGCCCAGGCTTTTGGGCTCGGTGTAGCCGCCGCTGCCATCGGGCCGGCTCAGGTAAAGGTCGTTGCCGCCTTCGGAGTCGCCGCGCTCCAGCGAGAGCAGCAGCGTTTTGCCATCGGCCGACATAAAAAACCCCGTGCCGGGCACCGCCGAGTAGAAATTGGCAATGCGCAGCGCCTCCGGCCTGGTGCTTTTGGGCGTAGCGCCCGCCGCCGTGGCCGCCGACTGTGCCACCCGGCTCAGGCCGTCGTCCACGAAGCCGTCGCGGCCGTAGGTGCCGCGCACCAGCAGCAGCTGCCCGCCCGTGCCGGTGGTCGATTCCACGGCGTTGTTCTGCGGCGTGTTGATGCCGTCCAGGCGCGTGGGCGCGCCCCAGGTCTGGCCCTTGTCCGGGCTCTGGCTCAGCCAGGCATCGCCCGAGTCGGTGTTGCCCTCGGTGTTGCCGGCAAACTTGGTGCGGGCGAAATACAGCGTGGTGCCATCGGGGCTGAGGACGGGGTGCACCTCGTTGCCGGGCGTGTTGATGGCGCCGGCCAGCGGCTGCGGCGGGCCGAAGGGCGACGGGCCTTCCAGCACGTTCAGCCGCAGCCGAAACAGCCGCCACTGCTGGCTGGCACGGCCGTTGTTCTTCTGGGCCAGCACCGGCGTGCCGTTGAACTTATCGGAAGTCGCCAGCGCCGCCACCCGGCTTTCGCTGCGGTTTTCGAGCTGGAAGCTGCCGGCCGGGCCCGCCGGCACCAGCCGCCACTGCTGCTGCTCGCTGCCCTGAAACGGGCGCTGCACCAGCGGCGTGTTTTCGCCGGGCTTGTCCACGGTCAGGCACTGGCCGCTGTGTTTGGCCTCGATGCGGAAATACTCGCTGCCCTCCCGAATGGGCACAAAGCGCCACTGCTGGCTGTTGGCGTGGGTGAACTCCCACTGCACGGCGGCCGCGCCGCTGGTGGTGCTGGCGCTGGCAATGTCGAGGCAGCGCCCGCTGCCCCGGTCAATCACCCCGTAATAGGCCCGGTCGTCGGGCACGAAAGCGGCCGGCTGGGCCGAAGCAAAAAAAGGCAGCAGGGAAAGCAGTACAAGAAATCGGAGCATTTGCGAAGGCGCCGCGAAAAAGGCCGCGCTGGGTGAACTACGCAAAAGAACGGCGGAATGGGCGGAGTGGTGCGTAAACAGAACGTCATGCTGAGCGCAGTCGAAGCATCTCTACCTCATTACTAATTCAACTGCTTGGATTTCTTCCGAGGCAGAGATGCTTCGACTGCGCTCAGCATGACGTTCTTCATTGGGCAAAAGTCCCGCTACGCCAGCAGCTTGTGCTTGATGGCGTACTGAATCAGCCCAATCACCGACTTGCAGCTGGTTTTGGTGAGGATGTTTTTGCGGTGCGTTTCCACGGTGCGCTCCGAGATAAACAGCGCCTCGGCAATGGCCTGGTTCGACTTTTCATCGGCCACGAGGCGCAGAATCTCCTTTTCGCGGGCCGTGAGCTCCACCACGGGCGGCGCCGCGCTGCGCTGGCCGGGCACTTCGAGGTGCTGCAGCAACGTCTGGCCTACCTCCTGGCTGTAGTGGGTGCGGCCGGCGGCCACGTCGGCAATGGCGGCGCTGAGCTCGGCCTTGGTGGTGTTCTTCAGCAGGTAGCCCAGGCCGCCCGCTTCGAGCACTTCCATGATGGAGGCGTGGTCGTGGAACATGCTCAGGGCCAGCACCCGCACGGCCGGAAACGCGGTGCGAATGCGCTGGGTGAGCTCCACGCCGCTCATGCCGGGCATGTTCAAATCGACGAGGGCCACCTGCACTTCGGGGTGGTCGTGCAGGCGGCGCAGGGCCTCGGCGCCGGAGTTGGCCTGGGCCACCACGCGCACGGCCTGGTCAGATTTCAACAGGGTTTTGATGCCTTCAATCACCATCTGGTGGTCATCAACCAGCAGCACATTGACACGGGAAAGCGGAAGGACGGCGGACATGGGGAAGCGAAAAGAAAGGGTTATACGCAGTGCATACACTCATTCAAACATAGCAGGATTTCATCGTCCTTCATCATTGCTTCAGCAAAAAAAGCCGTCACTCGCCCAGCTCTCAGCCCGCCAGCGGCACCGTGGCCGTCACGGTAGTGCCGTGGCCGGGGCGGCTGTCGAGGTGCAGCGTGCCGCCGAGGTAGGCCACCCGGCTTTCGATGTTTTTCAGGCCGATGCCGGCGTCCGGCCCCAGCGCGGCGGGGTCGAAGCCCACGCCGTTGTCCTCCACCAGCAGGGTCAGCTCGTGGGCGTGGCGGATGAGCTGGAGGTTGATTTCGGTGGCCTGCGCGTGCTTCACAATGTTCTGCACCACTTCCTGCACCACGCGGTAGAGGGTGCTCTCCACGGTGGGGGCCAGGCGGAATTCGTCCAGCCCCAGGGTTTCGACGTGGATGCGCAGCCGGCCGGGCCGCTGAATCAGGTCCAGAAACTCGCGCACGGCCCGGGCCAGCCCGCGCTTGATGAGGGCATTGGGCAGCAGGTTGTGCGAGATGCCGCGCACCTCGCGCACGCCCTCGTCCACTACGCCGATGGCGTCCTCGAAGCGGTGCTGCTGCTCGGGGCTGAGGAGGGGGTGCAGGTCTTCGCACAGGCCGTGCAGGTTGAGCTTGGCCACGCTCAGCAGCTGGCCCACGCCGTCGTGCAGGTCGGCCCCGATGCGGCGGCGCTCGGTTTCCTCGGCTTCCAGCACGGCGGCGGCGCGCTGCTGGGTGAGCTGCTGCCGCTCCTCGCCAAACTCAATTTCGCGGCGCAGCCGGCGGCGGCTCACCAGCAAATACCCCAGCCCGGCCAGCAGCGCGGCAATGGCCAGCCCGGCCCACAGCTGCACGTTGCGCCGCCGGATTACCTGCTGCTGGGCCCGCAGCTGCGCGGCCTGCAGGCGGTTGCGGGCTTCCTTCTGCTCGGTTTCGTACTGGGTTTGCAGCTCGGCCACGGTGCGGGTGGTGGCGGCCAGGCGCAGGGTGTCCTTCAGCAGCTCCAGGGCGCGGTGGTAGTTGAAAGCCCCGCGGTAGTCGGCGCGGGCGGCGGCCAGGTCGGCCAGCCCTTCGAGGGCATCGGCTTCTTCCTGGCGGTCGTGGTTGGCACGGGCCAGCGCCAGGGACTCCTGCAGGTAAGGCGCGGCGGCGCGGGCCTGGCCGGTTTGCACCAGCGACTCGCCCAGAATAGAATATAAATCGGCGCGGGCCCCGGGCGTGATGTTGCCCGCCGCCTGGCGGTTGTAGCCCGCCTCCACCCGGCGCAGCAGCGGCAGCGAAGCCGCCCAGCGGTTCTGGCGCTGCTCCAGCACGGCCAGCGTGAGCAGGACGCCCTCGATGGCGCTGGTGTCGGGCTGGGCCCGCGCCACGGCCAGGCCCTGCGCCAGGTACGCGCGGGCCCGCCCAAACCGGCCCGCGTCGCGGTGAATGATTGCCAGGTGGTTGATGCAGTGCAGAATGTAGGGCGGCACATGCGCCTGCTGCCAGCCGCGCAGGCTTTGCTCGTAGGCCGTTTGGGCGGCGGGCAGGTTTTGCTGCTCCAGATAAATCTGGCCAATGGTGCCGTACGAGTCCGCCACCGCGGCGGTGTCGTGGGCGGCCTGGCGCAGGCGCAGGCCGCGCAGGCTCAGGCGCATGGCCTCGGTGTAGCGGCCTTCTTCGGAGCGGCGGCGGGCGGCATTGGCGTAGTTGTGGCCCTCCCAGAGCGAGTTGCCCAGGCCCCGAAACTCCCGCGCCGAAATCATGTACAGGCGCACCGCATCGTCGTTGTGGCCGCCCTGGGCCGCCAGCGTGGCCAGGTTGTAGGCGGCGCGCGCCAGCCGTTTCCGGTCGCCGATGGCGCGGGCCAGCCGGGCGGCCTGGCGGCCGTAGGCCCCGGCCTGGGCCGTGTCGTTGTACTGAAAGTTGAACATCAGCGTCACCAGCGCCCTGGTGCCGTTGGTGTCGTGCGGGTGCTGGGCCAGCACGCGGCGCAGGCTGTCCACCTCGCGGGTGTTGCGCTTGGGAGCGGCGTATTGGGCCTTTTGGGCCGGGGCCGGCCCCGGCAAGGCCAGCAGCAGCGCCAGCAAAAGAATGTAGGGGAAGTAAAATCGGGGCATAGCACAGCGTCGGGGCGAATACGTATCGTTTTTCTGCTTCATAGCTTCATAAGCTGGTCGAATTCCTTTGAGCCTTAGCCGGCCACGGGCAGCAGCGGTACTTCCAGCGTCACGGTGGTGCCCCGGCCGGGGGCGGCATCAAAATCGGCCCGGCCGCCGAGGTAGGCCATGCGGCTTTCGATGTTTTTCAGGCCGATGCCGGCGTCCGGCCCCAGCGCGGCGGGGTCGAAGCCCACGCCGTTGTCTTCCACCAGCACCGTCAGCTCGTCGGGGTGGCGGATGATTTGCAGCGTCACCTCCGTGGCCCGGGCGTGCTTGAGAATGTTCTGCACCAGCTCCTGAATCACGCGAAACAGCACGTTTTCGGTGGTCGGCTCCAGGCGGCCGCCCCGGTCCAGGCCCACCACTTCGAGGTTGATTTTGACCCGGCCCGCCGCCGGCAGCTTGTCCAGGAAATCGCGCACGGCCTGGGCCAGGCCCCGCTTTAGCAGGGCGTTGGGCATGAGGTTGTGGCTGATGCTGCGCACTTCGGCAAAGCTTTCATCCACCACGGCCAGGGCGTTTTGCAGCAGCGCCTGCCGGCCCGCGGTCTGCACGCCCAGCTCCTCGCCCAGCGAGTGCAGGTTGAGCCGGGCCGCCGTGAGCAGCTGGCCCACGCCGTCGTGCAAATCGGAGCCGATGCGGCGGCGCTCGGCCTCCTCGGCCTCCAGCACGGCCTGGGCCCGCTGGCGCTCCAGCTGCTGCCGCTCCTGGGCAAACTCCACTTCGCGGCGCAGCCGGCGGCGGTTGGCCAGCAGATAGGCCAGCCCCGCCAGCAGCGCCGCCACGGCCAGCCCGCCCCACAGCTGCACGTTGCGCCGCCGGATTACCTGCTGCTGGGTTTGCAGCTGCTGGGCTTGCAGGCGGTTCCGGGCTTCCTTTTTCTCGGTGTCGTACCTGGTCTGGAGCTCGGCCACCTGGTCGGCGCTTTCGCGCTCAAAAATGCTGTCGTTGAGCGCGGCAAAGCGCTTTTGCCAGGCCAGGGCCAGTGCCGGGCGGCCGGTTTCCTCGTACAGGCTGGCAAAGCCGTTGTACACCACGCGCACCAGCGGCAGGGCCTGCGCCTGCCGGGCCAGCGGCAGGGCGCGGCGGTAAGCGGCCTCGGCCTCGGCGGGGCGGTGCAGCAGGGCCAGCGCATCGCCCAGGTTCAGCCAGGATTCGGCCTGCGCCTGCACGTCGCCCCGCGCCTGGTCGATGGCCAGCGTCTGGCGGTAGTAGTCGTAGGCGGCCTGCCCCTGCCTGGTGCGAAGCGCCAGCGCCCCCAGGTTGTAGAGCGCTAGGCTGGCGGCGCTGGAGTCGCCCAGGGCACGGCCCTGGCGCAGGCTGGCCAGCAGGTCGGCCCGGGCCGGGCCGTATTGCTTCATTTCCATTTGCACCGTGCCGCTGTTGCACAGGGCTTTGGCAAACGCCGCGCCGGCCCTGGCATTGCCGGCGCGGGCCAGCGGGGCCAGCAGCGCCTGGGCCTGGCGGGCATTGGCCAGCGCCTTCGGCAGCTGCCGAAGGTTCTTGTTGGTGTTGCCCAGGTTAAGGTAGGCCACGCCCTGGCCCAGGGTATCGTGCAGGGCCTCGGCCAGCCGCAGGGCCTGCACCAGGTGGCGGGCCGCCGCCTCAAAGCGGCCCTGCCCGTTGCTCAGGCGGCCCAGCAACAGGTGGGCGCTCTGCTCGCGGGCGGACTGGCTGGCAGCGTGCGCCGCGCCCAGCGCCTGGGCCGCCAGCTGGTAGGCGGCCTGGGGCTCCGCATCTTTCAGGGCCTGCGCATCGGCCAGCAGCAGCCGGGCCCGGGCCGAATCGGGGGCCTGGGCCCGGCGGTGCGCCAGGCTGTCGGCCAGCACTGTCTGCGCCCGGCCTGCCACGGTGCCTCCCCCAAGCAGCAGCAGCAGCAACCCCGTCCGACGAATAACAGCGAAGTTTCTCAAAAGTAGCTTCATGCACAACACCGGCCCCCGGCCTACCCGGCCGGACCACGCCGGGCGGGCAATTTGGTCAATAATCGGCATATAACCGCTCAGCTATACGTTATCAAACGCAGCAGCCTGCCGTGGCCTGAGCACGCCAGGCGAGCGGCAACGGTACGGGCCCAATCGGAGTACATAGCCCGATACGCTCCCTGCTTTTCTTTCTTCCCAATTCCCATGCGCAAAGGCACCAAAGTCAGCTGGAAATACGGCACCGGCACAGCTATCGGCAAAATCGAGTCGGTGCACAAAGAGGCCATTTCCCGCACCATCAAAGGCTCCGAAATTCACCGCAACGGCACGCCCGAAAACCCGGCCCTGGTGATAGTGCAGGAAAACGGCGACCGGGTGCTCAAGCTCAAAAGCGAGGTGAAGGCCACGGCTTAAGATATATAAATCAAAATATTTATCTCATATTCGCAAGCGCCTGGTGGCCGGCAACTTCGCCGGTGGCTGGCGCCTGCGCCTATGGATGCCTCCGCCCCTTTGCCCGCCGCCCCGCTGGCCGAAACCGACCGCGCCGAGCTGCTCGATGCCCTGCGCGGCTTTGCGCTCTGCGGCGTGTGCCTGGCCAACCTGCTCACCGGCTTCAGCTTCTGGGGCGAGAAAGGGGCGCCGCCCGCTGCCTCGCTGGCCACGGCCGCTACCGACCCGGCCGCCGCTTTTCTCATCCGCGCCCTGGTCGATGGCAAGTTTTACTCCCTGTTTTCGCTGCTTTTCGGGGTAGGCTTTGCGCTGCAATTGCAGGGCGCTACGGCCCGGGGCGATACCCGGCTGCTCACCTACCGGCGGCGGCTGTGGGTGCTGCTGGGCATCGGGCTGGCGCATTTGCTGCTGCTGTGGCCGGGCGATATTCTGGCTTTTTACGCCCTGGTGGGCCTGCTACTGGTTCGCCTGCGCGGCCTGTCCGACCGGGCTATTTTTCGCTGGGCCGTGGGGCTGCTCATCGTGCCAGTGCCCATGTGGGTGCTGTTCTGGCTGGGCGGCGGCTGGAAAGCACCCGTGCCCCTCACCCCGGCCCTGCCCTTCTATGGCTTCGGCGAGCACCTCGCCCGGCAAGTCGGCATGCAGTCCTATTTCGACGTGTATGCCACCCACAACTACTTCGTTTTTTTAAAAGCCCTGCTGGCCGGCGCGTTTTTCCGGGCCGGCGACCTGCTGTTTCAATGGCGGGTGTGCAAGGTGCTGGCCATGTTTCTGCTGGGCCTCTGGATAGGCCGGCACCAGGTGTTCCGGCAGCTCGAAGCCTACCGGCCCGTGCTGCGGCGCGTGGCCGCCTGGGGCCTCGCCGTGGGCCTGCCCGCCTGCCTGCTCAACGGCTACCTCGACCTGGGCGGCGCTTACAGCCAGGGCGAAACCGCCGGGCTGGTTTTTGCCGCGCTCTACGCGCTGGGCGTGGGGCCGCTGGCCCTGGGCTACGCCGCCAGCTTTGGGCTGCTGTGGCAGCGGCCGGGCCCGCGCCGGCTGCTGCGCCTGCTGGCCCCCGTGGGCCGCATGGCCCTCACCTGCTACCTGGGCCAGACGGTTATCGGCACGCTGTTGTTTTCCGGCCTGGGGCTGCACTTAGCCGGCCGGGTGGGCCCTACCCTGCTGTGGCCGCTGGCGGCAGGCATTATTCTGTTCCAGCTGCTGCTCTGCGGCTGGTGGCTGCGGCATTTCCGTTTCGGGCCGATGGAGTGGCTGTGGCGCAGCCTCAGCTACGGGCGCCTGCAGCCGTTGCGGCGGGACGCACCGGCTCAGCTGACAGCTGGATAGCGCACAGGGGCAAAACCGAGGCAACAGCCATGCCGTGAGATGGGCTAGCGCCGGATTATGGCCGCGCGCTCGTCATAAGTTGTGCCATCGGCCACAACGGCGACGCCATTGAGCACAAAACGTCGCCGTTTGTTCGTGCCGCAGTCGCAGCAGATATCGCCGCCGCCTGCACCCGCTTGCACCTCAATGCTGCTGAGGCTGTACGTCCGGTTGGCGGCGGGCAGCACAAAGCGAAAGCTGTAACTCCCCAAATCATACGGCACGGGCAATGCCGGCCACGGCAGCCGGCGCAGGGTGGTAATGGCCCCGTAAAAATCGGCTCCGCCACGCGTCTGCCAAACGGTATCGATTGGGTTGGTGAAGCCGGGCGCACTGTACCGCACCGCATAGGCCCCGTTTATTTCGGCTTTGCGAAAACCACCTTGCAGGCTGTCGCGGTCAAAAACCACGGTAATGTCGTCCAGCAAGCCGTTGCAGGGCGCGCAATTCACGCCCACGCATTTGTCGAAGCACCCGCTCAGGGTCACACCTGACGTTACCAGCAATGCAATGACACCGATGCGAGCAAGCGCGAGAAAAGGCTGCATGTAGAAAAGATTGGAAAGAGGTTGTAAAGTTGACTCCCCACTCGCCGGAATGGTTGCTCCACAAGCACAAAAAATCCCTGCCGACGGATGTCGGCAGGGATTTTTTGTGCATTAAAATTCACAGGCTTACCGGTTGTTCGGGTCGGGCTTGATGAAGGCTTCTTCGTCCATTTCCGTGGGCACCACTACCACGCCCTTCTGGAGCATGGAGTTTTTCTTGCCGTAGAGGAAATACACGATGAAGCCGAGCAGCATCCAGCCCAGGGCCAGTTTCAGGGTGTTCGAGTCGAGGGCCAGAATCATGAGCGTGCAGATGGCCGCGCCCAGGATGGGCACCAGCGGGAAGCTGGCCGACGAGAGCGGCGAGCGGAACGGCCGGGGCTGGTCGGGGTCGGAGCGGCGCATGAGCCACACGCCGATGCTCACCAGCACGAAGGCCAGCAGTGTGCCGAACGAGGTCAAATCGCCGGCCACCGAGCCGGGCACGAAGGCCGCAAACGCACCCACGAACACCAGCAGGGCCAGGTTCGACTTGTAAGGCGTGTTGAACTTGGGGTGCAGGTCGGAGAAGGCTTTGGGCATCAGGCCGTCCTTGGCCATCGAGAAGAACACGCGGCTCTGGCCCATGAGCATCACCAGAATAACCGACGAGAAGCCGAGCAGAATGGCCACCGTCACGGCCGTGCCGAGCCACTCGTAGCCGGGCATGTGCGCCTTGATGGCGTAGGTTACGGAAGCCTCGCCGCCCAGGGCCGGGTCGGCAAACTCGCGCCAGTTGGCCACACCCGTCAGCACGTGCCCAAACAGGATGTAGAGCACCGTGCACACCGCCAGCGAGCCCAGAATCCCGATGGGCATGTCGCGCTTGGGGTTTTTGGCCTCCTGCGCGGCCGTGCTCACGGCATCGAACCCGATGAAGGCAAAGAAAACGATGGCCGCGCCACCCAGCACACCGCCCCAGCCGTGCTTGTTCCAGGCCGTGTACTCGCGCACCACTTCGCCGGCCGCGTTTTTCACGGGCTCGGCGTTGTCCGGAATCAGGTAGGGCGTGTGGTTGGCGGGGTTGATAAACTGCCAGCCCACGGCAATGAATACCAGCACGATGGCCACCTTCAGCACCACCACAATGGCGTTGAACATGGCCGATTCCTGCGTGCCCTTGATGAGCAGCAGCGACAGCATGACGATGACAAACAGGGCTGGCAGGTTGATGAGGCCGTGCTCCAGCGTGCCGTTCACCACGGCGCTCTCGAAGGGCGAGTGGCTGAGATTATACGGTATACTGGTCCCAAACACCTGCAGAAGCTTGTTCAGGTATTCGCTCCAGGCAATACTGACGGTGGCCGCGCCCAGCGCGTATTCCATAATCAGGGCCCAGCCGATGACCCAGGCCACAAACTCGCCCATGGTGGTGTAGGCGTAGGTGTAGGCCGAGCCGGCAATGGGAATCATGGCCGCAAACTCGGCGTAGCACAGGCCGGCGAACACGCAGCCGATGGCGGCCACGACGAAGGCCAGCGTCACGCCCGGCCCGGAGGCCTGCGCGGCGGCGGCGGCGGTGCGCACAAACAGGCCCGCCCCGATGATGGCGCCCACGCCCAGGGCCACGAGGTTGCCGGCGCCCAGCGTGCGCTGCAGCGTGCCGTGCCCGGAAGCATTGGCCTCGCCCAGGAGCACGGCCAACGGTTTTTTGGCGAAAATACTTGCCATGTGTTAGGTGTAAAGGAGGAAGAAGTGTGAAATAAAAAAGAGGGTAAAACAAAGCCGTCCGGCACGGGCGGCCCCAACGTTCGGGTCCGGCCACAGCGGCGGGTCCGAAATATAGCGAGTAAAACAACGTCGGGGCCGTTCAGGCGCCGGCGGCGCAATGGCGCAGTTTGCCGCCGGGGCTGATATTGCGGCTCAAATCCGGCCCGGCCCCGGCGCTGCCGTTAAACCCGCTTGCCGCGCCCGCATCCAAACCGGCATTCGCTATTATCCCAATTCTTACCATTTTATGAAAAAGCTCCTCCTGCTGCTCGCTACCGTGGCGGCCACTACTGCCACCAGCTTTGCCCAGGCGCCCGCCGCGCAGCCCGCCCCGGCCGGCACCCAGAAATCGCCCGACCAGATGGCCGAGCGCCGCGCCCAGTACCTCGCCAAAGAGCTCGGCCTCTCGGCCGACCAGCAGGCCCGGCTGCAGCCCGTGCTGCTGGCCCAGCGCCAGGAAATGCTGGCCCTGCGCGAGCAGGTGCAAACCGGCGGCCGCCGCCGGGGCATGGGCCAGGACCTGAAAGCCTCCCAGGCCAGGTACGATGCCCAGATTAAGGGCATCCTCACGCCGGAGCAGTATGCCAGATTCGGCCAGATGAAGGACGAGCAGCGCGACAAGATGCGTGAGCGCCGCCAGAGCGGCCAGGGCCTGGGCGCGCCCGCCGCGCAGTAGTTTCGGGTGGCTCCATCCACAAAAAGCGCCCGTTTATCGACAGATGCGGGCGCTTTTCGTTAGGCCATTATTCATGGCATACCGCTTGCAAAGACCTCGGCAGCCGGAGCGGTTGTCGCCTCCGAGGCTGCTGTTCCCTCACCCCTTCTTACTTCTTTATTTTACGTTTCACTCATGAAAAAGACCCTCGCCCTGCTGGCAGCCCTCGCCTTCGCTACTGCCGGCACCAGCTTCGCCCAAACCGCCGTGAAAACGACCGGCTCCGATGCCAACGCCACGGCCCGCCACTACCAGAAGGGCCCCAAAGACCCCGCCAAGATGGCCGACCACAAAGCCGGCAAGATGGCCAAAGAGCTCGGCCTCAGCGCCGACCAGGAAGCCAAAGTAGAGCAACTGCTGCTGGCCCGCCAGCAGGAAAGCCAGGCCCTCAAAGCCAAATATGCCGCCAACAAGGATGCCGGCCGTGCCGAGATGAAGGCCTCGCACGAGAAATACCAGGCCCAGCTCAAGGCCATTCTCACGCCCGAGCAATACGCCAAATTCGACAAGATGAAGGACGAGCACCACGGCCACGGCAAAGGCCAGGGCGGCGGCAAGATGAAAGTAAAAGCCAAAGCTTAAGCCTCACGCTCAGCCGATAGCAAACAAAGCCCCAACCTCTCCGGTTGGGGCTTTTTCGTGTTCCAGCCCCGGCCACGCAGGTCCGTGCATTCGGCCGCTTGCTTATATTTGGCCAAACCACCCGGCTTAAAAACTCCTCTCCCCATGCCTCCCCTTCCCAGTAGCACGGCCTCGGCCGTGCAAATCCAGCAGTTTTACGATAAGGGCCTGGCCCACGCCAGCTACGCCGTGCGCAGCGGCCGCCAGGTTGCCATCATCGACCCGGGCCGCGACCCGCAGCCTTACTATGATTTTGCCGACGAGCACGAGGCCCGCATCGTGGCCATTATCGAGACGCACCCGCACGCCGATTTTGTGTCGTCGCACCTGGAGATTGCCGAAGAAACCGAGGCCCCCATCTACTGCAGCAAGCTGGTAGGGGCCAGATACCCGCACAAAACCTTCGACGACGGCGACCGCATCAAGCTGGGCAGCTACGAGCTGCACGCCATCAACACCCCCGGCCACTCGCCCGACTCCATCAGCATCCTGCTCATGGATGAGCTGGCCCAGAGCCGCGCCGTGTTCACCGGCGATACGCTGTTTGTGGGCGACGTGGGCCGGCCCGACCTGCGCGAAGACGAGGCCGTGGGCGGCCACAAGCGCGAGGAGCTGGCCGCCCAGATGTACAAGAGCACCCGCAACAAGCTCATGACCCTGCCCGGCGCCACCAAGGTATACCCGGCGCACGGCCCCGGCAGCCTCTGTGGCAAAACCACCAGCCCCGACCTGGACAGCACCATTGCCAAGGAGCTGAAAACCAACTACGCCCTTCAGCCCATGTCGGAGGACGAGTTTATCAAAGTGCTGCTCGAAGACCAGCCCTTCGTGCCCAAATACTTCGGCCACGACGTGAAGCTGAACAAGCAGGGCGCCCGCGGCTTCGAAGACAGCATCCGGGCGGTGCCGCACCTGAGCAGCGCCGCCGCCCTGGAGCCCGGCGTGCTCCTCATCGACACGCGCCCGGCCGCCAAATTCCGCGCCGGCCACCTGCCCGGGGCCATCAACCTGCAGGATGGCGGCAAGTTTGAAACCTGGCTGGGCTCGGTAGTGGGGCCCGGCGAGAAGTTCTACCTGCTGGCCGACTCGCAGATTGCGCTGGACACGGTGGTGCGCAAAACCGCCAAAATCGGCTACGAAGGCAACATCAAAGGCACCCTCCTGGCCCCTTCCGCCCTGCCCGCCACCTCGCCGGCCGTGGATGTGGAGGCCGTGCGCCAGCACCCCGAAGCCTTCACCATCGTGGACATCCGCAACCGCGCCGAGGCCAAGGTTCCGGTTTTCGACAATGCCCTGCTCATTCCGCTGCCCGAGCTGCGCGAGCGTGCCCACGAAATCCCCGCCGATAAGCCGGTGCTTGTTCACTGCGCGGGCGGCTACCGCTCGGCCGCCGGGGCCAGCATCGTGCAAAATGCGCTGCCCGGTGTGGAGGTGCTGGATTTAGGCGAAGCCATTAACGACTTTCAGAAGGCGGCCGTGCATTAAGCGACTGTTGTTTCTAAGGTTTCTGCCCCAGCGGCGGGTATGCTTACACTGAATTGGGCTTGGTGCAGTTAGTCTGGCGTCTAATTGCACCAAGCCCAATTTCATGCTGCCCCAAACCGCCTCACGACGCTCTCCGATGAAATCATTCCTGATACTATTAATCACCCTTTGTGCTCGCCTGTCTTTTGGGCAAGCAGTGGATAGCTCGGGCGCTAAGCATGAGGAGCTTGATAATTATGAGCACTTAAGAACCCGGCAAAAGGAATCAGGAATTGACAAATTAACCTATGTAGATTCGACGTTTAATTTTCAGGTTCAGGTTCCAGACTGGCTCCATTTGAGAGATACCAAATCGGCTTTTGTGTGGGGAGGCACTTTGCCTGCTGTAGAAGGAATTGAAAATGCCATCGTTATTAAAGCCTTCCGAAAATCGGATTATAAATCACTGAAAGACTTTAGGAATTTTCTGGTTGAAGGGCTTGAATTTGGTCATCCGGTGCGGTGGAGTCAATCGCATCTATTCATGGGCAAAAAGCCGCTCGGGCATTACAAAAACGTAGGCGATGCTTACAAAGTTTATATCATGCAGAGAGGGCTGCTGTACCATTGTGAATACATTTTACTCGAAACAAAAACGGCTTATCTCTGGATAGATTACACGGCGACGGAAACAACTTTCGATAAAAACATTGGCAAGTTCGAAGAATTTATGAGCGGATTTAAGGCAATGAATTTTTGAATCTGCTGGCACAATCCGTTAATTACCGGCATCTACATTTCGAATACCAGCATTAGCAGATTGATATTCAAGAAACACTGGAAATGCTGTTCCGAAAATTTATTTAGCGCAGGCTATTGTTGGTAATTTGGATAAGCTGATGGCCGTGGAACTGTTATCTTCGAAGTCCGCTACTCCATTTTCTACTCCATTATGCGCGTCCTTCACACCGCCGACTGGCACCTGGGCCAGCGCCTGCAATCCGGCCACGACCGGCACGACGAGCACCAGCGCTTCCTGCACTGGCTCACCGCCACCATTGCCGAGCAGCGGGTGGAGGTGCTGGTGGTGGCCGGCGACGTATTCGACACCGGCAACCCGCCCAGCGCGGCGCTGGAGCTGTACTACTCGTTTCTGGTGGGGCTGCGGGCCACCGGCTGCCGCGACGTGGTGATAGTGGGCGGCAACCACGACCACCCCGCCACCCTGAACGCCCCGGCCCGGCTGCTGCGCCACCTGCGCGTGCACGTGGTGGGCTGCGTGCCCGAGTGCTTCGAGGAGCAGATTTTTACGCTGGAAAATGCGCAGGGCCAGCCCGGCCTGGTGGTGTGTGCGGTGCCGTTTCTGCGCGACCGCGACGTGCGCCTGTCGGTGCCGGGCGAGTCGGCGGCGGAGCGGGAGGGCCGCATCCGCCAGGGCATTGCCGACCATTACGCCCGCCTGGCCGAGTGCGAGGCCGTGTGGCTGGCCCGCGATACCCACGGCCTGCCGGTGCTGGCCACGGGCCACCTCTACGCGGCCGGCGGCGCGGCTTCCGATTCGGAACGCACCATTCACGTAGGCAATCTGGGCCAGGTGACGGCCGACCATTTTCCCGAAATTTTCGATTACGTGGCGCTGGGCCACCTGCACCGGCCGCAGCAGGTGGGCGGGCGGGCGCACATCCGCTACTGCGGCTCGCCGATTCCGCTGTCGTTTTCGGAGCGGCTGGATGCCAAGCAGGTGCTGCTGCTGGAATTTGAGGGAGCCGCCGCGCCGCGCGTGGAGGTGCTGCCCGTGCCGGTGGCGCGCCGGCTGGTGCGCGTGCAGGGCACGCTGCCCGAGGTGCTGGCCGACCTGCTGGCCTACGAAAACGCCACTCACCCCCTACCGGCCTGGGTGGATGTCGAAATCCACTCCGACCTAGCCCCGGCCGAAGTCAGCGAGCAGCTGGCCAAGGTGCTGGACCTGCTGGACCGCCAGCAGCTGGAAGTGCTGCAGCGCCGCCACCTGCGCCTGAGCGCCGTGCGCCCGCTGGGCGCCGAAACCGAGGAGCCCGAAACACCCCTCACCCGCAACCTGCACGAGTTTTCGGCCCCCGAGGTGTTTGCCCAGCGCCTGGAAAGCGAGCCGGAAGACGGCCGGGCGGTGTTGCAGGCGACCTTTGCGGAACTGCTGGAGTTGATGCACCTGTAGCGCCTGCTTCAGCTTGCGCCCTAGCCGTTCATTGCGATGAAGTCACGCATTATGTACATCGAGAAGAAAGCCGGTTCGCTGACGGGTCCTGCCCGCATCGGGCGGGTTATTTTTTCACGGACTTACCAAAGCCTTTACTACCAGGGGCAGCATTTTATGCGGCTTGGCGGCCACGGTTTCAAGAGCAACTATTACGATGTGGCCACCGGCGAGGAATACTGGATATCTGGCTGCAAAAAGAATGGTGCCGACCGGCTGTATGGTGAGCGGCTGCCAGTTGCAATTGACGAAGAGGTGCGCGAAGAATACTGGACCATGATTCGGAGCAATTCGAAATAAGCATTCCTTCAGCCACCGACCAATTTAATTACAGGCATTATGCTGATGCCACCGGCGCAAGCTGAAGCATGCGCTACTTGATATGAAAATTCTTCGCGTCCGTTTCTTCAACATCAACTCCCTGCGCGGCCGGCACGAGCTGGATTTCACCCAGACGCCGCTGCGCGACGCGGGCCTGTTTGCCATTACGGGGCCGACGGGCGCGGGCAAAACCACTATTCTGGACGCCATTACGCTGGCCCTCTACGGGCAGGTGCCGCGCCACGACAGCAGCGTGGAGCAGGTGATGAGCCAGGGCACCGGCGAAAGCTGGGCCGAGGTGGAATTTGCGGTGAACAACCAGCACTACCGCTCGAAATGGAGCCAGCACCGCGCCCGCAAAAACGCCGATGGCCCGCTGCAGGACTCCAAAATGGAGTTGAGCCAGCGCCCCGCCGAGGCCGACGAAACGGTGGACAAATGGCCGTTTCTGGAAACGTACAAGTCGAAGGTGCCGGGCCGGGTAGCCGAGCTGAGCGGACTGGAATACAAGCAGTTTCTGCGGTCGGTGCTGCTGGCGCAGGGCGATTTCACGAAGTTTCTGAAAAGCAGCCCCGGCGAGCGGGCTCAGCTGCTGGAAAAAATCACCGATACCCGTACGTACTCCGACATTTCGCGCTTCGCCTTCGAGAAAGCCAAGCAGGAAGACCAGCGCACCGCCGAGCTGCGCACCGGGCTGGCGGGCGTCAATCTGCTGTCGGACGAGGAGGTGGCCACGCTGGAAGCCAGCGCCCGGGACCTGACCGCCCAGGTGCAGGCCACCACCGCCGAGCAGCAGCGCCTGACGCAGGCCCACACCTGGCGCCGCCGGCTGGCCGAGCTGAGCGAGGCCCAGCGCCAGGGCCAGACGCGCCTGCACGCCCTCAGCAGCGAGGCCGAAACGCTGGTGCCCGTGCGCCAGCGCATGGCGCGGCACGAGCAGGCCCTGCCCTTCCGCACGCCGTGGGCGCTGCTGCGCGAGGCCGACAAGCAGCACCTGCAGCTGGGCCAGGAAGCCGAAGCCCTGCGCCAGCAGCTCCCGCAGCTGCAGGCCGCATTGGCAAAGGCCGTGGCCAGCCAGCAGCAGGCCGAAGCAAGCCACGCGGCGGCCGTAGCAAGCCGTCGTGAGCAGGAACCCCGGCTGAACCAGGCCGCAGAGAAGGACATCGAGCTGACCGCCGCCCGCAAGCAGCTCGACGAAAACCGCCGGGAATACGACCGCCGCAACGAGCAGTGCAAGCTGCTGAAAACCTCCACCGAGGCGGCCACCAGCCAGCAGCAGGCGCTGCAGCAGCAGTTCAGACAGCTCCAGGACTGGCTGCTGAAGAACCAGCACACCGCCGACTACGGCGAGGCGCTGGGCGCCCTCACCGGCAACCTGCAGGACTGGGAGCACCTGCGCGGCGAGCTGGGCGAGCTGCAAACCAGCGAAGCCAACCGCCAAAAGCGCCTCGAAGCCGCGCAGGCGGCCGCGCAGCAGGGCCAGGCCGCCGTGGAGCAGGCCACGCAGCAAGTGGCCGCGCTGGAAGAGCAGAAGCACGCCGCCACCGCCACCCGCGACCACTGGACGGGGCAGCTCCATCGGCACCAAACCAGCCTGCGCCAGCAGCAGGCCGAGCAGCAGGGCCACTGGCAGGACCTGCGCCGCCTGGTGCAGGCCCAGCAGCTCATTCTCAGCCACGAAGAGGCGCGCCAGCACCTGACCGCCGGCGAACCCTGCCCCCTGTGCGGGGCCACCGAGCACCCGTTTGCCACGGGTGAGCTGGCCGTTTCGGCGGCATCGGTGCGGCAGGACCAGCGGCGCGAGCAGGAGCTGGGGCAGCGGCTTCAACAGCTCAATACGCGCCTGACGCAGGTGGCCGGCCTGCTGGGCATGGTGGAAAGCCACGCCACGGCCGGTGAAGAAACCAGCGCGGCGGGCGCGCTGCTATCGGAAGCCGAAGAAGCAGCAGCCGCGGCTGGGCTGCGCGCCGCCGTGCAGCAGCTGCGCGCGCTGGACCAGCAGCAGCCCGCCCTGCAAGTGCAGCTGAGCCGGGCGCAGGGCACCGTAAAAAATGCCGCCGAGCAGCAGCAGGAGCTCACCGAAGAGCTCACCCGGCTGCGCCAGCGCCTGGCCGATGCCCGCGAGCGGGAGCCGCTGGTGCGCGGGCTGATTGCGAGCATCTGCAGCAGCTTCGGCCTGCAGTTTGGCGGGGAGAACGGCCCGGCGCTGGTTGACCAGCTCAAAACCCTGGGCGCGGCCTACCAAACCCAGCTCAAAGCCGCCCGCGATGCCGAGCGGGAGCTGGCGCTGCTGGCGCAAAAGCTGGCGAAGGAAGTTCCTGAAAAAGACGAGCTATTGGCCTGGCTGAAAACGAACAAGGGCGAATTGCTGCAGCAGCACGAGGCCATTCAGCAGCTTCAGCAGACGCGCCAGGAGTTGTTTGCCGGTGCGGATATTGCCCGGGCCCGCCAGCAGCTGCAAGCCGCCGAAGACACGGCCGCGCAGCAATTGCGCCTGGCCGAGCAGCAGGCCCAAACCCACCGCACGGCCCTGGCCCTGACCGAAGAAAAGCAGAAGCAGCGCGAAACCGACGCCGCCCGCCAGGCCCAGACCCGCGACGCGCAATACGCCGACCTGGTGGCTGGCCTGCGCACCGCCGGCCTGCCCCCCGCTCCCACCGCGCTGGCCGAGCGCCTGCTGCCCGACACCGTGGCCCAGCAGCTCAGCCAGCAGCTCACCCGGCACGAGCAGGCCGTGGCCGCCGCCCAGCAAACCCTGCTCGACGTGGCCCAGCAGCTGCACACCGAAGAAGGCCGGGCCCTCACCACCGAGCCGCTGGAAGCGCTGGCCACGCAGCTGAGCGCCAGCACCGCGCACCTCGCCCATCTCAACCAGCAGCTGGGCCAGTGCCAGCAGCAGCTGCGCGCCCACACGCAGGGCCTGGAACGCCACGCCGCCCTGGCCCAGCAGATTGAGAAGCAACAGCACGAAGCCCGCCGCTGGCGGATTCTGGCCGACCTCATCGGCTCGGCCGACGGCAAGAAATTCAGCGAGTTTGCCCAGGGCCTGACCCTGGCCCGGCTGGTGGAGCTGGCCAACCGCCACCTGCGCCGCCTCAACGAGCGGTACCGCATTGCCCGCCACCCCAGCGAGCACCTCGACCTGCTGGTGGTGGACGAATACCAAGCCGGCGCCACCCGCTCCATGAACTCATTGTCGGGCGGCGAGAGCTTCCTCGTCAGCCTGGCGCTGGCCCTGGGGCTGAGCGAGCTGGCGGGCCGCAAAACCCAGATTGACACCCTGTTTATCGACGAAGGCTTCGGCACCCTCGACCCCGACACGCTGGAAGTAGCCCTGGCCGCCCTGGAGCAATTGCAGGGCCTGGGCAAAACCATCGGCATCATCTCGCACGTCGAGGCGCTCAAGGAGCGCGTCAACACCCAGATTCAGGTGCGGCGCGGGGCCGGCGGCGTGAGCACGCTGCACGTAGTGGGCTGAGGCACAGGGAACGGGCTTACTGCCGAGGATTGGCCGTGCCCGCCGCTTTCACCTCAGCCCAGGTCCAGTATTTCCTGGGCTGAATGCCGGCATAGCCGTCCCGAAAAAACGCCACCACTTCCCTCTCCATCACCTCGGGCGCAATGGAGGAGGCGTAAATCGGCCGGCCGTCGGGGTCGGCGTAGCGCTCGGCTTTGGGGAGCTTGCGGCCGGCGAGGCGCAGCAAGGGGCCGGTGTCGGTGATGCCATCGGCGGCCCAGCGCTGGCCACTGGTTTCCAGCTCATTGAGCCGGGCCACCAGCGGAGCCAGGTTCAGGCGCGGCAGCGTGGAGCGGCTTTCCAGGTCAATCCAGGTAGTGTACTTGTATTCGAGCTCGTAGCGGTTGCCATCGTATTGGCTCAGCACAACATCGCACCCGGCCGTGGGGCCGAACAGCGCATAGTAAGGCACCGGGGCCGGCGTTTTGATGACGGCCAGACCGGTTTCCGGATGGCGCTGAAACGTCGTCAGCGGCCCCTGCAGCTGGGAAACCGCCCCCTTCACCCGCTCATATTCCGGCTGCCAGGCGGCGCGGCCGGCTTCGGGGTCTTGCAGCACTTCGGCGAAGCGCGGCAGAAACCAGTCGAACTTCCCGGCCGACGCCTCGTCCTCACGCCGGCGGCGGATGGGCGCACCGAAAGGCTCGTAGAAACGGGCTTTCTCTTCGGCGTTCAGCCAGCACACCAGCTTCAGCGCCGTGTCTGCCAATGGGCTGGCCCAATCGATTTCCCGAAAATCGCCCAGCACGGCCACCCTGCGCAGCAGCTCTTCGTGCTGCAAAGCCAGCGCCGGATTGAGCAGGCTCCACACGCCGATAAAGCCATCGATATCGAAGTGGTTCGCCGTCACGGCGCGGGCTTCCAGGCCCGGCGTTTCGGGGTGGCGCAGGGCGCGCAGGGCCGAGCCGGCGCTGGTATCGTCGCGCAGGTGCCCGGGCGTGGGCGCCGCCCGCCAGTGCGCCAGCGTAAGCACCGCCCCCAGCCCCACGCTGTCGACGATAATAGTGGGCTGCTGCCGAAGCTGCGCGAAGGGCACAAAATATCTCACAGGGAATGGCGCTGGTTGCGGCAGCAAAGCAACACCGGATAGCGCTTAAAACTCAACATTCACCCCTCAAAACTTCTTCCCGCGCCGGTTGCTGATGCGCTCCACGCGCTGCTTCCGAATCCAGCGCAGGTAGGTTTGCAGCTCCTCGGCCGCCCGTAGCGCCGCTACCGACGGGTAGCGGCGGGCCAGGTCGCGGTTGCTCAAAAACCGGTGCACGCTGCTGTGGCAGGGCTGGCACAGCTCCACCGTGGGGCCGTATTTGCCGCCTTCGGCACGGGGCACCAGGTGGTGGCGCGAGGTGGCCTGCACGGTGCGCTCGCAGAGGCCGCACTGGCAGCCGGCGGCCGAAACCGTGTGGGTGAGCGAGTTGGCAGAAGGCTGGATGTGCTTCCGGGCCATCGTGGCGGAGCGGTCAGAGCGGACGGTGAATTTCGGTGATTCTTAACACAAGGAGCGCGGCGCAAGTTGCGGAATTGTTATGGCCGCGCTATCTTGGCTGCCTTAGGCGTCGAAGCAGGTCTTCATTTAGCCTTTGTTTTACAGTGCTTTCATCTTTTTTTTCAACCGCTCTATGACTACACCTATACTCTCTTTTCTGCTCAAACGCCTGCCGTGGACGGCAGCCCTGGGGCTGCTGCTGCTGGGCGCTGCGCCGGCCGCGCACGCCCAAACCTGGATGGTAAGCACCACGGCCCAAATTAAGCTGGGCGTGCTGGACAAATACGGCCAGCTGGGGCCCTACACAGCCACTTTCATTGTGCACAGCGAAAAAACCGGCAAAGATTTCTACCTCACCAAGGAGCTCGCCAAGGGCCAGACCGGCGTGGATGTGCTGTTTCCCACCGACCCGTCGGACCCGCAGTATTTCAAGGCCGAAACCGGCGAGGCGGCCACCGCCGCGCCCGGCCGCTACACCTGGGAATGCCGCGTGAAGGGCGTGAAAGCCGTGGGCGGCCGGTTTACTTACCCCGAAGTAGCCAACGACGTGACGGTTATCAAGCAATAGCAACGCGGCCCGCTCCAACGTTTCGGCGCGAAAACCCTGCAAAAAGCCTAGCCATGCGCCGGGCTTTTTTCGTTTAGGGGCTGTTATTCGTTTTCACTTTGCTCATTCTCAATCATGCCCCGCAAGTCTTTCTCCGAACTCATCAACAGCCCCGGGATGCCCGTATTGGTCGATTTCTTCGCCACCTGGTGCGGCCCCTGCAAAACCATGGCCCCCATTCTGGAGCAGGTGGCGGCCCAGCACGGCGGCAAGCTGCGCGTCATCAAGATTGACGTGGACAAGAACCAGGCGGTGGCCCAGCAATACCGCGTGCAGAGCATTCCCACGCTCATTCTGTTCCACCAGGGGCAGCCGGTGTGGCGGCAGGCGGGCGTGGTGCCGGCCGCGCAAATTTCGCAGGTCTTGCAGCCTTTCGTGGGCAAATAGGCTCTATTCGCCGGGCGAGGCCGCCGAATAGGGCGGCCGTAAACTATCCGACGAATTCAGGCGTTGGGGAGGGCGCTACCTTTGCAGCTTCCCCTATTGTTACCCTATGGTTTTAGATTCGGCTACGCGTTATTTCTGGTTACTTTTATTGGTAGTGCTGGGGCTGAGCGGGCCGCAGCGGGCAGACGCTCAAAATGCTGCGCGCTTCACCATCAGCGGCACGGTGCGCGGCGGGCGCGGCGAAACCCTGCCCGGGGCCAGCGTGGCCGTGCCCGCCCTCAACACCGGCACGGCGGCCGACTCGCTGGGGCATTTTTCGCTGAGCTTGCCGGCCGGCCGGCACCAGCTGGCGGTGGCCTTTATTGGTTATCAGCAGATTACCCGCGACATCAACCTGACGAAGAACCAACGCCTCAGCTTCGACTTGGCCGAGAGCGGCAACGAGCTGGGCGAAGTGGTGGTGGAAGGCGCCGTGACGCTGGAGCAGAAGCTCAAAACCACCCAGATGGGCGTGGAGCACCTCAGCATTCAGGAGGCGAAGCTGCTGCCGGCCCTGTTTGGCGAGGTCGACATTCTGAAGACCCTGCAGCTGAAGCCCGGCGTGCAGAGCGGCGGCGAGGGCACCAGCGGCCTGTTTGTGCGCGGCGGCTCGGCCGACCAGAACCTGGTGCTGCTCGACAACGCCATCGTGTACAACCCCAACCACTTGTTCGGGCTGTTTTCGGTGTTCAACTCCGACGCCGTGCAGAGCGTGGACCTGTACAAGTCGGGGTTTCCGGCGCAGTTTGGCGGGCGGCTGTCGTCGGTGGTGGACGTGAAGCTGCGCGAGGGCGACCGGCAGCACTACGTGGCCACCGGCGGCGTGGGGCTGATTTCATCGCGCCTCACCTACGAAGGCCCCATCAACAAGGGCAAAGGCTCGTTCATTGTGAGCGGCCGGCGCACTTACTTCGACATTTTCACGCGGGCCCTCAACAAGGCCAATGAGGGCAAAGAGGACTACAGCCCCATTCCGGACTACTATTTCTACGACCTCAACGCCAAGGCCAACTACACGCTGGGCGAGAAAGACCGGCTATTTTTGACCGGCTACCTGGGGCGCGACATTTTTGGTTTCAGCAGCACCAACGGCTTCAATTTCAACTTTCAATGGGGCAATACGGTGGGCTCGCTGCGCTGGCAGCACACGTTTTCGCCCAAGCTGTTTGTCAATACCTCGGTCACGCTGTCGGACTACAAATACAGCCTCGTCAACAAGCTCGACCAGTTCAGCTTCTCGCTGGGCTCCGAAATTCGGGACTACACCGGCCGCACCGATTTCGAGTACACGCCCGACGACCGGCACCAAATTAAGTTCGGGGCCATGCTCACCGAGCACAAGTTTGGCGTGGGCCGGCTCGATGCCAATTCCGGCGACGGCCGCGTGAACTTCGGCTCCGACGTGAACTACTACGGTCTCGATGGGGCTGTGTACTTGTCAGATAACTACAAGTACAACGACAAGCTGCAGCTGGAAGGCGGCCTGCGCCTCACCGGCTTCCGCAGCGGCTCGGACCAGTACGGCGGCCTGGAGCCCCGCGCGGCGGCCCGCTACGCGCTGAACGACAAGACCTCGTTCAAGCTGAACTATGCCATGATGTACCAGTACGTGCACCTGGTGACCAACTCGGGCGCCACGCTGCCCACCGACATCTGGTACCCGTCGCGGCTGAATGTGAAGCCGCAGCAGTCGCAGCAGGTGAGCGGTGGAGGCAGCTTTCTGCTAGGCGGCGGCAAGTATCTGCTGACCAATGAGGTGTACTACAAATGGGGCCGCAACCAGGTCGATTTCCGCGACGGCGCCCAGCTGTTTGTGAACCCCGAGCTGGACGCGGAATTCATTTTCGGCAAAAGCTGGAGCTACGGCAACGAGCTGTACCTGGAAAAGAAAACCGGCAAAACCACCGGCTGGATTGGCTACACGCTGGCTTGGGCCTGGCGCAATTTCCAGCCTCAGCGCGGTGGAAACGGCGTGAACAACGGCCAGGATTTCCACCCCAACTACGACCGCCGCCACAACCTGACCGTGGTGGTCATGCACAAGCTCAACCCGCGCATCACGCTCACGGGCAGCTTCATCTACACCTCCGGCAACCTCACCACGCTGCCGCTGGGCCGCTTTGGCATTCAGGACATTCCCGGCGCCAGCACCGGCCTCGACCCGCGCCCCGTGCCCATCTACCCCGACCGCAACTCCTACCGCCTCATCCCCTACCACCGCCTCGACCTCGGCGTGGTGTATAAAATCGGCGCCCGCCGCGACCAGGACCTCACCCTGAGCATCTACAACGCCTACAACCGCCGTAACGCCTATTTCGTGTTTTTTGAAACGGTGAAGGACAAGGCCACCGACCGCATCACCGGTTTCCGGGCGCAGCAGGTGTCGCTGTTTCCGGTCATCCCGTCGCTCACGTACAATTTCCGGTTTTAGAAAAGAACGCCGTGCCGAGCGCAGCCGAAGCATGACGTTCCATATTGCCCGACCTATCCTATGCTAATCTTCCCCAAAGCCGCCGCCCTGCTCTCCCTCCTGGCCCTGGCCGGCTGCGGCAAGCTGCAGAACAACATCGACGTGCCGCTGCCCAGCTACTCCTCGGAACTGATTGTGGAGTGCTACCTCGAAGCGGGCAAGGTGCCGAGCCTGGCCGTGACCACCTCGGTGCCCTACCTGAGCCCGGTGCTGCCCCAGGTGCCCACCGACGTGACCGTGACCCTGACCCTGCCCAACGGCGCGCAGGTGCCCCTGGCCTTCTCGCCCAACTACAGTGCTTTGCTCGATACCACGGGCGTGAAATTCCACAGCCACATTGGGCGCGACCCGCTGGTGGCACAGCCCGGCGACGTGTTTAAGCTGGACGTGCGCGACACCAAGGGCCGCCACGCCACCAGCACCACCACCATGCTGGCCCCGGTGCCCATCGACTCGATGAGCTACAAGTTCAACGACAAAAGCCCGGCCGAGCGCCGCGCCTACGTCCTTACCAGCTTCCGCGACCTGGCCGCGCCCGACGACTGCTACCGCCTGCAGCTGCACAAGGGCAACCCCGCCCGCGGCGTGCTCCTGAAAGCCCCCGAAACCGATAACTCGCTGGAAGACCGGCTGCTCAATGGCCAGCAAATCGTGTTTGGCACCAGCTACCGCTTCTACCCCGGCGATACCGTCACGGCCACCCTCTACCACACCGAGCGGGCCATGTACCGCTTCCGGCAGTCGGTGCGCGACGCCCGCAGCGCCAACGGCAACCCTTTCGGGCAGCCCTCCGCCATCTACGGCAACGTGCAGGGCGGCATCGGCATCTTCGCCGTGCTGAGCGGCACGAGGATGACGAAGATTCTGCGGTAAGCACCTGTAGCACATGCTTTAGCTTGTGCCCGTCTGCAATAAGCCACTTAAGACGGGCACAAGCTAAAGCATGTGCTACAAGCCTGCCACCACTGCCCGAATCAGGGCGGTCAGCCGTGGCTCGGCGGCCCCGGCGGCGGCGAAAATATCGGCCAGCACCACGGGCTTGAGGTGGCCGGGCGCGCACAGGTCGGTGATGACGGACACGGCCAGCACCGGCAGGCCCAGGTGGCGCGCGGCAATAACCTCCGGCACGGTGCTCATGCCCACGGCATCGGCCCCGATGGTGCGCAGGTAGCGGTATTCGGCGGGGGTTTCGAGCATGGGGCCGGGCACGCTGGCGTACACGCCGCGCCGGGTGGTGGCGGTTTGGCCCAGGGCTTCGGCGGCGGCTTCGGCGCGGCGGAGCAGGTCGGCGTCGTAGGGCGCAAACATGTCGGGGAAGCGCGGGCCCAGCTCGTCCAGGTTGGCGCCGATGAGCGGGTTGCCGGGCTGCAGGTTGATGTGGTCGTCAATCAGCATCAGGTCGGCGATGTTGAAATCGGGATTGAGGCCGCCGGCCGCGTTGCTCACCAGCAGCCGGCTGATGCCCAGCAGCTTGAGCACGCGCACGGGCATGGCCACCTGCTGCATGGTGTAGCCCTCGTAGTAGTGGAAGCGGCCCTGCAGCACGGCCACCTGGCGGCCACCCATGCGGCCTAGCAGCAGCCGGCCGGCGTGGCTCTCCACGGTGCTCAGCGGGAAATGGGGAATGTCGGCGTAGTTGATTTCGTATTCGACGTCGACCTCGCGGGCCAGGGCGCCCAGGCCGGTGCCGAGGATAATGCCCGTTTCGGGCCGGAAGTTCTGAGAATTGGCCTGAATGAAGGCGGCGGCTTCCTTGAGTTGGTTCAGCATGGCGCGAATGTAGCCTGCCTACGGGAATGCCCGCTCTTCCATGAGCCGCAAGCCTACCCAATACGTTGGTATTTGGCCACGAAGAACGAAATCCATATTATTTTTTCGATAATAGTTGACTTATCCCGCGAACTGTATATATTATAAATTTACTGTGATTTTTGTAAAATTTATTTTCCCCAAACGTTTCTGACAATAGAAATAATAAAAAATTAAATCTATATGAAAAAACTTTCAATAATCTAACCCTCAAGTTATTATATTGATAGCAAAACGTTATCGGCGGTAAGTTGATTCGCTTCTACATTTAGCGGCAGCAACTTAACCAACCGTTTATGCGCAAACCATTTACCAACTATCTAAAGCTCGTACTCCTGGCACTGGCCCTGGGCACGGGTTTCACCTCACAGGCTCAGGTTACCTACAGCCAGGTGCCGCTCACTGCGGGCAGCTTCAATGCCGACGTGATTGCCGACGGCACGGCAGCCATAACGCCTGCTTCGGTGCCCACCACTGGTACCAATCAGAACGTGGACGGCGGCGGCTGGTATTTCATCTCACAGGACTACAACACGAATACGGCCTCCCATGCCTCAGGCATTCCTAACAGCGGCATTATTCCCAACTCAGTGGCCGGTTATTCGGCCTTGACCTACCAGCTGGCGCCCTTCACCGGCAACAACTCGCTGCGCATTCCGGCCACTGGCAACACCCAGGTGGCCGGCTCGGGCACCGTCACGTTTGCCACGCCCCAGGCCGCGACCGAGGTGTACGTGCTGGCCAGCAGCGGCTCGGCCATTTCAACCGTGACGATGACGGTGAACTACAGCGACGGCTCCACGACGGCCTTCGCCGGGCAGACAGTGCCGGACTGGTACACCGTCGATGCTTCGGTGAACGTTTTCGGGATGTCGGCCCGCGCCAACAGCACGGCGGCGGTGAGCCCCACCGCCGCCACGAACACCGCCCCCTTCTTCAACCAGGTGAAGCTGACCATTCCCGCCGATAAGGTGACCCAGCCCATCGCCAGCATCACATTCAATAAAGCGGCGGCCGGCTTCCTGCACATTTTCGGCGTGAGCGTGGGCGCGAAGCCAACGTGTACGGCCGCTCCCGCCAGCCAGGCACAGGCTACTACCACCAGCGGCGGCAGCACGGCCCTGACCACGGCTTGTTCCTCCACCAGCATCTACCTGTCGCTCACGGGGATGCCCAACTCGGCGGGGTACACCTACCAGTGGCAGTCCTCGCCCGACAATAACACCTGGACCAACATCAGCGGGGCTACCAGCAGCACCTACACGGCCACTGGCCAAACGGCGGCTACTTACTACCGCAGCCTGGTGTATTGCCTCTACGATTCCGGTAGCGGAGCCACTCCCGTTGCCTCGGGCGCGGTGCAGGTAGGGCAGAATGCGGCCGTGAACTGCCCATGTATTCCAAACCGTACCAACACGAGCACCAGCTATACCAACGTAACGGCGGTGTCGCTGCCCGGCGATGGTGGGGTGACCCTCAGCAACGCGCCGGGCACCATCACCAGCGCTTCGGCCGGCTATGTGTCGAACAGCTACGCCGTGTACCCGGCCAGCACGACCACGACCACGCTTGTCCCCGGCTCCACCTACACGCTGTCGGTGTCAGTGCCGAGCTTTACCCGCGCTTCGGCCTGGATTGACTACGACCAGAGCGGGACCTACAGCGCCAACGAGTTTTATATTCTGAAAACGTCGGGCAATGCCGTGTATGCTTCTTCGGCTACGACTCTGACGGTTAGCATTCCGGTGCCGGCCACGGCCACGGCCGGCCAGACCCGGCTGCGCATTCGCACGGAATACTATTCCAATACGGTGACGAATACCTACACCGGCGGCTGTGGCAACACTGCCTACGGGCAGTCGATGGACTACTATCTCACGATGGCTACCCTGACCGCCTGCGCAGGCACGCCGCCGGCCATCACGCTGGCTTCGTCGAATGCGGGCCCGGTGTGCGGTGGCACGGCCTTCACGCTCACGGCCAGCGGGCCGGCCGCCGGCACCACCGGCCTGAGCTACCAGTTTCAGAGCAGCCCCGCCGGGGCCGGCACGTTCACCAACCTGGGCAGTGCCCAAACCACGCCTACCTACACGATAAGCAGCCAGACGGCCGCTACCGACTATCAGGTGGTGGTGACCTGCACCAACAGCAGCCTGAGCACCACCTCGAACGTGACCTCCATATCGCAGAACCCGTTCTATAACTGCTACTGCACCATTGCCGTGCCGAGCGGCGGTGCCAACGAGTACATCACCAGCTTTGGCCTGCCGGGCACCAACGGCTTTACCAGCACGTCGAACCCTACCCCGGTGCCGGGCACGCCGAACGGCAACAGCACCGGCTACTCGGACTACACCACCAACTCGGCCCTGACCACCACGCTCTACCAGGGCGCTACGTACCTGGGCGGCATCGCCCTGACGGTGCGCTCCAACGCGGCCAACTCGGCGGGCGGCATGTGGATTGACTACAACCACAGCGGCACCTTCGATGCCTCGGAATACATTGCCATTGGCGGGTCGAGCCAGACGTCCAGCATTGTTTCCTTCAACAGCGACCTGACGATTCCCGCCTCGGCCCTCACCGGCGTCACGCGGGTGCGGGTGCGCTGGCGCAACGGCAGCATTGCCACCACCGATGCCTGCGTGACGGGCTCGGGCAACTGGTTCGGCGAAGCCGAGGACTACCTCATCACCATTGCCGCGCCCACCACCTGCTCGGCCCCGCCGGCATCGGTGACGGCCGCCACGTCGGTGAGCAGCGCCTGCGCCAATGGCAGCTTCACGCTGAGCGCCGTGGGCATTCCGACCACCCTGGGCGGCTACACCTACCAGTGGCAGAGCAGCCCGGCCGGCGCCGGCACCTTCGCCAACATCAGCGGCGCCACTACCCAGACCTATGTGGTGAGCGGCCAGACGGTGGCCACCGACTACCAGCTCATCGTGGGCTGCCAGTACGGCGGCACGCCCGTGAAGTCTAACGTGGTGAGCGTGGGCCAGAACGCCTTCGACCAGTGCTACTGCGCGCCGGCCTACACCAACGGCTGCGGCGGCTACGGCCAGATTGCCAACGTGCAGCTGAACACGCTGAACTACAGCTCGGGCTGCGCGGCCTCGCCCTACTACACGGTAGTGCCGGCCGGCACGGCCACCACCACCGTGAACGGCGGCAGCAGCTACACGCTGCGCATCACCAACGCCGGCACGGCCTCGACGTTTGGGGTGTGGATTGACTACAACCAGAACGGCACGTTTGAGTCGACGGAGTTTGTGTACGGTGCCACCGGCTCGACCAGCGGCGTGGGCACTACCATCACCATCCCGACGACGGCCCTGGGCGGCGCTACCCGCATGCGCGTGCGCACCGACTCGTACACAGCCTTCACGTCGGCCTCGAACCCCTGCAACACGCTCAACTACGGCGAAGCCGAAGACTACACCATTACCATTGTAGCCCCCACGGTTTGCAGCGGTACGCCCGCCACCACGGCCTCGGCCAGCACGGCCAGCGCCTGCGCTGGCAGCTCGTTCACGCTGTCGGCCACCAACCCCGGCAACGCCACGGGCCTCACCTACCAGTGGCAGAGCAGCCCGGCCGGCGCCGGCACCTTTGCCGACATCAGCGGCGCCACGGCCCTGACCTACACCGTGGCCAGCCAGACGGCTGCCACCGACTACCAGGTGGTGGTGACCTGCACAGCCAGCAGCCAGTCGGTTACGTCCAACGTGGTGAGCGTCGGCCAGAACTCGTTCCTGAACTGCTACTGCCTGCCGACCTATACCAACACCACCAGCAGCGGCGACGGCATTGCCCGCGTAGTGCTCGGCCCCCTGAGCAACGCCACCGGCTACAACGCGCCGTATAGCAACTACACCACGGCCCAGACCGGAGCCACGCCCACCCTGCAAATCCCCGACCTGACGCCGGGCACCAACGCCAGCGCAGCCGTTACCTTCGGCTCGGACGGCAACCAGTGGGGCGCGGTCTGGATTGACTTCAACCAGAACGGCGTGTTTGGCGATGTGGCCAATGAATACGTGGCCGCCACGTCGCAAACCGGCAGCGGCGGTACCTACACCTTCACGCTGCCCGTGCCCCTGACGGCCATTGCCGGCCAGACCCGGATGCGCGTGCGCGGCGGCGAGGACAGCAGCAGCCCCAGCCAGAGCCAGGCCTGCGGGGCCAGCAGCTCCAGCTACGGCGAAGGCGAAGACTACCTCGTTAACATCCTGGCCACGGTGGCCTGCACCGGCACGCCGGCGGCTACCACGGCCACGGCTTCGGCCAGCACGGTCTGCCAGAGCACCTCGCTCACGCTCAACGCTACCGGCATTACGGCAGGCACCACGGGCCTGACCTACCAGTGGCAGAGCAGCCCAGCCGGCGCCGGCACCTTTGCCGACATCAGCGGGGCCACCACCAACCCCTACACGCTGACCGGGCAAGCCACCGCCACCGACTACCGCCTGCAGGTGACCTGCACCGCCAGCGCCCAGACCACCCCGTCGAGCGTGGTAGCCGTGGGCCAGAACGCCTTCGATACCTGCTACGGCACGCCCACGGGCGGCGTCTGCACCAACGAGTACATCCGCAGCGTCACGCTGAACACGCTGAGCAACATCGGCACCGGCACGGCCGGCACCGGCTGCACCGGCAACGGCTACAACGACTACACCGCTAACTCGGCCCTGACCACTACGCTGAACAAAGGCACGGCTTACACCATCAGCCTGAACCTGCGCATCAACTCCAACCCGGCCGGCGCCGGCATCTGGATTGACTACGACCACAGCGGCACCTTCGACGCCAGCGAGTACGTTTCGGTGTACAGCAACACGGCCGCGGCTTCCAACCTCGACGTGTCGGGCTCGGTGAGCTTCACCGTCCCGGCCTCGGCCCTCACCGGCGCTACCCGCCTGCGGGTGCGCTCGGCCAACAGCTCGGTGCCCATCAGCGCCACCACGGCCACGCCGCCCAACCCGTACTACGGCGAAATCGAGGATTACCTGGTGACCATTGCGGCTCCGCTGCCGGTGCAGCTCATCAGCTTCACGGCGGCGGCCCAGGACAATGCCGTGCGCCTGGCCTGGGCCACGGCCTCGGAAAAAAACAGCGAGCGGTTCGACGTCGAGCGCAGCCTCGATGGCAAAACCTTCGAGCGCATTGGCACGGTGGCCGCCCAGGGCAGTTCCACCCACCGCGTCGACTACGAGTTCTTCGATGCCAAAGCCCTCGGCAAGGCCGCCATGCGCTACTACCGCCTGCGCCAGGTCGACCTCGACGGCTCGGCTGAATACTCGCCCGTGCGCAGCGTGCAGGCCGGTGGCCTCAGCCACCTGGAGCTGTACCCCAACCCGGCCCACCGCGACCTGTCCGTGACCGGTGCTGCTGCCGGCGCGGCCGTGGAAGTCTTCGACGCCCTCGGCCGCACCGTGCTGACGGCCCCGGCCAATGCCGACGGCCAGGCCCGCCTGGTGCTGCCCGCCGGGCTGCCCAGCGGGGTGTACCTCGTGCGCAGCGGCACCGACGTGCGTCGCCTCACGGTGGAATAATCTTTCCGCCGCGTGCCTCTAAGGCCCGGCCGCTCCCTGTGGGGCGGCCGGGCTTTTTGTTTAACGAGGTATCTTTGATTTTTACAGCACCCGCGATGAAGCCTAATTCGCTCGAAGAATTCTACACCAAGCTCGTGCCGTCGGCCCGGAACGCGCCCGACGCCCTGCTGCCAGCGGACGTGCAGCGCGAAATCGGGCACTTCAACGTCTTCAACGTGGCCGACCTGATGGCCACCAAGCACCAGCGCCCGCCCATGACGTTCGACCGCCGGGCCTTCTGCAAAATCAGCCTGATGCGCGGGCGCTGCCGGGTCGAGAACGGCGACCAGGTGGTGGACATTGACGGCAACGGCCTGTGGTTTGCCACCTCCCGGGTGCCCTACCGCTGGCTGCCGCAGGACCAGGACCAGACCGGCTATTTCTGCATTTTCACCGATGAGTTTCTGCTGCCCGCCAAGAGCGGCGTGGTGCTCGATGAGCTGCCGATTTTCCAGCCGGGCGCCCAGCCGGTACTGGAAATAGCGGATGCCGACTATGCGGCCATCGAAGGCATCTTCCTGCGCATGACGCAGGAAATCAATTCGACGTATGCCTACAAGTACGACCTGCTGCGCACTTTCCTGCTGGAGCTGATTCACTACGGGCAGAAGCTGCAGCCAGCGTCGGCCCAGGCGCCCGTGCCCAATGCCTCGGCCCGCGTCACGGCCCAGTTTGCTGAGCTGCTGGAACGGCAGTTTCCGCTCGATACGCCCCAGCAACAGCTGCGCCTGCGCACCGCCAGGGACTACGCCGACCAGCTGGCCGTGCACGTCAACCACCTCAACCGGGTGCTGAAGGAAACCACCGGCCGCACCACCACCGCCCTCATCGGCAGCCGGGTGGCGCAGGAAGCCAAAATCCTGCTCAAGCAAACCAACTGGAACGTCTCGGAAATTGCCAACAGCCTCGGCTTTGCCGATGCGGCCCACTTCTGCAACTTCTTCAAGCGGCAGACCGGCCTGGTGCCGGGGGCGCTGCGGGAGCAGGCCACTGTTTGAATTCTTCAGTAGATGGTTTGACCGGCGCAATACCGGCAGCGGAGGCGCACCAGACCTTTGTGCTGTTCTTATTCATCCACACAAAGACCACTCACATGCGTGTTTTCGTCACCGGCGCCACGGGCTTTATCGGCTCGGCCGTTGTTTCAGAATTACTCGAGGCCGGCCACCAGGTGCTCGGCCTGGCCCGCACCGACGAGGGTGCCCAGCGCCTGGCCGCCGCCGGGGCCGAGGTGCAGCGCGGCTCGCTCGAAGACCTCGACAGCCTGCGCAGCGGCGCGGCCGGGGCCGACGGCGTCGCCCACCTGGCCTTTATTCACGACTTTTCGCAGTACCAGGCTGCGGCCGCGGCCGACCAGCGCGCCATCGAGGCAATGGGCAGCGTGCTGGCCGGCTCCAACCGCCCGCTGGTCGTCACGTCGGGCCTGGCCGGCTTTGCGCCGGGCCGCCTGGCGACCGAAGAGGACGTGCCCGGCCACTTCGCCCGCGTGTCGGAGCAGGCGGCGCTGGCGCTGGTGCCGCAGGGTGTGCGCGCCATGGTGGCCCGGCTGGCCGCCTCGGTGCACGACGCCAATGACCACGGCTTTGTGCCCTACCTCATCCAGCTGGCTCGCCAGAAGGGCGAGGCGGCTTACATCGGCGACGGGCAGAACCACTGGCCGGCCGTGCACCGGCGCGATGCGGCCCGCCTGTTTCGGCTGGCGCTGGAGCGGGGCGAGGCCGGCGCCCGCTACCACGGCGTGGGCGACCAGGGCATTGCCTTCCGCGACCTGGCCACCGTTATCGGCCGGCACCTGAATGTGCCGGTGGTGTCGAAATCGGCCGAAGAAGCCGAAGCGCACTTTGGCTGGATGGCCCGCTTTGCCGGCCTCGACATGCAGGCATCGAGCGCGCTCACGCAGCAGTGGCTGGACTGGCAGCCCACCCACCCCGGCCTGCTGGCCGACCTGGAGCACGGCGACTACTTCAGCAAATAACCACTTGCTGAAAAGCCAAAAAAGCCCCGGCAGTGCCGGGGCTTTTTGGTGGCCGGTCCGACGGCGCAGCCGTCCGACCGGTTGAAGTATGCACGTTCTGTATAGACTAAGCACGTTCTGGAGAGGCAACGACAACCGGTCGGACGGCTGCGCCGTCGGACCGGGGCGGCTTACTGAATGTCCAGCGTGTAGGGCAGGCGGGCCTGCACGCCGCGCATCTGCAGCAGCAGCTGATACTGGGCGTAGGCGGGATAGAGCGGGCCGAGCTCCGCTTTGATGGCGCGGGTTTTGGCTTCGTCGTCATCGCCCACGAAGCGGGCCATCAGGCTCTCCAGCGACGAGCGTTGGCGCGGGAGGCGCTGCACGCGGTAGTCGTCGGCCTTGAGGTGGGCGCGCTGGGCGGCGATTTTCAGGGCGTCTTCGTAGTCGCCGAGGATGTCCACCAGGCCGTTGTTTTTGGCTTCGAGGCCGCTCCAGACGCGGCCCGAGGCCAGGCGGCGCAGGCGCTCCACGGGCATGCGGCGGCCGATGGCGGCTTTGCTGGTGAAGTCGGCGTAGATGTTATCGACTTCGTGCTGCAGGGTCTTTTTCTCAAAATCCGAGAGCGGGCGGGTGATGGTGGGCAGGTCGGAGAACTTGCCGGTGGTCACGCGGTCCACGGTGATGCCGAGCTTGTCGGCGAGCAGCGGCTGGATGTTGGGCAGCACGCCAAACACGCCGATGGAGCCCGTAATGGTGTTCGGATGGGCCACAATGGTGTCGCAGGCCATGGCAATGTAGTAGCCGCCGGAGGCCGCCACGTCGCTCATGCTGGCGATGATGGGCTTCACTTTGCTGGTCAGCAGCACTTCGCGGTAGATGATATCCGAGGCCAGCGACGAGCCGCCGGGCGAGTTGATGCGCAGCACCACGGCCTTCACTTTGTCGTCGAGGCGGGCCTTGCGGATGGCTTCGGCAAACTTGGTGCTGCCGATGTTGTCGTCGGAGCCCTTGCCGGTCACGATGTCGCCTTCGGCATACACCACGGCAATGCGGTTGCCGCTGGTATTGCCTTCTTTTTCGTCGGCTTTGTCGCCTTCGGTGTAGTCGCTGAGGCTCACTAGGCTCGGTTTTTTGTCTTTAGCCAGGCCCAGCTTGCCGCGCAGGTAGTCCTCCACTTCATCGAAGTAGCCGAGCTTGGTCACCAGGTTCAGGCGCAGGGCGTCGGGGGCGTTGTGCACCAGCATGGAGTCCGAAATCACCTTGAGGCGGGCCGGCTCGATGCGGCGCGACTCGGCCACACGGCCAATCATGTAGCCGTTGATGGAATTGAGGAACGACACGGTCTGGTAGCGGGCCGAATCGGAGAAGTTCTCGCGGAAAAACGGCTCCACGGCGCTCTTGAACGAGCCCACCCGGAAGATGTAGGGCTCGATGCCGGCCTTGGCAAACAGCCGCTTGTAGAACATTACCTCCGAGCTCAGGCCGTTGAACTCCAGCGTGCCCTGCGGATGCAGGTAAATTTCATTGGCCACCGACGACAGGTAGAAGCTCTTTTCGGAGCACACCTCGTGGTAGGCCACAATGAACTTGCCCGACTTCTTGAAGTCCAGCAGCGCGTCGCGCACCTCTTCCAGCGAGGCCATGCCGCCCTGCACCAGCCCCAGGTTCAGCAAAATGCCCTTGATTTCGCTGTCGCCCTTGGCCCGGCCAATGGCTTCTTTCAGCTCCACCAGGCCCGTGCTGCCGCTGTTGCCGCCGAAGGCCCCGAAGCGCCCGTCGCGCCCGCGCTCATTCAGCGGCTCGTTGAGCTTGAGCTCCAGCACCGAGTTGGCGGCGGTTTCCTTCTTGGTGTCGCTGCTCACGGCCGCCCCGATGATGCCGGCCACCACCAAAAATCCAATAAACCCAAACACGAACAGGCCCACGATGGTGGCCAGCACGAATTTCAAAAACTGACGCATAAAAACGAATGAGGTAAGACGGAGTAAATGTAGGCGGCGCGGGCCGTTTGACCGTACGAACACTGTTCCCGCCCTCGGGAACAGTCTTCCCGGGCTTTCGAACACTATCCCCGAGGTCGGGAACACTATCCCCGAGGTCGGGAACACTGTTCCCGAGGGCGGGAACACTCTTCCCGAGGCCGGGAAGACCGTTCTCAAGGCAGGGAACAGTGTTCCCGATGGCGGGAAGAGTGTTCGAAACGCCGGGAAGACTGTTCCCGAGGGCGGGAACAGTGTTCGAAGCGGCGGGACCGGTGTTTGCAGGGCCGCGCCCACTGTTCGACATGCCGGGCAGGGGGTTCGAGCGGGCTTAGTAGCCGTACTTCTCGCCCCACCAGCCGCGCAGGCGCTCCTGGATTTTGGCCTCGCTGGGGTTGAGGCCGGGCGCGTAGAAGCGGGTGCCGCTCAGGGCGTCGGGCAGGAACTCCTGCTCCTCGAAATTGCCCTCGCCGTTGTGCGAGTAGGCGTATTCTTTGCCGTAGCCGAGCTGCTTCATCAGGCGCGTGGGGGCGTTGCGCAGGGGCACCGGCACGGGGTGCACGCCGTGGGCCTTCACCTCGGCCTGGGCGGCCCGAATGGCCAGGTAGGCCGCGTTGCTTTTCACCGACGTGGCCAGGTAAATGACGGTTTGGGCGAGTATCAAATCGGACTCGGGCAGGCCGATGACGGTGCAGGCCTGGAAGCAGCTCGTGGCCAGCATCAGGGCGTTGGGGTTGGCGTTGCCGATGTCTTCGGAGGCCAGGATGAGCATGCGGCGGGCAATGAACTTCACGTCCTCGCCGCCTTCGAGCATCACGGCCAGGTAGTAGAGGGCGGCGTTGGGGTCGGAGCCGCGGATAGACTTGATAAAGGCCGAAATCACGTCGTAGTGCATCTCGCCGCCCTTGTCGTAGCGGGCCAGCGGGCGCTGGGCTACCTGCTGCACCACGGCATCGGTGATGTCGACGACGCCTTTTTTGTCGGGCGGCGTGCTCTGCACCACAATTTCCAGGAGGTTGAGCAGCTTGCGGGCGTCGCCGCCGCTCAGGGCCAGCAGGGCGTGGTCTTCTTTCAGCCGGACCTTTTTCTGCTGCATGGCGGCGTCTTCGGTCAGGGCTTTTTGCACCAGCCCGCGCAGGGTGTCGGCGCTCAGCGCCTCCAGCACATACACCTGGCAGCGCGAGAGCAGGGCCGGGATGACTTCGAAGGACGGGTTCTCCGTCGTGGCCCCAATGAGCGTCACGGTGCCGTGCTCCACCGCGCCCAGCAGGGCATCCTGCTGCGCCTTGCTGAAGCGGTGGATTTCGTCAATAAACAGGACGGTGCCGCGCTGCCGCTTCGCCTTTTCGATGACGTCGCGCACGTCTTTCACGCCGGCGTTGATGGCGCTCAAGGCCGAAAACGGCTGCTTTAGCTCCGAAGCCAGCAGGTGGGCCAGGGTGGTTTTGCCCACGCCGGGCGGCCCCCACAGAATGAGGCTGGGCAGCCGGCCGGCGTTCAAATAGCGGCGCAGTACGCCGGCCTCGCCCACGAGGTGCTGCTGGCCGGCGTAGTCGGCCAGGCGGCGGGGGCGCTGGCGCTCGGCCAGCGGGGCATCGGGGCCGGGCGCGGGCGGCGGGGTGAAGGCGGCGGGTTCGTCGTCGGGGAAGAGTTTCATTGTAGCGCATGCTTTAGCTTGCGCCACCGGCAACAAGCACCGCAAAGTTCGGGTTAAAGGCCGACGCTTTCGATTACCACCCAACGGCGCAAGCTAAAGCATGCGCTACACGCTATGTCCAACCAATTCCGCGTCCACGCGGCCCTTCTCGTCGTCACCATCATCTACGCGGCCAACTACAGCCTGTCGAAAGATGTGATGCCCACCTACCTGCACCCGTTCGGCATCGTCACGCTGCGCATCATCGGGGCCATTCTGTTCTTTGCCATCATCAAATTCTTCGTGGCCCGCGAGGATAAAATCACCGGCCGGGCCGACAACCTGCGCTCCATTGCCTGCGGCATTCTCGGCATCGGGCTCAACCAATTGCTGTTTTTTTCGGGCCTGAACCTGACCGCGCCCATCAGCGCCTCGCTGCTGCAAACGGTGGCCCCCATTGTGGTAGTCATTGCCTCGGCGGTATTGCTGAGCGAGCGCATCACGCTGCCCCGGGCGCTGGGCATTGCCGTGGGCGCGGTGGGCGCGGCCACGCTCATTCTGGGGCGCAACGCCCAAACGGCGGCGGTGTACCCGCAGGGCACGCTGGGCAATATTTTCATCCTGCTCAATGCCACGGTGTTTGGCATTTACCTGGTCATCGTCACGCCGCTCATGCGCAAGTACCACCCGTTCACGGTGCTGGGGCGGGTGTTTCTGGTGGGCGGCTTCATTGCCATTCCCTTCGGCTGGCGCGAGGCTTTGGAGGCCAACTACGCCAGCTTTCCGCCCTACATCTGGGCCGAGGTCGGGTTCATGATTTTCTTTCTCACCATTCTCTCCTACCTGCTCAACAACTGGGCGCTGAAATACGCCTCCCCCGCCCTGCTGGGCGTCTACATCTACCTGCAGCCCGTGCTGGCCGTGCTCATCGCCGTGGGCCTGGGCAAAGACCACCTCACCTGGGGCAAGGCCGGGCAGGCGGCGCTCATCTTCCTGGGCGTGTGGCTGGTGAGCCAGAAGCCGAAAGCGACTACGGTGCCGGCCGTGGCGGCGGAGGCAGTGCAGGATTAGTTATCCTGATTAATCAGGTTCACCACCAGCTTCACCATCGTGTCCTTGTCCTCCGGCTTGCTTTCGGCAATGAGCAGCGTGAGGGCCACCAGGGCATTATCGGCCAGCCGGCGCGAGCCGTCGGAGTGGTACAGGCACTTATTCCGGTCCAGAAACCACACGAACAGGAACGCCGCAATCCGCTTGTTACCATCCGAAAACGAGTGGTTTTTCACCACGAAATACAGCAGGTTGGCCGCCTTTTCCTCCACGCTCGGGTACAGGTCCTCCCCACCAAAGCTCTGGTAGATGGACCGCACCGAGCTTTGGAATGAAGCATCCTTCTCCCGCCCAAACAAGGCACTGCCGCCGAACTGCGTGCGCAGGCTGTCCACTGCTTCCAGCCCCGCCTCATAGGTCAGCTCAAACGGCTCGTCGGTCGCCGTGCCGCGCACCCGCAGACGCTGGTGGTCATACTGGTCGAGCACGTCGAGGGCGCGGGCATAGTCGCCCAGCACCCGCAGCAGTGCGTCTGATTGGTCAGAAGTCAACTCCTGATTCGCGGCCACTTCGCCCTGTAGCTGCACCAGCCGCTTAAGGTCGGCCAGTTGGCGGGCGCTTTCGCGCAGGCGCTTCTCATTTAGCACGAAGCCCTGCACGAGGTATTGCCGCAGGATATTGGTAGCCCACTGGCGGAAATGGGTGCCGCGTAACGACTTTACTCGGTATCCGACAGAAATAATGACATCAAGATTGTAATACTTGGTGCGGTACTTCTTGCCGTCTGCGGCAGTTAGTAAGGAATCCTTACTAACTGAAATCTCATCTAATTCACCCTCCTTAAACACGTTACGCAAGTGAATAGTAACGTTAGGTCTAGAAACGTCGAATAGCTCCGCCATCTGTGCCTGCGTCAGCCAGACGGTTTCATGGTCCAACTGCACCTCAAGTTGCGTTTGCCCATCGGGTGCTTGGTAGAGAAGGATATTATCGGCAGAAGTCATTTTCAAACGGGCAGTTGCGGAATCAAGGTAACAGATTTAAAACCACTGAACGCAACGAGGCCCGGCTGAATCAGCCGGGCCTCGTTGTCTTCAATCAAAAGAAATTCTACAAGTGAATCACCTCACCGTAAGCCGCAGCAGCGGCTTCCATAATGGCTTCCGACATAGTGGGGTGCGGGTGCACGGCCTTGATGATTTCGTGGCCGGTGGTTTCCAGCTTGCGGGCCACCACTACTTCGGCAATCATCTCGGTCACGTTCATGCCAATCATGTGGGCACCGAGCCACTCGCCGTATTTCTTGTCGAAAATGACTTTCACGAAGCCGTCTTTGGCGCCGGCGGCGCTGGCTTTGCCCGAGGCTGAGAACGGGAACTTGCCCACCAGCACGTCGTAGCCTTTTTCCTTGGCTTCGGCTTCGGTCATGCCCACGCTGGCGATTTCGGGCGAGGCGTAGGTGCAGCCGGGGATGTTCTGGTAGTTGAGCGGCTCGGGGTGATGGCCGGCAATTTTCTCGACGCAGATGATGCCTTCGGCCGAGGCCACGTGGGCCAGCGCGGGGCCGGGCACGATGTCGCCGATGGCGTAGATGCCGGGCACGTTGGTCTGGTAGAAGTCGTCCACAATCACGCGGCCGCGCTCCACTTTGATGCCCAGCTCCTCGATGCCGATGTTTTCGAGGTTGGTGGTCACGCCCACGGCGCTCAGCACCACGTCGCACTCAATCACCTGCTCGCCTTTGGCGGTTTTGATGGTCACTTTGCAGCCTTCGCCGGCGGTGTCCACCTTGGTTACTTCAGCGCTGGTGAGCACGTTCACGCCGATTTTGCGGAACGACTTCTCCATCTGGCGCGATACTTCCTCGTCCTCCACCGGCACGATGCGGGGCAGGTACTCCACCACCGTCACCTCGGAGCCCATGGTGCGGTAGAAGTAGGCAAACTCGACGCCGATGGCGCCCGAGCCCACCACCACGAGGCGCTTGGGCAGCTGCTCCATGCTCATGGCCTTGCGGTAGCCGATGATTTTCTTGTTGTCAACCGGCATCGTCGGCAGCTCGCGCGAGCGGGCCCCGGTGGCCAGAATGATGGATTTGGCTTCCACCGTTTCCTTGCTGCCGTCGGCTTTGGTCACTTCTACCTTGCCGGGGGCCACCACTTTGCCGGTGCCCATCACGGCCTCAATCTTGTTCTTTTTGAACAGGAAGTTGATGCCCTTGCTCATGCCGTCGGCCACACCGCGGCTGCGCTTGATGACCGCGCCGAAGTCGTAGCCCACGCCGCTGGCCGTAAGGCCGTATTCGGACGCGTGGTTGAGGTATTCAAAAACCTGGGCGCTTTTGAGCAGCGCTTTGGTCGGAATACAGCCCCAGTTGAGGCAGATGCCGCCCAGCGACTCGCGCTCGATAACCCCCACTTTCAAGCCCAGTTGCGAGGCCCGGATAGCGGCCACGTACCCGCCGGGGCCACTGCCGACCACGACCAAATCAAATTGCAATGCCATAAAATTCTGCGAAAGAAAAAAAGTACACCGGGCCCGGCTGGGGGACCCACCCAATTGTGGCCGCAAAGATAGCCGCAGCCCCGTACCGCGCCGCACCTGCCTGCGCAACCGTTTGAACCCTGTTAACAAAGAATTGGCAGAAGTTGTGTCAGCAGCCAAATTCAGTTTCTCACCGTATAAGCCTCCGGTTACGGCGCAGCTTGCCGTGGCTTCCTCATTTCTGCATTCCATGAAATTACATTTTCGCTTTCCTGTGGCCGCCCTCGGGCTGCTTGCTTTCCTCACCAATTGCGCCACCACGGTTACTGAAAAGGAGAAACCGACCAATTCGAGCCAGCTCCTGACCATGCCGGAGGCCTCCGGCGCCCGCCGCCCCGACTCGACCGGGGCCGCCACCACTGCTCCCGATGCCCGCACCACCGGCGAGGCCAACGGCATCTCGGCCACGCCCGCCACGGCCGTGGCCGCCGACGCGGCCACCGCGTCGGCCGCGGGTGCTACCGGCTCCGAAGAAATCCTTTCGGCCTCGGCCGCTTCGGCCGAGCGCGAAAAGGAGAAAAAAATGACGACGCTCGACTACCGCAACATGCTGGCCAACGCCGACGCCATTTTGAAAGTGGACCCCAAAAGCTCGAAAGCCTACCTGCAGCGCGCCAAGGCCAAGAGCTATCTGAAAAATTATGCCGAAGCCCTGCCCGACTACGCCGCCGCTATCCGCTACCAGCGCGACAACCCCGACGCCTACTACAACCGGGGCGTAAACCGCCTGATGATGAAGCAGTACAAGGCAGCCGTCACCGATTTTTCGGGCGCCATCAAGTACCGTCCCGAGGACAAGGAGTCGTACTTCGGCCGGGGCGTGGCCAAGATGCAGAGCTACCAGTACAAGTCGGCCGTGCTTGATTTCAGCAAAGCCATTGCGCTCGATTCGACTTACGCCGATGCCTGGGAATATCGCGGCATCAGCTATTCGTCGTTCGACAAGCTCTCCGAAGCCCGCCGCGACCTAGAACATGCCGCCAAGCTCAACCCCGAAGCGGCCAAAAGCCTGAAGCGCTACGTGGGCACCGACGAAGGCCACGCCCCGATTAAAACCCCGGTGACGCGCACCACGGGCGGCTACCACCCCCGCCCCGGTGCCCACTAGGCATCGGCTTCAGCTGATGAATAACTGAACGTCATGCCTCGGCTCTGCCCGGCATGACGTTCTTGTTTGCAAGCCCAGCGGCTACTTCCCGCCAAACAGCAGCTTGAAGTAGAAGCTGGGCTTGCGCAGCTGCTCGCGCAGGTCCAAATCCATGAACATCATGGAGAGCGTGGCGGCCAGCGTGGGGTTGCGGGCGGCGCGGTTGGCCACGATGTTGAACAGGCTGGGGAAGTTGAGCAGCCGCTGCATGACGGTGCTGATGCGCAGCTCCTGGCCCAGGCGGTTGTAGACGGCCTTGTCGTAGTTCTTCAGGAATGCGGGGCTGAAATCCTGCTGTTTCACGGCCTCGGCGGCCCAGGTGGCGGCGTGCCGCCCGCTCACCATGGCGTGCGAAATGCCCTCGCCCGAAAACGGGTCGATGAGCGAGCCGGCATCGCCGAGCAGGAAATAGCCCGGTCCAGACAACGCGCGGCGCTTCGAGCCCAGCGGCAGGCCGAAACCTTTTACGGAGCCCAGCCGCGTGGCGCCGGCAAAGCGCGGGGCCAGCGTGGGGTGCGTGGTCAGAATCTCGTCGAGGCGCTGGCGCAGGTTGATTTTTTTGTCCGAAACGGTTTTGGAGAGCATGCCCACGCCCACGTTGGCCTGACCGTTGGGCAGCGGGAACACCCAGAGGTAGCCGGGCAGGAAGTCCTTGATGAAATGCAGCTCGATAAAATTATCGGGGCTGAGGCCGGCCACGCCGTCGTAATAGGTGCGCAGGCCGGCGCAGTGGTGGTCGGGTTCCAGGGCGTGGCCGGCCACTTTGCGGGCGAACTCGGATTGTGCGCCGTTGGCAACCAGCAGCAGGCGGCAGGTGGCAATTTCCTCACCGGCTTTGTCGAACAGCTGCCAGCCGGCGGGCGTGCGCTCGGTGCGGGCCACGTCCACGTTTTCGCGGAAGTCAATTTCGGGGCGTTGGCGCACTTCCTCCACCAGGAAATTATCGAAGTCAATGCGCTTGGCGACGTGGCCGGCAGTGGCATCCTGGGCTTTGTCGAATTTCGGCTTGAACGGGATGCTGAGCTTGCGGCCGTTGGGCGCAATGAAATCGATGCCCCAGCTCGGAATCTGGATGGGCGCGGCGGCCAGCCTGGCGTGCAGGCCGGGCTCGATGCGCTTCAACTCGTTGATGACCTTGCCGCTGAGGGCGTCGCCGCAGGTTTTGTCGCGCGGGAAGGCGGCGCGGTCCAGCAGCAGGCAGGGCTGGCCGGCGTTGGCGAGGTGCAGGGCGGCGGTGGCCCCGCCGGGGCCCGCGCCCAGAATGCAGATGTCGTAATGGGGCATAATGTGGCGCGAAGTTAGGCCGATGTAGCGCGGACTTTGCAGTCCGCGTCTCCGCGCCACCTCACTAGTCAGCAAGCGGCGCGGGGACGCGGACTACAAAGTCCGCGCTACTTACCTTCGCCCCATGACCAACACACTCACCGGAAAAGTGGCCCTCGTGACGGGCGCTTCCAAAGGAATTGGCCGCGCCATAGCGGCGCATTTCGCCCAGCTCGGCGCCGATGTCGCCTTCACGTATTTATCTTCCGTCGAGAAGGGCCAGGCCCTGGAAACCGAGCTTTCGGCCGCCGGCACCAAGGTAAAAGGCTACCGCTCCGACGCCTCCGACTACGCCCAGGCCGAAAAGCTGGTGGAAGACGTCGTGGCCGATTTCGGCAAGCTCGACATCCTCGTCAACAACGCCGGCATCACGCAGGATGGCCTGCTCATGCGCATGAGCGAGCAGCAGTGGGACCAGGTGCTCAACGTCAACCTCAAGTCGGTGTTCAACCTCACCAAAGCCGCCACCAAGCCCATGATGCGCGCCAAAGCCGGCTCCATCATCAACATGACCAGCGTGGTGGGCATCAAGGGCAACGCCGGGCAGGCCAACTACGCGGCCAGCAAGGCCGGCATCATCGGCTTCACCAAGTCGGTGGCCCTGGAGCTGGGCTCGCGCAACATCCGCTGCAACGCCGTGGCCCCCGGCTTCATCGAAACCGAAATGACCGATGCCCTCGACCCCAAGCAGGTCGACGAGTGGCGCAAGGCCATTCCGCTCAAGCGCGGCGGCCGACCCGAAGACGTGGCCAAGGCCACGGCCTTTCTGGCGTCGGATGATTCGGCCTACATCACCGGCCAGGTGCTGCAGGTGGATGGCGGGATGCTGACGTAGGGAGAAGGTGCCTTCCAATCAAAAGGACACCGCGCTAGTATTGCACGGTGTCCTTTTATTTTAAATTCAGACATCAATTCCACGCCTTTTCGCTTCCGAATTCATCTTCACTCGCTCGGCAGGATTACCGATTGGTTGGATTGCAAAGACTTGGAAAACCTCATTTGCTTTGGTAAAATCTCCTAACTCAGCATAAGTAAGCGCAACATCATAAGTGCAGGTTTGGCCGGGTGGATAAACTTGTTTTTGGGCAACCAAACAGTCTTCCAATTTCACAATTGAAGCAAACCACTGGATAACAGCATCGATTTCGAATTTGACCAATTTTCCAAATTGATTTAAGTCAGTGCCTTCCTCGATATTATAGGCGCGATAATGACCAGTTAAGGCGTCAGTTCGAAATCGGTACTGACAGTCAGATTCCATAGGCCGGGCAGGAAGTGGCCAACTATACCGCCATCCATAAGTCAGGGGGAAATGTAAACCTGCATTAAAATAGAAAGCGGCAGAATAGGCAGTATTGAATTGGCTGTTTTGGATATTGAATACTTTAACCAAACCGTTTTCTTCTTTTCTGAAAGTGTTGCCATCAATGCGGAATCCTGCCGATTTGAAAGCAGGCTTCACGACGTTTTTAATTAGCTGACTTACCGACTCTTTTGGCGTCATTTGTTTCTCACATTTTGTTTAAGCAAGGGTGAATTAAGACACAAATACTACAAATGCCCCGCTGGCTCCTCCCCTTCCTGCTCCTAGCCGCCCTTGCCCTAGCCGCCTACCCGCGCATGCACCGCCGCCTGCTGCGCTACCAGCGCCACCGCGCCGCCGCCGCCACTACCGCCCAAATCGCGCCCCAACTCCGCGACGGCGACCTGATTTTCCACACCTCCCTTTCGGCCCAGAGCCGGGCCATTCAGCTGGCCACGCACTCGCCCTGGAGCCACTGCGGCATCGTGTATAAGGAGGCCGGAAAGTGGCAGGTATTCGAAGCCGTGCAGCCGGTGAAACGCACGCCGCTGGCCGACTGGGTGGCGCGGGGCCAGGGCGGCCACTTCGTCACGAAGCGGCTGCGCGATGCGGAGGCCGTGCTTACGCCCGCCGCGCTGACCCGGCTGCGAGCGGCCGGGCAGCCGATGCTGGGCCACAGCTACGACCTGTATTTCGGCTGGTCCGACGACCGGATTTACTGCTCCGAGCTCATCTGGAAAGTGTACGAGCGCGGCCTCGGCCGGCGGCTGGGGCAGCTCCAGCACCTGCGCGACCTCGACCTGAGCCACCCCGCCGTGCAGGCCAAGCTGCGTGAGCGCTACGGCAGCACCCTGCCGCTGATCGAAACCGTTATTTCGCCGGTCAGCATCTTCAATAGTCCCGAACTGGTTGGCGTGCTCAGCCGTTAGCAACAGACGGCATGCTTACCTTGCCATTCTCATCCATGCTGCTATGTCAACCATCACGCTAACCCTCGACGACGAGTTTATTGCTCAGGCCGAAGCTTATGCTCACCGCATGGGCACCGACTTAGCTACGCTGTTCACGACTACCATGCGGCCGATTATTGCCCAGTCTCCACGGCACCGGCGGCCTATCTCCCCGGCGGTCGCAGCCCTGGCCGGCAGCTTGCCCGTGCCCCCGGACTTCGATTATAAAACGGCTTTGGGCGATGCGCTGATGGAAAAGTATTTATGAAACATTACCTGCTTGACACGAATGTTCTCATCGATTACTTAATCAACCGTGAGCCATTTGGCCGGGATGCCGTGGAACTGATGGAGGCGGGAGCCAGCGGGGAGGCCCGCTTTTATGTGGCCAGTGTTTCCTTTACCAACATTGAGTATGTGACGCGCCGGCTGACAACCGCCGCGCACGCCTGGCGGTTGCTGGACCGTCTGGTACCAATGGTGGAGATTCTCTCCGTAGATGCGGCCATCATTCGACTGACACTCGACAGTGATTTTACTGATTTTGAAGATGGAATTCAATACTTCACGGCCCTCACGCAGCCTACTATTACGGCCGTCGTCACCCGCGACCCCAAGGGGTTTCGCCGAAGCACATTGCCGGTACTCTCGGTGGCTGACGCGCTAATTGAACTGGATAACGCCACCCGACCAGAGCGGTAAATTTATTAGCCTGCACTTTTGCTGACCACCCAATATTCTCCCTGGCTCATCCTCGTCTGCCTGCTGGTGGGCGCGGGCTACGCCGCCCTGCAATACTCGGCCAAAGCGCCCTGGAGCCGGCAGCGCAACTACGCGCTGGCCGCCCTGCGCTTTGCCGTGGTGAGCTTCCTGTGCTACCTGTTGCTGGGGCCGTTCATCAAAACCACCACCACGCACACCGAGCAGCCCACGCTGGTGCTGGCCGTCGATAACTCCCAGTCGGTGGAGCTCTTCACGCCTAAAAACATGCTGAGCCAAGCCACCAGCGGCCTCACCAAACTGGCCGAAACGCTGCGCGGCAAGGGCTTCACCGTCGAAACCCGGACGCTGACCGCCCCGCCCGGCCGCCCGGCCCGGCCCGATTCGCTGCGCTTCCCGGCCGCGTCCACCGACCTCGACCAGCTCCTCAGCGGCACCCGCGACGCCTACGACGGCCGCAACCTGGCCGGCGTGGTGCTGCTGAGCGACGGCCTCGTGAACCAGGGCCGCAGCCCCGCTTACTCGGAGTTCAGCTTTCCGATTTACAGCGTGGCGGTGGGCGACACCATCCCCAAAAAAGACCTGCGCCTCACCGGCCTCACCTACAACCGCGTGGCGTTCAGCGGCAATAAATTCCCCATTGAGGCCGAGCTGGGCTTCGAAGGCTACGCCGGCGGCACGGCCACCGTGGAGCTGCGCGAAGGGAATAGGACGCTCGACAGCCGCCGCGTGGCCCTGCCGGCCGGCCGCCGCCGGGCGCGCACCGCATTCCAAATCACGGCGCCCGCGCCCGGCAAGCGCCGTTACGAAGTCCGCATCGTGCCCCAGCCGGGCGAGTTTACGGAGCTGAACAACGCCCGCACGGCCTTCATCGAGGTTGTGAAGGGCAAGCTGCGGGTGCTGCTGGCCGGCGCCGCCCCGCACCCCGATTTGAAAGCCCTGCGCGCCGCCATTCTGGCCAACGACAACTTCGACCTCACGCTGGCCCTGCCCGGGGTGCAGCCGCTGAAAGCCGATGCTGACTTCGATGTGGCCATTCTGCACCAGCTGCCGGCGCAGGGCGGGCTGGGCAACGAGATGCTGGCCCAGGTGAAGGCCCGCAAAACGCCCGCCTTCTACATTCTCGGGGCGCAATCGGACCTCGCGGCCTACAACCAGCTGGGCGCGGGCCTCACCATTCAGCCGCGCGGGGCGCAGACCGATGAGGTGACGCCGGTGCCCAATCCCGGCTTCGCCCGCTTCGCCACCGCCGAGGAATCGGCCCGCCGCTTTGCGCAGTACCCGCCCGCGCCGGTGCCCTTCGGCGACTACCGCCTGGGGCCGGGAGCCGAGGCCGCCCTCTGGCAGCAGGTGGGCCGCGTGGCCACCCAGAAGCCGCTGCTGGTGTTCGGCGGCCCGCAAGACCGGCGTCAGGCCACGCTGCTGACGGATGGCAGCTGGCAGTGGCGCCTGAGCGAAGCCGTAGCCCACGACGACAAGCCCGAAGCCTACGACCGCCTCATCATTCGCACGCTCCAGCTGCTCACCCAAAACGCCAACAAAAAGCGCCTCGACGTGTACCCCACGCAGGACGCCTTCGGCACCCAGGACGACGTGACGCTGGGCGCCGAAACCTACAACGCCGTCTTCGAGCGCCTCTACAACCAGAAAATCGACCTCACGCTGACCGACGAAAAGCAGCAGGCCCACCGCTTCAGCTTCGCCAATGCCGAGGACGGCTCGCCCCTGCACCTGGGGCCGCTGCCGGCGGGGCTGTACAAGTACCAGGCCCGTGCCACGCTGGGCGGCCAGCCCCAACAGGATGCCGGCGAATTGCTGGTGCAGTCGCAGCCGCTGGAAGCCCTGGAATCGAAGGCCGACCACAACCTGCTGGCGCAGCTTTCGCGGCGCAGCGGCTCGCGGCTCTATTATCCGTCGCAGCTCGATAAGCTGGCGCAGGACATCATCAAGGCCAACTACAAGCCGGTGATTTCCTCGGAGGAGGATTTGAAGGACCTGATAAATCTGAAGTGGATTTTCTTCGTGATTCTGGGCTTCCTGACGGTGGAATGGGCCGTGCGGAAGTATTCGGGCAGCGTGTAATTGTACGGCCGTCAACCTCACCCCCTGACCCCCTCTCCAAAAAAGAGGGGGCACCGGGTTTGCTTCTAACAGGTTTGACGGAAGAGTCGCCCTCACGAGCCGGTGCCCCCTCTTTTTTGGAGAGGGGGTCAGGGGGTGAGGTTTCGTCAGCGCCGTAAAGCAAAACCGCCCGCCAACCGTCCTCCCTCCTACTTTACCGAACTGATATGAAAATACGAGCCATTCTGACCGGTGCCACCGGCATGGTGGGCGAGGGCGTGCTCCTCGAATGCCTGCAAAACGCTGATGTGGAGCACGTGCTGGTGCTCACGCGCAAGCCCACCGGCCGCACCCACGCCAAAATGAGCGAGCTGCTGGTGCCCGACCTGGCCAACCTGAGCGCCGTGGAAAGCCAGCTGACGGGCTACAACGCCTGCTTTTTCTGCGCCGGCATCTCGTCGGTAGGCGTGAGCAAAGAGGAATACGAGCGCATCACCCACGACCTGACGCTGGCCGTGGGCGAAACCCTGGCCCGCCTGAACCCCGACCTGACGTTCATTTACGTATCGGGTGCGGGCACCGACAGCAGCGAGAAGAGTAGCCAGCACTGGGCCCGCGTGAAAGGCCGCACCGAAAACGAGCTGCTGACGCTGCCCTTCCGGGCAGCCTACATGTTCCGGCCCGGCTTCATGAAAGTTACGCCCGGCCAGCGCAACATCCTGAAATGGTACGGCGCCATCGCCTGGCTCTACCCCGTGGCCCGCAAGCTGACGCCCAACTACGTGAGCACTATGCAGGAAGTGGGCCGCGCCATGATTAAGGCGACCCTGGCCGGCTACCCCAAACCCGTGCTCGAAGTGCGCGACATCGTGGCCCTGGCCCACGCCAATGTCTCGGCCCGCGCATGAGAAAACCCCTTAAAATCTTCCTCATGACGACTGGCGGCATCCTCGGCACCCTGCTTATTGCGGTGGTGGCCTTCACCGGCCTCAGCCCGCAGCTGGGCGGCAAGCCCACCAGGGCCGACGTGCAGACCTACGTCAAATCGGGCCACTACAACGAAAAGGAGGGCGAGTTTGTGAACCTGATTCCGACCCGCGAAATGACGGGCGGCAGCATGCCTTCGGTGATGTGGAAATTCCTGTTTCATAAATCGAAGCAGGCCGAGCCGCCCGCCCCGCTGCCCACCCAGCCCCTCGACTCGCTGGCCATCACCCAGAAAACGCCCGACCTGGTGCGCGTGACGTGGTTCGGCCACTCGGCCAGCCTGGTCGAAATCGCGGGCCAGAACGTGCTGCTCGACCCCATGCTCAGCATCGAGATGGGCCCCGTGAGCTGGGCCACGCCCAACCGCTACAACCGCAGCCTGGCCATCGCGCCCGAAAAGCTGCCGCCCATCGCCGCCGTCCTCATCTCGCACGACCACTACGACCACCTCGACTACGCCACCATCCGCAAAATCAAGGACAAGGTGGGCCATTTCTACGTGCCGCTGGGCATCGGGCCGCACCTGCGCCGCTGGGGCGTACCGGAAACTAAAATCGTGGAAATGAACTGGGGCGACAGCACCCGCTTGGCTAATGGCCTGCTGCTGCGCTGCACGCCCAGCCGCCACTTTTCGGGCCGGGGCCTCGGCAACCGCAACTCCACGCTCTGGTGCTCGTGGGTGATGCAGACGCCCGCCAAGCGCGTGTTCTACACCGGCGACGGCGGCTACGGGCCGCACTTCGCCGCCATCGGCCGGCAGTACGGCCCCTTCGATTTGGCTTTGGTAGAATGCGGGCAGTACAACGAGAGCTGGGCCGACATCCACATGCGCCCTGAGCAAAGCGTGCAGGCCGCCCGCGACGTGCGCGCCGCCGTGATGCTCCCCGTGCACTGGGGCGCCTTCACCGAATCCCTCCACGCCTGGAACGAGCCCGTGACCCGCGCCACCGCCGAGGCCGCGCGGCTGGGCCAGATGATGACCACCCCCCACCTGGGCGAGCCGGTAACACTGGGGGCCACGCTGCCGCAGACGCGGTGGTGGGAGAAGTAGAGAAAGCACTGAAAACCCGGCTATTCTGGTCCGGTTTCGTTACGCAGGCACATGCGAAGTAACCGGCAAACGTTTTAATCTGGCAGGATTAGAACTTGTGCCCGCGAAGCGGTGAGCGACGCCCTAAAACGGCAGGGGCTGGGTATTTCTTTTGAGAATTGCTTCCTCCGTTTTGGGAATGAAATAATTGTGCAGCATGGCCAGCGCCGTGGCCTGGCATTCTTCGATAAAGGGCCGCAAACCATGGTCGTATTCCTGAAAGGCCAGGTTGAAATCACCGGGGTGTTTTGCTAGCGCATCGGCCACGGCGGCGGCCCCGGTCATGGCCAACGAGGCCCCGATGCCCGCCGCGGGCGAGGCGCAGTAGCCGGCATCGCCCACCAAAGCCACGCGGCCTTTGGTCCACGCTGGCATCTTGATTTGGCAGAATTTATCGAAATAAGAAATTTCTGCCTGCTTCACTTCTTCCAGCAATTCGGTGGTGCGCCAGCCCTGGCCGGCAAACTGGTCCAGGATAAGCTGGCGCTGCTGCCCGGCATCCCGATAATTGTAGGAAATTTCTTTTTCGGAATAAAACCAGAAAACAATATCGGTTTTGCCGTTGTACGCATTCAGCATAATTCCCTTGCCCGGCACATTATATAGCTGGGCGGTATTGGGGGTTATCAACGAGTGGTCGACGATGCTGAGCGAATAATAATGTTCAAGAAAATGGGCGTATTCCAGCTCGTGGCCAAACCACAGCTGCCTTACCCCCGAGTGCGCCCCATCGCAGCCAAATACCAAGTCAAAGACTTGAGAGGGACCATGTTTGAAGGCCACCTGCACCGCGTCCGCGGTTTCGCTGAGCGCGGTAATGCTGTTATTAAAAATTACGTCAACCTCATTTTTTATCGTATTCATCAAAATGGCCACGAGCTTCGCGCGCTCAATTTCGATGTCTTCGATGTCCTCGTCGGCCGGCGACGCCCCCTCGTTTTGCATCAGCAACGAGCCTTCCGTTACATCGTCGCTATTTTTAAATTCCAACCGTTCCAGCTGTAATCGGTTGGCTTTTAATTGCGCAAAAATGCCCATCCGCTTCGCGCTTTCTAAGGCAGCCCCCTGCACATTGATGGCGGCCCCACCCGTCCGAAGTTCCGCGGCCAATTCTACTACCGTTACCTGATAGCCAATTTTAGTTAGCCAATAGGCGGTGGAAATTCCGGCAATGCTGGCACCCGAGACGAGTACTTTTTTTCCGTTTGCTGATTCCATTTTCAGTCAATTTTGTGTGACAGTGCTCGTGCATAATTGCCACACAAAATTCTGGCAGGCGTCTGCATCAGGCTAGAACAAACGCGACAAAATCGGTACTCACCGTTTCTTGCCAATGCCGGGCTTTGCGGGCGAAAGCGGCGGGCGTGGTGCCACTGTAGCGCTTGAATTCCCGGCCCAGGTGGGCCTGGTCGGCATAGCCCAGCTCCTGCGCCAAGGTGGCCAGGCTGGCATCCGGAGAAAGCCATAGCTGACTGCGTACTTGTTCGAAGCGCATGAGCCCGGACACGTCTTTCACCGTGTGGCCGGCCGCCTGTTTAAACTTTCGTTCCAGGGTGCGCACCGTGGTATGGGCCGCCGCCGCTACCTGGCTCACGGGCAGGGTGCCGTTGGCGGCCCGCATGGCCCCGCCCGCTTTGCGAAGCACGACGTCGCGGGCTAGCCCCGCCCGCGCAGTCAGGCAATACTGCGCCACCTCGGCCAGCGCCTCCGCTATGCGGCCCGCCCGAATCCATTCGGCCAACGGCGCTTGCAGCTGGGCGATGGAGTGGGCAAAGCTGCGTATGCCGCCGTCTTGGCCAGGCGATAAGCCCAGCAGGTCGAACACGGCCCAGGGATAACACTTAATCCCAATGAATTCCAACTGATTTTTTGCGGTCAGCAGCAGTGGCTGATTGAGCAGCCCCACCAGAAACGGAGAGGGCAAAAGCTGCTCGCCGCCGGCCGTGGCAAGACCATTAGCGCTACCGAAGTGAAAGACAATTTCCGCGTAGCCATCCGGCGCTATCTCGAAACTCGATGGGCTGGCACCGAAGTCCCGGCGGGCATACCAGAAGTCTTTGATGGTATCGCGTAGCACTGCCGGTGGTTCAATTTCCTGATGATGCATAGTAGAAGGTAACAGCTGTAGCCCGTTAGGCGGCCACGAGCGCGGCCATAGAGCGTCGTCAGCCGCGCATTTCCGCGCCTGTCACCGGCCGGTAGCAACGTAGCACGGTTCGATGGTCAGGCCGGGAAAGTGCCGCAAAGTAGCCGAGCCGTTACTTTTGAGGCTCATGGCGCCCCGACCGGGCGGCCGTTGGCCTATGCATTATATCCTGCTGAACAAGCCCTACGAAGTCCTCACCCAGTTCACCGACGAGCACGGCCGCGCCACGCTCAAGGATTTCGTGCCCGTGCCCGGCGTGTACCCCGTGGGCCGGCTCGACTTCGACAGCGAGGGCCTGCTCCTGCTCACCGACGACAAGCAGCTCCAGCACCGCCTGAGCGACCCCAAATTCAAAGTCCCGAAAACCTACTGGGCGCAGGTGGAAGGCACCGTTTCGGAAGAAGCGCTGCAGCTGCTGCGGCGCGGCGTTCAAATTAAAGAAGGCTTCACCGCCCCCGGCGAGGCCGCCGAAATTCCCGAGCCGGCGTACCTCTGGCCGCGCACCCCGCCTATTCGCTACCGCGCCAGCATCCCCACCAGCTGGCTGGAAATTCAGATTTCGCAGGGCATGAACCGCCAGGTGCGCAAGATGTGCGCGGCCGTGGGGCTGCCGTGTTTGCGGCTGGTGCGGGCGGCCATCGGCCCGCTGGAGCTAGGCAGCTTGCAGCCCGGCCAGTGGCGCGAGTTGACGGCAGCCGAAGTGGCGGAGTTACGTAAAATAAGTGGCATTGTGCGGCGTTAACCTCACCCCCGGCCCCTCTCCCCAGGAGAGAGGAGCATGAAAATTTTCAACGCAGGATTTTAATAAGGTGCCGCCGTGGCTCCCCTCTCCCCAAGGAGAGGGGCCGGGGGTGAGGTTCCGCCCATGAAACGACGCCTATTCTACCTCCTACTCGCCGGCTTCGGAGCCATGAACGCCGTGGCCTTCTTCCACGCCTGGCGCTTCACGCACTTCGCCAACGAGCCCGGCCTGCACTCCCCCAACCCCGAGCAGCTCAGCCCTGGCCAGAAGCTCTGGCTGCTGCTCACCGGCATCCGCAACCCCAAGCCCCAAAACGGCCCCAAGCCCAGCTTCCCGGTCGAAACCGTCACCATCGCCAGCCCCAACGGCCCGCTCGAAGCCTGGTACGCCACGCCCGACAGCGGCCGGGCGCGCGGCACCGTGGCCCTGTTTCATGGCTACACCAGCAGCAAGTCGCACCTCACCCACGAGGCCGGTTACTTCCGCCGCCTGGGCTACAACGTGCTGCTCGTGGACCAGGCCGGCAACGGCAATTCCGCCGGTTTCCGCACCACCGTCGGCTACCGCGAGGCCGACGACGTGGCGGCCGTTTTCCGTTGGCTGAAAGATTCCACAAGAAATTCGTCAGGCTCCCCTCTCCGCAGGAGAGGGGCCGGGGGTGAGGTTATCCTCTACGGCGTGAGCATGGGCGCCGTCGCCATCCTACGCGCCGAGGCCGAGCTAGGCATCCACCCCACCGCCAACATCCTCGAATGCCCCTACGGCAACATGCGCCAAACGGCCTACAACCGCTTCGCCTCCATGCACGTCCCCGGCTTCCCGATGGCCGATTTGCTGGTGTTCTGGGGCGGCGTACAAAACGGGTTCTGGGCTTTCGGCCTCAACGCCGAGCACTACGCTAGCCAAATCCACACGCCCACCCTCCTGCTCTGGGGCACCGCCGACCCGCGCGTGACCCGCGCCGAAACCGATGCCATCTTCGCCCACCTCGCCGGCCCCAAAACCCGCCACGACTTCCCCGGCGTAGGCCACCAGCCCTACTGGAAGCGCTACTCCGCCGATTGGGAGCAACAGACGCGGGCGTTTCTAAGCCGCTGAAGATGCTTTGATTTAATCGTAAGACCAGCCGGAATTTACATTGGTGACAATACTATCTGCATTGAATGTCACACCTGACCTATACCAGGCTAAATCTCCAACCAAGGCGAATTTCTTATCTGTTCTTCTCTTCAAATACCTATCATTCGTGTAATGGTAATCCATTGTCGCTGCATCCTTAAACTGAAATAATGGCTTGCCGACAATCTCCCGGACTTGATTTATAGTCATCCCAACTTTTACCCGCTCAAACTTCTCGGGTGAGTATGACTTTCCGAATTCAGTATCGGCGTAAGGGTCAAAGGGATTATAGGATTCACTAGCGGATAATAAACCGACCCCAAATACCAGCGAAAGAACGAGGCATATCCTTCCGGCGGTAGTTTTTTTGCTTAAACCTGTATCCATTTTTAGAGCAGTGTAGAAAGGCAGGCAACTAAGTTTCCTAAATAAAAGGTCGTCACAGTCGCGATAAAAGCCAGGATAAAGGCCTTGAGGCCCTTTTGAATGGTGCCTCCATTCATCCAAGGCAAAAGGCATCTGCCGACTGCGAGTGTAGGCAGACCGAACAAAAGAAAAAATCCGAAAGCAAAATCCATTTACAGAGCAAAATTCATCAACCAATATGTGTTGGTTTTATTGCATTCAACTCACTCATAGCTGATTTCCGCCCCCTTGTCAGGAAAATTTTGGCTACTCGAAACAAATCCCGCCACCGCGTCGGATAATCTTCCGCGCCGGGCCGAATCGGTGACAATCTGTCACCAAAACGACGCTGGTACGTTGCTTGTAATCCCCCGGTAGTGGCGGCAACGCTGCTTCCAACCTGACACATTCCACTCTCAATCTTAACCAACACACCCCTCTCATGGGCAAAATAATCGGCATTGACCTCGGCACCACCAACTCGTGCGTAGCCGTAATGGAAGGCAACGAACCCGTTGTAATTCCCAACAGCGAAGGCCGCCGCACCACCCCCAGCATCGTCGCTTTCCTCGACGGGGGCAAGGGCGAGCGCAAAGTGGGCGACCCGGCTAAACGCCAGGCCGTTACCAACCCCAAAAACACGATTTCCAGCATCAAACGCTTCATGGGCCGCCACTTCAACGAAGTGACCGCCGAGCAGAAGCACGTTTCCTACGACGTCGTTTCGGGCCCCAACAACACGGTTGCCGTGAAGATTGGCGACCGCAACTACACGCCGCAGGAAATCTCGGCCATGGTGCTCCAGAAAATGAAGCAAACCGCTGAGGATTATCTCGGCACGACCGTAACCGAAGCCGTTATCACGGTGCCCGCATACTTCAACGACGCCCAGCGCCAGGCCACCAAAGAAGCCGGGGCCATCGCCGGCCTCGACGTGAAGCGCATCATCAACGAGCCCACCGCGGCGGCCCTGGCCTACGGCCTCGACAAGAAGCACAAAGACCAGAAAATCGCCGTGTATGACCTCGGCGGTGGTACGTTCGACATCTCCATTCTGGAGCTTGGTGACGGCGTGTTTGAAGTACTGAGCACCAACGGTGACACCCACCTCGGCGGCGACGACTTCGACCAGGTCATCATCAACTTCCTGGCTGACCAGTTCAGCAGCGAAAACGAAGGCCTCGACCTGCGCAAAGACCCTATGGCCCTGCAGCGCCTGAAAGAAGCCGCCGAAAAAGCCAAAGTGGAGCTCTCCAGCTCGACCGAAACCGAAATCAACCTGCCCTACATCACCGCCACGGCCTCGGGCCCCAAGCACTTGGTGGTGAAACTAAGCCGCGCCAAATTCGAGCAGCTCGCCGACGACCTCGTGCGCCGCTCGATGGACCCGGTGAAAAAAGCCCTGCAGGATGCCGGCCTCAGCACGTCGGACATCGACGAGGTTATCCTCGTGGGTGGTTCGACCCGCATTCCCCGCATTCAGGAGGAAGTGGAGAAGTTCTTCGGCAAGAAGCCCTCGAAAGGCGTGAACCCCGACGAAGTAGTGGCCATCGGCGCCGCCATCCAGGGCGGTGTACTCACCGGCGAAGTGAAGGACGTGCTGCTGCTCGACGTGACCCCGCTCTCGCTCGGCATTGAGACGATGGGCGGCGTGATGACCAAGCTCATCGAGTCGAACACCACCATCCCGACCAAGAAATCGGAAACCTTCTCGACGGCTTCGGACAACCAGCCTTCGGTAGAAATCCACGTGCTGCAGGGCGAGCGTCCGCTGGCCAGCCAGAACCGCACCATCGGCAAGTTCCACCTCGACAGCATCCCGCCCGCACCCCGTGGCGTGCCGCAGATTGAGGTAATCTTTGACATCGACGCCAACGGCATCCTGAACGTAACCGCCAAGGACAAAGGCACCGGCAAAGAGCAGAAAATCCGCATCGAAGCCAGCAGCGGCCTGAGCGAGGACGACATCAAGCGCATGCGCGACGAAGCCGCCGCCAACGCCGATGCCGACAAGGCCGAAACCGAGCGCATCGGCAAGATGAACGCCGCCGACTCGATGATTTTCCAGACCGAGAAGCAGCTGAAAGAGTACGGTGAGAAGCTGAGCGGTGGCAACAAAACCGCCATCGAAGGCGCGCTGGCCGACCTCAAATCGGCCCACGAAGCCAAAGACCTCGCCCGCATCGACACCGCCATGGAGGCCATCAATGCCGCTTGGCAGGCTGCTTCGCAGGAGATGTACGCCGCTGGTGGGGCCGAAGGTGGCCAGCCCGGCGCCGATGGCCAGCCGCAGGGCGGCAACGGCCAGGGCCAGCCCGCCGGTGACCACGTGACCGACGTGGACTACGAAGAAGTGGACGGCAAATAAATCATTGATTTCCGCTGATTAGGCTGATTTCACTGATTCAATCCGTTGAATTGCAAAAGGCCGGAGGCGTACGCTTCCGGCCTTTTTTTGTAGGTTTATGCCATGTTGATTTGGTGGAATAGCAGGCTTTGGCTGACTGGGTTTTTAGTGTTTTTGTGCAGTGCGGCAGCAATGGCCCAGGATAAGCCGGCGCTGGGCGGCATGGACGCGGCCCCGGCCGCCAAGATTCCGGTGCTGCCGGTTGTACACGCTAGCACGGCCGACACCTCGCGGTTTCCGCTCACCTACGGCTTCGCGCTGCCAGCCCTCAGGCCTGCCGGGCAGTGGGAAAAAGACTACGCCCGCTACCAGCGGCTGGTGCCGCCGGACGTGCGAAACAGTCAACTGGGCCACGATTTTATGGCGCTCAACGGGGTGCAGACGTGGTGGTGCGCCAACTCGGCCAGCCCCTACGCCCAGCTGGATACCGCCACCCGCATTGCCGATGCGCAACGGCTGGTGGGCGAATGGCACGGCGTGGCCAACCGGCTCATCACGCACGTTGATTCGTTTTCGATAGCCGACCAGAAGTTTTACCGCAGCGCAGCCGCGCAGGATACGCCCGGCCCGTTCACCGTCCGCTTCACGGCAGGCAAGCTGAACATGAAGCCGGCCTCGCTGCGTAGGAACCGGGCGCATAGCCACTACGTGCTGCTCAACCAGCGCTATCTGCTGCTGTATGGCATGGCGAAAGGCGGCGGCAACGTGTCGCTGGTGGGCCTGGACCCGGCAGGCCGGCTCATATTTCACACCAGCACCGTAGTTGAGCGCAAGGTGCCCGGGCAGTTCAGCACCTACCAAACGGTGACGCGCCAGCTCATTTGCGAGCGGCCCCGATAAGCCCGGCAGGCCCGCTGACAGGTACTCAATCTGCCCTTGGCGAAACCACTTATTTCTTTACCAGGCCGCACTAAGCCGGTATTTGCGCACTTTATGTCCGATTTTCTACCCTACCAGTCCTTTGCCTCGGAAGCCGTGGCCCAGCCGTTGCTGGAGCTGCTGGGGCGGCACCAGGTTCCGCTCGAAACGGGTTGGGCCAAGCCGGATTTCGACGTGAGCATGGCCAACAATGCCACCGATACCCGTTTCGTGGTGCGGTTGCGGGCCACCGATTTTGAGCGGGCGCGGCAGCTTGAGGAAGCGGAAAACGATTCCCTGGCGGCCAGCGCGGCCCCCGACCACTACCTGTTCAGCTTTTCCGACGATGAGCTGTTTGACATTCTGGTGAAGCCGGACGAGTGGAACAGCTACGACGTGAGCCTGGCCAGGCACCTGCTGCGGCAGCGGGGCCGCGAAGTCTCGGCCGATACCGTGCGGCTGCTGCGGCGCAACCGCGTGGCCGAAATGGCCAAGCCCGAGCCCACCCAAAAAGCCTGGATTATCCTCGGCTACTTCTCCGCCGCCATTGGCGGGGTGCTGGGCATCCTCATAGGCTGGCATTTGCATTACCACAAAAAAACGCTTTCCGACGGCACGCAGGTCCGCGCTTTCTCGGCGCGCGACCGGGTGCACGGCTTCCGGATTTTGCTGCTGGGCGTGTTCGGGCTGTTCATTTCCATCCTGCTGCAAGCGCTGAAAATGTGACCCGGCCGGAGGCGCTATTGTCGCGTTGGGCTAATCTTTGCCGGCCCTTCTCTCGTAAGCGCGGCCAGGGTGGCTTCTTACTACATTAATCAATTGCCTGTGCAAGGCCCCTTCTTATGAAAGTTTCCTCCCTCCTATTGCCTGCCCGCGCCCTGGCCCTGGGCACCCTGCTCGTTGCCGCCAACGCCTGTAGCGTGAGCGAGCAGGTGAAGGACAAGCCCACCGGCAAAAACGTATCCGTCGAGGCCATGGAAAACGAGGCTTATACCCTCATGCAGTACCGCCTCAACTTCGTGGACGAGGCCAAGCTCGGCGGCCAGGACATTCTGTTTGTGCGCCAGGCGGCCGATATTGCCTCGCCCCAGCAGGAGCAGCTGCAGGCAGCCCTGAAAAAAGGCATGCTCCCGCTCCAGCTCAGGATGCGCGTGTACGCCCGCAACCCCAGCGTGACCAGCGTGCAGCTCAAGCAGCTCGACTACAAGCTGTTGCTCGACGGCAAGGAGCTCACCAGCGGGGTCACCGGCATCAATACCGAGCTCGAAGCCAGCGCCATCGAAACCCTGCCCATCGCCGTGAACATGAACGTGAAGCCCGCCCAGCTGGCCGGCAGCACCCCGGCCGCCTTCGCCGCCGGCCTTACCGATTTCACGGCCGCCAACCGCCGCCTCACCGTGCAAATCCGGCCGCTGTACGTGGGGGCCAATGGCCGGCAGGCACCGGCTTCGGCCTTTGAAACCGTGCAGCTGGTGACGGCCAAGAAAGCCGTTTCGGTGAAATAACCGCAGCGCGCCCCTGACGCAGAAGCCCGCCGTGCAGTGCTGCACGGCGGGCTTTTTAGTGCCTCACTCGCCCAGCGCCACGTCCTCCACGCCTTCCTCAATTTTTTCCTCGGCCTCTTCGTAGTCATCGGCATCGGCGTTTTCCAGCTCGAAATCCTGGGCGTGCCAGCCCTCGGGCTCGTAGCTGAGGCGAATGTAGATGGGGTAATGGTCGGAGCCGATGTGGGTGAGGCGGTGCAGGTCCTGCAGGCGGAAATGGGCCGAGTGAAAAACGTGGTCGAGGGGCCAGCGCAGCAGCTTGTAGTCGGCGTGGAAAGTGGGCAGAAACCCCCGCCCGATGCGCGGGTCGAGCAGGCGCGACAGCCGGCGGAACAGCTCCGAGGTGTGCGACCAGGCCACGTCGTTGAGGTCGCCGGCCACCACGGTGGGGCCGTCGTGCTCCTGAATAAACTTGCCCACTATCAGCAATTCCGCGTCGCGGCGGGCGCTGTTTTTGGCTTCCTTGGGAGCCGGCGGCTTGGGGTGCAGGAAATGCAGCTTCACGGGCACGCCACCCGGCAGCACTACCCGGCCGTGGAAAGACGGAATGTCGGGGTCGAGGAGGTAGCGGATTTCGGGCTCGCGCAGCGGCAGGCGCGAAAACACCAGCATGCCGTAGGTGTTGGGCAGCGGGGCGTGGCAGGTATAGGGGTAGTCGGCTTCGAGGCGCTGAAGCTGGCTCAGCCACCAGTCGTCGGTTTCGACGGCCAGCACGATATCGGGCCGCAGGTTGCGGATATGGCCCAGGCAGCGCGAGGCGTCGCGGTTGTACATCAGCACGTTGGCCACCATCAGGCTGAGGTGGAAGTCGTCGTCATCAGCCGGGCGGGCGGCATCGCGCACCTGCTTGCGGTGCAGCGGCGTGTAGGGCCAGATGCGGCTGAGTTGGTACACCACGGCCACGGCCAGGCTCACCCAAAAAAAGCTGTGTCCGAAGCTGCGCGGCGCAGGCAGGGCCAGCTCCCCTGCCAGGCTCAGCACCAGGCCGGCCACGATTTGCAGGCGCGGAAAGTCGCAAATCCGAATCCACCACGCGGTTTGGCGGAGAATGGGCAGCACCGTCACCAGCAGCCCCAGGCCACCCAGCATCCAGGTAGCCCAGTGGCCCGCCGTTAGCAGCCCCGAAAGAAGCATGGACATGAAAAAAAGAAAACCATAGTAGGACAGGGCACTGGATAACGGGGGCAAAAGAACACCCTCCGCGTGGTGCGCGGCAGGGTGCCGCTTCAAATAAGCGCGGCATTGCTTCGGCAAAATAGGGCTTTTCTGGCCGGCTCATCCCTTTTCCTACCTTTGTGGCCCTATGGAAATCCTGCTCGCCACCTTTACCACCCTTTTCTCCATCGTCAATCCGTTTGGAGCAATGCCGGTTTTCCTCACCCTCACGGCCGATGACCGCGCCTCGGAGCGGGCCCGCACGGCCCTGCGCGCCTGCATCTACATGGTGGCCATCCTGAGCGTGGCTTTTTTTGGCGGGCAGTACATTCTCAATTTCTTTGGCATCAACATTCAGCATTTGCGCATTGCGGGCGGCATCCTGCTCATGCGCTCGGCCTTCGAGCTGCTCACGCCCGGCGGCAACCGCGACCGGGTGGGCCCCGATGCCCTCGAAGAAAGCAAGCAGAAGGACGACATCAGCTTCACGCCGCTGGCCATGCCCATGCTCTCGGGCCCGGGCTCGATGGCCATCTGCATCGGCCTCATCCGGCCCACATACTACGACAAAGCGATGACCATTGCGGGCTTTGCGCTGGTGGCGCTGGCGGCGTTTATCATCCTCATCTTCTCGCTGCGCCTCACCCGGGTGCTCGGCAAGCCGGGCATGGCGGCCATGTCGCGCATCATGGGCTTCATCACGCTGGCCATCGGGGTCAATTTCCTGGCCTCGGCCATCGGGACGCTGTTCCCGGGCCTGACGCGGTAAGCCTGGCTGACGACGGCGCAGTAGCGCCAGCTTTTAGCTCGCGCCTGCGTGCCGCCCGGTCATTCGGGCGCGCGAGCTAAAAGCTGGCGCTACTGCGCACCGGCCCGCCGGGCGTACCTTTGGGCTTCCTTATGCTGAAAAACGACCTTTTCCTGCGTGCCGCCCGGGGCGAAGCTACCGAGCGCACCCCCGTCTGGCTCATGCGCCAGGCCGGCCGCATCCTGCCCGAATACCGCGCCCTCCGCGCCCGCCTCTCCGGCTTCAAAGAGCTGGTCGAAACCCCCGAGCTGGCCGCCGAAGTCACCATCCAGCCCGTGGATGCGCTCGACGTGGACGCCGCCATCATCTTCTCCGACATCCTAGTGGTGCCCGATGCCATGGGCCTGCCCTACGAGATGGTGGAGTCGCGCGGGCCGCTGTTTCCCGAAGTCATCAAGTCGGCTGCCGACGTGGACAAGCTCCGCATTCCCGAGCCCGAAGAAGGCCTGGGCTACGTGCTGGAGGCCATTCGCATCACCAAAACCGCCCTCAACGGCCGGGTGCCGCTCATCGGCTTTGCCGGCGCGCCGTTCACCATTCTGGCCTACATGGTGGAGGGCCACGGCTCCAAAACCTTCAGCAAAGCGCGGGGCATGCTCTACCGCGAGCCCGCGCTGGCGCACCGCCTGCTGGCGAAAATCACCGCCACCACCATTGCCTATCTGAAAGCCCAGGTGGCGGCCGGGGCGCAAGTGGTGCAGGTGTTCGACTCGTGGGCCGGCATCCTGCCGCCCGCGCACTACACCGAGTTTTCGGCCCGCTACATTGCTGAAATCTGCGAGGCGCTGGCCCCGCTGGTGCCCGTCACGGTGTTTGCCAAGGGCGCGTGGTGGGCCGTGCCGGAGTTTGCCGCCATGCCCTGCCGCACCATCGGGCTCGACTGGAACCAGACGCCCGCCCACGTTCGCGCCGAAGCCGGCGACAAAACCCTGCAAGGCAACCTCGACCCCTGCGCCCTCTACGGCACCCCCGCCCAGGTAAAAGCCGCTACCGAAGCCATGATGCGCCAGTTCGCCGGCGGCCCCCACATCGCCAACCTCGGCCACGGCGTGTACCCGGACACGAATCCGGACAATGTGCGCGTGTTCGTGGAAACGGTGAAGGCGTGGCGGGGGTAGGTTGACGGAGTTTTACCCAACGAGTAGGGTGCGGGGCTGGTCCCCGCCCGTCGTTGAACTACCCGCCCTTGCATCGTTCAACGACGGGCGGGGACCAGCCCCGCACCCTACTGTTTTCTCCCCTATTCCCCACCTTATGTTCGGACCCGTCTTTTACCTCACCCTAGCGCTGCTGCTGGTGCTGCTGGCCTTCATGTGGCGCTGGTTTCTGCGGCGGCCGGAGCGCTCCACGGGCGAAACCATTCTGGTGGTGCTGGCCACGCTGGGCAGCCTCTCGCCGCTGGCGTTTTTGCTATACCTCTATTTTTCCGGTGCCGCTACGGGCTTGAAATAACCATTCCTCCCACTTCATGGACGTCAAAGACAGCAACGGCACCCTGCTCGCCGAAGGCGACTCGGTTACCCTCATCAAAGACCTGAAAGTGAAGGGCTCCTCGCTCACACTCAAACGTGGCACGCTGGTCAAAAACATCCGCCTCACCAACAGCCCCGCCGAGATTGAAGGGCGCGCCGGCGGCAGCACCATGGTGCTCAAAACCGAGTTTCTGAAGAAGGCTTAACGAGGTAGCGCGGACTGTTAATCCGCGTTCCGTGCCGTTTGCCTGTCGTTGAACCGGGGCGGGGGCGCGGACTGAAAGTCCGCGCTACTACCTACAGCCCGGCTTCCTGCGCTTCTTCCAGCAGCCGCTGCTTCTCCACGGGCACCACGCCCACCTGCTCGCACACCAGCCCGCCGCCTAGGTTGGCCAGCGCCGCCGTAAAGGCCGCCGGCTGCCCCAGCGCCACGCACAGCGCGGCAATGCTGATAACGGTATCGCCCGCGCCCGACACGTCGGAAATGGTGCGCAGGTGGGCCGGCAGGTAGGTTTTCTCGCTGCCCTGCTGGGCAAATACGCCGTACTCGGAAAGCGTCACCAGCACGATTTCGGGCGTCAGCTCCGCCCGCAGCCGGGCCACGGCGGCCTCGAAGCCGGGCCGGTCGGCGTTGGGCTCGCCGAATTCCAGCTTCAGGCCTTCGCGCAGCTCCTTCAGGTTGGGTTTGAACAGCGTGCAGTGGCGGTAGGCCAGGAAATTCTTCTTCTTGGGGTCCACCACCGTGGGAATGTTGCGCTGCCGGGCCCGCGCAATGCACTCCGTAATAATGGCCTCCCTGAGCACGCCCTTGTCGTAGTCCTCGAAGATGACCACGTCGGCCCGGGCCAGCAGGTCGTCGTAGGCGGCCAGCAGCTGGGCGGCTTCTTCCGTGTTCAGGTCGGTTTCAATCTCCGAATCGATGCGCAGCAGCTGCTGGCCCTGGGCCAGGATGCGCTGCTTCACGGTGGTGGGCCGGGCGGCGCTGCGGATGAGGCCATCGGCCGGCAGGTCGTGGGCGTGCAGGAGTTGCAGGAGCTGGTCGCCGCCCGCATCGGTGCCAATCACGGCGCAGAGCAGCGGCGTGGCCCCGAGGGCCTGCACGTTCAGGGCCACGTTGGCGGCCCCGCCGAGGCGGTTTTCGGTGCGGGCCACGTGCACCACGGGCACCGGCGCTTCGGGCGAGAGGCGCGTGGCGCGGCCCCACACGTAGGCGTCCACCATCACGTCGCCGATGATGAGGACGCGGAGGTTATTGAAGTTTTGAAAGAGGGTTGTGAGGGAATCAACAGGCATTCTGCAAAAGTAGGAACGCGCCACGGCGCGTTCGGTCGTTGAACGGCAATTATGCGTCTTGAGGCGGGCGCTGGCATCGAACGCGCCGTGGCGCGTTCCTGGCATCGAACGCGCCGTGGCGCGTTCCTACAACTTCGCCAGGCTGGCCTTGATGCGGCGAAACGCCTCTACCAGCTTGTCATCGGCGGCGGCGGTGCTGAAGCGAATGCACCCGGGAGCCCCAAACGCATCGCCCGACACGGCCGAAACGTGGGCATCGTTCAGCATGAACAGCGCCAGGTCCAGCGCGTTGTGGATGACGCTGCCGTCGGGCGCGGTGCGGCCAAAATAGGCCGAGACTTCGGGGAAGATGTAGAAAGCGCCGCTGGGTGTGGGCGTGTTGAAGCCGGGAATGTCCTTCACGATGTCCAGCACCAAATCGCGGCGGCGGCGGTAGGCGGCCACCATCTCATCGGCCGAGGCGCGGCCGCCGCGCAGGGCCGCCAGCCCCGCCCGCTGGCTGATGGAGCAAGTGCCGGAGGTAATCTGGCTCTGCATCTTCTCGCAGGCGGCGGCAATGTCCGGCCGGGCGGCGAGGTAGCCCAGGCGCCAGCCCGTCATGGCGTAGCCTTTCGAGAAGCCGTTCACGGTGATAACCCGGTCCTTGACCTCCGCAAAGTGGGCCAGGCTGGCGTGCTCGCCCACGAAGTTGATGTACTCGTAAATCTCGTCGGCCAGGGCGTACACCTGCGGGTGGCGGGCCAGCACATCGGCGATGCCGGCCAGTTCGTCGCGGCTGAACACCGCCCCGGTGGGGTTGCAGGGCGAGGAGTACATGATGAGCTTGGTGCGGGGCGTGATGGCGGCCTCCAGCTGGGCGGCGGTCACTTTGTACTCGTTTTCGAGGGTGCCGCGCAGCTCCACCGTCACGCCCTCGGCCAGCTTCACCATCTCCTCGTAGCTCACCCAGTAGGGCGAAAACACGATGACTTCGTCGCCGGGGTTCACCAGGCTGAGCACGGCGTTGGCCAGGGCCTGCTTGGCCCCGGTGCTCACCACAATCTGGTTGGGCAGGAAATCGAGCTGGTTGTCGCGCTTGAACTTGTCGCAGATGGCCTGCCGCAGCTCCGGAATGCCGGGCACCGGCGTGTAGAAGGTGTAGCCGTCGTCCAGGGCCTGCTTGGCGGCATCCTTGATGTACTGCGGGGTCTGGAAATCGGGCTCGCCGAAGCTGAGGTTGATGACGTCCACGCCGGTGGCCATCAGCTCGCGGGCCTTCTTGACCATGGCAATGGTGGCCGGCTCGGTCATGGCCAGCAGGCGGGCGGAGAGCGGGGAAGTCGGGGCGAGGGTGGCGGTATCGGGCATGTCGGGCAGCGGTAAATGGGACGGTAAAGGTAAGGCGGTGCGGAACGTCTGTCCTCCTGAGCGGAGCGAAGGCCCTTATCACGGCAGGGCAATGCGCAGCAATCCAGTGGCGCAGGCCTGGCCAGGTCCTTCGCTCCGCTCAGGAGGACCGATGGGCGTGAGTGCTACTGCCCCAGCCGGCGCCAGCAGCGCCAGATGATGCGCAGGTCGGTGCCGGGCTCGTAGTCTTTGGCGTAGAGCAGCTCCAGCCGCCGCAGGGTCACCTCATTGAGCGGGGCAAGGGCATTAGCCGCGTCGGCGGGCGAGAGCACGGCGGGCACGGCGCGGGCCGGGCCATCGAGGTAGCGCAGGCCCACCCAGGTGCGGCTGCCGAGCAATACCGCTGCGCAGTTGCGCAGGAACCCCGCTTTTTGTGATTGAAACCACACCAGCAAGGGCGCCAGCAGCAGCAGCCCGGCGCTGGTCAGCACGTCGAGCAGGCGCTTGGCGCGGGCCTGCTGGGGCTGGTAGAGGTTGAGGGCAATGTCGAGGGTGTAGTAGTCGCCGGGCGAGTCTTTGCTGCTGCTGCCGATGATGTACTGGCTGTCTTCGGGCAGGATTTTGTAGGCCACCGGCGGGTCGGCGGGCAGGCTCAGCATGAGGGTGATAATCTGGCTGGCAGGCAGGTCCTTACCGCAGAAAATCAGCTCGTTCAGGTCGTAGAGGCGAATGATGTCGGCCAGCTGGCGCAGCTCGCCCAGGGCTTCGCCAATGGGCGCATGGGTGAATGGGTGAATGGGTGAATGGTCGTCGGGTTCTTCTACATCTGAGGCGGCTTTTTCCTGGCCCACGCTCACGTAGCCAATCACGCGGGCCGACACCTGGGCCTGCTCCAGCAGGGCGCGCACGCGGCGGCTTTCGGGCCCCGAGCCCACGATGGCGATGTTTTTCTGGCGGCGCTCGCTCAGGTGCAGGTTGCGGTACTTGATGAAGTGGGCGAGCAGCTGCCGGCCCACCAGCGCCGCCACGGCCCAGGCCCCGCCCAGAATAATCAGGGCTTTGGAAAAGCGCCAGGCGTCGAGAAAATTCGAGGCGGCCGAAATAATCAGCGTGCCCACAAACACGCCCCGCACCACCCGCGAAGTGCGCACGGGCGGGTCGTAGCCGCCGCTGAGGAACACCGACAACAGCCAGACCACGATGTAGGCCGGCACGGCCACTTCCATGTATTCGGGCGGGTAGTTGCCGGGCACAAACTTGTGGTTGCGCTCCCAGTAGCCTTTCAGAAAGTACATGCCGCCCCAAATCAGGCCGGCGTCGAGCAGCAGCGGGGCCGCGCGCACCACCAGGCGCTCGGCCACGGCCGCGCCGGCCCGCAGCCAGATGGCGGCATTTATCAGCAGCGAAAACAGGCCCGCCCGGCCCGGCGCAAAGTGCTTCTGGGCAAAAATCACCATGGCCCGGTAAAACACGAACACGTAGTTCACGCTGGTGCGCTTGGTGCTCTCGCCCTTGTAGTGAATGATGCGCGTGCCGGGGAAATAATAGTTTTTCCAGCCGCCCTGCGTGAGGCGGTACGAGAGGTCGATGTCCTCGCCGTACATAAAATAGTCTTCGTCGAGCAGGCCCACTTGGTCGAGCGCGGCCTTGCGCAGCAGCATAAACGCCCCGCTCAGCACCTCAATCTCGTGCGTCTGGTCCTTATCGAGGAAGCCCAGGTGGTAGCGCCCGAAGGTGCGCGACTTCGGAAACACGCTAGCCAGCCCAAACATCTTATAGAACGCCACGGCCGGCGTGGGCAGGGCGCGCTTACTTTCGGGCAGGAATTTGCCCTGGCCGTCGAGCATTTTCACGCCCAGGCCGCCACAGTCGGGGTGCGCGTCCATGAAGGCGCAGCAGGCCCGGAAGGTGTCCTCCTCCACCACGGTGTCGGGGTTGAGCAGCAGCTGGTACTGGCCGGTGGCGCGGCGCAGGGCCTGGTTGTTGGCCTTCGAGAAGCCGGGGTTGTCGCGGTTGGCCATGAGCACCACCTCCGGAAACCGGGCCCGCACCATGGCCACCGAGCCGTCGGCCGAGTTGTTATCGACCACGAACACCTCCACCGGGTGGCCCAGCTTCTCCACGGCCCGCCGCACCGAGAGCAGCGCCTGCTCCAGAAAATAGCAGACGTTGTAGTTGACAATGACGACGGAGAGCTTGACCACGGAGGGCGAAATTAAGCCACGCCGCCCGCCTGGCGGCTACGGGAGCTCCTTTTAGCGGCCCGGCCCCGGCCAGATGGCTTGCGGGAGCTCCTTTTAGCGGTCTGGCCGAGGCCGGAGTGCTAAAAGGAGCTCCCGCAAGGGGGCCGGCCCCGGCCAGCGTGCTTAAGGGAACTCCTTTAAGGGGTCCGGCCTCGACCTGACAGGAGGAATATTGTTAAGATGCGCGCGTGCAATTTCGGCCGCAAAAAGCCCCGGAACCAAGTGGAACCGGGGCTGGTCGTTTCAGCAAGGGCCTGGCAGTTACAGGCCGGACTATCTAGGCAGCCCTTCGATTTCTTCGGCGCTGCTTCGCAATGACCGGTCCGGCCCATGCAGCCGGCTTACAGCATCATGCCGCCCGTGGCCTCAATGCGCTGGCCGTTGAGCCACCGCGCCGCGTCGGTGCAGAGGAAGGCCACGAGGCCGCCAATGTCGTCGGGCTCGGCCACGCGGCCCAGGGCCGTAATCTGGGTCACGTAGGCGCGGATTTCGGGCGTGTCCGTCATGGCTCCGCCGCCAAATACCGCGCCGGGAGCCACCACGTTGGCTGCAATGCCCCGCGGGCCCAGCTCCAGGGCGAGGACGCGCGTAAATACTTCTACCGCGCCTTTCATGCTGGCATAGGCCGCGCTGCCGGCGAAAGCAACCCGCGTAGTGCCGGAGGAAATGTTGATAATCCGGCCGCCATCGCGCAGCAGCGGCAGCGCCCGCTGCGTGAGGAAGTACACGCCCTTGAAATGAATGTTGAGCATCTCCTCGAACTGTGCCTCCGTGGTTTCGGCAATGGGCGCGCTCAGGCTGGTGCCGGCGTTGTTGATGAGAAAGTCGAACCGGTCGGTGCCGAAAGCATCGGCCAGGGCAGTGGTGACCTGCGCGAAAAAGGCCTCGAACGTGCTGATGTCGGCCGCGTTCAGGGGCAGCGCCACGGCGCGGCGGCCCAGGGCTTCAATCTCGGCCACCACGGCGGCGGCTTCGGCCTGCTGGGTGTGGTAGGTCAGGATAACGTCGATGCCCTGTTGGGCCAGTTTCAGGGCCATGTCTTTGCCCAGGCCCCGGCTGCCGCCGGTGAGCAGGGCTATTTTGGAGGTACTCATAGGGAGTGTGGTTGAGGGGTTAATTGAACACGACAAAGGTCCCCTGCCCTCCCGGCCGCCGCGTTGTACCCGCCAATCAGCTTCTTGTAGAAATCAAACCGCCACGGCATCCAGCGCCCGAAAAGCCCCGGGGCTCACGGTAGCGTAGCGGCGAAAAAAGTGCGAGAAGTGGGCCACATCCACGAAGCCCAGGCTGTCGGCAATTTCCCAGAGCGTCCACTCCGACTCCCGCAGCAGCACCTTGGCCTCCTGCGCCAGCCGCCCGCCAATGAGGTCGGTGGTGGTGCGGCCGGTGCTGTCCCTGAGCACCTTGTTGAGGTGGTTGACGTGCACGGCCAGGTGGTCGGCAAAGGCCTTCGCGGTGCGCAGCGGCACCCGCTGCTGGGGCGTGGTGAGCGGAAACTGCCGCTCCAGCAGCTCCGCAAAGCGCGAGGTGAGCCGGGCCGCCGCCGAGTGCGCGGGGTGCAGCGTGGCGGCGGGCTGCCGCTTCTGGCCCAGGTGCAGCAACTCCAGCACGTAGGCCCGCAGCAGGTCGTACTTGTGAGCATAGTCGGATGCCAGCTCCTCGTGCATTCGGATAAAAATGGCCGTTGCCCGCGCCATTTCGGCCGGTGTCAGCTGAAACACGAGGTAGCCGTCGGCCCGGAACAGCGGCAGCTCATCGGGGGTGAGCCCGCCCAGCACCGGCAGCAGAAACTCCGCCGTGTAGAGGCAAAGATGCCCCAGCTGCGCCTCGGCCGGCCACCACTGAAACGACACCTTCGGCGTCGAAAACACCAGGGCATCGGGGGCAATGGCAATGGTCTGGTCGGCGTATTCGGCACGGCTGTGGCTGTGCAGCAAGCTGATTTTGTAGAAGGACCGGCACGGATACGACGTGTTGGGCCGCAGCTGGCTCGATTCCCAGAAGTCGGCCAAATCGAACACGTTGAAGTGGCCCACCTCGCGCTGAATGCCCCCCGGCAGCAGCGTGGTCAGGTCGGCACCCATGCAGGGGGCCAGCTCCTGGTACAGGGCATTGAGCGCGGAAGTCGTCATCGGCAGGAGCTTGTAAGATTCAAAGCCCAGCAACCCGCGAACCGCCGGAAGGTTTGCCCCGGCCCGCGGCAGCTTCGCCCAAGCAAAAGCCCCGGCGCTTATGCAGCGCCGGGGCCTGAAACCGCGAAAAAAGCCGGCGGGACTACCGCGCCTGCCGCTGCCGGTCCACAATGCTGCGGCCGAGGGTGATTTCGTCGGCGTATTCCAGCTCGCCGCCCATCGGAATGCCCCGCGCAATGGTGCTGAGGTGCACGTTGGGCAGGTCGCGCAGGCGGCGCGAAAGGTAGAAGGCCGTGGTGTCGCCCTCCATGGTGGGCGAGATGGCCAGGATGACCTCGCGCACCTCCGTGTCTTCGGCCGCCGCCCGCTCCACCAGCGAGTCGATGTGCAAATCGGCCGGGCCGATGCCCTCGATGGGCGAAATCACGCCGCCCAATACGTGGTACACACCCTTGTACTGGCCGGTATTCTCGATGGCAATGACGTCGCGCACATCCGACACCACGCACACCAGGCTGTGGTCGCGCAGCTTATTGGCGCAGATGCCGCACTCCTCGGCATCGGAAATGCTGTGGCAGGTTTTGCAATAGGTGATTTCGAAACGCATCTTGGCCAGGGCCTCGGCCAGCGAGGCGGTGGTGTCCATCTCCGCTTTCAGCAGGTGCAGGGCCAGGCGCAGGGCCGTTTTCTTGCCAATGCCGGGCAGGCGCGAGAGTTCGCCCACGGCGTTTTCAATCAGCTTGGAGGGAAATTCCATTCAAAAAATGTAAGAATGTGCCAATGTGGAAATGTGCGAAATGAATATGGCCGGCTGATATTCAGCACATTTACCACATCCTACACCTTTTCACATCAAATAACGTCGGCCGAGATGCCGCGGTCGTGGATGGCGCTGCACATGGGTTCCAGTTCTTCGTAGGTGCCCATTTTCACGGCGCACTTGCCCTTGTAGTGGATGAGCAGGGTGCATTGCTCGGCCTGCTCGGGCTGGTGGCCGCACACGTCCATCAGGGTTTTGATGACGTGGTCGAAAGTGTTGATGTCGTCGTTGTACACGACGAGGTTGCGCAGCTCGGCTTCGTCTTCGAGCAGCAGGACCTCTTCATCGTAATCAATTTGCGGACGCGTGTTCATAAGGCAAATTTACGCAGGAAAAGCCCGCGTGGGGCAGCCGTTCATAACCCCGAATCGGGGGAATTCGTTTCGCAGAATCAGGCCGAATTATTTTGGCAGCCCCACCGTGCCCCGCGCCCCATGCCCGTTCCCTCCCCCGATTTCAAGAAAGCCCTCAAGCGCCTCTCCGAGCCCGAAAAGGAAGCCCTGCTCCTGCGCGCCGTGCGCCGCGATGCCGAGCTCTACGAAACCATCCGCTTCGAGCTGCTGGCCGACGTGACCCTGGGCCAGGTGCAGGAAGAAACCGCCGACCGCATCCACGAGCTGTTCAACGTGGCCGTTTCGGGCCGCCTGCTCAACCGCAGCCTGGTGAAAGCCGTGCGGGCCAGCGTGCAGGAAGCCGCCCGCGCCCGCCGCATCACCAAAAGCAAGCAGCTCGAAATCGACCTGCTGGTGTACATCCTGCGCCAGTGCATCGACAACTATTCCGGGCAGTTCGACAGCGTCTGGGATGGTTTCTACAACGCCACGGCCCGGCTGGCGGCCCGCGTGCCGGCGCTGGTTCTCAAGAGCCTGCACGAAGACCTGTGGGTGGAATACAAGGCCGAGCTGGACGCTGTTCTGAGCGAGCTGCACCGCCGCAAAAAAAGCCATAACCTGAAATTCGAGCTGCCCCGCAGCTTCGAAATCCCCGAATAAAAAAAGCCCGCCAAGGCTGGCGGGCTTTTTTTATTATCGACGGCTTTAACTCAAAAAAAGCTAATAGCTCGCGCTTAGGATTTCTTGGCAATCACGTTGAAGGTCAGGTCGAACGTGTCGTAGATGGCTTTGTCGCCGATGCTTTCGAAGAACGACTTCGAGCCGTATTTCAGGCCGAACTTGGTGCGGTCGATGGTCACTTTGCCGGTGGCCGAGGCGATGCCGTCCTTCACGCCGGCTTTGGCGGGGAAGCTGATGCGCTGCGTCACGCCCTTGATGGTCATGTCGCCGGCGATGGTCACGTTGTCGGCATCTTTAGCGGCGCCTTTGATGGGCGTTACGCTCACGATTTTGAAGGTCGAAGTGGGGTAGGTAGCCACGCCGAAGAAGTCGTCGCTGCTCATGTGGCCCACAAATTTGCCCTGGCTTTCGGCATCCTTGATGTCGGTGGCTTTCATGGACTTCATGTCCACGGTCACGGTGCCGCCCACGATGGAGTTGCCCTTCACAATCAGGTCGCCGCCCGTGAAGTTCATGGTGCCGTTGTGGCCGTGGGTCACGGCTTTGCCTTCCCAGCCCAGGGTGCTCAGCTGCGGCTGCAGCTTGTAGGCGGGGTCGGCGGCAGCGGCTTTGGCGGGAGCCACTTTGGCAGCCGAGGCAGCGGGAGCTGCTCCGAGTACGGCTACGGCAAACAGGGCGGGCAAGAGGAATTTTTTCATGACAAAAAGAAAATTGAAAAAAGGTAAGAAGTGTTGGTTGAGGCAAAAGCCACGGCCGGGCGGCCGTAGCGAAAAAGCGTGCCAGACGGCACCGTAAATAAGTTATTCGACGTCGCGCATCCTGTCGAGCAGGGCGTTGAGCTGGCGCAGCTCGTCTTCGCTGAGCGGGGCTTTGCACGGCGAGTTCAGCACGCCGGCGGCCTCAATGGCGTCGAGCAGGTCGAGGCCGGCTTTGGTAATTCGGATGTCGACGGCCCGGCGGTTGGCTGGGCACACGGTGCGGGTCACGAGTTTTTTTTCTTCGAGCCGGTCCACAATGCGGGAGGCGTTGCTGGTTTTGTCCAGCATCCGGTCGATGAGCAGGGCCACGGTGGCCGGCAGCGGGTGCTGCCCACGCAAAATGCGCAGGATGTTGAACTGGGGCGAGGTGAGGCCGAACGGCTTGAAGGCCGCCGCCTGCCGCAGCTCGAGCCAGCCGGCCGTGTATATCAGGTTGATATAGGCCTTCTGGTATTCGTCGCGGAAAATAGGCTGCTTGATTTCGTCTTCGATGCGCATGGGAGGCAGTGGAATCGGATGCAAATTTATGTACATACATTTAATGTCGCAACACCGTTCCAATATTTCTATAAAAATTCTGGCACCGCGCCCTCCCGCTTCACCCAAATGCTTCCCCCGAACGTACTCCCGCAAACTATCCCGTTTTTCACCGCACTTCCTTTGCCATGAAACGCTTCGCTTTTCTCCTGCTCACGGCCGCCGGTCTGGCCACCGCCCCCCGCCTTGCCGCAGCCCAGGACGGGGGCTTTCCCGTCCAAACCACTCCGCGCACCCAGTTTGTGATGCAAAACGGTGAGGTGGTGCGCCGCGACGGCAGCCAAATCACCGCCCTCACCCAGAATGTGAAGCTGGCCAGCGGGGTCAAAATCAACTATAAGAACGGCATCATCGAAATGCCCGCCGACAAGGTGAATGCCCAGGGCAAAAAAATTACCCTGCGCGAGGGCGACTACGTGAAGGCCGACGGCGGCATCGTGTTTGCCACGCCCGCCAGCGCCGCCGCTGCCCGGGGCGAAACCGCGCCCGCCGGCGCCAGATACGACACCTACGTGCAGCGCGGCCCCGGCTACTCCGACCCTGCCATGCAGGTATCGCTCCTCAACAAAAAGGTGGAGCTTCTGACGCGCAAAGTGGCCCTGCTGAGCCAAAGCCAGCCCGCCACCCCCGAAACCAAAGCCATCGACGACGAGTTGGCCAAGCTCGACACGCAGCTGGGCGGCAAGTAAGCCGGGCCGCGCACCATAGCCCCGGTGGGGCGGGCGCGGGCCCGCCCGCCCAGCACCCGACCGCGCGACAAGGGGCGTTATAGGCGCAATGCCAGCTGCCCTTCGGCCTCCGTCACCAGCCCGAAGGGTTCGTCCTGCACAATCAGAAAGCCGTCGAGGTCGAGCACATCGGCCAGGGCGCTTATTTCCAACGCCCCGGCAATGCCCACGGTGGTTTCCACCATGCAGCCCAGCATGGGCAGCAGGCGGTGGGCGCGGGTGCGGCGCAGCAGTTCGATGCCGCGCCGGAAGCCGCCGGCTTTCATCAGCTTCACATTTACGCCGTGGAACTGCCGGGCGATTTCGGCAAAATCGGCCGAGTCGGTCACCGATTCATCGGCCACGAGGGGCACGGCGCTGCGTGGGCACAGGTAGCGGTAGTCATCGGCCAGGGCGGCGGGCATGGGCTGCTCCAGCAGGCGCAGGTGCAGGCCCGGCAGCGCGGCGGCCTGCGCCAGAAAGCGCAGCACGCTGTCGGCATCGGGCCAGGTTTCGTTGCCGTCCACCAGCAGCGCGTGGCCGGGCAGGGCGCGGGCCACTTCGCGCAGCAGGTCGAGTCCTTCGGCCTGATTTACTTTAATTTTCAGCAGTTCGAAGCGGGCCGCGTTCTGCTCGCGCAGAAACCCAGCCACTGCGCCCGGCTCCATAATGGGCAGGGAGAAAGCGGTGGGCACGCGGACCGCCGGGGCCGGCACGCCCAGCCATTGCCAGGCCGGCTGCCCGGCCGTGGCCGCCAGCCATTGCACCAGCGCCGCTTCGAGCCCAAAGCTCAGGGCGTGCGAAACCGGATGAACTGCCAGCAGGGCATCCAGTTCGTCCAGCGTGGCCACCGTCGCTAAACCATTGGTCATCAGGCCAGCAAATTGTTCCTGCAGCAGCTCTGGGGTTTCGCCGTAGCGCACGTTGGGCGCGGCCTCGCCCAGGCCGGTGTGGCCGTGGGCGCTGACGCGCAGCAGCAGATTGGTCTTGGTGGTGGAGGCGTTGCGGGAGATTTTCCACACATAGCGCAGCGGCAGCACGAGCGGAGTGAGGGACCAGACAGGCATGGGTGGGAATTAAAAGAAAGCCGTAGCACAGCCGCGACGGACGGGGATTTGCCCTTTACGCAGCCACCGGGTAAAAGCAGCGGTTCGACTGGAATTTCTGCTAATCAACCTAATTTTCTTTAAAACGCCTCCACCGCATGGTGGCTGGGCTGCCCGGTTCATTAGCTTTGCTGAGTAATAGCAATTCTTGACTATTATATACAACTTCTTTTCCTTCACCTCTTTTATGCAAAAACTTTTCCTCATCATCCTTTCGCTGGCTGGTATGTGGCTGGGAGTGGCTTTGTCGGCCCGGGCCCAGACCTCCGCGCCGACGGCGCACAGCGTCATACCGTGGTTCACGGTGTATAATAAGGCGCTGGTGGTTCAGACCGGCAGCCAGACCAAGCCCCTGACCAAAGACGTGACCCTGCCCAACGGCGTGCGCGTGGAATACCGCACCCAATCGGTGCTGCTGACGAACGGCACCCGCGTGCAAATGCAGGAAGGCGATTTGCTGAGCCTGAACGGTGAGTTCATTCGCAAAAATCCCGCGCCCGAACCAGCGGCCAGGGCCGTAGCCCCGGCACCGGCACCAGTGGCGGCCGCTCCGGCGCCGGAACCGGCCCCCGTGGCCGCACCGGCGCCAGCACCGGCACCAGCTGCCGCGCCGGCGCCGGCCGCTTTCACGTTTCGGCCCACGGCCCCGGTCGGCGGCAGGCTCAAGGGCGTGGTGGAGCTGGGGGCCAGCGGCTTCAATATGTTCATCGTTCGCATCGACGACCAGCACAACTGGCAGCTCGAAAAGTCGGAATTCGGCAACAGCCTGGTGATGGAAAACATGGCCACCGCCGCCGACGTGCGCAACGGCCTGAAAGCCTACATTGGCAAGATGCTGGATTTTGGCGTGAGCGGGCGCGACATTCATTTCGTGGTGAGCTCCGGGGCCGCTACGGCCGATGTGACGCGCCGCATTGTGCAGGAGCTGGAGGCCCTGAAATACAAGGTGAACACCGTGACGCCCGAGCGCGAAGGCACCCTGGGCCTGCGCGCCGCCCTGCCCGATGCCTACGCCAACAAAGCCTTCGTGCTGGACATGGGCTCGGCCAACAGCAAGATTTCGTGGCTGGAGCGCGGCCAGCCAAAATCGCTGGACACCCACGGCTCCAAGTATTATGAGAAGGGCCTCAACGATGCCATTGTGGCCAGCGAGGTGAAGGCCAAAGCCGGTCAGGTGCCGGCCCGGCTGCGCGGCACCTGCTTCATCATCGGCGGGGCCCCCTACGAAATGGCCAAGGCCGTGCGCCAGGGCCAGGAGCCTTTCACGGTGCTACACGCACCCGATGGCTACCCGCAGCTGTCGGGGGCCAAGGCGAAAGCCGGCCTGAATATCTACCAGGCCGTGGCCGAGGCCACCGGCTGCAAGCAGTTTGTGTTCGGCTACGACGCCAACTTCACCATTGGCTACCTGCTGTCGCTGCCGTAGCATTGCCGGCGCGCACCTGGCAAAAGGCTCTGCACCTCGCTGGTGCAGAGCCTTTTCTGTATTTGCCGCGCGGCATCATTTGTGGGCGGGCAAAGCTGCTGGCGCGAGAATGCCGTTCTTTGAGCTTGGTTCCGTCATTACTGCCCTTTTCAACTGCATGGCAAAATCCCGTTTACTCCTTGTTGCAATCGTGCTGGCCGTGCTGGCCGGCATTCTCACCCTGCTGGTAGCCAATAATTTAGTTGCCGCTCCGCCGGCCGTGCCCGTGGCTGCGCGCTGGCTGGCGCTGCTGGCCATCGGGGCGGCCGTGGCCCCCCGCCGCTCCCTCACCCTCTGGATTGTGGTGAGCATGCTGGTGGGCATTGAGCTGGGCCACGACGCGCCGGGCGTGGCCATGAGCCTGAAAGTATTGAGCGATGCCTTCCTGCGCCTGGTGAAAACCATCATTGCGCCACTGGTTTTTGCCACCCTGGTGGTGGGCATTGCCGGCCACGCCGACCTCAAGCAGGTGGGGCGCATGGGCGTGAAAGCACTGGTTTATTTTGAAGTCGTGACCACGTTTGCGCTGTTTATCGGCCTGGCGGCCATCAACCTGACCAAAGCGGGCGTGGGCATCAGCAAGGCCGGCGTGAAGGAAGAAGCCCTCACTGCCGCCGCCCCCCAAACGGCGGCCGACATCATCCTGCACATCTTCCCCGAAAACATTGCCAAATCGGTGGCCGAAGGACAGGTCCTGCAAGTGGTAATTTTTGCCATCATCTTCGCCATCGGCCTGGCCCTCACGCCCGAACGCCCTCGCCGCGTGATGCTGGAATTCTGCGAGAGCCTGTCGGAGGTCATGTTCAAGTTCACCAATGTGGTGATGTACTTCGCGCCCCTGGGCGTGGGCGGGGCCCTGGCCTACACGGTGGGCAAAATGGGCTTTGCGCCGCTGCTCAATGCCTTTCAGCTGCTGCTCACGCTCTATGGCGCGCTGGCCGCGTTTGTGCTGCTTGTGCTGCTGCCCGTGGCTTTCCTGGCCCGCCTGCCCCTCAAGCGCTTCATTGCGGCGGTGGCCGAGCCGGTGAGCATTGCCTTCGCCACTACTTCCTCCGAAGCCGCCCTGCCCCGGGCCATGGAAGCCATGGAAAGCATTGGGGTGCCGCGCCGCATCGTGGCCTTCGTGATGCCGACGGGCTATTCCTTCAACCTCGACGGCACGACGCTTTACCTCTCACTGGCAGCGGTGTTTGTGGCCCAGGCGGCGGGGGTACCGCTCAGCTTCGGCGACCAACTCCTCATGGTGTTCACGCTCATGCTCACCAGCAAGGGCGTGGCGGGCGTGCCGCGGGCTTCGCTGGTCATTCTCCTGGCTACGGTTTCCTCGTTCAGCCTTCCGGCCTGGCCGGTATTTATCATCCTCGGCATCGATGCGCTGATGGACATGGCCCGCACGGCCGTGAACGTGCTGGGCAACTGTCTGGCCTCGGCTGTCGTAGCCCGTTGGGAGGGAGAGTTCGTGGACGACTACCGCGGACCCGACCCGACAGCCGAGGCCGCCGTACTGGCCCAATAGAACTATCTTTAGATACACTGAACGAAAAATATTAACCGCCGGTTATTTTTCTGCCATTCGAACTAAATTTTTGACCTTTTAGCGAGAAAAGGCTATAATGCCGATATAAATCATCTAATTTTACATCATCCGCTAAGAGCCGCTTTCACTAAGTGCCAGCAAGTGTTTTAAACTTAATATTTTAATTTCACGATATTACTTCTACCTAACCTTACCCCTATGAAACGTATCCGTCCTTTTGCGCTGCTGGCCTTCGCTCCGGCCTTGTTGCTGGCCCCGGCCTGCGTATCGGTAAAAAACCAGATGCGCAGCACGCCCACGGCTTCTATCTCCAAGCGCCTGCCCGCGCTGGAGGTGCTGGCCGACCAGGGCCCCCTGGCCATGAACGATGGCGCGCTGCCCGAAGACCCGCTGAAGCTGTTCCAGCAGGAGTGCCGCATCAACCTGACCGAGCCCACCGATACGGCCACTTATGGCTACGCCAAGCTGGTGGTGAAAAAGGTAAAAACCCTGCGCACCGGCCGCGCCGTGCAAGGCCTGCAGGTGCTTACGTTTATGATTCCGGCCGTGCTGGGCATTCCGCTGGAGTGGTACAAGACCACGCTGCAGGCCGAGGTGCAGGTGAGCGATGCCGCCGGCAACCTGCTGGGCTCCTACCCCGGCACCGGCACTTCCGAAGTGAAGGTGGCCATGTACCACGGCTACTCGCAAACCGCCGCCCCACGCCTGGCCGACATCATTGCCCTGCGCGGGGCCATGGCCCAGATTCGCCCGCAGCTCGACACCGCCACGGCCCGCCTGCGCCCCCTGCTGCTGGCCGGCGGCACCGTGGAGAACCCCACACTGCCGGCTTCATCGTCGGTGACGGAAAACCGCTAGGCTACTCTTACTTTTTAGTTGAGGCATATTTTTAGCTGAGATATCTACGTTGAGCAAGGCCCGTAGCGCCTCGCTGCCCAGGCCGGGCGGTGGGTGCTACGGGCCTTATCTTTGGCACTACATGACTGCGACTCCTTTTCTTCGGCTTACTGCGCTATTCATCGGGCTGCTGCTGAGTGGCTGCTGCGCCAACAACGTGTGCAACTGCAACGATGCGCAGGAGGACATCATCAAGCTGGTATTTTCGAGTCGGTTCACCACCGCCGAGCTCGATACGCTGGTACTGGTGCGCTACCCGCTGCTGTACGACTCGCTGACCACCAAGCCGGAAACCGTGACGCTGATTCGGCTCGGGGCCCAGCCCAATGACACTATCTTCCTGAACAACAGCACGCCCTTCGCGCAGATTGGCACGGCTCGCCTCAACCAGTACCGCTACCAGATTCGCTACCGCAGGGCGCCGCGCCCAGCCAAGCTGGCCACCGCGCTGCTTATCGACCAGGTAACGCTCAAAGGCAGCTTTGAGGGCGACGGCTGCTGCACCTGCTACACCAATTATGACAAGCGCATTGCGGCCCGGCAGGATTCTTCCCGAAACGTGCGCGTTGACACGGTTTACAACCTGAGGCCCCGGCCTGTTTTCACCATTTACAAAAAACCTTAACCGGGCCGGCAGCGCGGGCCGCGCAGTCGGCACCGCGCTGCAACGATTGGCCGGGCCCCTGCGTTTTCGTCTTATGCCCGTTTCCACTCCCCTGCCTCTGGTGCCGGTGGCCCCCGCCGCCGCCAAAGCCGCCGTTCCGGCTTCGGCTTTTCCCTTTCGCTCCACGCTCAGCCTGGAGCCGCTCATTGCCTACTGGCACGCGCGCGAAACGGCCAGCAACGCCGGGGTAGCCCTGCTGGCGCGCACCATTGGCGAGCAGGTGGCGGCGGCCCCCTGGTGCCGGGGCCCCATCACCGACTATTCGGTGCTGGAATGCAACTGCGACCTGGTAGAAACCCTGATGCTGGCCGTATTTCCGCCGGCCTCGTTCGCCACCGACATCAGCGGTGTCATTGGCCCGTTTCAGCGGCGCAGCTTCTACTCGACGCAGCATTTCGAGGAGGTGATGCTGAACAAGGACCGCATCATCAAGCAGCCGCTGAACGTGGACCTGGCGGCCATGGAGCGGCGGCTGAGCCTGATGGCGTACCAGCTGGTGCTGCTTCGCGTGTACAACACCGAGCTGCCGTCGCTGGGCACCATTGTGTTCACGGTGCCCGACTATAAAATCGGCCTCTACCGACACTACGGGCTCGATTTCAATACTGATTTTGTGACGGTGAAAGTAGTGGGCGAGCCGCCCGTGCTGAACGCAGAGCAGCTGGACCTGCTGCTGCACAACCGCCACCGGCTGGAAGTGTGGCAGGCCCTGCTGCCGGCCGAGCACTTCGAGCTGGAAGGCTTTAACGTGCTGCAGCTGGTGGACGTGACCGACCAGGAAATACTGTCGGAGCTGAAATACGACCTGCTGGAGCGCGACGTGCTGCAAACCCCGGCCCGCTTCGAGCAGATTCAGGAGAAGCTGCGGGTGCTGTTTGCGCAGCCGTCCTTGCAGCTCGGCATCGCGGCGTATGACGAGAAAAAGCGCGCTTTTGTGGATTTTGGCCGCAAAATCAACCACAGCTTCATCACCAAGCAGGTGCAGCACCAGTCGGCCGACAGCAGCTTCCGGCTGATATACGACCGGCTGCTCCGCGAGCGGGAGCCGCTGGTGCTGAAGGACGTGGCCACGGCCGACATTCCGGAGGACCTGCGCCAGCAGATTCTGAGCCTGGGCATTCACTCGGCCATTCTGGCCCTGCTGCCCTACGGCAACGACACGGTGGGCCTGCTGGAGTTGGGCTGCCCCACCGTGAACGGGCTCGATGAGTTTGACATGGCCAAGGTGGCGCAGTTTGTGCCGCTGTTTGCCGTGGCCGTGAAGCGCAATGCCGAAGACCTGCAAACGCGGGTGCAAGCCATTATCCAGCAGAAGTTTACGGCCATTCATCCCACCATGGAGTGGCGCTTTGCCGATGCGGCCCGCAACCTGCTCACCAAGCTGGACGAGGGCAACCGCACCGCCGAGATGGAGCCCATCGTGTTTGAAGACGTGTACCCGCTGCACGGTTCCTGCGACATCCGGGGCAGCAGCACGGTGCGCAACGAGGCCATTCAGGGCGACCTGATTGAGCACCTCACGCTGGCCAATAAGGTGCTGAAAAAAGCGTCGGAATACCAGCAGCTGCCCATTCTGGACGAGCTGAAATTCTACGTCACCAAGCACCTGAAACGCCTGCGCGACGGCCTGCTCTCCGGCGACGAGGCCAATATCTACGACTCGCTGAAGCGCGAGGTGGAGCCGCTGTTCGAGTACCTGGCCACGCACACGCCCGACCTGCGCCCGGTCATCACCAATTACTGGAACAACATCGACCCGCGGCTGGGCATCCTCTACAAGCGCCGCCAGGACTTCGAAACCAGCGTAACCACCCTGAACGATGCCGTGAGCGACTACCTCGACGAGGAGGAAGAAAAGGCCCAGCAGATGTTCCCGCATTACTTCCAGCGCTACAAAACCGATGGCGTGGAGTTCAACATCTACGTGGGCAGCACGCTGGTGGAGGACAAACCGTTTGACCTGGTGTTCCTGAAAAACCTGCGCCTGTGGCAGCTGCTGACGATGGTGGAAATCACGCGCCGCACCGCCGCCCTCAAAGCCACGCTGCCCGTGCCGCTCGATACCACCCAGCTCATCCTCATCCACGGCCAGCCGCTGAGCATCCGCTTCCGGCAGGACGAGCGGCAGTTCGACGTGGACGGGGCCTACAACATTCGCTACGAAATCATCAAGAAGCGCATCGACAAAGCCACCGTGCTGGGCACCGGCGAGCGCCTGACCCAGCCCGGCACCATTGCGCTGGTGTATGCCCAGAGCCGCGAGGCCGTGGAGTATTACGAGTACATCGACTACCTCCAGGACCGGGGCCTGCTTATGCCCGGCGTGGAGGAGTTGGAGCTGGAGGAGCTGCAGGGCGTGAAAGGGCTGCTGGCGCTGCGCGTGCGGGTGCAGCTGTAGCCTTTTTTAGTCCGGCAGCCCGGCGGCTTCGTGCAGCGCTGCTTTTTCCTCCTTCCAGAACAAGTGGAGGCCGGCCCGCATGGCCACCAGCCACGCGGCGCCGCCGGCAAAGCCGGCCACCACGTCGGTGGCGTAGTGCGCGTGCAGGTAGATGCGCGTGAGGCCGATGAGCCCCGACCACACCAGCAACGGCAGCACCCAGCCCGGCCGCCCAAAATGCCGCGCCAGCAGCCAGGCCAGGCAGCCGTAAAACGTGAGCCCCAGCATGGCATGGCCGCTCGGGAAGCTCAGCCCCCAGGTATGCAGCAGCTTGTTGGCAGGCCGGGGACGGTTGAAATACAGCTTCAGCAACTGGTTCAGCAGCACACTGCCCAACATAGTGAACACAAACTCCAGGGCTTCGCGCCGGTGCCCGGCGTGGCGCAGCCACAGGGGCGCAACAATGCTGGCAGGCAGCAAAAAGAAGAGCGAACCGAAAAACGTGATGAAATCGGCCGGCCAGTCGAGCCACGGCTGGGCCTGCTGCCATCCGTTCACCACGTTCGTGGCCCAGCTGTCCAGCGCCATCGAATGGTGCACAAACACCACCCGCGCCATGTAGAAAAACACGGCAAACGCCGCCACGAACAGTGCCACGCCCAGGGTAATTTCGGCGGTGAGCAAGCCAGCCAGCGCCAGCAAACGGGAAGTAAGGCGATTCATAGGCACACCACGGCCACCGGGCCGCTTCAGTGAAAGTTACCTCAACTACGCAAAACGAAAAAAGCCAGTCCGGTTTGGACTGGCTTTTTCTTTACGTGCGCTCGGAGAGACTCGAACTCTCACACCTTGCGGAACTGCCGCCTGAAGACAGCGCGTCTACCAATTTCGCCACAAGCGCAGGCTGGGCTAAAAAACCGCTCATTCGGGAGGAGGAGCGGCCTTTTGATGCTGCAAAGATACAGCTTCGAATTGTAGCGGCGCAACTTTGCATCCCAAATTTTTCTGCCGGATTCGTGGCTAAAAGCTACCGGCAATTGTTTTTCAGCCACTTGTAGCGTCATTTTTTTTTGTTTTTCGCCGCTTTTTGAATGCCAACGACTCAAAACGACTCCTTTTTTGCCGGAAAAGTGCCTGAACCGCTCGTCGGCTACGACCGGGTGGCGTGGTGCTACGACCTGCTGGCGGGCCTTGTCTTCGGGTCGGCGCTGCGCAATACCCAACGGGCGGCGCTGGACGGCCTGCCCACCGGAGCCCCGCAGGTGCTCATTCTGGGCGGCGGCACGGGCTGGGTGCTCACGGAAGTGCTGCGCCGCCGGCCGGCTGCCACGGTGCTCTACCTCGAGGCCTCGCCCCGGATGCTGGCCCGCAGCCGCGCCCGACTGGCCCGCGAATGCCCGGCCGCCACGGCACAAGTCGATTTCCGCCACGGCACGCAAGAGGCGCTGAGGGCCGGCGAAAGCTTTGATGCCATCATCACCTTTTTCGTGCTCGACTGCATTCCTCTGCCGGAAATTGCCGGTGCCCTGGCGCGGCTGCGCGCGGCCCTGCGGCCGGGTGCGCCCTGGCTGCTGGCCGATTTCCGGCCCGCCCGCCGGGGCTGGCGGCGCTGGCTGCTGGCGGCCATGTACTTCTTTTTCCGCCTCACCACCGGCCTGCGGGCACGGGAGCTGCCCCGGCTGCGCCCGGCCCTGGCCCGGCTGGGGATGCGCCCGGCCCGGCGCCGGCTTTTTTTCGGCGGCGCGGTGGAAGGGGCTGTTTTTCATGAATATGCCCGTTGAGTGGTTCCCTTGATATTTAACAACACCACCGTACGTAGTTAAAACATAATTTTATCATTATCAAGAGCCATTAAGAGTAGATTGTAGCTTATTCTATTGTAAATTTTCCGCAACTTTGCACTCGGTATCTACTCGACATCGTTGCCGCATTCCTTGTTTTCCTATTATTTCTGTCCATGAAGCACGTTACTACTATTTTATTTGCCCTGAGCCTGGGCGCTTTGGAGGCCGCTGCCCAAACGGCCCCGCCGGCCCCCGCCAAAGCCAAGGCCCCCGTTAAAGCAAAACCCGTGGGGAAGGCCCCGGTACCGGTTAAGCCGGTTCTCAAACCCGCTCCCCTCAAGCCAGTACCCGGCAAACCGGCCCCGGCCAAAGCCGTGGTGCCGGCCCGGCCGGCGGCCCCGGTAGGCAAGGCTCCGGCGCCCGTGCCTGCGCCACCCGCCGCCCCAGCCGGGACACCGGCCCCGGCCCCGGAAATGGCAGCCCCGGCGGCCAAAGCACCGGCCCCGCCCAAGCCCGACACGGGCCCGGCCGTGCGCTACACCTTTGCCTTTCCCAACGCCGTGCACCACGAGGCCAAGGTGACGGCCACCTTCGCGGGGCTGCCGCCTGGGCCACTGCACGTGCGCATGGCGCGCAGCTCGCCGGGGCGCTACTCGCTGCACGACTTCTCTAAGAACGTGTACTACGTGGTGGCCACCGATGGCGCCAACCACCCGCTGCCGCTGAACCGCCCCGACCCGTATGGCTGGGACGTGACGCCTGCCGCCGACGGCACCGTGATTTTCAGCTACACGCTTTACGGCGACCAGACCGACGGCACGTATGTAGGCATCGACCAGCAGCACGCCCACCTCAACGGGCCGGCCGCGCTGTGCTACGCCACCGGCCTGGAGGGGCGCGCCGCCGAAATCAAATACGACCTGCCGGCCACCTGGAAAGTGGCCACGCAGCTGCGCCAGGGAGCTGATAAGAACATTTTCACGGCCCCCAACCTGCAGTACCTCATGGACAGCCCGGTTTCGCTGGGGGCGCAGCAGGTGCGCAGCTGGCAGGAAGGCGACCAGACCATTGAGCTGGCAGCGCTGTACCTGGGCTCGAACGCGGAGCTGGACAACTACGCCAAGAAAATCCAGAAGGTGGTGAAGGAGGAAAAGGCGGTATTCGGCGAGATGCCGGTGTTCGATTTCGCCCGCTACACCTTCATTGCCGACTACCTGAGCCAGGCCACCGGCGACGGCATGGAGCACCGCAACTCCACGTCGCTCACCAGCCCGCGCCCGCTCAAGGACGAGGACGAAATCCGTAACCTGGGCACCGTGGCCCACGAGTTTTTCCATGCCTGGAACGTGGAGCGCCTGCGTCCGAAAGACCTGGAGCCCTTCGACTTCCAGCGCGTGAACATGAGCGACAACCTCTGGTTTGCCGAGGGTTTCACGCAGTACTACGGCCGCCTGGCTTTGCGCCGCGCCAAGCTGATTGAGGACGAAGAATTCTTCGACGACATCAGCCGCTGGGTGAACCTGCGCCAGAACAGCCCCGGTGCCCGCTACGCGTCGGCCATCGACATGAGCCGGCAGGCCGCCTTCACCGACCGCTCGGGCAGCAGCGCGCCGATGAACCTGGTGAACACCAACTTGTCGTACTACGACCAGGGCGCGGGCATTGCCCTGGTGCTCGACCTGCAGCTGCGCCAGCACCACCGCTCCTCGCTCGATAAGTTCATGCAGGCCATGTGGCTGCAGTATGGCAAGAAGCAGAGCGGCTACGCGCCTACTGCGCCCTACACCACCCGCGACCTGCAGCGCGTGCTGGGCGAGGTGAGCAAGGACACCGTGTTTGCCAGCCGCTTTTTCCGGCAGTACATCTACGGCCGTGAGCAGCCGCGCTTCAGCGAAAACCTGCTGGTGGCCGGCCTGGCCGTGATTCCGACGCGGGCGCTCGGCGCGGCGCTGTCGAACCAGGTGGAGTTTGACGAAGAAGGCCGCTGCCTGGTGGCAAACAATACGCAGATTGGCTCGGGCCTGTACAAGGCCGGCATTGACCGGGGCGACCAGCTGGTGGTGCTCGACGGGCAGGAATTGAAAAGCCCCGGCGACCTCGACGGCGTGCTGCACAAGCACTCGCCCAGCGACGTGGTGTTTGTGAAGGTGAAAACCCGGGGCGGCGTGGAGCGCACCACCCAGCTCATTCTGGCCGAAGACCCCAACGTGGGCGTGAAGCCCGTGGAAGCGGTGGAGAAGATGACGCTGTCGCCGGCCCAGAAAGCGCTGCGCGAAGCCTGGCTGGCCAGCCAGGCCTCCAACTAGGCGCGTTCGGTCTGATTTCGGAGGGCCCCGCCGGGCCGGTACCGCAGCTTGCGGCCGGCCTGGCGGGGCTTTTTCGGGTCTGGGCACGCGCAAAGCAGCCGATGCCGGGCGAGCCGCTATAGTTGAATTCTTAAAAAGCGTCATCTTTACCGGCGAAACAGCTGCCCGTAATGAAAAGGGGCCCGGTGCGATAAAGACTGTCGCAAGCCCGGGCCACCCTTTTTTTGGATTCCCGAACCGCTTCATCGTTTCCCACACTCCTTCTTCCCATGGAAATTTTCGATAAGCTCACCAACGCCGCCAAGGATTTTTTCATCGAGCCGGAAGACAAGCCGGCGGCACCGGCCACGCCGCCTACGGCCCAGTTTGGCGCTACCGCTCCGGCGGCCCCGGGCGCCGCGCCGGCTCAGCCCACCGGCGCGGCCGTGAACCAGCCGGAACAGCGCCACCTCGACCACATTGCGGGCCTGCTGGCCGGCGATGGCAAGGACTTTGGCGCCTACATGAAGATGGTGAAGAGCATGGCCGCTGCCGGCATGAGCGGCCCCCTGCTCTACCAAACGGCCTTCAATGCCTTCTCGGCGGTGAACGGCGGCACGGTGCCGGCGCTGCTGAATTCGGCCACGCAGTTTGAGCAAACCCTGCTGGCGGACCGCGAAAAAGTGCTGGCCCGCCACCGCGAAAAAATGGGCGAAGCCAGCCTGCCCGGGGCCGCGCCCAGCGCCGTGGTGCAGCTGGCAGCGCAGGAAAAAAAGCTGTCCGACGAGCTGGCTGAGCTCACCAAACAGCTCCAGGCCAAGCAGCAGCAGCTGCAGCAAACGCAGCAGCAGCTGGCCGAAGAGCGCCAGAAAACGCAGTCGGCCCTGACGAGCTACGAGCTGGCCAACGCCGCCGCCATGGCCGACCTGCGCGCCCATCACAAAGCTGCCGAAACCTTTCTGACGGCCACCAAATAACGTTTCCTTTCCCCTTTTTCTGCACCATGAATACTCCCTTATTAGGGCCGCCGTCGCCGGCCGATGGCCTGCCCTCCTGGCAAAAACCCGAGAAAGTAGCGGGCTGGGTTTTCGTGGCCGCGCTGGTGGGCGCGGGCGTGTACTACTGGGGCCAGATTCTGCCCTATCTGATTGACATCATTTTCGATACCGTGAAGCTGGGCATTGGCCTGGGGGTGCTGTTCGTGCTGTTTCTGCTGGCCACCAACAAGCGGATTCAGGCGGGCCTGTGGTACCTGGGGCAGCGCATTTTCCGCACGGCGGCCAGCATTTTTGTGAATACCGACCCCATCGGCATCATGGAGGACTACATCTCGAACACCGAGAAGGAGGCCCGCAAGATGGACGCCGAGGTGACCAACATCGAAGGCGCGCACGAGCTGGTGAAGCGCAAGCTGGCCGCCAACGAGGCGCAGATGAAGGAATACCTGGCCCTGGCGTCCGCGGCCACCCGCCAGGGCGAGAAGGACAGTGCCGAGAGCTACGCCATGCGCGCCGCCCAGCTCGAAGACTACAACCGCCGCCTGCAGCCCATGGCCACCACCACGGCCAACGTGAGCCTGGTGATGCGCCAGATTCTGAAAGCGGCCCTGCGGCAGATTGACAACAGCAAGTTCAAGGTCAACCTGCTGAAGGACGAGTACGCGCTGGTGAAACGCACCAGCTCGGGCATGCGCGCGGCCATGAACATCCTGCGCGGCGACCCCGACAAGAAGTATTTCTTCGACCTGGCCACCGACCGCGTGGCCGAGGACATGGCCCAGCAGCTGGGCCAGATTAAGCAGGCCATGCGCTACTCGCAGGAGTTCGTGAAGGAGATGGACATCCAGAACGGCGTGATGAGCGAGAAGGGCCAGCGCCTGCTCGACAAATACCAGAAGGGCGAGTTCAACGCCATTATGGACAATGAGCCGCCGGTACGCATGAACGTGGCCGCCACCCGGCAGGCTACCGATGACGCGTATGGCAAGCTGCTGGACTAACCCCTGACCCTAAGTCTTTTCCTACTTCACCTTACCCCTTTTTTCATGCGCCTCACCTTTGCGAGCAAGGCCATCATCGCGGCCATCATTCTCATTGGCCTGTATTTCGGCATCCGCCGCTTCACGGCCAGCAACCCCGAGCTGGCCCAGACGGCCCAGTCGTCCCGCTCGGCCATCGACCCGGTGGCGGATACCACCAGCAGCTCAACCGCTTCGACTCAAAGCCCGGCGGCGGCGGGTGCCAAGCCGGCCTTTACCTACACCGCGCCCGAGCCGGTGAACGGCAAGCTGAAGGGCGTGGTGGAGCTGGGGGCCAGCGGCTTCAACTCGTTCATCGTCCGCATCGACCCGCAACGCACCTGGAAGCTGGAAAAAGCCGATTTCGGCAACAGCCTGGTGATGGAAAACATGGCCTCGGACGACGACATCCGCAAGGGCCTGAAGGCCTACATCGGCCAGATGCTGGATTTTGGCGTGGGCGGGCGCGACATTCATTTCGTGGTGAGCTCCGGCGCGCTGAAGGCCGAAGGCACGGCCAAAATCATCAAGGTGCTGAAGGGCCTGGGCTACGTGGTGAACACCGTGACGCCCGAGAAGGAAGGCATCCTGGGCCTGCGCTCGGTGCTGCCGGCCTCGTTTGCCGACCGCGCTTTCGTGGCCGACATTGGCTCGGGCAACACCAAAATTTCGTGGCTCGATGGCAATACGCCGAAGTCGGTGGAGACCTTCGGCGCTAAATACTTCGAGAAGGGCACCTCCGATGACGTGGTGGCCGCCGAGGTGAAAGAGAAAGCCAACCAGGTGCCGGCCGACCTGCGCGGCACCTGCTTCATCATCGGCGGGGTGCCGTTTGAGATGGCCAAGAAGGTGCGCAACGGCAAGGAGCGTTTCACGGTGCTCGACGCGCCCGGCGCCTACCAGCTCGACAACGCCAAGTCGAAGGCCGGCCTCAACATCTACAAAGCCATTGCCCAGGCCACCGGCTGCAAGCAGTTCGTGTTTGACTGGGACGCCAACTTCACCATCGGCTACCTGCTCACGCTGCCCAATTAGCCGCTTATTTCCAGCGAATGAAAACGCCCCGCCGAAAATCGGCGGGGCGTTTTTGTAGGGTGCGGGGCTTGCCCCCGCCCGCCGTTGAACAACTGATGCGTAATTCGTGCAACGACGGACGGGGGCAAGCCCCGCACCCTACTCAAAACACTTGCCCGGCCAGCCCGTTTCTTTGGCTCCCCAAGCTCCTCAGATTTTCGCCCGATGGCCCAACGCATTTCCTACCTCCGCAACGAAGCGCTGCCCACCGTGAAGCCCGGCTACCCCGGCAACAAGCTTTTCGGCCAGGAATTCGCCAACGGCGAAGACTTATTCGAACCCAGCTTTGCCAACGTGCTGAAGTGGCAGCTCTCGACCAATCCGCAGAAGGAAGAGAAAAAGCGCGACACCTGGGCCCCGGAAGTGGTGGACTGCACGGCCGCGTTTTCGGCCACCGAGGACATGCTGGTGTGGCTGGGCCACTCCTGCTTTCTGCTGCGGGCGGCGGGCGTGTCGCTGCTGTTTGACCCGGTGCTGTTCAGCTCCATCGGCCTGCGTCACCGCCACGCCCTCCCCTGCCCGCCCGAGGCCATTCGCAGCCTCGACTACCTGCTGCTCTCGCACGGCCACCGCGACCACCTGGACGAGAAATCCATCAAGCTCCTAGCCGCGCAAAACCCGCAGATGCAGGTGCTCTCGTCGCTGCGCATGGCGCCGCTGCTGCGCGGCATGGCCCCCGGCCTGCAGGTGCAGGAAGCCGGCTGGTGGCAGCAATACGACCTCGGGCCCGGTTCGCCGCTCGACATCACCTACCTGCCCGCCGCCCACTGGCACCGCCGCGGCCTCACCGACCTGAACCGCGTGCTCTGGGGCAGCTTCATGCTTCGGGTCAATGACAAGCTCATCTACTTCGCCGGCGATACCGCCTACGCCGACCACTTCGAGCAGATTGAAGCCCGCTTCGGCCCCGTCGATATTGCCCTGATGCCCATCGGGGCCTACAAGCCGGCCTACATGATGGCCCAGAGCCACGTCAACCCCCACGAAGCGGCCAAGGCCGTGAACGTGCTGCGGGCCGGCCACGTGGTGCCCATGCACCACGGCACCTTCGCCCTGGCCGACGAGCCCGCCTCCGAGCCCCTGCGCCAGCTAACGGAAGTGGCGGCCGGCGGCATGCTGCGCGGCAAGCTGCACGCGCCCGCCGTGGGCGAAATCATGCGCTGGCAGGACTGGGAGTAGGGAGGTTTTGGGTTTTGAATGTTGAGGGTTGAATGAGGAATGCCTCGTTAGAGGGTAGCTTTGACCCTGATTTCGGATTGAGAGGAACTCAGTAAGCTCAATCAACCCTCAACCTTCAACACTCAACCCTTCCGAATGTCGCCAACGCTAGTTCTGAGCCTCGTTGCGGGCTACTTTGTCGTCCTCATCATCATTGCCCTGCTCACGTCGCGGGGCGCCACGAGTGAGAGTTTTTTCGTGGCCAACCGCAATGCGCCGTGGTATATGGTGGCGTTTGCCATGATTGGCACCTCGCTGTCGGGCGTCACCTTCATCTCGGTGCCGGGCAACGTGTACGGCAAAAGCTGGAGCTACCTGGCCGTGGCCCTGGGCTTTGTGGCGGGGTATTTCGTGATTGGCACCGTGCTGCTGCCGCTGTATTACCGGCTGCGGCTGGTGAGCATCTATTCCTACCTGGAGCAGCGCTTTGGCTACTGGAGCTACAAGACCGGAGCGCTTTATTTCCTGATTTCGCGCTCCCTGGGCTCGGCCCTGCGGCTGTACCTGGTGGCGGGCGTGCTGCAGCTGGCCGTGTTCGATAAGATGGGCGTACCGTTTGCCGTGACGGTGATGGTGAGCATCTTCTTCATCTACCTCTACACCTTCAAGGGCGGGCTCAAAACCATTCTCTGGACCGATACTTTCCAAACGCTGGCCATGCTGAGCTGCGTGGCCCTGAGCATCTACTTCATGTCGGATGCGCTGAATTATTCCTTCGGCAAGCTGGTGAGCTCGGTGCGCGAAAGCCACATGTCGCAGGTCTATTTCTCGGATTTTCGGGACGATAAATTCTTCTGGAAGCAGTTCGCCTCCGGCATGTTCATCACCATCGTGATGACCGGGCTCGACCAGGATTTGATGCAGAAAAACCTGAGCTGCCGCAGCCTCGGCGAGGCGCAGAAGAACCTGTTCTGGTTCACGCCGGTCATCGTGTGCGTCAACATTCTGTTTCTCACGCTGGGCGTGCTCATGTACCAGTACGCCGCCGCCCGGGGCCTGCACCTGGAGCAGCTGACCTCGCTCCAGAAGCTCAACGGCACCTTGGATACCGACAAGGTTTTCCCCTTCCTGGCCACCACGCAGTTCTCGCTGGCGGCGGGCATCATCTTCATCCTGGGCATCATCGCCGTCACCTACGCCTCGGCCGACTCGGCCCTGACCTCGCTCACCACCTCGTTCTGCATCGATTTTCTGAACATCAAACAATACCCCGAGGCCCAGCAGGCCCGCGTGCGCCAGCTCACGCACCTGGGCTGGTCGGTGGTGCTCATCGTCATCATCCTCATCTTCCGCGCCCTCAACGAGCAGAGCCTGATTGATGCCGTGTACAAAGCCGCCGGCTTCACCTACGGGCCGCTGCTGGGCCTGTTCGCCTTCGGTATTTTCACCCAGCGCCAGCTGCGCGACCGGCTGGTGCTGCCCACCTGCACGGCTGCCGTGCTGCTCACGCTGCTCATCGTGTCGCACTCCGTGGAGTGGCTGAACGGCTACAAGTTCGGCTTCGAAATCCTGCTGCTCAATGGCTTGCTGGTGTATCTGGGCCTGCTGGCCATTTCGCGCCCCGGCCCGGCCGTGAACCTGACCGCCGAACCTACGGTTTAACTTTCTATGACCAAGCCTTTCTTCTCGCTCCTGCTGCTGGCGGCTGCTCCGGCGGCGTTTGCCCAGCAGCCCGGCACGCCCGCTACGGCCCCGGCCAAAGCCCCCATCGTGCTGAAATCCGGCCACATGCAGGTGCAGGCCCACGGCGCCGCCAACCGGCCCGACAAAGCCCCCTCCTTCCCCGGCGGGGCGCCCGCGCTGGGTGTGTTTTTTCAGCAGCACGTAAAATATCCGGAGGCCGCGCGCGTCAAAAAGATTACCGGCAACGTGCTGCTGACGGCCACCGTGGGCGTCGATGGCACCCTGAGCGACTTCAAAGTAGCCCAATCGCTCTCGCCGGAGTGCGATGCGGAAGCCCTTCGCGCCGCCGCGCAGCTGCCGGCCTGGCAGCCCGCCACCCGCAAGGGCGTGCCCGTGCCGGTGATGATTCAGCTGCCCGTGCCGTTTGCAAACGGGGAGGTGTTGAAAGTTGAGAAGTAAAAATCGTTTGTCATCCTGAGCGGAGCGAAGGACCTTATCACGTTTGCATCGGTTGATTTACTGCAAACTGTTCACCAGTGATAAGGTCCTTCGCTGCGCTCAGGATGACACAAGCCACTCACCCAGCCTTCATCTGCTCCTCACCCCTACCGGGCGTATTTGCCCCGTTATTATTAGCCGAATTATCCCCGCCCGATGGCAAGAAGTGGACTAAATACCAGCGGCAGCGACGCCACCGCCGACCTGCCCAAACCGAAAGTAAGCAAAGAGTCGCTCCAGCGCGGCCTGCGGATATTCCGCTACGTGCTGCCCTATCGCGCCAAATTCATCGTGGGCATGGTGCTGCTGGTGCTCAGCAGCCTCAGCACCATGTCGTTTCCGTGGATATCGGGCAAGCTGGTGAACGTGGCCACCGGCGAGCCGCTGGTGCTGCCCGGTGGTATCTCGCTTGATATCAACCGCGTGGCCTTGGGCCTGTTTCTCGTAACGGTGATGCAGGGGCTGTTTTCGTTTGGGCGCATCTGGTTTTTCACGCAGGTGAGCGAGTTCACAGTGCGCGATATCCGACAGGCGCTCTACGCCAAATTCGTGCAGTTGCCCATTCCATTTTATGAGAAAAACCGCGTGGGGGCCATCACCTCGCGCATTACGTCCGACGTTGGCCAGATTCAGGACTCGTTTTCGCTGACGCTGGCCGAGCTGTTCCGGCAGGTGTTTACGCTGGTGGGCGGCATCGCCTTCATCATGGTGGTGTCGTGGAAACTGTCGCTGTTTATGCTGCTGACATTCCCGCCCATTGTGCTGGCGGCGGGGCTGTTTGGGCGCAAAATCCGGACGCTCTCCAAGACCGTGCAGCAGGAGCTGGCCCACACCAACACCATTGTGGAAGAAACGCTGCAGGCCATCAATTCGGTGAAGGCCTACACCAATGAAAAGTTTGAAACCGGCCGCTACAATACCTCGCTGAGCAAGGTGGTGCGGGCGGCGCTGCAAAGCAATTTGTACCGCGGCGCCTTCGTGTCGTTTGTGATTATTGGCCTGTTCGGCGGCATCATTCTGGTGCTGTGGCGCGGGGCCACGCTGGTGCACACCCCCGTGACAGACCCCAACCACCTCAAAATCGGCGACCTTACGGCCTTCATCATCTACACGGCTTTCATCGGGGCCTCGGTGGCGGGGCTGGGCGAAATTTACGGCAAGGTGCAGAGCACGCTGGGGGCCTCCGAGCGCATTCTCGAAATTCTGGACGAAGCGCCCGAGCCCACGCACATTGAGCCCGCCGTGGGGCTGGCCCCGGCTCGTATTCACGGCGACATCCGCTACGAGCACGTGGCCTTCCGCTACCCCACCCGGCCCGACGTGCCGGTGCTGTCGGACATTGATTTCCACATCGCGGCGGGCGAGAAAATTGCCCTCGTGGGCCCCAGCGGCGCGGGCAAAAGCACCATTGCCGGCCTGCTGATGCAGTTTTATCCGCTCAGCGGTGGCCGCATCATTGTGGATGGGCACGACGTGCAGGACTACGACCTCACGGCCCTGCGCCGCCACATCGGCATCGTGCCGCAGGAAACACTGCTCTTCGGCGGCACCATCCGCGAGAACATTGCCTACGGCAAGTCCGACGCCTCCGACGCCGAAATCATCGAAGCCGCCCAGCGGGCTAACGCCTGGCAGTTCATCCAGGCCTTCCCCGAAGCGCTGGACACGGTGGTGGGCGACCGGGGCATCAAGCTCTCGGGCGGGCAGCGCCAGCGCGTGGCCATTGCCCGCGCCATCCTGAAAAACCCCGCCATCCTGATTCTCGACGAAGCCACGTCCTCGCTCGACAGCGAAAGCGAAAAGCTGGTGCAGGGCGCCCTCGATGAGCTGATGCAGCACCGCACCAGCCTCATCATCGCCCACCGCCTTTCGACAATTCGGAAGGTTGATAAAATCCTGGTCATCGACGGCGGCCGCATCGTGGAAGCCGGCTCGCACGAGGAGCTGAGCGAGCGCGAAGGCGGGCTGTACGCGAATCTGCTGCGACTGCAGTTTGAGTTGACGTAAGACTCGATTTAGCATACACGATTACGGCCCTTGCTTCGTTAGCCTTAGCGAAGCAAGGGCCGTCATTATTTGCAGCTATGAACTCTACGCAAGCAAAACATGCCTTAGGCAAAAGTCGCAGGAGTGAGATTTCCCTGCCGATTATGCCTGCATATGCGGGATGTCTGCTGATATTGGTTCTGTTCTTTTTGTTCCGCTATGGCACTCAAATGACTGAGATGGGCCTTGTTCCCAACAGCCATTTGCCAATTACACAAACTATTCAGTGTGGGCCAGAACCTATTTACGCGGTGATTAGCATAGACCGAAACAACAATCTTTCTTTTGAATTGCCAAGCAATGAGATACAAACTGCGGCTATCCAAAACGTGGTAGCAAAGCATGGCATTGCTTTCCGTACTTCAGAATCAACTGAATTAAAGTCTCTTCCATTTCTGGCTGTAGCGGTTGAACAACTACCTCAGCTTTTGTCACTGCCCTACAACCGCCGCAATCAACTAGCTGAGCTAGCTAAATTTAAGCCTCTTTGTGACTCACAGCTAATAGAATGTATTCTGGCAGCCCGAGACTACGCACAATGCGCTTATCAGCGGTCAATCGTTATTTCCTTCAGATGTGACACTGAAATGAAAACTGGCAGAATGATGCACTTGGTAGACGCCCTTCAAGCGAATGGATTTAGTCGTTTTGAATATCAGAATCAGATTTGGTAAGGCTCGATTCCAACTGACTCACAAATTGTAAATCCTCAAAACCCGCGCCCCAAGTGCGGGTTTCGTATTTTTAACCCGACAACAACACTCCCTCACCCTTTCTCTTACTGATGAGCAAGCACTTCCTGAGTTTCTCCGCCGCTGTTGTGACGGCCGCTACCTTCCTGGCCGCCCCGGCCGCCCACGCCCAAATCAAGACGCCCGCCGCCAGCCCGCAGAGCACCATCACGCAGCGCGTGGGCCTGACGGATGTGACCATTATGTACTCGCGCCCCAGCGCCAAGGGCCGCAGCATCTTCGGCAGCGACAACTCGCTGGTACCGAATGGCAAGCGCTGGCGCACCGGCGCCAATGCCACCACCAGCATCAAGTTTTCCGACGATGTGACCATTGAGGGCAAGAAGGTGCCGGCCGGCGAGTACGGCATCTACACCATTCCGCGGCCCGGCGAGTGGACCGTGGTGCTGAACAAAAGCCTCAAGCAAGGCGCTGACGTAGAAGGCTTCAAGGAAGACCAGGACGTGGCCCGCTTCACCATCAAGCCCTACAAGCTGCCCGCCAAGGTCGAAACCTTCACCATCGCCTTCACCGACCTGACGCCCGCCACCGCCAACGTGGACATGGCCTGGGAAAACACCGGCGCCAAGTTTAAAATCACGGCCGATGTGGAGAGCAAGGTGATGGCCCAGATTGACGAGAAAGTCATCAAAGCCGCCGCGCCTGCGCCCGGCGACCTGGCCGCCGCGGCCGTGTATTACTACGACAGCAACAAGGACCTGAAGCAGGCCCTAACCTGGATGGAAAAGGCCAACGCCGCCGAGCCCACCAAGTACTGGAACCTGAACACCGAAGCCAAAATCCGCCTGAAAATGAAGGATTACAAAGGCGCCATGACAGCCGCCGAGGCGTCGAAGAAAGCGGCCCTAGCCGCCACGCCGCCCAACGGCGACTACGTGAAGATGGACGAGGAGCTGATTGCCGAAGCGAAGAAGATGGGCAAATAAGTCCTGACGCTGGTACCTCACCCCCGGCCCCTCTCCCGCGGAGAGGGGAGCCTGACGAGTTTAAAAGCAAAGCCCCGATTCCTGACGGAATCGGGGCTTTTTGTTTGCAGTTAATTCTGTTTCCGCGCCGCCGTGGCTCCCCTCTCCGCGGGAGAGGGGCCGGGGGTGAGGTGACGCAGTTAGGGCAGCACTTTTAGCACCAGCTGCGAGGCCTTTTCCGGCGTGTGGTAGAGGCGATGTGTGGCGGGCTGGAAGTCGCTTTCGTTGGCCTCAAAGATGTTGTCGACGTATTTCTGCGGGTTCCGGTCCACGAGCGGAAACCAGGTGCTTTGCACCTGCACCATGAGGCGGTGGCCGGGCCGGAAGGTGTGCATGAGGTCCTGCACGGTGAAGGGCACGGCGGTAATCTGGCCGGGCGTGAAGGGCTCGGGCTTGCTGAAACTGTTGCGGAAGCGGCCGCGCATCACCTCGGACCGCACCAGCTGCTGGTAGCCGCCCAGGTGGGCGCCGGGCGCGTTGCGCGGGTTGTCGCGGGCGCTGTCGGGGTACACGTCGATGATTTTCACGACCCAGTCGGCATCCGAGCCGGTGGTGGCCACTTGCAGCATCACCTCGATGGGGCCGGCCAGGGTGAGCGGGGCGGTGAGGACGTCGGTTTGGTAGGTGAGCACGTCGGGACGGCGGCTGGCGAAGCGCTGGTCGTCGGTCATGTACTCACGGGTCATGGCCGGGGCGGTGGCTTCGGTGTAGGGCACGGGATGGGCCGGGTCGCTCAGAAACTGGTCGAACTCGAAGTTGACTTCGGGGCGGCGGCGCTCATTGGTGCCCTCGGTAGGCGGGCTGAAGCTGAGGCCGCCGGCCTGGCGGAAGTAGAGCGTTCTGGCCTGGGCCTGCCTGGGTGGCCAGGCGTCGAACTGGCGCCACTGGTTGGTGCCGCTTTCGAAGACGGTGGCTTCGGGCAGCTTCGCGACGGCCGTGGGCTTGTCGTCTTTCAGGTAGGATTTGAAGAACGGGGCTTCCACGTTTTCCTGATACCACATGGACGTGGCCGCGCCGTAGCCCACGTTGCCCACCTGCTCGCCGGTGGTGTTGGCCCAGCCGCCGTGCACCCAGGGCCCCATCACGAGGCGGTTGGAGAGGCCGGGGTTTTGCTGCTCCAGCGCCTGGTAGGTGTGCAGAGCGCCGAACAGGTCCTCGGCATCGTTGAAGCCGCCCACGGTGAGCACGGCGGTTTTGATATTGCGCAGGTGCGGGCGGGGGTTGCGGGCCTGCCAGAAAGCGTCGTAGTTGGGATGCGCCACGAGGTCGTTCCAGTGCTTCACCTGGCCGTGAAAGAGCTGGGCATTCACGTTTTTGAGCGGGCCGAGGCGGTAGTAATAGTCGTAGCCGTCGGGGGTGCCCAGCTGCAACTCCTTGGGGTACGCGGCGGTGGGCTGCGGCCGGGGCTGGCCAAAACCGGCCCAGAAGCTCACGCCCGTGAGGAAAAATGCGCCGTTGTGGTGGTCATCGTCCCAGAACCAGTCCGTAACGGGTGCCTGCGGGCTGGCCGCTTTCAGGGCCGGGTGGCGGCTGAGCAGGCCCATGGTGGTGTAGAAGCCGGGGTAGGAAATGCCCCACTGGCCTACGCGGCCGTTGTTTTTCGGGCCGTGCCTGAGCAGAAATTCGATGGTATCGAAGGTGTCGGTGCCTTCGTCGATGTCTTTTTTGGTGGCGTGCTTTTCCAGGGCCGGGCGCACGTCCTCAAACGTGCCTTCCGACATGAATTTGCCCCGCACGTCCTGAAACGCGAAGATGTAGCCCTCGTGCAGCATGGCGCTGCTGGGGCTGATGCGCAGCAGGTACTTGCCCGGCCCGTACGGCCCGATGGAATACGGCGTGCGCTTCAGCATGATGGGGTAGCGCACCTTGTCGGCATCCTTCGGCGCGTACACGATGGTGTAGAGCTTCACGCCATCGCGCATCGGAATCTGATATTCCGTCTTCGTGAAATGCTGCCTGATGTAGGATGTATCGGCCAGAATGGTGGCCAGCATCTGCTTTTCGGCCGCTGAGGGCAGCGGGTAGGCAGTCTGAGCACGGGCTGGGGCAGCGGCCCAGGCAAGCACCGCTGCAGTGAGAAGGACGGTTGGTTTCATTGGGACTAAATGTAGCGCGAACTTGGTAGTTCGCGCTACTTGCGGCCCTGCAGAATCAGCAGGCGCTTCACGTTATCGACCTCAATCTCATCGGGCTGGGTGGCCAGCACGCGCTTGATGTCCTTGCCCGAGCGGCCGCCGAACACCACCACTTTCAGGCCGGCGGCGTGGGCCTGGGCGGCCTGCTCGGGCGTCACGCGGTCGGCATCGAGCACCACGGTGTGCACCTTCTCGGTGCGGGCCACCTTCAGGCCGAAGGCGAACTCATCGGAGGCGATTTCGAGGCCGATGCGCACGCCGGCCGGCAGCAGCTGGCGGGCCAGCCGCACGGTGGGGCCTTCCTGCGTAATGAGCAGCACCTGCGCGGGCGGCACATGGTAGCGGCGCAGGCTGCGGCCAATCTGGCGAATGAGCAGCGGGGTGCGGTCGTGCTGGTGGCCGGCAGGGCGGCAGGGGTCGTCCTCGTGCAGGTCGAGGTGAATAAAGGGGAACGTGGGGCGGCGGCCGAAGCGGGCCAGCACCGTATCGAACGTCACGGGCCGCTCCTTCTGAAACAAATCGTAGGGAAAGCCGCCGTGGTAGCGCAGCTGCGTGAGCTCGGCGGCCGGGTGCTGGCTCACGCAGCCGTGGCCGGTGCTGCTATTTTCGAGCTGGGGGTCGTGGTAGAGCATCACCACGCTATCCTGGCTGAGCTGCAGGTCCATTTCCACGCCATCGGCCCCGATGCGCAGGGCATGCCGGATGCCGCGCCAGCTGCTCGGCGGCCGGAAATTGAACGGACTGATGGGCGTGAAGAAACCGGAGCCGGCGTGGCCCAGCACCACCAGCCTGGAGCTGGCAGCGGGCTTGGTGGCCGAGCAGGCCGCCAGCTGAATGAAGGTAAACAGCACCAGAACGGCGCGGATGGGTAACGCGGATTTTATCATGCAAAGGGAAAGCTGGCACAGGCCGAAAGAAGCCTGAACGGCGAAAATCCGGCAGAGTTGGAATGTAGGGGCGGGGCCTGCCCCCGCCCGTCGTTGAACGACTCCCGGTTGAATCGTTCAACGACGGGCGGGGGCAGGCCCCGCCCCTACCGGCCGGTCCAGCAGGCCGAACAGGAACGTGAGGGCCACCACCAGCCACAGCGAAAACCATACGTCGCTCAGGTAGTGCATGCCCAGCACCAGCCGGCCCAGGCCAATGAGGCCCGGCAGCACCAGCAGCGGCACCCGATACCTGGGAAACGCCACCGCCAGCGGCAGAAACAGGCTGAAATAAACGGCCGTGTGGTAGGATGGAAACGAGTCATTATGTGCCCCCGTGGCCCACAGGCCGGTGCCGGCATATCCCACTTTGAACTGCACTTCGGGCCGGAAGCGGTGCACGGCGCCTTTCATCACCTTGGCCAGCACCATGCTGAACTCGTGGGTGAGCAGCAGGATGAGGAAGATGGTGGCACCGCGCTTTTTGAGGCCGTAGCGGCCGATGGCGAAGGCCAGCCCCAGCGCCAGGAAGATGATGGGCAGGCCAGCAATGTGCTGCATCAGGAACTCATGCGCGGCATCGGCCCCGGCAGTGAGGCTGGCGAAAAATGGGGCCGCCCAGGTGAAATGTGCGTGGATGAACTGGGCCAGCGGCTGGTCGAAAAATAAAATCAGCAGGGCGCAGGCCGGTAGCGTCAGGGCCGTGAAGACAAGGAACTGGCGGAGCGTCATGGGCAGTAGCGCGGACTTTTAGTCCGCGAATCCAAACGAAGGCGGCGCAAACAAGTTCTGGCAACCTTGGCGTCGCGGACTAAAAGTCCGCGCTACTGTGCTACCCCAGCGCCTGGTTCAGGGCGATGATGGCCGTGCGGTAATCCTCCCGGCCCACGATGAACTGGATGTTCACCTTACGCAGCGCAAAGCCGGCGCTGCGGATGTTGATGCCCGAGTCGGCCAGGGCTTTGGCGGCGCGGGCCAGCAGGCCGGGCTCGTCGATGTTGGAACCGATGAGGCAGACCAGGGCGGCGGTTTGCACGGTCACGTTCTCGTACTTGGCTTCGAGGGCAGCCACGAGCTGCGGCTTGAGGTCTTTTTCCCAGATGAGCAGCGAGATGCTGTTGGCGCTGGTGGCTTTGAAAATGTAGCTCACCCCGAGGTCGTAGAACACCTGCATCAGGTGCAGGTCGAAGCCGGCCGCGCCCACCATCAGCGGGTCGTGAATGTCGATGATGACGACTTTTTCGGTGCCCGTGATGACTTCGATGTGCTTGGTTTTGGCCACGTAGTCGCGGGTGATGAGCGTGCCGGGGTGGTCGGGCTCGAAGGTGTTTTTGATGCGCAGGTCGATGGCGTTTATCTCCAGCGGCTTCGAGGCTTTGGGGTGAATGGCCTCCATGCCCACGTCGGCGAGCTGGTCGGCCACGTCGTAGTTGGTGAAGCCGATGGGGTGGCACTGGTCCACGCCCACCAGGTTGGGGTCGGCCGAGCTGAGGTGGTATTCCTTGTGAATAATGGCCTCCTGCGGCCGCACGGCCACGGCAATCTTGCTGAAGGTGACTTCAGAATACCCCCTATCAAACTCCCGCATGATGCCCTCGGTGCCCTTGGTGTAGCCGGTGGCGATGCAGATGGTGCGCCGGAAATCCACGTCGGCGAAGGCGTTGGCAATGCGCTCATCAATGGTGAGGGCCTGCGCGTCGTCGAAGCCGCTGAGGTCGATGAGGGTGGCGTGGGTGCCCCGGTTTTTGAGGATGTTGACGGAGTTGAAGGCCGAGTGCGCCTCCCCTATCGAGGCCAGAATCTCGCGGGCGGCCTGCAGAATGTTCACGCTGTTCACGTAGCCCGAGGCCAGTACGTTCACCAGGCTTTCGAGGTACACCTGGGCCTGGTCGATGCGCTGCTGAATGAAGGCATCGGCCGCGGCCAAATCCAGGCCCAGCGACTCGTAGTTCTTGTTTAGCTCCTTCAGCTTGGCGGCCACGTCCTGCAGCGAAACCTGGAAATCCTGGCCCTGCGTGATGTGGTGGTACACGCCGGGCGCGCCGGTTTTCTTATTCTCCAGCAGCCAGTTGGTGACGTTGGCGTAGGCCGACACCACGAAAATGCGGTTGTACAGGGCCGCGCCTTCGCGGCCGTGGAAGATGATGTTGTCGAGGACGTCGGCGAAGGCGGTCATGGAGGTGCCGCCGATTTTTTCTACTGTGAGCATGTGAAGACGTTCGCCTCACCCCCCGGCCCCCTCTCCGGTGGAGAGGGGGAGCTACGGTGGCGCGGAACAAGAGGGTTAATTCAAAACGAAACAGGTCGCCTGCACCGTGAGCGCAAACGACCTGCAAGGTAAAATCGGAATCAGCGAAAGCGGCTTTCCGGAAAGCAAATAAGCGGCTGCCGTGGCTCCCCTCTCCCCATGGAGAGGGGTCGGGGGTGAGGTTTCAGCGTGAGGCAGACGTTATTGCGCCGGCTCCTTCCCGTAGGAAATCATGTTCGTGATAATCCGATACGCGCCCGGCACACCGGCCGGCAGTTCCCGGAAGAGCGACAAGCCGGTGTAGATGTAGTGGCCCTTGCCGTAGTCCGTCACCAGAATGGCGCTTTCCTTCGCCGACTCGCCCGGGTCGCTGCTGGAAATGACGGTCTGGTATTTCGGGTCCCATTTCGAAGGGTAGTAGAGACCCTGCTCCTGCACCCAGCCTTTGAAATCTTCCGCCGTAATCTTGTTCGGCGCAGCCAGCAGCTGATGTTTCGTCAGCGTGACGGGGGCATCTTCCACGGTCACGCGGTCGGCGGACATGGTCATCGGGTAGGGGCCGATTTCGGGCATCACGGTGCCGCGGTTCACCACGTATTGCACCACTACGTTGCCGCCCTGTTCGATGTATTTGAGGATTTCGGGCTGCTTGGTTTTAAGGGCGTCGACCGTGTTGTAGGCGCGGATGCCCACGACTAGCGCGTCGAATTCCTTGAGGCGGGCGGTGGTGATTTCCTCGGGCTTGAGCAGGGTCACGTTGTAGCCGATTTGGCGCAGGGCGTCGGGCACTTCGTCGCCGGCACCCATCAGGTAGGCCACGTGCTGGCCGCGCCGCTTCAGGTCGAGCTTCACCAGCGGGGCCACGGCTTCGGGGAAGAGGAACTGCGTGGGGATGTGCGGGTACTCAATCTGCTGGATGCCGCGGGCGTAGGCCTGGCCGGCCACGGTGGCGGTGGCGCGCAGTTCGGTGCGGCCGGGCGCGGCGCCGGCCAGGGGCTGCACCTGGAAGTTGACGGTCAGCTCCTCGTCTTTGGCGGCGAGGACGAAGTCGGCGGTGGCGGGCGCGCACTGCCAGCCGGCGGGCAGGGCCAGGGCCAGGCGGCCGCTCACCCCGGCGCGCCCGGCCCGCAGCGTGACGGGCACCGTCTTGGGCTGGGCATCGGCGAAGACGTAGGAACGGGCGGGCGGCAGGTTCACCAGCACGGGCGGCACCACGGCCAGCGGCTGGTATAATTCGCCCAGCACGGGGTCGGTGTGCTTGTATTGGACGGGGACTTCATAATCAATTGTCCCTTGCATTTCCTTCTCACGTTTCTTGGCATCGGACACAGTGTACCGATACTTGAAAGTGTAATGAGCAGTTAGCGCAGATTCATTTTCTGGTTTTCCTCGCAACAGTTGTTCATCAACCCGGTACATACCCACTGTCTGTTTCTCACGCAACCAATATGGTGCACTAGAAGCTAGAGTAGCTGGAGCAGTGAAATTGAGCTTGCTTCGTCCTGAACCAGTGTATTGGCTTCCTTTCAATAGAGGAGGATAGTTGACTGTATCGCCACTGCTAGGAGTTAGATAAACTCGCTGTGGAAAGACATTCGATGAAGGCAGTTGAAAGGCTTCGGTCGAAATCTCAACTTTCTCTCCCGGCGCAACAGAAACTAAAGAAGTCGTGGCTTCCAAGTGCATTCCTAAACATGCCTTAAGTAATTCATCAACCTGACCAACCTTGTTCTGTACCCAAAACTGGGCTTTCCTTATTTCACCTACGGCTTGGTCACGAATTGCTTCATTAGGCATCTCCTTGCTCGTATATGATTCACCTAGCTTCTGATAAGAAGCGTACATCTGCTCCCGCACCTTCAGCAGCCCCGCCACGCTGGCGCTGGGGTTGCTCGGGTCGTACTTGCGAATCACCTCCTCGATGAGCTTGCCCACGGCCGCGCCGCCGGGCACCCGGCTCCAGGTCTGGTCCACGCCTTCGAACAGGTCTTTGGTGGCTGTGGAGCCTTTCACGGGCTGGAAATACTCCAGCGCCTCGCCCCGCTGGGCGGCCGAGCCGAAGCCCTGGCTGCGGTGGTTGCTGCGGCTGCGGGCCGCGATTTCGCCGTAGCTCTGGCCCAGCAGGGGGTTGTAGCCGCCGGCGTCGAGCTTGAGGTAGCCGTCCATGTTTTCGCCGGGCTTCACGAAGAAGCTGCCGGTGTTCCAGAGTAGGCGCTTGGGCTGCCAGGCTTGCACGTATTGCAGCTGTTCGGGGAAGCGCTTGGGGTCGCCGGCGGCGTCGAAGGCTTCGGCGGCGAGGATGGCGCTGGCCTGGTGGTGGCCGTGGCCGGCGCGGGCATCGGGCGGGAAGCGGGTGATGAGCACGTCGGGCCGGCGCTGGCGGATGACCCACACCATGTCGGCGAGCACCTGCTCCTTGTCCCAGATGCGAAAGGTTTCGTCGGAGGTTTTGGAGAAGCCGAAGTCGTTGGCGCGGGTGAAGAACTGCCGGCCGCCGTCGAGGCGCCGGGCCGCGAGCAGTTCCTGCGTGCGAATCACGCCGAGGCCTTCGCGCAGCTCGGGGCCGATGAGGTTCTGGCCGCCGTCGCCGCGGGTGCAGCTCAGGTAGCTGGTTTCGAGCAGGCGCTCGTTGGCCATGTAGGCGATGAGGCGGGTGTTTTCGTCGTCGGGGTGGGCGGCGAGGTACATCACCGAGCCGAGGACGTTGAGCTTCTTGAGGCCTAGCAGGATTTCGGAGGAAGTGTACGACTTCGGCGTCTGCGCCTTCGTCGTTTCAATGAGGAATGAGGAATGAAGAAGGAAGAATGCCGTGAGGGCGGCGACGGGGCGGAGAAAGCGAATCATGCGCAGGAAACCAAGATTGGGCCGTGAAGTTACCGCAGACGGGTTCACCTCACCCCCCGGCCCCCTCTCCTGCGGAGAGGGGGAGCCTGACGATTTTCGAACGATTTCCTTTGGGTGGGGCATTTCCGGTGCCCCGCTCCGCGGGAGAGGGGGGCCGGGGGGGGTGAGGCTTCCCGGCCGCACAATGCTACCCCCGGCTTTTCGACGATTCTGCCTTGGCTTTTTCCTCGGCTTCGCGCAGAATCTGGCGGGCTTCGGCCAGCAGGCGGCGGCTGGGGTTCAGCTCGTCGCGGGCGATGAGGGCGAAGAGCAGGAAGAACGAGGCCAGCGGCAGCAGCCAGCCCAGCGCAAACCACAGCCAGAACGAGCGGCCGCGCGTCTGGGCGCAGTAGCCGGTCAGAATCGGAATAAAGGAGATGGACACCGCCACCATAAAAAGCATGTCGAGGAAGAACATAGGCTTGCGCGGGTTGGTGGGGTGAAGGAGAGGCTGCTAAGGCCGGCGGTGGCCGTCCGAAGATACGGCTTTGGTAGAAATGCTGGAAGCGGCGGCGAAGGAAATTTGTTTTGCTATACCACTATCCGGCCGTTTTTTGCGTAGTTCGGCCTGAAGTCGGGCCCGCAGCGGGGTCCGGCCGTTCCGAATTTTGCCCATGTGGGAGCACCAAAGCCTGTTTCGCGTATCTGCCCAGCTCTTTGCCGAGGGCGTTTTTAACCTGCTCGACCGCAGCCTGCGGCCCGAAGTCTTTCTGCTGGGCCTGGCGTCGGCCAAAGAAACCGACGAGCCCGACGCCGTGGTGCTGGAGCCCGCCATGCTGCGCTACTCCCCCGCCGATTTTCGAAACATCAAGGCCCACGCCGCTATTCTGGAGCAGGACAAGGGCCCCCAGGATTCGGTGTACCACCTGCACCCCAACGACCACGACCGGTTCGAGAAGCAGCACTGGTACGAGCTGGTGTGCCAGGCCACCGAAACCACGCTCAACACCCTCACCACCAGCCGCCACGAAAACCGGCGCTCGTTCTGCTCCACGCCCGTGAGCCTGCAGGGCTACCTCGTGACGGTGGTGCTGCAGCTGGCTTCCGACTGCTACGACAACTACTACGCCCTGCCCAAGCCTGGCAGCGGCCGGCCCGCCAACCTGCCCCACGCGGCGGTGCTGGAGTTTCTGCACGACTGCACCCGCGCCCTGCGCGAAGCCGACACCGCCGACAACGACCAGCCCGTGCTCGACCGCGACTACAACGAGCTGCTGCGCTCGGCCGGCCGCCGCCTCATGCTGCGCGTGGCTCCGGCCGGCACCCACGGCCTCTACGATGCCTGCAACGGCGTGGCCGCCCTGCGCCACGAGGGCGACGAAGGCATTGGCACCATGCTGGTGTGCCGCCGCCAGCACCCCGCCGTGGTGCCCGTGCTCACCCTCGAAACGCCGGTGCCCATGCGCGACCACCGCTCCATTCGCAAGCTGCTGGAGCTGAGCGAGGGCCACACCGCCCTGATTTCGGATGCCTCCCACGTCTTCGGCTTGGGCCAGCTCGTGCCCGAAAACGACGCGCAGTATGAGCCGCTCGTGACGGTGCACTTCACCAACCACTACAGCTGGGAGATGAGCCACGCCGGCAACGTGCTGATGCGCGTGGTGAGCAACACCCCGCGCCTGCCCCAGGGCCGCGTGGCCGCCGACAACTTTGCCCGCATCCTGCGCATCGTCTTCCCCGCCCTCGACCACGACAGCATCGACTACCTCTGGGACCTGGCCCAGCAGGCCACCCGCCAGCCCAACGGCACCATTCTGGTCATCACCACCGGCGCGGCCCAGGAAGCCAAGCGCCTCACCCGCCAGAGCTTCCGGGTGGTGCCGCGCATCATGACGCCCTCGGTGCTGCGCCTCGTCACCAACATCGACGGGGCCGTGCTCATCGAGCCCAACGCCATGTGCCACGCCATCGGCGTCATCCTCGACGGGCTGGCCACTGAAAAAGGCGATTCTTCGCGCGGCTCGCGCTACAACGGGGCCCTGCGCTACGTGCACAGCAGCAAATACCCCGTGCTGGCCGTGGTGGTGAGCGAAGACGGCTGGATTGATTTGCTGCCGAGCTAACGCGCTGCTTAATGAGGAATGAGGAATGTCGGCCCTGATTGCTAATTCTTCATTCCTCATTCTTAATTCTTCATTAAGCGAAGCGTATCACCCGTTCACGCTCCCCATCATCGCCGCTGGGTAGCGCGAGCCGGCCGTCGCGCCCTTCGGCGCAATCTCATCCAGCTGGGCCAGCTCATCCCTGGTCAACTCGACTTCCAAAGCGCCCAAATTCTCCTCCAAATATGAAACCCGCTTGGTGCCGGGAATGGGTACCACGTCGTTGCCCTGAGCCAGCACCCAGGCCAGGGCCAGCTGGCCGGCGGTGCATTCTTTCTGCTGCGCCAGGTCGTTGATGCGGGCCACCAAATCGAGGTTTTTCTGGAAGTTTTCGCCCTGGAAGCGGGGCGTGTGGCGGCGGTAGTCGTCCTCAGCTAAATCTTCGAATTTCTTGATTTGGCCCGTCAAAAATCCCCGGCCCAGCGGCGAGTACGGCACGAAGCCCACGCCCAGTTCCCGGATGGTGGGCAGAATCTCGTCTTCGGGCTCGCGGCTCCAGAGCGAGTATTCGGTTTGGAGGGCGGCAATGGGGTGGATGGCCACGGCCCGGCGCACGGTGGCCGGCGCGGCTTCGCTCAGGCCCAGGAAGCGCACTTTGCCTTCTTCCACCAGGCGGCTCATGGCGCCCACGGTTTCCTCGATGGGCGTGTTGGGGTCGACGCGGTGCTGGTAGTAGAGGTCGATGTGGTCGGTGCCGAGGCGCCTGAGGCTGGCTTCGCAGGCGGCCTTCACGTATTCGGGGCGGCCGTTGATGCCGCGCCGGCTGGGGTCGTTGGGGTCGCGCTCGATGCCGAACTTGGTGGCCAGCACCACGCCGGCGCGCTTGTCTTTGAAGGCGCGGCCCAGCAGCTCTTCGTTTTTAAAAGGGCCGTACATGTCGGCCGTGTCGAAGAAGGTGACGCCCAGGTCGAGGGCGCGGTGCAGGGTGCGGGTGCTTTCGGCATCGTCCTGCCGGCCGTAGAAGTCGGACATGCCCATGCAGCCCAGGCCCAGGGCCGATACGGTGAGGCCGGAGCGGCCCAGTTGGCGGGTTTTCATCAGGTGGTGGGGTGGTGAATTGGTGGGTGAGCGGATTGGTGAAGGAACGGAGGAGTCATCCGGCGCGCCGCGCAGCCCCTTTTTGCGGTCGGGCGACTCGTGGCAAGGTGAGAAGGCTCTTCGCGGCGCTCCGGATGACAAACCGGTTGGCGCGGGCTTTTGATTTCAATCCTTCAGCGAATCCTGCCTCCACCTCCCAAACCCGTACCCGCCGTACCTTTGCCCCGTGAAAATGCTCCTCAAAAACGCCCTGTTGGCCGCCCTGGCCGCCGCCGCCGTGGCGGCCTGCTCCTCGCCCAACAAGCCCATCAGCGAAAACGGCGCGCCGTCCCCCACTACGGCTGCTCAAATGGCCCTGATGGCCACCCATGACTCGCTCATGCTGCAGACCGACAAGCTGATGGCGCTCAAAACCAAGCTCTCGGGCTACCACACCGAGGCCGCCGCGCCCTACATCCACGGCCTGCTGGCCGCCGATGCCGCCATGATGGCTTGGATGCACCAGTACAAAGCCCCCGACACCACGGCCGCGCCCGCCACCCGCCTTGCCTATTTCCGGCAGCAGCAGCAGGTGCTCGATGCCGTGGGCAGGCAGTATAACTCGGCCCTCGACTCGGCCACGAAATTTCACACCGAGCACCCCGCCGCCGGCGAAGTGCAGCCCGCCACCAAATAGCCACCGCATGTTCAAACGCCTGTTTTTGCTGCCGGTGCTGGCAGCCACCCTCTTCACCACGGCCTGCACCGAACCGCCCAAAACCGCCGCCACACTGCCCATTCTGGGCGAGCGCGACGTGCGCCCCCGCGCCGACGGCGGCCCCGCCGACACCGTGTACCAGACCGTGCCCGCCTACCAGCTGGTGGACCAGGCCGGCCAGGCCGTCACCAACCAGACCTTTGCGGGCCGCGCCTACGTCACCGATTTCTTCTTTGCCACCTGCCCCGGCATCTGCCCCAAATTGCAGAGCGCCCTGCTATCGGTGTACAGGAAATTCCCGACCGACCCGCGCATCAGCTTCCTGTCCATCACCATCGACCCGCAGCACGACAGCACCGCCGTGCTGAAGGACTACGCCGAGCGCCTGGGCATCAGCGATGCCGCGCGCTGGCACTTCGCCAGCCTCGGCGACCGCGCCAAATCGTTTGAGCTGGCCAACCACCTGCTCACCGGCGTGGTGCCCGACAGCCTGGCCCCCGGCGGCCTCGCCCACAACGGCGTGCTGGCCCTGGTTGATGACCAGGGCCACATTCGCGGCGCCTACGATGGCCTCAATGCCGAGCAGGTGGCCGCCTTGCAGCGCGACATCCCCATTCTGCTGGCCGAGATTGACGGGCGGAAGAAGGGCGTGGCGCAGCAGTAAGGAATTTTGCCTGCACCGTTTGCTATCCTGAGCGCAGCGCAGGATAACAGTTGACGAGTGTTGAACCTCTCCCAACCCCCAAAATGCCTTTCCGCCACGCCCTCCCCTTCCTATTCCTGACGCTGCTCGCCCTCCCCGGCTGCTTCAGCAACAACCGCCACCAGGGCGAGCGGCTCTACGTGCAGCACTGCGCCAGCTGCCACGGCGACCAGGGCCAGGGCCTGGAGCGCCTCATTCCGCCGCTGGCCGGCTCCGACTACCTCACCGACCACCGCCGCGAGCTGGCCTGCCTGCTCCGCAACGGCCAGAACGCCGTCATCGTGGTGAACGGCATCGGCTACCACAACGTGATGCCCAGCAACAAAGGCCTCAGCCCCGCCCAGCTCACCAACCTGCTCAACTACATTGAGAGCCACTGGGGCAACGAGGCCGCGCCCCGCACCATTCACGACGTAGAAAAGGAGCTGGAGGCTTGTCGGTAAGTATTTTGCTGGGATATGCGTTGCCTGCGCCTGTCATCCTGAGCGCAGCGAAGGACCTTCTCGCCGATGAACAGTGCGCAGTAACGCAACCGTGAAAAGGTCCTTCGCCGCACTCAACATAACAGGGCGCCAGGATGCTAATTCCTCATTCTTCATTCCTAATTCTTCATTACTCTCCCCTTCTCCAACCCATTTTTCGCCGTAGATTGCGCCCCAATCCACTCAGCATTCTGAATTCATCATGGGCCTGTTAGACTTCCTGAAAAATAAACCCGCCGACCCCAAGCCGGCGACTCCCGCCGCCCCCGGCGCCCCCGCTTCCGCCGCCGACAAACCCGCCGCCGGCCCCCGCTACCAGGGCTCCAAATACACCGCGCCGGCCGAGCCCGCTGCGCCGGCCATGCCCACCTTCCAGCTGCCCGAGCCGGAAGCGCCCATGCCCCTGCCCTTCGAGCCCGAGAACGTGCTGGAGCAGCTCCTGCTGCTGGCCGCCACCGACGAAAATGCCCGCCCCGCCTTCTACCAGGCCCTGCTGCAGGAAGAAATTCTGATGATTCTGGCCCCGATGGAAGGCATCGAGCCCGGCGAAGTTAAGCTGGCCGAAGGCCAGGAAATCCAGCTGCAGGTGCTCAACGATGGTAAGCTGCCTATTTTCTCCTCGCCCCCGCGCCTGAGCGATGGCGGCGTCGACAACGGCCCGGTGAGCTACGTGCGCATTCCCGGCCACGCCTTTTTCCAGATGATTCAGGGCCAGGACTGCGTGCTGAACCCCTTCTCGCCCGCCGGCAAGCTCCTGCCCAAGGAGGAGCTGGCGGCTCTGCTCAACGGCCAGCTCACCGGCCCGCTCTCGCCCGCCGGCGGCGATGCCCAGGTGCTGCTCAGCCAGCCCGCCGAATTTCCCCAGGCCGTGGCCGATGCCATTGCCGCCTGGGCCGCCACCCAGCCCCACATCGACGCCGCCTACTTGGCCCAGATGCAGCTGGCCAACAACCCCGACGTGCCCCGCCTGCTCATGGCCTTCATCAGCCAGAACCCCGACCCCAGCTTCATGCAGGAGCTCGGCCCCGTGCTCGAAGGCAAAACCAACGCCTTCCAGTTCGTGGACCTGATGCTGCTGGATTTGGACTCGGAAGAAGGCGTGAACCCGTATTTCAAGCAGGTCGAGCCGTTTTATCAGAAATAAGCAGCATATCAGACTCCCTTTCTTACCAGGGAGGGGATGTTTTCGCGCTAGCGAAAACGGGGGTGATTGTGGCGTGTGCGCCGGCTGGAATGTATTCCGCCAAAACGTGCAGACGCCCACAACCACCCCCGTTTGGCTTTCAGCCAAACATCCCCTCCTTGGTAAGGAGGGGAGTCCCGTTCACGCCCTACCTTCCCGCCATGAAATTCGCCACTTTCCTCCTCCTTGCGCCCTTCGCCGCCTTTGCCCAGAAGCCGGCCTCCCTCCTGCCGCCGGCCGACCCCGCCATTCAAAAGCTGGTGGATGAAATCTCGGCCAAAAACCTCGAAGCCGACGTGCGCCGGCTGGTTTCCTTCGGCACGCGGCACACGCTGAGCGACACGCAAAGCCCCACGCGCGGCATCGGCGCGGCCCGCAGCTGGGTGCGCGACGAGTTTCTGAAGTACAGCAAATCGGGCGGCGGGCGCCTGACCGTGGAGCTGGACACCTTCACCGTGAGGCCCGACGGCCGCCGCATCAACAAGCCGGTGCTCATGGCCAACGTGCTGGCCACCCTGCCCGGCACCGACCCCACCGATACCCGCGTCATTCTCGTGAGCGGCCACCTCGACTCGCGGGTGAGCGACGTGATGAACGCCACCGCCGACGCGCCCGGCGCCAACGACGACGGCTCGGGCACCGTGCTGGTGCTGGAGCTGGCCCGCGTGCTGGCCGTGCAGCGCTTCCCCTGCACCCTCAAATTTGTGGCCGTGCAGGGCGAAGAGCAGGGCCTCTACGGCTCGGGCCACTTGGCCGAGCGGGCCAAAAAGGAAGGCTGGAACCTGATTGCGATGCTCAACAACGACATCGTGGGCAACTCCCACGGCTTCGACCCCGAAATCAGCGACGGCCAGCACCTGCGCGTGTTCAGCGAAGGCGTGCCGGCCACCGAAACGCCCGAGCAGGCCAAAGTCCGCCGCCAGCTCAGCGCCGAGAACGACGCGCCCAGCCGCCAGCTGGCCCGCTTCATTGCCCGGACGGCCCAGCTCTACGGCCGGGGCCACCAGGCCGTGCTGGAGTACCGCCCCGACCGCTTCCTGCGCGGCGGCGACCACACCCCGTTCAACCAGCAGGGCTTCGCGGCCGTCCGCTTCACCGAGATGAACGAGGATTTCACCCACCAGCACCAGGACCTGCGCACCGAAAAAGGCCGCGCCTACGGCGACGTCGTCGAAGGGATGGACTTCAACTACCTGCGCCGCAACGCCGGCATCAACCTGGCCACCATGGTTGGCCTGGCCCTGGCCCCCGCCGCCCCGGCCAAGGTCGAAGTCCTCACCGCCAACCTCACCAACCGCACCGAGCTGCGCTGGCAGGCTCCGGCGGCTGGCCCCAAGCCCAGCGGCTACGTGGTGCTGGTGCGCGAAACCAGCGCCCCGCAGTGGCAGCAGCGCTTCCCGGTTTCAGGGCTCACGGCTGATTTGCCGATTAGCAAGGACAATTTCATTTTCGGCGTGGCTTCTATTGATGCCGCCGGGCACGAGAGCGTGGCGGTGCTGCCGGTGGTGGGGCGGTAATTGTCAATAACTATCTAAAATGAAACCTTAATGGCAGAGAGGAAAAAGTACGAGACAGAAGCTTTAAGGCTTGCAAGAGCAATTGACCTAGCAATTGATTCTTTCAAAACTCACGTACCGATAGACTTTGACAAGGCTGGAATTGACCATATTATTAAAGTGTATTCGGAATGGAAAACAGCTATTTTAAATCCGCTACCTCAATACAGAAAACTTGCCTCTTTGAAATATAAAGTCGCAGATGTCTTTACTTTTTTTCAAGAGTCAAGTGGCGAAACCGTTGATTATTTCTGGAAGCAGATTGATAAAGAAGGCTTGGGTTATTTGCGGGAAGACAAGTTGCGCAGGATTCTGGACCGAGGAAAAATAAAGGGACGAATTGAATACGAATTAGCAATTGACCTAATTGCTGTTGCCGAGCAGGAAGGTCGTTTTACCGAAGAAGAATCAGGGAGATTGAGCACTATGATTAGGGAGTTCGAAAATCGAAAAAAGCGGTAATTCTTTTAGTTTATTGACCGCACCTATTTTACAAAGGCCCGGGGTGTAATGCCCGCAGATACTCAGCGATGTATTCCCCGAAAACCTCACCAACCCATTTCGGTCATGTCGCTGCCCATCATTCTTCTCATCGTTGTTCTCATCCTGCTCTCCGGCCTGCGCGTGGCGCAGGAATACGAGCGGGCCCTTGTGTTTCGGCTGGGCCGGTTTGTGGGCGGGCGCGGGCCGGGGCTGTACTGGATAATTCCCTTCATCGAGCGCCAGCAGACCATTGACATCCGCACCAAAACCGTGGATTTGGAGCAGCAGGAAACCATCACCAAGGACAGCGTGACCATCAAGGTGAACGCCGTGCTCTGGTTTCGGGTGGTGAACCCGGCCGATGCCATCATCAAGGTGGCCAACTTCAACCAGGCGGTGTACCAGCTCTCCGTGACGGCGCTGCGCAACATCATCGGCCAGCACCAGCTCGATGAGGTGCTGCGCGAGCGCGCCGCCATCAACACCTCGCTGATGCAGATTGTGGACGCGGCCACCGAAAGCTGGGGCGTGAAGATTGAGCTGGTCGAAATCAAGGACGTGGAAATTCCGGAATCCATGCAGCGGGCCATGGCGCGCGAGGCGGAGGCCATCCGCGAGAAGCGCGCCCGCATCATCAAGGCCGAAGCCGAACTGGAGGCGAGCATCAAGCTGACGCAGGGCGCCAAGCAGATGGAGGAAAGCCCCATTGCCCTGGAGCTGCGCCGCATGCAGATGCTCTCGGAAATCGGCATCGACAACAACACGACGACGGTGGTGCTCATTCCGTCGGAGTTTACCAACGCGGCCAAGAGCTTCACCCAAATGGTGAACCAATCGCCGGCTACGCCGCAGGGGTAGGCGCGCTCTTCCGCTTCGCTCTTTGCAACAACAGCCGCTTTGCGCTTTGCCGCAGGGCGGCTGTTTGGGTAGAAGCGCCTGATTGTTAACCGGGAGAGGTGCATTAGACATGCCATTATTTTCAGCGACATTCACGCTTTGGCAACTTTTTATCTGCGTTCCATCCAACCTCCTTCCCTATGAAAAGAACCTTACTCCTGCTCGTGGCGGCAGCCCTGACCTCGGCTTCGGCCCGGGCCCAATGGAGCGCCAATTCCTCCCAAAACCTGGCCATTCGCGACGTGGCGGGCACCAGCGAAGTCACGCCCCGCATTTCGCCGGCCCCCAATGGCGGCACTTGGGTGGCCTGGTTCGAAACCGTGGCCACCATCAACTACCAGATGCGGCTGCAGCTGCTCGACGTGAATGGCCGGCCGCAGCTGAGCGCGGCCGGCCTGCTGGTGAGCAACCAGCCCCAGGGCACCGCCCTCTACCGCTACGACCTCAAAACCGACAACCTGGGCAACGCCATTCTGGCGTTTCAGGACACCCGCACGGGCACCAACCAGTGCGTGGCCTACAAGATTTCGCCCACCGGCCAGCAGCTGTGGGGCGCCACCGGCATTGCGCTGCTCGACGCCGCCGCCAGCTCGGGGCTGTCGCCCACCATCGGCATCACCACCGGCAACAACGTGGTGATAGGCTGGAATGCCAGCGGCACGGCCAGCGCCACGCGCGGCACCAAGGCCGTGCCGCTGGTGAAGCTCTCGGCCGCCGGGGCATCTATGTGGACCACGCCTGTGGCCATCGAAGCGCCGGCCCGGCGCTTCAGCCGGCCCGCCTTCGTGGCCGTGCCGGGCTCCGAGGATGTGGTGGTGGAATACGTGGAGGAAACCGGCTCCGGCCTCGGTGTATCGACGGTGTATGCGCAGCGCTACAACGCCAGTGGGGCACCCGTGTGGGCCGCCCCGGTGCGGGTGAGCGACAAAACCATCGGCTTCGCGGCCTTCCCCGAGCCGGTGGCCGACGGCAGCGGCGGCTTCTACGTGCTGCTGGGCTCCGGCAACCCGGCCAACGCCAACCTGGGCGACATGTATGCCCAGCGCGTGCTGGCCGACGGCAGCCTGCCCTGGGGCGCAACGGGCACCGAAGTGCTGACCGGCACGGCCACCGCCCGCATCGGCGGGGCCCTGCAATACGTGGCGGCCCGCAACGAAGTGTGGGTGGTGGTGAACGAGCTGACCACGAACCAGAGCAACTCCGGCTTCACCGTGCAGCGGCTGGCGCCGGCCACCGGCGCGGTGCAGCTGACGACCAGCGGCGCGCCCGTGCAGGCTTTGGGCACCAGCTACTACTCGGCCCAGAGCCTGCGCGATACCGGCACCGGCCTCGTCATCATCTACACCGAAAACACCAACGTCAGCGGCACCAACCAGGCCCTGTGGGCCACCAAGGTGAACTACCAGGCGCAGTCGTCCTTCCCCACGGGCAGCGGCTACATCATGCTCAGCAGCGTGGCGAGCGGCAAGCAGAACTACGCCACCCTGCCCTACGCCAGCGGCCAGCTGGTGACCGTGTGGGCCGACCAGCGCGTGGACAGCGGTATCTACGCCCAGACCATTGGCGACAACGGGGCGCTGGGCACGCTGCTGGCCAGCCGTAGCGCCGGGGCCGCGCAGCCGCTGGCCCTCAGCCCCAACCCCGGCGCGGCACCGGCCCTGCGGCTAACGCTGCCCCGCCCGCAGCCGCTGACCGTGCAGGTGCGCGACCTGGCCGGCCGGCTCGTTTACCAGGCCGAAACCAGTGCCCCGGCCGGCACAAGTGCCGTGGCGCTGGAGGCCCCCGGGCTGGCGGCGGGCGTGTATGTAGTGGAAACCACCGTGGCCGGCCAGCCCTGGCGCGGGCGCTGGGTGAAGCCCTGACCCTGCGCAGCGGCCCGGCAAGCAAAAAAAGCCCCGCCATTGCCCTGGCGGGGCTTTTTCGTGGCGGCTGTTCGAGGTTTGGCAGGCGGCGGGCGAACAACTGCGCCGGCCGGCCGTTCAGCTACGATACCTGGGCCTGAAGCCGGGCGCGAGGCGCTACCTTATTTCCTGCCGCATGAAAATCCTTCTCACCGGCGCCACCGGCTACATCGGGCAGCGCCTGCTGCCGCTGCTGGCCGAAGCCGGCCACGACATTGTGTGCCTGGTGCGCGACCCGCGCCGCTTTTCCCTGCCCGACACGCTGCCCGAGGCCCTGGCCGCCCGCGTGAGCACCGCGCAGGGCGACCTGCTGCAGCCCGAGTCGCTGGCCGGAATCCCGACCGATATCGACGCGGCGTACTACCTGGTGCACTCCATGAGCGGGGGCGACGCAGACTTTTTTCAGCAGGAGCAGCAGTCGGCCCACCACTTCACGCAGTACCTGAACACGACTGCGGCGCGGCAGGTCATCTACCTCTCCGGCATTGCCAACGACCACGACCTGAGCAAGCACCTGCGCTCGCGCCGCGCCGTGGAAAACGTGCTGGGCGAGGCCACTAAGGCGAAGCTGACGGTGCTGCGCGCCAGCATTATCATCGGCTCGGGCTCGGCGTCGTTTGAGATTATTCGGGATTTGGTGGAAAAGCTGCCCGTGATGGTGACGCCGCGCTGGCTGAACTCGCGCTGCCAGCCCATTGGCATTCGCGACATCATGTTTTACCTCACGGCGGTGCTCGCCAACGAAGCCTGCTTCGGCCGGGCCTTCGACGTGGGCGGGCCCGACGTGCTGACCTACCGCCAGATGCTGCTGGGCCTGGCCGCCGAGCGCGGCTACCGGCGCTGGATTGTGACGGTGCCCGTGCTCACTCCCCGACTCTCGTCGTGGTGGCTGTATCTGGTCACGAGCACCACGTTTTCGCTGGCCCAAAGCCTGGTCGAGAGCCTGAAAAACGACACCGTGTGCGACCCGGCCCGCAGCATCGGCCAAGTGGTTCCGCACCAGCCCATGAGCTACCGCGCCGCGCTGGCCCTGGCCTTCCAGCGCATCGAGCAAAACGAGGTGGTGAGCAGCTGGAGCGACGCCCTGAGCAGCGGCACCCTGCGCCAGGACTACATGGATGCCATTCAGATTCCGAAAAACGGCATGTTTTTCGACCGGCAGTGCGTGCCCTTTACCCGGCCGGCGGCGGAGGTGCTGGACAACATCTGGCGCATCGGCGGCGACCGGGGCTGGTACAAAACCGACTGGCTCTGGCAGCTTCGCGGCCTGATGGACAAGGCCGTGGGCGGGCCGGGCCTACGCCGGGGCCGCCGCTCGCCCTCGCGCCTGCGCGCCGGCGACCCGCTCGATTTCTGGCGCGTGCTGGTGGCCGACCGCGCCGGCATGCGCCTGCTGCTGTACGCCGAAATGAAACTACCCGGCGAGGCCTGGCTGCAGTTCCGCATCGTAGACCAGAAAGACGGCACCTATGCACTGGAGCAACTGGCCGCCTACCGCCCGCGCGGGCTGGCCGGGCGGCTGTACTGGTACTCGGTGCTGCCCTTCCACGGCATCATTTTCAAAGGCATGGCCCGGAATATTGTGGCGTTCCGGGCCTAGCCCGCCGGCTTAGGGCGCTGCCGGCCGCAGGGCTTCGGGCAGCACTTCGTAGAGCTGATACCGGCCGGTTTTGCCCTTGAGGCTGCGCTGGCAGTTGCGGTGCGTGAGCAGGCCCGGGCCGGCGGCCTGCACCACGGCTTCGGACACCAGAAACTGGGTTCCCAGCTCCTTGTTGGCGCTTTCGATGCGGCTGGCCAGGTTCACGTTGTCGCCGATGGCGGCCAGCTTGCGCGACGCGCCCTGCCCAATGTGGCCCACCACCACCGGCCCGTAGTGCAGCCCGGCCCGCACCCGAAAGCCCCGGCCGTACATCTGCTCCAGGTAGGGATTGAGCCGGCCCACGGCCTGAAACATGGCCTGCACGGCGGCCAGCGCATCGGGCACGGCCCGGGCGGGCTGCTCCAGGCCGAAGAGCACCAGCAGCCCATCGCCCACATAGTCAACAATGTAGCCGTGGTGCTGGCTGATAACGTCGCTCATGAGCCGGAAGTAGCGGTTCAGCACATGAATGATGTCGTAGGGCGGCAGGGCCTCGGCAAAGGGCGTGTAGTTCTCGATGTCGGTGAAGAGAATGGCCAGTTCCTTTTCCTCGCCCAGGCGCTGGCCGGGGGCCTCTATGGCCTGGCGCGTCAGCTCCAGGTCGAGGGCATCGACCACGGGGCGGCGCAGCGACACGTCGCCGCAAACGGTGGTCTGGCAGGCCAGCCGGATGTTGTCGGACAAGCTCAGCTTATGGGCCAGGGCCTGCTCGGCGGCGTTGCGCGGGTTGCAGTGCGCGAGGCCGTCGGTCACCACCACGCGGCAGGTCGAGCATTTGGCCTGGCCACCACAGGCGTGCACGTGCGGAATGCCGTGCGCCAGCGTGGCCTGCAGCATGGTTTGCCCGTCGGCAATCGGTACGGTTTGGTGGTCGGGCAATACGTGGAGGACGGGCATAAGCGTGGCAGGCCAGATGAAAGCAACGAAGCCAATAACCGGGCAGCAAGCTACCCGGTTATTGGCTTCGTTGCTGGCAGGCGTGCGCGGCTTTTTCAGCTGCAGCCTTTGCCTCCGGATTTTACCCGAATACCGGCACCACGCGTCCGTCTTCCACCTTCAGCGCGGCGTCGTATTTCTTGCCGGTTTTGGCCGACAGAAAGCCTTTGATAACGCTGGTTTCGCCCTTGCGCAGCAGTTGCTTGAGCTGGGTTTCGGTAAGGGTTTTGCCGCCCCACTCGAAGGCCACCCGGAACTGGCAGTCTTCGCGGAAGCGCGAGCAGCCGTAGGCCGCCTTGCCCTTGAGCATGGTGCCGAGCTTGCACACCGGGCACGGAATCAGGCCCGAGTCGGGCGCGGCGCCGGGCTTGCTTTCGGCCACCTGCAGCAGCGTGGGCTGAAAAGCGGTATCGAGGCCGATGGCGGCGTCGAACTTCTGCCCATCGGCCCCCATAAAGCCCTTCATCACCGGCGTGCGGCCCTTGGCCAGCAGGGCCTTCACCTGCGGGTCGCTCAGCTTTTTGCCGTGCACTTCGGCCGGCAGCCGGAACGTGCAGCCCTCGCGGAAGCGCACGCAGCCGAACGCCGTTTTGCCGCGCACCACGTGGCCGGTTTTGCAGGCCGGGCAGTAGCCCAGGCCGTTGGCCCCGGGCAGCGGGGCCGAGCCGGTGGCCTTGCCGCCCGTCATGCCGGCGGGCACTTTGCCCGCGCCGGCCTGCGCCTGCTGCACGGCCAGCTCGGCGCTGCCGGAGGTCACCATCCGGCCGCGGCCGTCGTTCTTCACTTCGGCCACCATTTCCTGCACCAGGCCCGACAGCTCGCCCAGAAAGCCCTCCGACGACAGTTCGCCGCGCTCAATCTGGCGCAGCTTGTGCTCCCACTGCCCGGTGAGCTCCGCCGATTTCAGGGTTGGGTTGCGGATGAGGCCAATTAGCTCCACGCCCGTGGGCGTGGGCACGATGCGCTTCTTCTCGCGCCGGATGTAGTTGCGCTTGAACAGCGTTTCGATGATGGCGGCGCGGGTGCTGGGCCGGCCGATGCCGTTTTCCTTCATGGCCTGGCGCAGCTCCTCGTCGTCGATGTTGCGGCCGGCCGTTTCCATGCCGCGCAGCAGCGTGGCCTCGGTGTAGTCTTTGGGCGGCTGGGTCATCTTGCTTTCCAGGCGCGGGTCGTGGGGGCCGCTTTCGCCCTTCACAAAGTTGGGCAGCACCGTGCTCACGGCGTCGTCGTCGGCATCGGCGGCGGCGCCGGCGGCCCCCGGGGCGGGCGCGGGCTTGGGTGCCGCCTGCTGGGTGGGGTCGCCGTACACCACGCGCCAGCCGGGGTTCAGAATCTGGCGGCCGCGTACGCGGAAGGGCCGCTCGGCGGCTTCGGCCAGCACGGTGGTGTTGCTCACCTCGCAGTCGGGGTAGAAGGCGGCGATGAAGCGGCGCGTGATGATGTCGTACACGCTGGTTTCCATGCCGCCGCCGGGGCCGGCCGCGCCGGTCGGGATGATGGCGTGGTGGTCGGTGACTTTGTTGTTGTTGAAGACCTTGGGCGTCTTCGGAATCTTGGCAGCTAGCAGCGGCGCGGTCAGCGCATCGTAGCCCGAAATGCCGCGCAGGATGCCCGGAATTTTGGCGTACTGGTCGTCGGGCAGGAAGGTGGTATCGACGCGCGGGTAGCTTACGGCCTTCTTCTCGTAGAGGGCCTGCACGATTTTCAGCGTGTCTTCAGCCGACAACCCCAGCTGGTTGTTGCACTGCACCTGCAGCGAGGTGAGGTCGAAGAGGCGCGGCGGGGATTCGCGGCCTTTCTTGATTTCCACATCCGTGACGCGCAGCGGGGCGGGGCGCACGGCTTCGAGGGCTTCGCGGGCTTCTTCCTCGGTCACGAAGTAGCCCAGGGCGCGCAGGCGCGACTTCGTGTCGGGCGCGGCGTCGGCGTCTTTGGCCTTGTCGGGGGCGGCCATGTGGCTGAAGAGGGTGCCCCGGTATTCGGTTTTCAGCACCCAGTAGGGCTCGGGGCGGAAGTTCTGGATTTCGTGCCAGCGCTCTACCAGCAGAGCCAGGGTGGGCGTTTGCACCCGTCCGATGCTCAGCAGCTGCTTGTCCTGAAAAGTGGTGTACTTGAGGGTGAACAGGCGCGTGGCGTTCAGGCCCAGCAGCCAGTCGCCCACGGCGCGGCTCTTGCCGGCCTGGTACAGGCTGTCGAACTCTTTGGCCTCGCGCAGGTTGGCGAAGCCCTGGCGGATGGCCTCCTCCGTGAGCGACGAAATCCAGAGGCGCTTCACGGGCTTGCGGCACTTGGCCTCCTGCAGCACCCAGCGCTGAATCACCTCCCCTTCCTGGCCGGCGTCGCCGCAGTTTATCACCTCGGTGGCCTCGTCCACCAGCTTTTTGATGGTGTGAAACTGCTTCACCACGCCCTCGTCGCGGCGCATGAGCTTGATGCCGAACTTCTCCGGAATCATGGGCAGGCTGTGCAGGCTCCAGCGCTTCCACTCGGGCTGGTAGTCGTCGGGCTCCTTGAGCTGGCAGAAGTGGCCGAAGGTCCAGGTCACCTGGTAGCCGTTGCCCTCCAGGTAGCCGTCCATGCGGCGGGTGGCCCCCAGCACGTTGGCAATCTCACGGGCGACGCTGGGCTTTTCGGCAATGCAAACTATCACGGATTTCGGGTTGATTTGAGGGCCGTCGCCGAAGGCTGGCGGCGCGTGGAATCAACAAAAATACGCGGCAAAAAGGTCGTTTGCGCGGTTCGTTTGCCGCACCGGCCGGGCGGGCGCTATTTCGGCACGGCTTGCAGCTCGCGGTGCAGGGCCTGGGCCAGGTAGCTGGCCTCGTCGAGGCGGGCGGCGGTGTACCGGTCGTGGGTGGTGGGGTCGGTGCCGGTGTCCCACTGCATCCGCTCGGCCAGGGTGTGGAGGCGGGTGAGGCTCATGCAGGAAATATGGTCCGACAAACCAACGCAGATTAAGCCCTCAAAAGCTTAACCAGTGTTTTTTGGAGGCAACCCGTGCCTGGTGAGCGGCGGGAAAATCGCGGGCCAATCAATCGAAAAGCTGGCTCGGTGAAAAGCCGGCTACAGCCCGCCCCGCTCCCAGGCGGCCAGCTCGGCGGCCAGGTTGCGGCGGGCGGCGGCATCGAGCTCGGCGTGCAGGGCGGGGGTGCGGAATAGCACCGGCGCGTCCAGCATCCGGGCCAGCACCTTGCGGCGGCCGGGGCGGTAGAGCAGGTCGGGCACGCGGCGGTATTCCTGCCGGACGTGGCGGGCATAGGCCCAATACTCGGCCTCCGGCGCGCCGAGGATGCTCAGGTCGGCATCGAGGAAGGTGAGCAGGTCGGCATCGTCGGGGGGCTGGGGCTGGGTGTGGTCGGCGGTGCGCTCGATGAGGAAGGCCACGCGCTGCTGCCGGGCCGGCGCCAGCGCCGAATCCTGGAGAAACGCGAGGGCCTCGGCGGCGCTGCGGGCCTCGTTGTCGGACTTGAGGGCGTTGTACACGGCATCGTGAAACCAGACGGCCAGCTGCACCACCACGGCATCTTGCAGAGCGGCGGCTTCTACCCGGTTCAGCAGGTTTTCGATGTGCTGGAGGGTGTGGTAGTGCCGCGTGGGGGCCTGGTAGGCGGCGGCGAGGCGCTGAAATTCGGCCTCGCGCCGGGCGGCATCGGGCACGAGGGGGGCGGTGAGGCGGTGCCAGCGGGCGTGGAGGGAATCGGAATGCATGGGCGCAGCTTAGTTAGCAGTCGGTTTTCGCACCAGCCTTATATCGCAGGCGCACCGGAAACCCAGCCACTCCCGGGGGCCGTCGTAGGGGAAGTTGGATTTCAGGGTAAAGTCCAGCAGCGAGTGGCCGAACGAGCCGCCTTTGGCCACGCCCGGCGTGGCGGTGAGCTCGGCCACGTTGCCAATCATGTCGTAGAGGCCGTAGCCGTTGGGCGGATGATTGTAGCAGGCGTGTGGAAACACCCCCGTTGGGATAAAGCTGTAAGTGGTGGGCCGTGTGCTGCAGCGAAACGGCGCCAGGGTGCTTCCCACATACCCTTTTTCGAGTATGTTGAACTCCATTTCAAAGATGGCGGCCTCGGCCGGCTGTGCGCCTGCAATGGCGGCCAGGCAGTGGTTGAGGTCGTTGTACTTGCGCTCGCGCAGCAGCCCGCGCCTGTACTGGCGCGTGCCTGGCGCGGGGGGGCGCACCAGGCCATAAGGGGCTTTCACCGGGTCGAGCCCACCGGCGGCGGCGGTTTCCCACTCGGCCACGGTGGGCAGCCGGTAGGTAACCACCACGTCGTACTGCTGCAGCAGCTTCCGGTGCTTCTTCCTGAAATCGGCGGACTGCAGATAGCCTTCCCGCACCTTGGCGGTGCGCCAGGCACAGTAGCTAACCGCCTGGTCATACGTCACCCCCAGCACCGGGAAGTGAATAAAATCGGTGTATCCGTAGTAGTAAAACCGGCTTTTATTGATGGTGTCGTGCCGGGCAAACAGCCAGCGGCGCAGGCGCAGCGTGTCGGGCAGCTGCGACTGGTACACCGCCGCGGCGGAGTCCTTGCGCAGAAAATGCAGGTACTCCATCCAATGCAGGTTGGTTACCTCTGCCTCGTCCATAAACAGGCTATCGCCGACGGGCACCACGCCGGGCGCATTTACCGAGCGCAGCAGCTCCTGCCGGGTTTGGGCCGCGCAGGGTGCCGGCCCGCCCCAGAGCACGGCCCAGCTCAACAGCAAAAAGACAAACCCTTTCATTGCGCAAAGAAACCATCATGGCAACCGGTTGCAATGCCCTTCGCCGGACGGAAAAGCCCGCTGCAACCGGTTGCAAGAACCATTTTCATACGTAACAGCCCCTTGCAACCGGTTGCAATGCCCATCTCCGCAGGGAAAAGCCTCTTGCAACCGGTTGCAAGGGCCAATTCCGTTTGGCGCAGCCTTTTGCAACCGGTTGCAAGGGCCATCTCCGTACGAGAAAGCCCCTTGCAACCGGTTGCAAGGGGCTTTTCGGGTTTCTGAGGCAGTTACTGCTTCAAAGGCTTCGGCACTTTGGGGCCACCCGTTTTCGGGCCGCCCTGCCGGCCGGCCTTGCTCAAATCGAAGAACGGGGCCACTTTCCCTGGCTTGTCGGCAAACTCCACCAGCAGGGTGGCGTAGGCGCGGAACAGGGCCAGGCAGGTGGCCTCGCGGCCGTCGTGCAGGTCGATGCGCTGGGTGCCGGCGGTTTTGGCCAGGCCATCGGCGCGGCGCAGGGCGGCGCTGAGGGCGGCCAGCACGGCGCGGCCTTCGGTGCGAATGGGCGAAGTGAAGTCCGTGGGCCGGGCATCGAGGGCGTCGAGGAAGGCCGTGAAGGCGTCTTCTACCTCGGCCTGGGTGCTTTTGGTGAGGCCGCTGCGGCCCTTGGGGAAGATGGCCTTCAGGTCGGGGCTGCCCGCGTCGTAGGTCGGGATGATGACCTTGCGCTCCACGCGCTTCACGTAGGCTTTGAAATCGGTGAGGGCCTGGGCCAGGGTGATGGTGGCGCTCTGGCCCTCGCCCGAGAGCTGGCCGGCGTGGGTGGTGCGGTAGTCGGTGAGGGCCACGTCGAGGGCCCCGGCCACGGCCTCGTACTTTTTGCCTTCGGCCCGCAGGGCCTGCAGGGTGAAGGCGGCCATGTCGGCAAACTGGTCGCGGTTGAGGCGCAGGTTGGCGAAGAAATTCTCGAACCGGGCGGCGTATTTGGGCTGGGCCATGCGGTAGATGGGGGGGGGTTGGTGAATGGATGGGCAAAAGGTAGGCAGGATTCGGGAAACCGGCCGCCGCCCCCCGCAACCCGCCCCCGCCGGCCCCGTACCCCTGGGCAGGCCCCGCGCGCGGGGCCGGTTTCACCTTAGCCCCCCTCCCCGCCATGGCCCGCACCGTCGTCGGTTTATTCAACAGCACTTCCGAAGCCCAGCTGGCCATCGAGCAGCTGCTGCACACCGGTTTCCAGCGCACCAACCTGCACCTGGCCACCCCCGAAACGCTCCGCGCCGAGCACCTGCCCGCCACCGAAGCCGAGCCGCCCACCGAGCCGCTGGGCACGGGCTTCATCCGCTTCTTCACCGACTTGTTTGCCGGCAACGAAAACGCCGATGCTCAAGCCTACGTCAGCGCCACCCACGCCGGTAGCGCCGTCATCACCGTGAACGCCGCCAACGAGGACGAGGCCAACCGCGCCCGCCAAACCCTCGACCTCAACGGCGCGGTGGACGTGTACAAGCAGCCCCTCCCCGCCCCCGCCACCCCCGCCGACGACATCGTGGACCTGGAAGGCAGCCTGCGCCACGTGCGCGACGACGACGAGCTCGACGCCAACGGCCTGACCACGCACTGAGCGGGGCTTCGGTGCGAGTTAAGGGCTTCGGTGGGAGTTAAGGGTGAGGAGCTGAGGGCGCGTTTGTCATCCTGAGCGCAGCGAAGGACCTTATCACGCAAGAACAGCTTGCCGTGATTTCAAAAGCCTACAACCTGATAAGGTCCTTCGCTGCGCTCAGGATGACAGGGGCCGCCTTTCGGCCGCCTCCCGCGCCAGCCGCAGCTTGCTGTGCCGGCGGCCGTAGCCGAAGTAGATGGCCATGCCCAGCGCCAGCCACACCACCAGCCGCAGCCACGTTTCCCAGGGCAGCGAGGCCATCATCACGAGGCAGACCACGATGCCCAGGATGGGCACCACCGGCACCCACGGCGTGCGGAACGAGCGCGGGGCGTCGGGGTTGGTCCGGCGCATAATCATCACCCCGAGGCACACCATCACGAAGGCCAGCAGCGTGCCGATGCTCGTCATCTCGCCCACCACCGAGATGGGCACGAAGCCCGCAAACAGCGCAATGAAGCTGCCCAGCAGCAGGCTCGACTGCGCCGGCGTGTTGAACGTGGGGTGCAGCCGCGAGAACACCGGCGGCAGCAGCCCGTCCTTCGACATCGAGAAAAACACCCGCGACTGCCCCAGTAAATCGACCAATATCACCGACGTGTAGCCCACCAGAATGGCCAGAATCACGGCCGACGACAGCCAGGCGTAGGGCGTTTTCTCGATGGCAATGGCCACCGGCGCGGCGCTGTTTTTGAACTCCGTGTAGTTGGCCAGCCCGGTCAGGACGTGCCCGAACAGCACAAACAGCACCGTGCACACCGCCAGCGAGCCGAGGATGCCAATGGGCATGTTGCGCTGCGGATTCTTGGTTTCCTGGGCCATGGTGGCCACGATGTCGAAGCCGATGAAGACAAAGAAAATGACGCCCGCCCCGCGCAGAATGCCGCTCAGGCCGAACTCGCCGAAGGTGCCGGTATTGGCCGGGATGTAGGGCTGGTAATTGGCGGGGTCGATGTAGCGCCAGCCCAGCGCGATGAACACCAGCACCACCGCCACCTTCAGGGCCACCACCAGCGCATTGAACCACGCCGAGCCCTTGGTACCGCGCGTGACAATGGCCGTAATGGCCAGCACGATGAGCATGGCCGGCAAATTGACGATGCCCGACAACACCTCTCCGTCTTGCAAAGTCACTTTCTCAAATGGCGACATCACCAGTTGCGCCGGGATGTGCAGGCCATATTTCCCCAGGAATTTGATGAGGTACTGCGACCAGCTGATGGCCACCGTGGCCGCGCCCACCGAGTATTCGAGCACCAAATCCCAGCCGATAATCCAGGCAAACAGCTCGCCCATGGTGGCATACGAATAGGTATAAGCCGACCCCGACACGGGCACCAGCGCCGCAAACTCGGCATAGCACAGCGCCGAGAAGGCGCACCCCACCGCCGCCACCACGAAGGAGAGCGTCACGGCCGGCCCCGCATTGTTGGCCGCCGCAATGCCCGTGAGCGAAAACAGCCCCGCCCCGATAATAACCCCGATGCCAATGGCAATCAGGCTCACGCCATTCAGGCTGCGCTTGAGGGTGTGCGCCCCCGTTTCGGCGGCTTCGGCCCGAAGCAGCTCCAATGATTTTTTCAACATAAACAACGAAAAACGCGCCACGCCGCCGCCCCACCCGGGGCGGCCGTGCCGCAACCAAAAAACCCGTGAAATGGAAATGAAACGCGCCGGCCGCAGCCGTAGCTACGCGGCGCTAATGCCCGCTAGCAACAGCAACAACAGCCCGCCCCCAGCCGGCCCACTGCCAGCGCAGGGGCACGAAACACATCGGAAAAAGCAAACGGGGCAGCAGGAACAGCGGGCACGGCAGTTGTTTTTATATGGTCAGGAGTTGGCACCTTGCCCGTCGTGGCGGATGGTTGCCGGCGCGTCGCAGAGCCTGTCTCTCAGCGCCTCTTTATAAAAACAATCCTTCCGGGAGAAAGAATTGATGCGGTAAAGGTACGGCCGGGGGCGCGAACCGAGGCGTAAAACCTCACCCCCGCCCCCTCTCCCTGGGGAAAGGGGAGCCGCGGCGGCGCGGGAAAGCCGGCCCCGTAAAGCAAAAAGCCCTGACTCGCATGAGTCAGGGCGCTCTTGAACATTGTCGTCCGGCTCCCCTCTCCACGGGAGAGGGGCCGGGGGTGAGGTTTTGCCTTGGGCAGGCTACCGCCGCAGCGCCACGCGCACGCCCGCCATCAGCCAGCGGCCGGGCATCTGGGCGCCCAGCAGGTCGGAGTATTTCGCGTCGAACAGGTTCTGGGCCTGGCCCACCACCCACAGGCGCTCGGGCAGCAGGGCCACGTCGAGGCGGCCGTTGATGACCACGTAGCTGGGCGTCAGCTCCGCGTCGTTGACGGTGGCGCTGGGGGTGGTGCGCTGCCCGGCGCGCTGCTTGAACACGCCGCCCACGCCCAGCGTGAAGCGCCGGTGCGTGAGGCTCACGTTGCCGGTCACCAGCTGCCGGGCCACGTTGCTCAGGTACTGCGACACCACGTCGCCGGCCACGTCGAGGTGGGTGTAGGTGTAGCCCACGCTGCCGTCGAGGCGCAGGTGGGGCGCCAGCTGGGCGCGGGTGGTGGCTTCGAACTCCAGCCCCTGAGTGGTGACGGCGAACAGGTTTTGGGCCAGGCGGTAGGTGGCGGCGGGGTTCAGGTTGCCAAGGCCGGTGGCTTCGATAACCGCCGTGCCGGGCAGGCCCACGTAGTCAATCAGGTTGCGGCCGTAGCGGTTGAAGTAAGTAGCGCGCAGCGTGAGGGCCGGCAGGGGCTGGAAGTCGAGGCCGCCCTCGTAGCTCCAGGTGCGCTCGGCGCTCAGGCTGGGGTTGCCCACGTTGAAGCCGCTGGGCACCGTGCCCGGCCGGATGGACGAATAATACTGCTCCGTAAAGTTGGCCGCCCGAATGGCCCGGCCCACCGCCCCGCGCACCGTCAGCTTGTCGCCCACCTGCTGGCTGGCCGTGAGCTGGGGCACGACCTCAGTGCCATAAGCCTGGTCGTGGTCGAGGCGCAGGGCCGCCGTGACGCTCAGGCCGCTGGTGGGCGTGAGGCCGGCCACGGCAAAGGCGCCCTGGTGCCACACGGCGTGCACGCCCTGGTCGTTGCTGCGCACGGCGCGGCGGTCGGCCTGCCCGCCCAGCGTCAGGCGCACCTTGTCGGAGAGCGTGAGCTGGTGCTGGGCCTGCACGTTGAGGTAGTGCATGAGGTGGCTGCTGGCCACCGAGGCAGGCGTGTAGAGGTAGTAGTCGGTGCTGGCGCTGCTGGCCAGCTGGATTTCGGTGCGGGCGCGGGCGTTCCAGTCGTAGCGCAGCTGGCCCTGGTACCAGTCGCGCGAGGTGGTTTCGCGGGCGCGGTCGCCGGCAGCGGTGGTGTAGAAATTCTGGGCGTTGTAGTCGCGCCGGTCAAAGCTGGCCCGGGCGGCGGCGCTGAGCCTGCTGCTGAGCTGATAAGCGCCGGAGAGCGAGTAGGTATTCAGCCTGAAGTCGTTGCGCCCGCCGCCGGGCAGGTTCAGCTGCTGGCCGCTGGCGGTATTATTGAGGATGCCGCCGGCCAACCGCCAGCCCTTGTCCTGGCCGTAGAAGCCGGCGTTGGTGCTTTTCAAATCGTACTCGCCGGCCAGGAAGGTGCCGGTTGCTTCCAGGCCATCGGGCCGGTGGGTGGCGGCGAAGGTCTTGGTCACGATGTTCACGAAGCCGCCCACGGCATCGGGGCCGTAAAGGGCCGCGCCGGGGCCGCGCACCACCTCAATCTGCTCAATCTCGGCCGGCGAAATGGGGAAATAGCCCGCGAAGTGGCCCGTCAGCGGGTCGTTCAGCCGCATGCCGTCCAGCAAAATCAGCACCTGGTTGAAGGTGGAGCCGCGCAGGGTAATGTCGGCCTGCGTGCCAAAATTGCCCCGGCTCTGCACTTCCAGCGCCGGCAGCAGGCGCAGCAGGTCGTCGAGCGAGGCAACAGGGTACTGGCTGAGGCTGCGGCCGGGAATGACCGATACATAGCGGCCCGTCTGGCCCGCTACCTGGTTCAGGCGCGAGCCGTACACGGTGACTTCGCGCAGGCTGCGGGCGCTGTCGGCTGGCGTGGTCTGGGCGAGGGCGTTAAGGGTGAAAAAGGAGCAGAAAAGCGGTGCAGCGTAGCGCGTGAGTCGCATTTAGCGGGGAGTTGATGAGGGTACAAACTTACCGTAGCGCGGACTTTGTAGTCCGCGCCCTCACGCCGTTCGAGTTTCGTTCCGGGTCGCGGACTACAGCGTCCGCGCTACTTTCGTGCGGCCGGCCGCAACGTCGGCGGCACCTTTGCGTCCTTCGCGCCAACTCCCAAATTTTCACTCACCCCGTTTTTGATGAAGCATTTGTTTGCAATGGGCCTCCTGAGTCTGGTGGCCGCCACGCCGGCTTTCGCCCAGGCGCCCACCCCGCCGCCGGCCAAGCCGGAATCGCCCTACCGCGCCTCCGCCACCAAGATTAACGACCTGGTGCACACCAAGCTCGACGTGCGCTTCGACTACGCCAAGCGCTACCTCTACGGCAAGGAATGGGTCACGCTCAAGCCCCACGCCTACCCCACCGACTCGCTGCGCCTCGACGCCAAGGGCATGGACATCAAAGCCGTGGCCCTGGTGAACGGCAGCCAGCAAACCCCGCTGAAGTACGACTACGCCGACGGCATGAACCTGCACATCAACCTGGGCCGCACCTTCAAGCCCGGCGAGGAGTACACCATCTACATCGACTACGTATCGAAGCCCGACGAGCTGAAAGTGCAGGGCTCGGCGGCCATCACCGACGCCAAAGGGCTGTATTTCATCAATCCGGACTCGGCCGTGGCCGGCAAGCCGGTGCAAATCTGGACGCAGGGCGAGACGGAAGGCTCGTCGGCCTGGTTCCCCACCATCGACCGGCCCAACCAGAAAACCACCGAGGAAATCAGCATGACCGTGCCTGCCAAGTACGTGACGCTCAGCAACGGGCGCCTGGTGAGCAGCACGCCCGCCGGCCCCGGCCTGCGCACCGACGTGTGGAAAATGGAGCTACCCCACGCCCCCTACCTGTTCATGATGGCCGTGGGCGACTTCAAAATCACGAAGGATACCTGGCGCGGCAAGGAGGTCAACTACTACCTCGAACCCAAGTACGCGCCCTTTGCCAAGCAGATTTTCGGCAACACGCCCGACATGCTGGAGTTCTACTCCAACCGCCTCGGCGTGGAATATCCGTGGAATAAATACGCCCAGATTGTGGCCCGCGACTACGTGAGCGGCGCCATGGAAAACACCACCGCCACCCTGCACGGCGAGCAGGTGCAAATGACCGACCGCGAGCTGCTGGACCGCCAGTACAGCAGCGAATCGGTGATTGCGCACGAGCTGTTTCACCAGTGGTTCGGCGACTACGTGACGGCCGAAAGCTGGTCCAACATCACCGTGAACGAGACGATGGCCGACTTCTCGGAAGGCCTCTACGCCGAGTATAAGTACGGCCGCGATGCCGCCGACGCCCACTACTACACCTACCTGCGCCGCTACCTGAGCTCGCCGCGCGATGCCACCAAAAACCTGGTGCGCTTCCACTACGACCAGCAGGAAGAGGTATTCGACCTGGTGAGCTACCAGAAAGGCGGCGCCATCATGGACATGCTGCGGACTTATCTGGGCGATGACGTATTCTTCGCCGGCCTGCAGAAATATCTCAAGGATAACGCCTTCAGCAACGGCGAGGCCCACCAGATGCGGCTGGCATTCGAAGCCGTATCGGGCCAGGACCTGAACTGGTTCTGGAACCAGTGGTATTTCGCGCCCGGCCACCCCGTGGTGAGCATCGACTACGCCTGGGACGCCGCCAAAAAAGTGCAGTCCGTGACCGTGAAGCAGACCCAGCCGGGCCAGACCTTCCAGTTGCCCTTCACCATCGACTACTACGTGGGCGGCAAGGTGCAGCACCAGCGCGTGACCATGACCGAGGCCACCCAGACCTTCACCATGCCCCTTTCGGCCAAGCCCGAGCTGGTGAACGTGGACGCCAACAAGAAAACGCTCTGGCTGAAAACCGATAACAAGCCGGTGAGCGAGTTCGTGTACCAGTACAGCCACGCGCCGCTGTTTGTGGACCGCCTGGAGGCCATCGTGGCCGCGTCGAAGGAGCAAACCACCAACGCCGCCGCCCGCGGCGTGCTGCTGGCCGCCCTCAACGACAAGTTCTACATGGTGCGCCAGGGGGCCATCGAAGCCCTGAACCTGGAAGACAAAACGGTAGCCAAAGCGGCCGCGCCCGCCCTGCGCAAGCTGGCGGCCAGCGAGAAAAACACCATCGTAATGGCCCAGCTGCTGCGGGCCATGGGCAAGCTGAAGGATAAGAAAGACGAGAAGCTGTTCAGCCAGAACCTTACCAGCCAGTCGTATGGCGTGCAGGGCGCAGCCCTCGGTGCGCTGGCGGCCGTGCAGCCCGCCCAGGCCCTGGCCAAGGCCAAAGCCCTGGAAAGCGACAGCCACGCCGCCCTCACCCAAGCCGTGGTTTCGACCTACGCCCAGGCCGGCGGCGCAGCCGAGTGGCCTTTCGTGCGCGATAAATTCGACGCCGCCCGCGTGCAGGGCAAGTTCAACCTGGCCAAGCCCATGGCCGACATGATGGGCCGCCTCGACGACCCGGCCGCCTTCGCCGAAGGCGTGACCCGCCTGCGCGACCTCGGCGTGAAATACAAAGCCTACGGGGCCGACAAGCTGGCCATGAGCCTGCTGCAAGGTGCGGCCAAAGCCCAGGCCGGCCGCGCCCACGCCGCCGAAGACCAGGCCGCCGTGGACAAAGCCGCGCAGGAGCTGGCTGCGACCGGCAAGTAACACCCGGGCACTCCAACCACGAAAAAGGCCTGTCGCGCATTGCGACAGGCCTTTTTCGTAGGTGGTAGTCCGGCAGAAGGAGAGAGAAAATTACTTGCTCACTACTTTTTCTTTGGCCGGGTTGTGCTTCGGGCCTTCGTAGGAGTTGGCATCTTTTTCCTGCACCTGGGGAGCTTCGGCCACAATGGCTTCGGTGGCGTAAATGTGCTCCATGTCAATCATCACGTCGTCGCCGTCCACGTTCAGGTCCTTGAGCACGCCGTCGGCAATGTCGTACACGAGGCCGTGCAGGCGGGGCGGGTTGGCGGTGCGCATGGCGTTCTGGATGATGTTGGTTTTGGCTAGGTTGCGCACCTGCTCAATCACGTTCAGCTCCACCAGGCGGCGGGCCCGCTGGTTATCGTCCCTGATGCGCAGGTACTCGGCTTCGTGCAGCCGGATTACGTCGCGAATGTTCACCAGCCAGTTGTCAATCAGGCCATACTGCTTGTTGGCCGCTGCGGCCGCCACGCCGCCGCAGCCGTAGTGGCCCACCACCAGGATGTCCTGCACGCCCAGCACTTCCACGGCGTATTGCAGCACGCTCAGCATGTTCATGTCGGCCGGCACCACCAGGTTGGCAATGTTGCGGTGCACGAACATCTCGCCCGGGCCCGTGCCCGTGATGCCCGAAGCTGGCACCCGCGAGTCGGAGCAGCCAATGAACAGGTACTTCGGCTTCTGGCCATCGGCCAGGGTTTTGAAGAAATTGGGGTCGGCCGCGTTGCGGTCCGACACCCATTTTTTATTGTTTTCGAGAATTTTGCTGATGCCAGCCATAACGTGAAAAGGTAAGTTGGTGGCCTTTCCCGCTGTTCGAAACAGCCGGAGAGGCAATGTACGCCATAGGCAAACTTGGCTGTCGGCCACGGTCTGAGGACGGCTAAGGTAGCGCCTGGCCGACGGACGCCCCCATTGCGGCGCCGGGGGCGGCGCGCTTAATGGGCCCCGACTTCGACCCGCCGGATGCCCCGCAGCTCCAGGTCGATGCCCCGCGCCGGGGCCGCCTGCCGGAAGGCCTCAATGGCTTCGAGCACGTCGTGGTCGATGACATCGGAGCGGGTGCCGTCGAGGATGACGCGGCTGCCGGTGGGCAGCTGTTCCAGCGTGGTCACGATGCTGGCTTTGTTGAGAAAGGAAACGTGCTCGGGCAGGCGCAGGTGCTGCCGCACGTCGTTGCTTTCGGCCTGGTCTTCGGAGTCGTCGCGGCGCAGGTAGGAACCGGCCTTGGCATTGTCCCGCAGAATAAAGAAAAAGCCCAGCACCAGCCCGATGCTCACGCCCTTCAGCAAATCGGTGAAGAGCACGGCCACGATGGTGATGATGAAGGGCACAAACTGCTCGCGCCCCAGCCGCCACTGCTTGCGGTAGAGGGCGGGCGTGGTGAGCTTGTACCCCACCAGCAGCAGCACCGACGCCAGCGCCGACAGCGGAATCAGGTTCAGCACCGCGCCCAGAAACAGCAGGCTCGTGAGCAGCAGCAGGCCGTGGATGAAGGCCGAAAGCTTGCTCTGCGCGCCCGCTGCGATGTTGGCCGAGGAACGCACGATAACCGCCGTGAGCGGCAGGCCGCCCAGCAGGCCGCTCACCAGGTTGCCGGCGCCCTGGGCCAGCAGCTCGCGGTTGGTGGGCGTGTGGCGCTTTTGTGGGTCGAGGTTATCCACGGCCTCCACGCTGAGCAGCGTTTCGAGCGAGGCCACGATGGCAATGGTGAAAGCCACGCCGTAAGTAGCCGGGCGGCTCAGGGCGCTAAAATCGGGAAACGTCATTTCGCTGGCCAGCTGGCCGAGCGAGCTCAGCACCGGCAGCTTCACCAGGTGCTCGGGACGCACCTGCAGGTCGGGGGCGACGGTTTTCAGCAGCTGATTGATGGCCACCGAAGCCAGCACGGCAATCAGCGCGCCCGGCACCAGCCGCGACCACGGCTGCCGCCGCACCGGGGCCGTGTTCCACAGCAACAGAATAACCAGCGACACCACGCCCACCAGCACCGAGCCGGGGCTCAGCCCCTTCATGGCCGCGCCAATGGCCGAAAACGTGTTCAGGCCGTTGAACTGCAGAAAGTTCATGTCCTCAAAATAGTCGGCATCGGCCCCGAAGAAGTGCGGCAGCTGCTTCAGAATGAGGATGATGCCAATAGCCGCCAGCATGCCGCGAATAACCGCCGCCGGAAAATACAGCGCGATGATGCCGGCCCGCGCCAGCCCCAGACCAATCTGGATAACGCCGGCCACGGCCGTAGCCGCCAGCACGGCCGGCCACGACCCCAATGTCGAAATAGCCGACAGCACCACCACCGTAAGCCCCGCCGCCGGCCCGCTCACGCTCACCGCCGAGCCGCTGAGCAAGCTCACCAGCACCCCGCCCACGATGCCCGCAATCACGCCCGCCAGCAGCGGCGCGCCCGAGGCCAGCGAAATGCCCAAGCACAGCGGCAGCGCCACCAGAAACACCACCAGCCCCGCCGGCGCATCCTGCCCGATGGTGCTGAACAGCGAGGCGCGGGGCCGGGGCTCAGAAGACGGCGCAGGGGCCACAATGGGCGCACCCGTGCGGGCCGGAGTGGAGATAACCTGCGTCATAAGACTTGTATCGGAAGGGTCCGCCGGAGTTGGGAGGGAATTCGGAATACAAGGGTACAACGGGGTTATTAACGTCGAATTAAAGGCGAATTAAAACCGAATTAAAAGGGCGGGCCTGCTTTTAATCCGCGCAGCGGCGCAGCTTAGCCCGCCGGCCATTCCAGCCACACCTGGGTGCCGTGGCCGGGCTCGCTCTCCACGCGCACGGTGCCGCCGTGCAGCGCCATGATGCGCGCCGTCAGCGGCAGCCCGATGCCGTGCCCCGGCACGGCCCGCGCCGAAGCCGCCCGGAAAAACGGCACGAACACCTGCTGCAAATCAGCTTCCGTGAGGCCGGGGCCCTCATCAGCCACCAGCAGCGACAGCTGCTGGCGGCTGCGCGCCAGCGTGGCCGTGACGGTGCCGCCGCTATCCTTCGAAAACTTGCAGGCATTGTCCAGCACGTTGAGCACGGCCGAGAGCAGCAGCGCCTCGTTGCCGCGCACGGTGAAGGATTCCGCGTCGCCAAAATCCAAATCGACGCGGCAGGTGGGGTGACGGTGCAGCAGCAGCTCGTGGGCCTGCAGCAGCAGCTCGTCGAGGCGCACCGTCGTCATGGGCACCTGCGAGGGGTCGTCGGAAGCGCGGGCAATCTGCAGCAGGCCGTTGGTGAGGCTGGTCAGCTGCCGGGCCGAATCGAGGGTGCGCTGCAGCACGCGGCGGTACTCGGCGGTGGGTCGCTCGGCTTGCAGCAGCGCCACTTCCAGCTCGCCGATGAGGGCCGTGAGCGGCGTGCGCAGCTCGTGCGAAGCATCGCGCACAAACGTGCGCTGGCCCACGAAAGCCGCCTCCAAGCGGTCAAGCAGGCGGTTGAAGCGCTGCGTGAGCAGGCCGATTTCGTCGGTGGTTTCGCCGCTGCGGGTCAGGCGCTGGCTCAGGTCGGTGGCCGTGATGCCGTCCACCTCGCGCACCATGCGGCGCAGCGGGCGCAGGGCCTGCCCGGCAAAAAACCAGCTGCCCGCGCCCGCCGCCACCACCGCCACCAGCAGCCCCAGCGCCAGCAACTGCCGAAGCCCGCGCAGCTGCTGGCGGCTGTCCTCGTCAATGGAAGAAGCCACCACCACCAGCGGCCCCAGCAGGGCATCGTGATAGAGCAGGCCCACGGTTTCGTGGTAGTTGGTTTCGGGCTCCAGCACGGCGCGGCCGGCGCGGCGCACCTCGGCCAGCCAGGCCGGTGGCGCGGGCTTGGCCGCCCCCTGCCCTTCCCGAAACACCAGCCGGTTCTGGGCATCATACACCCGCCCCTGCTCGGCGGGCAGCGTGCGGTAGAGCTGGCGCAGGTACTGGCGGTAGGAAGCTTCTTCGCCGGCATTCTCCCGCTCGTTCTGGCCCGCCACGTAGGCGTGCCCCACCACCAGCGTGCGCTTAAACAGGCTCTGGGTGAACAGCTCGCGCCGCGACTGCTGCGTGGCGAAGTAGATAACCAGCGCAAACAGCAGCAGCGTCACGGCCAGGATAGACCCGAACTGCAGCGCCAGGCGAAGACGGATGGACAAGTGCTTGATGTGGAAATGTGAGAATTAAAGAAGGTGCAGGATGTAGAAATGAGAGATAATTAGGACGGATTTCAAAAATGCATTTAATGCGGTAATTCATGCCAACCCTTGCTATAAGGCTAATTTTCACCTTTCCCACATCACAGCACTTTCTGCCCATTCAATCACCCCTCATTCTTCATCACATAGCCCATGCCCACCAGCGTGTGTATCAGCTTGGGCTCAAATCCCTTATCCACCTTTTTCCGCAGAAAGTTGATGTACACGTCAATCACATTCGAGCCGGTATCGAAGCTCATGTCCCAGACGTGCTCCAGCAAATCGGCCCGCGACACCACGCGGCCCTGGTTGCGCAGCAGGTACTCCAGCAGCGCAAACTCGCGGGCGGTGAGCTGAATGACCTGGCCGGCCCGCTCCACGCGCTTGGCCGAAGGGTCGAGGGTGAGGTCGGCGAGGCGCAGGGGGGCTTTGGGGGCGGGCGCTTCGGTGCGGCGGCGAACGAGGGCGCGCAGGCGGGCCAGCAGCTCATCGAAGGCGAAGGGCTTGACGAGGTAGTCGTCGGCCCCGGCGTCGAGGCCCCGGATTTTGTCGTCGGTTTCGCCCAGCGCCGTGAGCATGAGGATGGGCACGCCGGGGTCGTGGGCGCGCACCTGCCGGCACACGTCCAGGCCGCTGAGGCCGGGCAGCATCTGGTCCAGAATCAGGCAGTCGTAGTGCGTGGATTGGGCGTGGCGCAGGCCCAGCAGGCCATCGGCCGCCAGGTCCACGGCGTAGCCCTGCTCGGTGAGGCCCTGGTGCAAAAACGCCGCTACCGAGGGCTCGTCTTCAACTAAAAGGATTTTCATGGGGCCGGAAGGTAGTACCGCCGGCCCGAAAATGCCATCGCCCTTTCGTCCGACGGGCTTGTCAGGCAAGAAAGCGGCAGGCATTCACCCGCGCAAAAAGCCTAGCGGATGGCCACGCTGCCCGCCGCTGCATGCACGGGCCGGCCAGCCGGCACGCTGGTTTCGGCGGGCTCTTTTTCCAGCTCGTTTGCCCCCAGCGGGGCCGCCTGCCAGCGGATGCCCACCAGCAGCATGCCGAACAGCAAGGAAGCCAGGTAAAAACGGAAATAGCGTTGAAAATTCTTAAGCATGACGTATCGGGGGCAACCAGCGGCGAGCAGCTGGTGGCGCTGGCCTTTTTTCACTACAAAATTACCTTTTGCCAAGACCAGCACCGCACAATCTGGCTTAATCCAAGGCTGCACAGGACGAATCCGGCTATTTTCTCGCCGGACGAAGCTGGTATTGCCCAGTTGCTCATCCCGTTGGCTGGCAGTGCCTACCCGCAGGCAAAGCGCCTGAAGCACCAGCGTTGTATTTCTAAGAATACAACCATTGATTGCCGGCTTTTTCTGCTTGCCCGAAAATTGTCGCGCAGCTGTCGCCTCTGGTGTTCAAGCTGATAAACAAGGAGTAAAACCGAATAGGTTGTGCTTACCCAATTGGGGGGCTGTTCTAAATTATGTCCTACCCATAACGCGCGGCAAAATCTACCCGTACCCCTGGAACACGTTATTCTCACCTCAGCCTACTTCCTCATGAGCCAACGATTTATTCAGGAGCCGCTGGGCGCGCCCGTGGCCACGCTGGCCCCCACGCAGCCCGTCACGCTCCACATCAACGGCCAGGCCCACACCCTCCGGATTGCGCCCTGGACCACCCTGCTCGACGCCCTGCGGGAGTACCTCGACCTGACCGGCACCAAGAAAGGCTGCGACCACGGCCAGTGCGGGGCCTGCACCGTCCTCGTCGATGGCAAGCGCATCAACTCCTGCCTTTCGCTGGCCGTGATGCACGAAGACTCGCACATCCAGACCATCGAAGGCCTCGGCACCGAAGACCAGCTCAGCCCGCTGCAGCAGGCGTTTATCGACCACGACGCCTTTCAGTGCGGCTACTGCACGCCGGGCCAGATTTGCTCGGCTCAGGGCCTCATCAACGAAGGCAAGGCCAAAACCGAAGCCGAAGTGCGCGAGCTGATGAGCGGCAACCTCTGCCGCTGCGGCGCCTACAGCAACATCCTGAGCGCCGTGATGGAAGTTATTAATAATGAAGAATTAGGAATGAAGAATGAGGAATGGGCGGCAGGAGCCACCAAACCTGATTTGGCACCGGTTGAACCGCCGAAGAAATAATTCTTCATTCTTCATTCCTCATTCTTCATTCAATTAAGATGAACAGTTTCACTTTCACACAAGCCACCGCCGTGGCGGGCGCCGTGCAGGACAAAGCCGCGCACCCGCACGCGGCCTACATCGGCGGCGGCACCAACCTGATTGACCTGATGAAGGAAAACGTGGCCCGCCCCACGCACCTCATCGGCCTCAAAAAGCTGGGCCTCGACACCATCGAAGCCACGCCCGATGGCGGCCTGCGCCTCGGTGCCCTCGCCACCAACGCCGACACTGCCTGGCACCCCGAGGTAGAAAAGCGCTACCCGCTGCTGAACCAGGCCATTCTGGCCGGGGCCAGCCCGCAGCTGCGCAACATGGCCACCGACGGCGGTAACCTGATGCAGCGCACCCGCTGCTACTATTTCTACGACCTCGCCACGCCCTGCAACAAGCGCGAGCCCGGCTCCGGCTGCTCGGCCATCGGCGGCTACAACCGCGTGTGCGGCATCCTGGGAACCAGCGACCAATGCATCGCCACCCACCCCTCCGATATGTGCGTGGCCCTGGCCGCCCTCGACACCACCGTGCGCGTGAGCGGCCCCAACGGCGAGCGCACCATCAAGTTTGAGGACTTCCACCGCCTGCCCGGCGACCATCCAGAGCGCGACAACACCCTGGAACCCGGCGAACTAATCACCGGCCTCGACCTGCCCGCTAAGGGCTTCGAGAAAAACTTCAGCTACCTGAAGCTGCGTGACCGCACCAGCTACGCCTTCGCGCTGGTGAGCGTGGCGGCGGCGCTGGAGCTCGAAGGCACCCTCATCAAGGATGCCCGCCTGGCGCTGGGTGGCGTGGCCCACAAGCCCTGGCGCGACAAAGAGGCCGAGGCCATGCTCGTCGGCCAGCGCGCCACGGCCGACACCTTCCGCCGCGTGGCGGCCAAGGTGCTCGAAAACGCCAAAGGCTACGGCGCCAACACGTTTAAGATTGAGCTGGCCAAGCGCGCCATTGTGCGCGCCCTCAAACAAGCTACCGAAATGAATCAGGTGCTGGACACCAACGCCTTTCAGAACTCAAATCCGTGAGTTGGGCTAAGGCGAACGAGATAGAGACGCGACACCTCGCGTCTCTTCATTGAACGACCTGCCTAAAATGAAATGCATTTCAGATGGCCCGGACGCCGAGACGCTAAGTGTCGCGTCTCTACCTCGTTCGCCAATCCCAAATCCGCCTAATATTATGACGCATCAAACCGACTACATCGGCAAACCCACCAACCGCGTCGATGGCCCGGCCAAGGTGGCCGGCACGGCCAAGTACGCTGCCGAATTCAGCGTGCCCAACCTGCTCTACGGCTACGTGGTGAGCAGCCCGATTGCCAAGGGCAAAATCACGAAAATCGATAGCGCCCCGGTGCTGGCTTTGCCCGGCGTACAGCAGATTTTCACCCACGAAAACGTGCCCTCGCTGGCCTTTCTCGACCGTAGCTACAAGGACGACGTGGCCCCCGGCGGCTCGCCGTTCCGCCCGCTGCACGACGCCGAAATCAAGTACAGCCTGCAGCCCGTGGCGCTGGTGGTGGCCGATTCCTTTGAGCTGGCGCGCTACGCCGCGTCCATCCTGCATATTGAGTATGAGGAGGAGGCCCACGAAACCGAGCTGGCCAAGCACATCGACGACGCCTACGAGCCTGGCCGGGGCAAAACCGGCTACAAGCCGCCGAAGTCGCGTGGCAACTTTGGCAAGGGCTGGAAGCAGGGTGTGGCCCACATGGAAGCCAATTATTCGCACCACGCCCAGCACCACAACCCCATGGAGATGTTCGCCACCACGGTGGAATGGCTCGGGGATAAGAAGCTGAATGTGTACGACAAAACGCAGGGCGTTTTCAACAGCCAGCAGTACATCAGCAAGATTTTCGGGCTGAGCAAGGACGAGGCCCGGGTGATTTCGAAGTATACCGGCGGCGGCTTCGGCTCCGGCCTGCGGCCCCAGTACCAGCTGTTTCTGGCCGTCATGGCCTCGCTGCAGTTGGAGCGCTCGGTGCGCGTGTCGCTCACCCGCGAGCAGATGTTCAGCTTCGGCCACCGGCCCGAAACCCTGCAGCACGTAGCCCTGGCTACGGCCGAGGACGGCTCGCTCACCGGCATCAACCACTTTGCCGTGGCCGAAACCTCGCAGTTCGAGGATTTCACCGAAAACGTGGTGGGCTGGAGCGGCACGCTCTACGACTGCAAAAACGTGGAATTGGGCTACCGCCTCAGCAAGCTCGACGTGTTTTCGCCGCTCGATATGCGGGCGCCCGGCGCGGCTTCGGGCTCCATCGCGCTGGAAATTGCAATGGATGAAATGGCCTACGCCGCCGGCCTCGACCCGCTCGAATTCCGCATCCGCAATTACTCCGATTTCGACCAGGCCCAGAACCTCCCCTACTCCAGCAAGGCCCTGCGCAAGTGCTACGCCGAGGGCGCGGCCAAATTTGGTTGGGAAAAGCGCACCGCCAAACCCGGCTCGATGCGCGATGGCAAGATGCTGGTCGGCTGGGGCATGGGCGGCGGCATTTGGGACGCTTCCAAAATGCCCGCCGTAGTAAAAGCCAGCCTCGACGCCGACGGCCACCTAACCGTGAGCAGCGGCACCAACGAAATTGGCACCGGTACCTACACCATCATGACGCAGATTGCGGCCGAAAGCATGGGCCTGCCCATCGAAGCCGTCACCTTCGTGCTGGGCGATACCACGCTGCCCGAGTCGCCCCTGCAAGGCGGCTCCTGGACGGCCGCCTCGGTCGGCAACTCAGTAGTAGAAGCTTGCACCAAGCTCCGCGAAGCCCTGCTGAAACAGGCCCAGAAAATGGACCACCCGGCCTTCAAGGACGCCAAAATCGACGACGTGCAGTTTGCCAACGGCCAGCTGCGCCTGCGCTCCGACGAAACCAAGGCCGTGGTACTGCGCGACCTTGTGCAAGCCAGCGGCGAGCCCAAAATCGAAGCCGAGAACTCCACGGTGCTGGCCAAGCTGGAAATGCTGAAGCCGCCGAAATACTCCATGCACGCCCACAACGCCGTGTTTGTGGAAGTGAAAGTGGACCCCGACCTGATGACCGTGCACGTCACCCGCGTGGTGAATGCCGTGGCCGCCGGCCGCATCATCAACCCCAAAACGGCTCGCAGCCAGGTCCTTGGCTCGGTCGTCTGGGGCATCAGCTCGGCGCTGATGGAGGAATCGGTGATGGACCACCGCTTTGGCCGCTACATGAACCACAACTACGCCGAATACCACGTCCCCGTGAACGCCGACATCCACGACATCGACGTGATTTTCGTGAGCGAGGAAGACGACAAAGTCAACCCCCTCGGCATCAAAGGCTTGGGCGAAGTGGGCCTGCTGGGCGTAGCCGCCGCCGTGACCAACGCCATCTACCACGCTACCGGCAAGCGCGTCCGCGACCTGCCCGTGACGATTGACAAGCTGCTGTAGAAACTCCGGCGGTTGGTGCCGCTGAAGTGACAAGGAAACGCCCCGCAACTGGTTGGTTGCGGGGCGTTTTTGCGTCTAAAACAACCTGACTAAAGCTTGCTTTTATCGTTTCAGAATAGCAGGATTGTCTCTTACAAAATCTATGTATTTCGATTGCCATTCCTCAATCGAAATAACAGTTTCTTCATTCAAATCATCAAAGAAAATCCAGCGTTGGCACTTCCTTTTAAGAATCTCAAGTGCAGTGATATCTTCAGAAGTAATTTCATCATTCCCATATCGCCGTGGGCCATTCTCTAACGCATCCCACAAAACATATTCTAGCCCATCTAGCCACATAGCTCTCCAACAACGCTCTGATATACAGCTCATCGTGTAGGCGAGCAACCACTCGTCTTCTGGCGTTTCCGGTAGCATTGTTAGGCTTTCACTTTTACTACTTTGCCCTTTTCAGACACTACCACATAAGAATTGGCTTGGCGCTTTTTGACCAGCAGCCGCTCAATGGCCAGTTTGCCGCCTTGCAGCACCTTTTCCTTAATTTCGGTCTGTGTCATTACTATCCGTTTTTTCTTATAGCTCTTGCAAAGTCAAACCCTTCCAAATAAGCAATTTTCCATTTGCCGCTTTCCTTAACCGCCCTGAATCTGTAAGCAAAGTTTTTCCAACTTGGGTCTGTATTCAATTCAAGCTTTCCCCACTTCCAATCCGCTTCTGCTTTGCTGTTATTCAAGCTGACAATATCAACTCTTATGAACTCCCAAGGGTTTGGTTTGTCGAATGGAACGTCTTGGCACTCACACCAAGGGTTGGTATTGGTTGCGAAACCAAATGCCGGCAAGTCGCCAACTAACAATTTTCCGTACCTACAGCCTTAATTCCTTTATCAAGAGTTAAAACAATCTTATTGTAATTATCAATAAACTCTGTCGAGAAAAAACCAGTCGCTTTTATCTTGTCAATGTTTTTCTTGTGCTGGTTAGCATCAAGCCCGACAATGACCTTGTTTTTACGGTCAGTGATGACAGGAAACAAATTAATTTGGGCTGACTCTGCCCACACAAGAGATTGCCTGACAATATTTTTAATTCTCTCTTTATCAGATGGATATCTGACGATTTTACTAGTCGAGTATTGTATTCCTAATGCTCTAGGCTGCGCACTAACTTTGCTACAACCGAAAATCAAAAGCACAGATAGTACAGCTGTCAATTTCATGTCTTTCATTGGATGGTGGATGTTGGCAAAAATATAGATAGATAGACAATTAATTAATAATTTCTGCGTTTGAATCCGTTCTAAGCTTCTCCAGCTTCTCGCGCCACACTTGAAGTTCTTCTGGTGTTATTCTCACCCAATCCGTCACTTCGCCAACAATTTTCAAGGGTGCCTGACTACGATACGAGCGGGTTGGGTTGCCAGGAAATTTCTTATCCGTAACGTTAGGGTCATTTTCAAAGCTTCCCGTCGGCTCAACAATGTAAACCCGTTCGTGACCGTCGCCTTTGGCCAAGGCCGCTGCAAGCCCCGCCCCATTCGCCAATGCGGTGAAGTAGATATGATTCATAATGACTTCAGGGTGGTAATTCGAGTTAAACCCCGCTGTCAGCAATTCGCCAATCTGCAAGTCCACTCTCGTCCCGTGGTAAAAAGGGCCGTTATCCAGAACGTCAGGCACATTAGATTCGATGGTTTCGTTTTTCATGTGATGCTGTGTTTTGAGAGTTTGTCACTGAATAATTTTCCTGCTTCAACCCCTTAACGCCACCGAATTTTCTCCCCCGCCTTCCCCGCGCGCAACCGGGCGGGCACGCTGGCCAGAATCAACTCCCGCAAAGCGGTGAGCAACGTCGTTCGCACGAAGCCGTGATGCACCACCAGGCTCACCTCGCGCACCGGGGTTGGGGCCACGAAGCGCTTGAGGAGCGGGTTGGTATCGACTTCGTCCAGCACGGCCAGCTCGGGCACCAACGTGTAGCCGTGGTGGTGGCGCACCAGCTCTTTCAAAGTTTCGATGGAGCCGCTTTCGTAGGCCACCGCGCCGGTGGAAGCGGTTCGACCGCACAGGTTCAGGACCTGGTTGCGGAAGCAGTGGCCCTCCTGCATCAGCCACAGGCCGGGCCTGGCCAGGTCGGCCGGGGTCACGGTGTTGCGGGCAGCCAGCGGGTGGTCTTCGGAGGCGAGTAGTAGGAAAGGCTCGTCCAGCAGGGGCAACTCGTGCAGCAGCCGGTCGTCGAGCGGCGTGACCAGCAGCCCCACATCCAGCCGGTAGTCCTTGAGCCGCAGCATGATTTCTTCCGAGCGCAGTTCCTCGATGTGGACGCGCAAATTAGGGTAGGCCGTGCTGAGGCCCACCAGGAAGCGCGGCACTAGGTACGGGGCCAGCGTGGAGATGACGCCCAGGCGCAGCTCGCCCACCACTTCGCCTTTGGCCACCTGCACCAGCTCGCGCAGCTGCTGGGCTTCGTGCAGCACGCGCCGGGCCTGGGCAATGACCTGGGCCCCGACGGCCGTGGGCTCGGCCCCGCGCTGGGTGCGGTCGAACAGCAGCACGCCCAGCTCCTCTTCCAGCTTCTGCACCTGCACGCTCAGCGCGGGCTGGCTCACGAAGCTTTTTTCGGCGGCCAAGCCGAATTGGCGGTGCGTATCCAGGGCCACGAGGTAGCCGAGTTGTTGAAGATTCATGGCGGATGAGCAGCGCGCTACGCATAGGTTTTGGTTATAAAGTTATAAACAAAATCGATTTTGATTATGCAATTACACCAAGTAGCTTTGTGCAAAGCTGCTACCCACTGTCCTGCTTTAGCCGCTCAAAACGGCTTCCTAGGCAAGTCCGCAACCTTTTTTAATTCATCCGGCCACTTATACGGCCGACCACCAAAACCACTTTCAACGATGAGCGCCAACCTGCACGACCTCCCCGCAGACAACTCCATCCTCCACGACCTGAACGCGGACGCCGCCCAGTGCCCCTTCCTCAACGGCGCGGTGAAGCAGACGGCCGGTGGCGGCCGCACCAACCGCGAGTGGTGGCCCAACATGCTGAAGCTGAGCATCCTGCGCCAACACTCGCCCTTGACCGACCCGATGGACAAGGATTTCAACTACGCCGAGGAATTCAAGAAGCTGGACCTGAATGCCGTGAAGCGGGACCTGTTCGAGCTGATGACCAACTCGCAAGACTGGTGGCCAGCCGACTACGGCCACTACGGCCCCTTCTTCATCCGGATGGCCTGGCACAGCGCCGGCACCTACCGCATTGCCGACGGCCGCGGCGGCGCGGGCGCAGGCATGCAGCGCTTCGCCCCCCTCAACAGCTGGCCCGACAACGCCAACCTCGACAAAGCCCGCCTGCTGCTGTGGCCCATCAAGCAGAAATACGGCAAGCAGATTTCCTGGGCCGACCTCATGATTCTGACCGGCAATTGCGCCCTAGAGTCGATGGGCCTGAAGCCCTTCGGCTTCGCCGGCGGCCGCGCCGACGTGTGGGAGCCGCAGGAAGACGTGTACTGGGGCCCCGAAACCGAGTGGCTCGGCGACAAGCGCTACGTGGACGACCGGCAGTTGGAAAACCCGCTGGCCGCCGTGCAAATGGGCCTCATCTACGTGAACCCCGAAGGCCCGGACGGTGAGCCCATCCCCGAGCGCTCGGCCCGCGACATCCGCGAAACCTTCGGCCGCATGGCCATGAACGACGAAGAAACCGTGGCCCTGATTGCCGGCGGCCACACCTTCGGCAAAACCCACGGCGCGGCCGACCCCGCCAAATTCGTGGCCCGCGAGCCCGCCGGCGCGCCTCTCGAAGAGCTGGGCCAGGGCTGGCGCAACAGCTTCGGCAAAGGCCACTCCGAGCACACCATCACCAGCGGCCTCGAAGGCGCCTGGACCCGGACACCCGCCAAGTGGAGCAACGACTACTTCGACAACCTGTTCGGTTTCGAGTGGGAACTGACCAAGAGCCCCGCCGGCGCGCACCAGTGGCGCCCCGTGAACGGCGGCGGTGCCGGCACCATCCCCGATGCCCACGACCCGGCCGTGAAGCACGCCCCCTTCATGCTGACCTCGGACATCGCCCTGCGCGCCGACCCGGCGTATGAGGCCATTTCGCGCCGCTTCCACGAAAACCCCGACCAGTTTGCCGACGCCTTCGCCCGCGCCTGGTTCAAGCTGACGCACCGCGACATGGGCCCCAAGGAGCGCTACCTCGGCCCCGAAGTGCCCACCGAAGAGCTGCTCTGGCAAGACCCCATCCCGGCCGTTACCTACCAAGTGATTGACGACCAGGACGTAGCCGCGCTGAAAGGCAAAATTGCCGCCGCCGGCCTCACGGTGCCGCAGTTGGTGTCTACCGCCTGGGCTTCGGCCTCTACTTACCGCGGCTCCGACAAGCGCGGCGGCACCAACGGCGGCCGCCTCCGCCTGGCCCCGCAGCGCTACTGGGAAGTGAACAATCCCGCCCAGCTCTCCACCATCCTGAACAAGCTCGGTGGCATTCAGCAGGAGTTCAATGCGGCCCAGACCGGCGGCAAGCAGGTTTCGATGGCCGACCTCATCGTGCTGGCCGGCGTGGTCGGTATCGAGCAGGCCGCCAAAAATGCCGGCCACGACGTGACGGTGCCCTTCACCCCCGGCCGCGCCGATGCCTCGCAGGAGCAAACCGACGTGGTATCGTTCCAGGCCCTGGAGCCGGCCGCCGATGGCTTCCGCAACTACCTCAAAACGCATCACCGCGCCGCCGCCGAGGAGCTGCTGATTGACAAAGCCCAGCTCCTGACCCTGACCGCTCCGGAGATGACCGTGCTGTTCGGTGGCCTGCGCGCCATCAACATCAACTTCGACAGTTCGAACAACGGCGTGTTCACCACCCAGGCCGGCGCGCTCACCAACGACTACTTCCTGAACCTGCTCGACCTGAACACCACTTGGGCCAGCACCTCGGACGCCCAAAACCTCTTCAACGGCCGCGACCGCAAAACCGGCCAGACGAAGTGGACCGGCACCCGCGTCGACCTGATTTTCGGCTCGAACTCCGAGCTGCGCGCCCTGGCCGAAGTGTACGCCTTCGGCGACTCGCAGGAGAAGTTCGTGAAGGACTTCGTGGCCGTGTGGGCCAAGGTGATGAACCTCGGCCGCTTCGACCTGGCCAAGTCGTAATGCCACCCGCCAGCGCTTCCACTCCGTAAGGTGCGGCAGTAGCTGAAGCCTCAAAAGAAACGCCCCGTAACGAATTCGTTGCGGGGCGTTTCTTTTTGTATCACAATGAGAAACTCACGACACTAACTAATTATAAGTGAGCCATTCCAAGCGCGATTAATGAATCAATCGTAAGTGTCATCATCAGTTACCGGGGAAATTTCCCAATCCCAATGTTGCAATATCTTCTCCTCAAACTTGTCATTTTTTTCATTGTACCGATGAGCATGTGGCACAGGGAAAGAGAATGTTTTTTCTTGAAAACCGTGTTTTTGCAAAAGGGCGGTTTGTCGCTCTAAATCCCCATAGCAGAAAATAACATTATGCTGGTCATAAATTATTAGTCCGGAATTATCAGCAGCCCCAATCCAAATATGATGCCTTCCATCAGTCTCAAAGAATTCTTTGTATTCATTCAGAAAAATCCTTACACCAGATATGCTTTCAATCAGATTTGACTGATACCTTCCCTGTTCGTGCCCTTGTCGTGGAACTACCAACACATAAAGAATATAATATGGTGGATTCAAATTTTCACAAAGGCTCAACATAAGGTCGATTTGATTTGAATCTGCCCCAATTTTCAGCCTGCTATATCTAGGATAAATTTCGATTTCATAGATTTTACCATATTCGTTATCAACGAAAGTATTATCATCTAGCATTTTGGTGAATTTGTGCCCACTCTCCCAGTTGTTAGCTTGTGAGGCAAAATTTCTCCCAATCTCTTGAGCTTTTGGCAAATCGAATTCTTCCATGCTATTCTTTATTAACTAATTTTTTAGAATTATTATTAAACCACCGTCAATTTCAAACGCTTGCCAAATCCCTCCCACACAGTCCGCATGAGCGTGGAGAGGCGAATGTCGCTGGCGTTGTTTTCGATGCGGGAGATGTAGGTTTTTGTCGTGCCGCATTTGGCGGCCAGTTATGATGAAGCAACTGGTATCCGAAATAATGGTTCTAGGCATTCGCTACATCACTAGCTAAATCAGATGTCGGTGAATTGAATAGGGATACGCCATAACTGCCCAGCAATTCGGCAAAAGCTCGCTTCGTCAAACCCGCTACTTCTGCCGCTTGACCCAGAGAAAGCTTGCCTTGCTCATAAAGTCGGGTTGAGACAATCATGGCGATGTCTCGATTATCCAAATCAAGCGCATCTGGTATGCTAAGGGTGAGTGTTTTCATGATTCATAGGTAAAAAAGCAACTCAAGTTGCGGAGCACTGTGAGAGCCAAGTCGATAATTGCCTGCTTACTTATCGTCATGGCTATGCGGGCTGGATGAATTAAAGGTAACAGGAAAGGCTTCGTTTTCTTCACCAGCTAAAAAGCCGCGGCAAACTCCTTCGCGAAATCCTCCAGCTTCATCCGGCCCAGGTGGGGCCGGTGCTGCGCATAGTCTTCGCCCAGGGTGCCGTTGCCAATGCTGGCGTAGATGTCCACAATTTCGGCGGCCCGGTTGGCTGGCACACCGGCCCGCACCAGGTTTTCCTGCATTTGCTCGTTGGTGAGGGCCACCCATTGCAAATCGGGCCGGCCGATGGCAGCGCCGAGGACGTGCGCTACTTCATCGGCGGTGCGTTCGTCGCTGGCCACGTAGCGAACGTGCCGGCCCAGCGCGACGGGCGTGGTCAGCTCATGGGCGGCGGCGCGGGCAATATCCAGCGCGTGCACGAAGGCCACCCGGGTGTGGCCGGCGTAGTTGACGCCGATAATGCCGGCCGCTTTTATCATGCCGGCAAAGCTGAACATGTTGGAGTAGAATGACGTGGGCCGCAGATGCGTCAGGGCAACGCCGGGCACCTGGGCCAGAATTTCCTCCACGTCGTGCGTGCCGAGAATACCGCCGGTGCCCTCCAAGCGGTGCGCGCCCCAGCTGCTGAGCTGCACCACCCGCCGCACGCCCGACTCGCCGACGGCCCGGGCGTAGCTGCGGCCGATTTGCTGGTGGTAGGCCCGCGAATCGGACGCGCCGAAGCTGGGCGGCACCATCAGGTACACGGCATCGGCGCCGGTGAAAGCGGTGGCCAGAAAAGCCGCGTCATCCACGGAGCCGATGGCGGCGGTGGCGCCCAGCGCTTCTATTGCGGCCCGTTTGTCCGGGTGGCGGCTGATGACGGTTACGGCGTGGCCGTTCTGCACCAGCTCGGTGGCCAGTGGCTTGCTGATGTTCCCGAGGGAACCGGTGAGGATGATTTTCATGCCACAAAGCTCCGGCCGGGCAGTTGGCAGCAGAAGGGCGAAAGGGCGGAAAAACTGGGCCGAAGTGCGGGAAGCGCACAACCGTCAATTACCGCCCGAGAACTTACAGCCGCTGCCGGTAAGCCGCTGGCGAAACGCCCGTGTTGTTCCTGAAAAACCGGCCAAAGGTGGACTGGTCGGCGAAATGGAGCGTGTCGGCTACCTGGGCCACGGTCAGGGCGGGGTTTTGCAGCAGCACCTGCGCTTCGAGCAGTACGGCTTCGGCCAGCCACTCCACGGCGCGCTTGCCGGTGGCTTCCTTCACGGTTTCGGCGAGGTGCTTGGGGGTAATGCACAGCTTATCGGCGTAAAAAGCCAGGCTGCGCTCGGTGGCGTAGTGGCTGTTGACCAGCTTCTTAAACCCGGCCGCAATGAGCTGGCCGCGCGTTTGCGCTGCATTCGCAGAAACGTACTGCTCACTGTAAATGGGCGCGGTTTCGTGGAGCAGAACCTGGATGAGGCTGCGCAGAATCTCCTCGCGGTAGGCATGGGGGGCGGCGTATCGCTGCCCGATGCTGCGCAGCAAGTCCTCCAGGCCATCGGCCTGGGCGGGCGTGAGCGGGAAAACGTGCCGGGCGTCGCGGTCGAAAAAAGCAAAGGAATCCAGGTGCAGGCTGCTGCCGGCGGCCATAAACTCCGGGGTAAAAAAGATGCTCAGCGAATCGAAGCCGGGCTCCATTGCCGGCCACTGCTTCACGACGTAGGGCGACAAAACCATGAGCGAGCGAGGGCCGATGTCGTAGGTTTCCAGGTTGACTTTCAGGGTGGCGTGGCCGCGCAGGCCGAGGCCGATTTTGTAGTAGTTGCTCCGGTACGGCAGGCTGATGGGCAGCCGGGACGGCGCCGAATGAGGCCCCAGGAAAAACACCGCCGCCGGTTGCTCGGCAGCGTCGGTGAGGGCGTTTAGCTGATACACGGGAATGGCGGCGCTCATAGCCGGCAATATTACAAGCCGCTGGCCAACGGCTGGCTCCCGGCCAAAACCGCTTTCGCCAGTGCGCGGTTCTGCTACAACCCCGCCTCGCCGCCGGGCGTATTGCCTACACCAGCCCGACCCCGCCTTATGACTGAACTCCAACGCCTCCTCCTCGCCTACGACCAGCACCGCGCCGCCCGGCGCCCCTGCGCCCTGGCCACGGTGGTCGAGGTCATCGGCTCGGCCTACCGCCGCCCCGGGGCCCGCATGCTCGTCACCGAAGACGGCGAGCTGACCGGGGCCATCAGCGGGGGCTGCCTGGAGGGCGATGCCCGCCAGCGGGCCCGGCGGGCCATTTTCCGGGGCGAGCCGGCGCTGGTGACGTACGACACCCGCGACGAAGACGACCCCCGCCACGGCCTCGGGCCCGGCTGCCAGGGCGTGGTCCGCATCCTGCTGGAGCCGCTGGATTTCGCCGCCCCCGACAACCCCATGGAGCTGCTGCGCGACTTTGCCCGGCACCCCGAGCCGGCCGTGCTGGCCACCGTTTTCGCCACCGATGCGCGCGGAATGAAGGCGGTTGTGGGCCAGCGCCTGCTGCTCTCGGCTGCCGGCACGCTGCGGGGCACGCCCCTGCTGGCCGCGCCGCTGGCCGAGGCCGCCCGCGCCACGCTGGCCCAGGGCCTTTCGCAGATACTGGACATTGAAACCGATGCCGGCCCGGTGCGGGCGCTGCTCGAAGTGCTGCTGCCGCCCCTGCGGCTGGTGGTGTACGGCGCCGGCAACGACGCCCAGCCGCTGGTGCGCCTGGCGGCTTCGCTCGGCTGGCACATTGCGGTGGTGGACGGGCGGCCCAACCTGGCCACGGCGGCCCGCTTTCCGGAGGCGGCCGAAGTACGGATTGTGCCCGTGCGCGAGCTGGCCGCGCAGGTGCCCGATGCGGGCGCGTACCACGTGCTGCTCAGCCACAACTATGCCTACGATTTGGCCGCCCTGCAAGCGCTGCTGCCCACCGATGCGCCCTACATTGGCCTGCTGGGGCCGGGCAACAAGGCCCGCCGGCTGCTGGCCGAGCCGGAGCTGCGCTTATCGGCGGCCGAGGCCGCGGCTGTGCTGCAAAGCCGGCTGAGCAGCCCCATCGGGCTGGATTTGGGCAGCGAAACCCCGGAAGAAATTGCGCTGGCCATCGTGGCCGAGGTTCAGGCCCGGCGCCACCGGCGCAACGGCCGGCCCCTGCGCGAACGCGCCGGGGCAGTGCACGCTGCCCTGGCGGCGGTTTCGGTGGTAGCCTAGCGGGCAGCCGATGCTGGTTTTACCGCATGAAAAAGGCCTCCTTTTGCAAGGAGGCCTTTTTGGAGCTTAAGCCTGCGTCTTTTTGGGACGGCCGGGCTTTTTGGCCGGAGCGCCATCGGCGGTGGCCTGGGCAGCGCGGGGCTGGCGGGGCTTGCGGGTGCGCGGGGCGGCCACGTATTCGTCGGCCAGCACGGCCTCTACCTCGCCCAGGGCGGCTTGCAGGGCCGTCAGCGTGGTGGTCACCTTTTTCAGGGCGCGTTTCAGGTCGGCTTTTACCGCGTCGGCTTGCTGCGCCGTTTCCACGACCTTCTGGAATTCATCAAAGTTCAGGGCCATAAAGCAAAATGGAGGTTAATATGGCCAAATATAGCGTATAGCGCTAGTATTAAGCTTTGATTAGGAATATTTCGGGTACGCTGGGCCGGGCAATGCCCGGGCTGCCCGGGCCGCAAACGGCGGGGGCAGCCGGTGGGCTGCGGCCAATGTCAGGTAATCGTAAATTAATGTCGGAGCGGCTTGGAATTATGGCCGGCGTGTTGCTTTTTTAGGCCGTGGACACCAGCTGCTGGCTAAGCTGAGAAAACACCAGAGCCATCAAAAGAAGCCCCGGCCGCCCTGGTCGGGGCTTTTTCATGGCTGGCCGGGTGGGGTGGGGCACGCGGCCCCGGCCCGGTTTGGGGGCGGGTGGCGAAGAGCCCCGGCTGGCGGAGGGGCGGCGCGGTGGTGCTGGGTGCGGTGCGGAGGCGCACAGGAGGCCGGCCGTGGCCTGGCGGCCGAAAAAAGCCACGGCCGCGCAATTTCAAAACCGCGTTATTTGCTGCACCGTTGCCCTTTGGCACCACAGCCCATGCCCACCAACGCCTACCGCAACCCCCTCACCGAAATCCTGTTTGAGCAGGCCCCGGGCTTTGTGGGCCTCTACGACCTGGCGGTGGGCTGGTTCACGCACGTCAACCCGGCGGGCTACCGGCTGCTGGGCTACCCCTCGGCGCAGGCCCTCTACGACGACCCCGCCCGCACCCTGCGTGCCCGGCAGCTGCCGCCCGGCGCGTGGGCCCGGCTGCGCGAGCAGGTGCAGCGCGACGGCCGGCAGGAGTTGGAGGTGGAAATGCAGCGGCAGTCGGGCGAAGCGTTCTGGGCCCAGCTGGAGCTCACCAGCCTGGAGCTGGACGGCCGCGCCTACCTGCTGGTGCGCCTCACCGACACCGAGCGCCTGCGCGCTGCCGAGCGCCGCCTGGCCCAGAGCGTGGGCCGCTTCGAGGCCGTGTTTGCCCACGCCACCATCGGCATCATCGTGTGCAACCGGCGGGGCGAGATTGTGCTGGCCAACGAGCAGGCCCACCACCAGTTTGGCTACCCGGCCGAGGCGCTGCTGCACCAGGGCATTGAGGCGCTGGTGCCGGCGGCCGTGAGCGGCCACCACGAGCGCCTGCGGGAGTCCTTCAACGCCCATCCGCAGGTGCGAAGCATGGGCCGCAACCGCGACCTGCTGGCCCGGCGGCAGGACGGCTCCGAGTTTCCGGTGGAGGTCAGCCTCAGCCACTTCAACCTTGACGATGAGCTGTTTGTGGTGGCGTACATCATCGACATCACCTTTAAGAAAAACGCCGAGCGCGAGCTGCGCACCCAGAACCAGCGCGTGGAAAGCCTCAACGCCGAGCTGGAGCAGAAGGTGGCCGACCGCACCCACGCCCTGGAAGCCACCCTGGCCCAGCTGGAGCTGCGCACCCGCGAGCTGACCCAGGCCCTGGCCGCCGAGCAGGAGCTGGGCGAGCTGAAATCGCGCTTCGTGAGCATGGCCTCGCACGAGTTTCGGACGCCCCTGACGGCCGTGCTTACGTCGGCCACGCTTATTGAGAAATATGCTGCCGCCGAGCAGCAGGACAAGCGCCTGCGCCACCTGGAGCGCATCCGCACCTCGGTGAAGCACCTGACCGATATTCTGGAGGAGTTCCTGTCGGTGGGGCGCATTGAGGAAGGGCGGGTGCAGGCCCAGGCCAGCCGCGTGGAGCTGCCCGTGCTGCTGCGCGAAGCCACCACCGAAGTGCAGGGCCTGCGCAAGCCCGGCCAGCGCATCGAAACGCAGCTGGAAGTGGCCGGGCCGCTGTGGCTGGATGCCTCGCTGCTGCGCAAGGTACTGGTGAACCTGCTGAGCAACGCCCTGAAATACTCGGGTGAGAACAGCACCGTGACGGTGCGCGCCACGGCGGCCACCCGCCAGCTCACGCTCAGCGTGCAGGACCACGGCATCGGGATTTCGGCCGAAGACCAGGAGCACCTGTTCGAGCGGTTTTTCCGGGCCCGCAATGCCACCAACCTGCCCGGTACCGGCCTGGGGCTCTACATCATAGCCCGGTATCTGGACCTGCTGGGCGGCCGCATCAGCCTGCGCAGCGAGCTGAACGTGGGCACCACCGTCACCCTGACCATTCCCTATGAAAACCATCCTATTGATTGAAGACAGCGACATCATCCGCGAAAACACGGCCGAGATTCTGGAGCTGGCGGGCTACGCGGTGCTGACGGCCGAGAACGGGAAAACCGGGGTGGCCAAAGCCCTCGAAACCCGGCCCGATTTGGTGGTGTGCGACATCATGATGCCGGTGCTGGATGGCTACGGCGTGCTCCACATCTTCGGCCAGAACCCGCGCCTGGCCGGCGTGCCGTTCATCTTCCTCACCGCCAAAACCGAGCGCGCCGACCTGCGCCGGGGCATGGAGCTGGGCGCCGACGACTACATCACCAAGCCTTTTGAGGAAACCGAGCTGCTGAGCGCCATTGCCAGCCGCCTGGCCCGCGTGCGCCAGCTGCGCCCCGGCTATGACCTGCAACAGCCCGAAGCCCTGGGCGAATTTCTCAGCGATGCCCAGGCCGTGGCCCACCTCGAAGGCCTCACCGCCGACCGCCGGCCGCACCAGCTGCGCAAAAAGCAGGAGCTCTACGCCGAGGGCGACGAGCCCACGCGGCTGTACTTCGTGCAGGCCGGCCGGGTGAAAACCGTGCGCCGCAACCCCGGCGGCAAGGAGCTGATAACCGGCGTGTACGGCCCCGGCGAATTCCTGGGCTACCTGCCGCTGCTGGAGCAAAAGCCCCACGCCGACACCGCCGTGGTGGTGGACGAAGCCACGGTGCGATACATTCCGAAGGAGGATTTCACCCAGTTGCTGCACCGGCACCCGGCCGTGGGCCAGCAGTTTGTGCGCCTGCTGGCCGGCCGCGTGAATGAGCGGGAGCAGCAGCTGCTGGGCATGGCCTACGGCTCGCTGCGCCGCCGCGTGGCCGATACGCTGCTGCGCCTGCACGAGCAGGCCGGCGGCAGCCCCGAAGCCTTTATTCAGCTCTCGCGCGAGGATTTGGCGGCCATCATCGGCACCGCGCCGGAGTCGCTGATTCGGACGCTGACCGAGTTTCGGCAGGACGGGCTGATTGAGCAGACGGCGGCCGGCATCCAGCTTTTGCAACCCGAAAAGCTACGCCGGGCGCACTGGTAGCGCCGGGGCGGCCGGCCGCTCCGGTCCGCCGGCGCAGCCGGCCGACCGGTTGTCGTTGCTACATCGGGCTTGCTAAAGCGAGCAAGCCGGACGGCTGCGCCACCGAACCGGAACCGCACGCTTGCCGCGGATACGTTTTCCTGCTGACGGCAACCGGTAGGAACAGGAGCAGCGCCGGCGCGGCCGGCGCGGCTCCTGTTCCTACCGCGAAAAGCTCAGCAGCGTGCGCGGCTGGCGCTTGTATTCGAAGCGGTGGGCCACTTCCTGGGCCACGGCTTTGGCCAGCTCGGCAATCGGACCGGTGAAATTGGCCTCCACGGCAGCCAGAAACAGCTGCCGCCAGCGCTGCAGGTGCTCGCCGGTGGCGGGCAGCGCCACGCTGTTGGGCAGGGGCCAGCCGTCCTGGCCGCCGGTGTTGAGCAGTACGCGCTTCCAGAAGGCGCGCATCGTGACCAGCGGCTGGGGCCAGTGAATCTGCGCATCGGCTTTGAAGAGCGGGCCGAGCAGCTCGTCGAGGCCCACTTTCTCGTAAAAGGTGTTGATGAGGACCGTGATGTCGGCCTCGGTACGGATATCGGGTAGCGCGTTAGTGGTCATAGCGGGGAGGGTTTATCGTGGTTGGCAAACTACGTGAACCGGAGAATTTTGGTCGGGCAGCAGGACAAAAATCCGGCCGCCCCCCCGCGCCGCCCCCTGACCGAAATCAGCCATTTGCCTGACGTTCATCAGCCCACCGACAGCGGGCCGGCGGGAGCTTTGTGTTTCTCACCTGCTGCGCCCTGCCGTGCCCCTTGCTCCTGCCCCCGCCGAAACCCTCGCCCACGTCGCCTGCGCCCACTGCGGCGACGCCTGCCCCGCCGCCCCCCTGCACCTCGGTGCGCGGCCGGAGCTGAGCTTCTGCTGCGCGGGCTGCCGGGCCGTGTACGAGCTGCTGGATGCCAGCAACCTCTGCACCTACTACCGCCTCGACGCGCAGGCCGGCCAGAAAGTGCAGACCGTGGAGCTGCCCGGCCGCTTCGACTACCTCGACTCGGAAGCCGTGCAGGCCCAGCTGCTGGCCTTCCGCTCCCCCACCCTGGCGCGGCTCACGCTCCAGATTCCGCAGATGCACTGCGCCTCGTGCATCTGGCTGCTCGAAAACCTGTTCAAGCTGAATCCCGGCATCTCGGCGTCGCGGGTCAATTTTCTGCGCAAGGAGCTGACCGTAAGCTACCAGCCCGAAATCACCTCGCTGAAAGAAGTGGTGACGCTGCTGGCCGCCATCAACTACGAGCCGCAGATTACGCTGGCCGAGCTGGGCGCGCAGCCGCACCACGGCCAGCGCACGCTGTACTACCAGCTGGGCGTGGCCGCGTTTGCCTTCGGCAACGTGATGCTGCTGGCGCTGCCGGACTATTTTTCCTTTGCCCAGCAGCTGCAAAGCACGTTTGGGCGCTTTTTTGGCTGGCTGAGCCTGCTGCTGGCCGTGCCGGTGCTGCTGGTGAGCGCGTGCGACTTCTACCGCTCGGCCGGGCAGGGCCTGCGGCAGCGCTACATCAACCTCGATTTCCCCATCAGCCTGGGGCTCACGGCGCTGTTTGTGACCAGCGTTTTTGAAGTCGTGACCCAGCGCGGGCCGGGCTATTTCGACTCGTTCACGGGGCTGGTGTTCTTCATGCTCATCGGCAAGTGGGTGCAGCAGCGCAGCTACGACGCCCTGCGCTTCGACCGCGACTTCACCTCCTACTTCCCGGTGGCCGTGACGCTGCTCACCCGAACCGGCGAGCAAACGGTATCGGTGAAGGAGCTGCGGCCCGGCCAGCGCATTCGGGTACGGCACCAGGAAATCATCCCGGCCGATGCCATTCTGCTGCGCGGCGCGGGCCAGATTGACTACAGCTTCGTGTCGGGCGAGAGCGCGCCGGTGGCCAAAGCGGCCGGCGAAATCATCTACGCCGGCGGCCGGCAGGTGGGCGCGGCCGTGGAGCTGGAAGTGGTGCGCGACGTGTCGCAGGGCTACCTCACCCAGCTCTGGAACAACCCGGTTTTTCAGAAGGAAACCCGCCCCACGCTCGAAACCTACGCCAACCAGGTGGGCCGCTACTTCGTGGCCCTCACGCTGCTGCTGGCACTGGGCGCGGTGGCGTATTGGTACCCAAGGAACCCGCAAATGGCGCTGCGCGCCTTCACCTCGGTGCTGGTCATTGCCTGCCCGTGTGCGCTGTCGCTGGCCACGCCGTTTGCGCTGGGCGCGGCGCTGCGGGTGCTGGGCCGCTGGAAGTGCTACCTGAAAAACTCCGCCGTGGTCGAAACCCTGGGCCGCGCCGACACGCTCGTGTTCGACAAAACCGGCACCCTCACCGATGCCGGCCGGGCGGCGGTGCAGTACGTGGGCGCAGCGCTCAGCCCCGGCCGGCAGCAGGCGGTGGCAGCGGTGGTGCGCCATTCCACGCACCCGCTCAGCCAGCGCCTGGCGGCGGAGCTACCGGCCAGCCCGGCAACGGTAGCCGGCTTTGCCGAAACGCCCGGCCAGGGCATCAGCGGGGTGGTAAATGGAATACTGGTGCGCGTTGGGGCGGCGGCTTTCGCCGGCGCCGCGCCTGAAGCTTCGGCGGCTGCGGAAGCCGCGCAGTCCCGGGTTTACATCAGCTTCGATGAAATAGCTGCCGGTCATTTCGTTTTCCGAAATGCCTACCGCAGTGGCCTGCGGGAGGTGCTGGCCGCCCTAGGCCCGCGCTACCGGCTGGCCGTGCTCTCAGGCGACAATCCCGCCGAGGCCGGCCGCCTGCGCGCACTGTTTGGCCCCGAAGCCGAGCTGCATTTCCACCAGACGCCGCAGCAGAAGCTCGATTACGTGGCAGCCCTGCAGGCCCGGGGCCGCACCGTGGTGATGGTGGGCGATGGCCTGAACGACGCCGGCGCGCTGCAGCAAGCCGCCGCCGGCATTGCCCTCGCCGATGCGCTCACCAACTTCTCCCCGGCCTGCGACGCCATTCTGGAAGCCGGCAGCCTGCCGCAGCTGCCCCGTGTGCTGGGGTTTGCGCGCGACTGCCTGCGCATTGTGCTGGCCACGTTCGCGCTGTCGTTTTGCTACAACGGCATTGGCCTCACGCTGGCCGTGCAGGGCCGGTTCACGCCCATTGTGTCGGCCATTCTCATGCCCGTCAGCTCGCTGAGCGTGATGGTATTTGCCACGCTGCTGGTGCGGCTGGCCGCCTGGCGGCGCGGGCTGTAAAGCTGCTTTATCATGGCCATTATTTTCCTGCTCATCGGCATCAGCCTGGCGGTGGCACTCACATTTCTGGGGGCGTTTTTGTGGGCCGTGCGCTCGGGGCAATACGAGGACGATTACACGCCCTCGGTGCGGATGCTGTTTGAGGACGAAGTGACGGAGCACCCCGGTTCCGGTCCGACGGCTGCGCCGTCGGACCGGAACCGGGGTGCTCCGGCTGCACGGTAAGGGCACATTTGCGGAGGAATATCACTGGATAGCTGCTCCGGGCGGCCGCTACATCCAGCCGGCTACGAACTCGGCAGGAATCGCCAACTCCGCTTCCTGGCGAAAACCGGTGCACCCGGCGGGCAGGTCCAGCAGCACCAGGGCCACCGCCTGGTTGCACAAGGTGCCACTGCGAAAGCCTGCATAATCCCGGTAAGACGAGTACGGCCAGCCTTCCAGCAGGAGCGTGAGCTTTGCCCGCACCGGATTCTGGTGGATGTAATGAAAGCAGTTGCGGGCGTAGGCCCCGCGCGGGTCGGTGAGGGCCCGGGCTTTGGTTTTGGGCTGAAAAAGCGCGCCAGTACGTTCCAACTGCTTGTTGATGCCCTGCGTGTAGCTGCTCAACATTGAGGCAATGCCCTGGGTGAGCGGCTGCCTGGTGCTGCTGGTCGTATCCCTATCCTGGCAGCCCGCCGCCGTTGTATAGAGCAACAGATGAAAATGGCTCGGCATGAGGCAGTAAGCCAGCAGCTGGCCGTTTGGCTGGATGTGCTGACGCACTTTTCGCAGGAAAAACAAGTAGTGCTCCGGCGTGAAGAACACCTGCTGCTGGTTGTTGCCCCGGTTGTAGATGTGGTAGAGAGTTTCGGTTTCGAAGCGCATGTGGCCAAGCTACGTCAGAACGATGAAACGGCCTGGTCAGGTGCTGCGAGCGGCCACCTGGCTGAAGCACACGCCAGTAGGAACCCGACTCTGCTGCGTGCTGCGAAAATCGGTCAGACGGCTGCGCCGTCGGACCGGGGAGGCGTCGTCTGACGAAAATCAGCCACCCGCCTGATTTTCGTCAGACCCGTGAAAACGGCCCGCCAGGACCTTTGGGGAAGTAAATAACTCACTTCTCCGACGATGCAGGCCGAACCGTTAGCTCCCGCTGCCGCGCCCCGAACGCCCCTGATTCCCCCCGCGACTGAGCGGCGCGTGGAAACTTTTTACTACGACAACCAGATTGTCCGCGACTTTGGCATTGCCACCGTTATCTGGGGCATTATCGGGATGCTGGTGGGCGTGCTGGCGGCCTTTCAGCTGGCCCGGCCCGAGCTGAACATGGGCACGGCCTTCACCACCTTCGGCCGCATCCGCCCGCTGCACACCAATGCGGTGATTTTCGCTTTTGTGGGCAACGGCATTTTCACCGGCGTATACTACTCGCTGCAGCGCCTGTGCAAGACGCGGATGTACTCCGATTTGCTGGGCCGGCTGCACTTCTGGGGCTGGCAGCTGATTATCGTGTCGGCGGTGGCCACGCTGCCGTTTGGCTTCACGACTTCGAAAGAATACGCCGAGCTGGAATGGCCCATCGACATTGCCATCACGCTGGTGTGGGTGGTGTTTGGCTGGAACATGTTCGGCACCATTGCCCGGCGGCGCGAGCGGCACCTCTACGTGGGCATCTGGTTCTACATCGCCACGTTCCTGACGGTAGCGGTGCTGCACATCGTCAACTCGATGGAAATACCCGTGGGCTGGCTGAAAAGCTACTCGATGTACGCCGGCGTGCAGGACGCCCTGGTGCAGTGGTGGTACGGCCACAACGCGGTGGCTTTCTTCCTCACCACGCCCTACCTGGGGCTGATGTACTACTTCATGCCCAAGGCGGCGGAGCGGCCCATCTACTCCTACCGCCTGAGCATCATCCACTTCTGGTCGCTGATTTTCATTTACATCTGGGCCGGGCCGCACCACTTGCTCTACACCGCCCTGCCCGACTGGGCCCAGAGCCTGGGCGTGGCCTTCTCCGTAATGCTCATTGCGCCGAGCTGGGGCGGCATGATAAACGGCCTGCTCACCCTGCGCGGTGCCTGGGACAAAGTGCGCGAAGAGCCCGTGCTGAAGTTCTTCGTGGTGGCCATCACGGCCTACGGCATGGCCACCTTCGAAGGCCCCATGCTGAGTTTGAAGAACGTGAATGCCATTGCGCACTTCACCGACTGGATTGTGGCGCACGTGCACGTGGGGGCACTGGGCTGGAACGGCTTCCTGACGTTTGGGATGCTCTACTGGCTGTGGCCGCGCCTGTATAAAACCCCGCTGTATTCGAAGAAGCTGGCCACCACGCACTTCTGGCTGGGCACGCTGGGCATCCTGTTCTACGCCATCCCGATGTACTGGGCCGGCTTCACGCAGGGCCTGATGTGGAAGCAGTTCAACAACGAGGGCATGCTGCAATACCCCAACTTCCTCGAAACCGTGCTGCAGCTGGTGCCCATGTACTACCTGCGCGGCGTGGGCGGGCTACTCTACGTGAGCGGCGTGTTTCTGCTGATGTACAACCTCTACCAAACTGCCCAGGCCGGCTCGCTGCTGGTCAACGAGAAAGCCCAGGCCCCCGCGCTGCTGGCCGAGGCCCTCGACCCGCACTTGCAGGGCGGCCACTGGCACCGCTGGCTCGAACGCCGGCCCTTCCAACTGGCCGTGGGGGCCACGGTGGCCATCCTCATCGGCGGGGCGGTGGAGATGATTCCGACTTTTCTGGTGAAGTCGAACGTGCCCACCATCACCTCGGTGAAGCCCTACCGGCCGCTCGAGCTGCAGGGCCGCGACCTCTACATCCGCGAGGGCTGCTCGAACTGCCACACCCAGATGGTGCGCCCCTTCCGCTCCGAAACCGAGCGCTACGGCGAGTACTCCAAAGCCGGCGAGTACGTGTACGACCGGCCCTTTCTGTGGGGCAGCAAGCGCACCGGGCCCGATTTGCAGCGCGTGGGCCAGAAGTACCCCCACTCCTGGCACTACAACCACATGCTGGACCCCACCAGCATGTCGCCGGGCTCCATCATGCCGCCCTACCCGTGGCTGTTCGAGCAGAAAATCGACTATAGCCTGCTGCCTTCCAAGATTAAAGTGCTGCGCAACCTGGGCACGCCCTACCCCGCCGGTTTCGACCAGGTGGCCGTGGACGACGCCCGGCAGCAGGCCCAAGGCATTGTGGCCGAGCTGAAAAAGGAGGAAATCGAGGTGCTGCCCGACCAGGAAATCGTGGCCCTGATTGCCTATCTGCAGCGCCTGGGCACGGATATCAAAGTGAAACAGTAGCGCGGACTTTTAGTCCGCGACTCAACCTCCACCACTGCCAAGACGCGGACTAAAAGTCCGCGCTACGACACCATGGAAAAGAACGTCCTGCAATCCATCGACGGCGTGGCGATTTACCCCGTCATCTCCTTCACCATCTTCTTTCTCTTTTTTCTGGGGCTGGCCGGGTTCGTGCTGCTGGCCAGCCGCCACCACATCGACACCATGAGCCAGCTCCCGCTGCTCGACGACGAAGAAACCCTCCAAGCCAACCTCAACCACGACATTTTATGCTAACCCTCCGCTCCCTTTCGCTGACTTTCCTGGGCCTGCTCTCCGGCTTTGCCGCCGCCGCCCAATCCCCGGCCGCCACGGCCGGTCCCACGCCCACCACCGTGCTGAGCTGGGTGGTGTGGTGGGCCGCCGGCGTGGTGCTGCTCATGGCCATCATCACGGCCGGCTCGGTGACATCGGCAGCCCGACACCGGCTCGGGGCGCAGCCGGAACCGCAGGCCCCCGCCGCCGAGGCCGCCACGGCCAGCCCGGCCGTGGCCAGCCAGAAAGCCCCGGTGCAAACCGCTATTGAGGAGGAAGTGTACGCATGAGACGCCCCTGCCTAGCGCTATACGCAGTGGGCGCGGCACTGCTGGCTGCCCGTCCCGCCCTGGCCCAGGCGGCCGAAACCGCCGCCCCGCCCCCCGCGGGCCAGTCGCAAACGCTGCTCTGGTTTCTGGTGAGCACGCTGGTGCTAGTGATGCTGGTGTTCTGGCTGCTATTCATCGCCCTGCTGGCCTGGATGCGGCCCCAGCTCCGCCAGATTTACGCGCTGCCCACGGTGCACGCCACCTGGAGCGGCCGGGTGCTGGGCCTGCTGGTGGGCGATGCCCGCCTGGTGAAAGGCGAGGTGCGCGACGAGCTGCTGGACCACGACTACGACGGCATCCACGAGTTCGACAACGACCTGCCGCCGTGGTGGAAATACGGCTTTGCCTTCACCGCCATCTTCGCCGGGTGCTACCTCACCTACTACCACGTGCTGAAAACCGGCCCGCTGCAGGGCGCCGAATACGTGGCCGAAATGCGCCAGGCGGCCCTGCTGGTTTCCACCACTTCTGACGACCCCAACCAGCTCACCACCTACACGGCCCTCACCGCGCCGGCCGAGCTGAGCAGCGGCAAAACCCTCTTCGCCACCAACTGCGCGCCCTGCCACGGCGCCAATGCCGAGGGCAAAGTCGGCCCCAACCTCACCGACGAGTACTGGCTGCACGGCGGCGAGGTGAACCACCTCTACAAAACCATCAAGTTCGGCGTGAACGGCAAGGGCATGGTGGCCTGGAAAGGCAAGCTCTCGGGCAAGCAGATACTGCAGGTGGCCTCCTACATCCTGAGCCTGCAGGGCTCGAAACCGGCCAACGCCAAGCCGCCGCAGGGCGAGAAGGCAGCGCCAGCGAAGACGCTGGCGCGGCTGTAGAACGGCAGCCTGAAACCCCAAAAAGAACGGTCATGCTGAGCTTGTCGAAGCATCTCTACCGCGCAAGTAATCAATTCAACGAAGCGGTAGAGATGCTTCGACAAGCTCAGCATGACGTGCTGATTCCAGCATAACAAGTCGCAACCAATCCAACTCCATGCCCGCCACCCACTTCACCCCCAACGACTCCTACCGCGACGCCATCGCCACGATAGACGCGGCCGGGGCGCGGGTGTGGCTCTACCCCAGGCAGCCGGGCGGGCGGCTTTACCGCTACCGCAAGCTGCTCAGCTACGGGCTGCTGGCGCTGCTGTTTGCCGGGCCGTGGCTGCGCATTGGGGGGCTGCCGGTGCTGCTGCTCAACCTGCCGGCGCGGAAGTTTATCATCTTCGGCCAGATTTTCTGGCCCCAGGACTTCTTCATTCTGCTGCTGGCCATGCTCACCTTTCTGGTGTTCATCATTGTGTTCACGGTGGTGTATGGGCGGGTGTTCTGCGGCTGGGTGTGCCCCCAGACCATTTTCCTGGAGATGGTGTTCCGCCGCATTGAGTATTGGCTGGAAGGCGATGCGCCCCAGCAACGCGCCCTCGACCGCCGCGCCCTGAACTGGGACAAGCTCTGGCGCAAAGCCACCAAGCACGCGCTGTTTCTGCTGGTGTCGTTCGTCATCGCCAACACCTTCCTGGCCTATATCATCGGCTCCGAAGAACTGGTCAACATCATCACCGACGCGCCCACGGCCCATCTGGGCGGGCTGGCGGCCCTCGCGCTGTTCACGGGCGTGTTCTATGCCGTGTTTGCCCGGTTTCGGGAGCAGGTGTGCACCATTGTGTGCCCGTATGGCCGCCTGCAGGGCGTGCTGCTCGACAAAGACAGCCTGGTGGTGGCCTACGACTACCGGCGCGGCGAGCCCCGCGAGAAGTTGCGCAAAAACCAGGCGCGCACCGCCGGCGACTGCATCGACTGCCGCCAGTGCGTGCAGGTGTGCCCCACCGGCATCGACATCCGCAACGGCGCCACCCAGCTCGAATGCATCAACTGCACGGCCTGCATCGATGCCTGCAACAGCATCATGGCCCTCGTCAACAAGCCCGAAGGCCTGATTCGGGCCGCCTCCGTCAATGGCATTGCCACCGGCACCGGGTTCCGGCTCACGGGCCGGGTGAAGGCGCTGTCGGGGGTGCTGGCCGGGCTGCTGCTGGTGCTCACGGGCCTGCTCGTGTCGCGGGCCAACGTGGCGGCCACGGTGCTGCGCACGCCGGGCCAGCTCTTCCAGAAAACCGACCACGGCACCATCACCAACCTCTACAACATCTCCGTCATCAACAAAACCAACCGGCCCTACCCCATCACCCTGCGCGTGCTGGAGCCGGCGCAGGGCCGCATCTCGCTGGTGGGCAGCGCCGGTCTCACGCTGCCCGCCCAGGGCATTGCCGAGGGCGTGTTTTTCGCCGAGCTGCCCCGCCCGGCCCTGCACCACACCAACCAACAACTCCGCATCGGCCTGTTCAGCCACGGCCGGCTGGTGGCCGAGGCCAGCACCAAGTTTCTGGGCCCGGCGCAATGAGTGGCCGGTCCGAAGCCGAAGGCTTCCGACCGGTTGCCGTTCGCTGGCGTCCGCACCGCCGGGGTTGGCAGCAAAGCACGGATGCCCCTGATGATGCCCACTCGGCCGCCCTTCACGCCAACCGGTCCGACGCCTCCGGCGTCGGACCGGAGCATACTCCACTTCCCGATGTTGACTCCCACCACCACCACCTCCCGCACCCGCTGGCCCTACGCCATCATGGCCGTGTTCGTGCTCTTTGCCGGCTACATCGGCTTCATGGTGCAGCAGGCCCTGCGCACTACGGTCGACCTCGTCAGCCCCGACTACTACCAGCAGGAGCTGGCCTACCAGCAGCGCATGGAAACCGTGGCCCGCACCGCCGCCCTGCCCGCGCCCGTCGAGCTGACGTACGATGCGGCCGCCCGGCAGCTGCGGCTCCAGCTGCCGCCCGCGCTGGCCGGCCAGGCCGTGCAGGGGCAGCTCCACTTCTTCCGTCCCTCCAACCAAAAGCTCGATTTCAGCCTGCCGCTGCAAGCCGGCCGCCAGCAGTTCAGCACCGCCCGGATGCAGCCCGGCCACTGGCGGGCGCGGCTCGATTTCACGGCCGGGGGCCAGCCGTATTTCCTCGAAAAAGAACTCACCATCAGGTAACCCATGCGCTGGACCGGCTTTTTGTTTGGCTTGCTGGGCAGCTTCCACTGCGTGGGCATGTGCGGGGCGCTGGCCCTGGCGCTGCCGGGCCGGGCCAGCGGCCGCCTGCTCTACCACCTGGGCCGCGTGAGCACCTACGCCGCCCTGGGGGCGGGCGCGGGGCTGCTGGGCCAGGGCCTGCGGCTGGCGGGCGTGCAGCAAAGCCTGTCCATTGTGTCGGGCGTGCTGATTCTGCTGCTGGTGGCGGTGCCGGAGCCCTACACCGGCCGCCTGGCCGCCGCGCTGGGCCTGCGCCGGCCGCTGGGCTGGGTGAAAACCACCCTGGCCGGGCTGTTTCAGCGGCCCTCGGCGCGGGCGCTGTACGCCACCGGCCTGCTCAACGGCCTGCTGCCCTGCGGCCTGGTGTACCTGGCCCTGGCCGGGGCGCTGAGCGCGCCGGGCGTGGCGGGCGCGGCGGCCTACATGGCCAGCTTCGGCCTGGGCACCCTGCCGCTGATGCTGGGCCTGAGCCTGAGCGGGCGGCTGGTGCCGCTGGCCTGGCGCGCCCGCATGCGGCGGGCCGTGCCCTACACGGCGGCGCTGCTGGCCGGGCTGTTCATCGTGCGCGGGCTGGGGCTGGGCATTCCGTACCTGAGCCCGCGGCTGAGCGCGGCGGCGATGCCCGTCAGTCGGCCGCCGCTTACGGTGCACTGGTGCCATTGAGAGATTAAACAGTAGTCACCACTTCCTAAACACCCGCTCCCAAAGGCAAAACACCCTCGCCCCAAAGCAAAACACCCTCGCCCCAAAGCAAAACACCCTCGCCCCAAAGCAAAACACCCTCGCCCAACGGCAAAACACCTTCTCCCCAAAGCAAAACACCCGCTCCCGAAGGTAAAACAGCATCCTCTTCTGCCCAAACACGCTCCGCCCCTCACCAAACAGCTTCCTACTTCGCCCAAACACCTGCTCCACTTCATGAAAACCATCCTCGTTCCCCTCGACCACACCGCCGCCGCCGAAGCCACCCTGGCCTATGCCAACAAGCTGGCCGTGCGCTGGCCCGCCGAAGTGGTGGTGCTCTACTGCCACCCCGATGCCGAGGCCACCCCGGCCGCGCTGCTGGCCGAGGAGCAGCGCCTGCGCAGCCTGGTGGAGCGCCTGCGCTACCAGCAGCTCACCCGCCATGACGGCCGCCGCATTCAGTACCGCTACCGGGCGCTGGCCGGCTGCCTGCACGACCACGTGCAGACTGAAGCCCTTATGTGCGCCGCCGACCTGCTGGTGATGGGCCTCGAGCACATCGACTGCGGCCGGCAGCAGGCCCCCGGCAACCACGCCGCCGCCATCACCGCGCTGGTGAGCTGCCCCGTGCTGGTGGTGCCGCCCGGCCGCCGCAGCCTGCCCACGCGCCTGGCTTTTTGTGCCAGCTTCACCACCCTGGGCCTGAACATTCTGCCCCGCCTGGCCGCCCTGGAAAGCGCCTTCCCCGCCCCGCTCGACCTGGTGCAGTTCTACGCCCCCACCGACCGGCCCCGCCGCCGCCAGCTGCTGCAGGGCCTGCGCCGGGCCGCCGCTCACCTGGGCTGGCCCCAGACGATGTCGCACCTGCTCGAAGACGACGCCCCGCTCGAAGGCATCGGCGACTTCTGCGCCCGGGCCCAGGCCCAGCTGCTCGTCATCGCGCCCGGCAGCACTGCCGAGCTGCTCCACTACTTCGATGGCTGCTACCGCACCACCAGCGCCTACCACACCCGCATTCCGCTGCTGGTGCTGCGGCCGGCCGCGCCCGTGCCCACCACCGCCTGCTGCGAGCGCTGCGCCGAGCGCCTGGGCCGCGAAGCCCAGCCCGGAGCCAGCCTGCGCGCCGCCTACCAGGCCGCGCCGTGGGTGTAGGGCGGGCCGGTTTCTCATGCTTTTTTCCACCGCTTTTGCTTTCTTGCCATGACCACTTCCACCTTCTTGCCCATTGCCCCACCGCGCGCGGTGGTGGAGCACTGGATGCGCCAGTTTCAGGACTGGCTGTGCCACCGCCTCGAAACGGCCGACGGCAGCGGCCTGCGCTTTGGCCGCGACGACTGGGCCCACGCGGGCGGCGGGGGCGGCTGCACCCGCGTCATGCAGCACGGCGACGTGCTGGAAAAGGGCGGTGTGGCCTTCTCGGCCGTGTGTGGCGAGATGAGCGAGGCCGCCGCCCGCCAGCTGCTCATGCCCGACCGCCGCTACTTCGCCACCGGCGTGAGCGTGGTGCAGCACCCGCGCAGCCCCCGGGTGCCCATCTCGCACATGAACGTGCGCTACTTCGAGGCCGGCAACGGCGAAGCCTGGTTTGGCGGCGGGCTCGACCTCACGCCCATCTACGTGGACGTGGCCCAGGCCCGCCGCTTCCACGAGCAGCTGCACGAGGTGTGCGCCCGGCACGACGGCAGCTACTACCCGCGCTTCAAGCAGTGGGCCGATGAGTATTTCTACCTGCCCCATCGCCGCGAGACGCGGGGCGTGGGCGGCCTGTTTTTCGACCGCCTCACCGTGGGCAAGGACGGGCTGTTTGAGGAGCTGTTCGCCTTCGTGCAGGACGTGGGCGAGCTGTATGGCCGCACCTACAGCGCCCTCATGCGCCAGAACGCCGACCTGCCCTACACCGAGCGCGAAAAGCAGTGGCAGCTAGTGCGCCGGGGCCGCTACGCCGAGTTCAACCTGGCCCTGGACCGGGGCACCCGCTTCGGCCTCGAAACCGGCGGCCGCACCGAAAGCATCCTCATGAGCCTGCCGCCCCAGGCCGAGTGGCACTACAACCAGCAGCCCGCGCCGGGCTCGCCCGAAGCCGCCACCCAGCAATGGCTGCGCCAGGGCGTGAACTGGCTGGCCCTGGACCCGGTGCCGGCCTAGCCGCTCCGGCCCGCGCGCCACCTGACAAAAAGCACGCCGTGGCCTGATGCTCGTCAGTTTTTCGCCCGCCGGGGGCTGGTTATTTCGGGTCAGGGTCGCGCCGGTTGTGCCTGGCCTTTTTCTCCCATTTAAGCCCCATTTCCCATGCTGCCCACCACCATGAAAGCCGCCGTGGCCCGCGCCTACGGCCAGCCCCTTCAGCTTGAGCAAGTGCCGGTACCGGCCCTGATGCCCGGCCGCATCCTCGTGAAAGTAGCGGCCTGCGGCGTGTGCCACACCGACCTGCACGCCATCGACGGCGACTGGCCGGTGAAGGCCGGGCTGCCCCTCATTCCGGGCCACGAAGGCGTGGGCACGGTAGTGGCCGTGGGCGAAGGCGTAACCGCCGTGCCGGTGGGTGCCCGGGTGGGTGTGCCGTGGCTCTTCACCGCCTGCGGGCACTGCGAATACTGCCTCACGGGCTGGGAAACGCTTTGCGAGCGGCAGCAGAACACCGGCTACTCGGTGCCCGGCAGCTACGCCGAATACGTGCTGGCCGACCCCGACTACGTGGGCCTGCTCCCCGATAACCTCTCGTTTCAGGAGGCCGCGCCCATCCTCTGCGCCGGGGTCACGGTGTATAAGGGCCTGAAGGAAACCGAGGTGAAGCCCGGCCAGTGGGTCGTGGTGTCGGGCGTGGGCGGCCTGGGCCACCTGGCCGTGCAGTATGCCAAAGCCATGGGCATGCGCGTGGCCGCCGTGGATGTGCAGGCCGACAAGCTGGCCCTGGCCAAAGCCGTGGGGGCCGAGGTAGTGGTGAACGCCGCCGGGGAAGAGGCCGTGGCGGCTATTCAGCGGGCCACCGGCGGCGGGCACGGCGTGCTCATCACCGCGCCGTCGCAGCCGGCGTTTGCCCAGGGCGTGAGCATGCTGCGCCGCCACGGCACGCTGGCGCTGGTGGGCCTGCCGCCGGGCAGCTTCCCGCTCAACATCTTCGACGTGGTATTGGCCCGCAAAACCGTGCGCGGCTCCATTGTGGGCACTCGCCAGGACCTCACCGAAAGCCTCGCCTTGGCCGCCAGCGGCCAGGTGAAGGTGCACTTCCGCTGCGAGCCGCTCGAAAACATCAACCAGGTGCTGGCCGCCATGAAGGCCGGCACCATTGCGGGCCGCGTGGTGCTCGACATGAGCCTGCCCGCTCCGTCGGCCGCCGCCCCGGCCGTCGCCCGGCAAGGCGCCCCCGCCCCCATCGAATCCTACGTCTGACCTTTTTTCCGCTTTATCATGAAAAACATTCTGGTTCCCACCGATTTCTCGGCCGAAGCACATCATGCCTTTGAGGTGGCCGTGCGGCTGGCGGCGCGCACCGGCGGGTGCGTATGGCTGCTACATGCCATTGAGCTGCCCGAAACCGCTACGTTCAGCACCTACGGCGGGCCGGTGGGCGGCACCGAGCTGCCCAACAGCAGCACCAGCCTGGAAGATGTGTACGTGGTCAAGCTCCTGCAAGCCACCAGGGCCCGCCTGCACCGCCTCGTGGCCGAGGCGGCTGAAACGGCCCCTGGCGTGCCGGTGAAGGACATGGTGCAGGCCACCCGCCTGCCCGAAGCCATCGAAAGCGTCATCAGGCACCAGGGCATCGACCTGGTGGTGATTGGGGCGCAGGGCCATTCGGCCACCGAGCATTTCTTTTTCGGCTCCAACACCGAGCGGCTGGTACGCACCGCTCCCTGTCCGGTGCTGGCCGTGAAGCACCCGGCCGGCGCGTTCGAGGTGCGAACCCTGGTTTTCCCGTCCGACTTCTCGCCCGAGGCCGACCGGGCCGTGCCGGAGGTGCGTCGCCTCCAGGCCCTTTTCCCCGAAGCCACGCTGCACCTGCTCTGCGTGATAGCCCACGCCGACCGCGCCGAGGCCGCCCTGGATACCATAGCGGCCTTCGCCCACCGCCACCACCTGGGCCGCTACGAGCCCGCCGTGCTCACGGCCAGCAGCCCCAGCGCAGGCATTCCGCGCTATGCCCAGCAGGTGCAGGCCGACTTGGTGCTCCTTCCCACGCACGGCCGCACGGGCCTCAGCCGCTTTCTGCAGGCCAGCATTGCCGAGAACGTGGCCACGCACGCTTTCCCGCCGGTGCTCACCTTCCAGCTGGGCTAGGCGCAGCAGGTACTCAGGCGGCAAAAGCCCTGAAAACAGCTGTTTGCGGGGCTTTTGCCGCCTGAGCGGTGCATTGGTTTTCATCCTGGCCAGGATGAGCGCCACGAGCAGGAGGCCGGGCGTTGCCACCACGGCGCGGCCCGGGTGCCCGCGCCCACTTCCGTCGGGCTGCTGTTGGTGCTCAGCTCAGCCGCTTCACCAGCGGCAGGGCCAGGTCCAGAATGGCCCACCAGGCCGGGTCGGCCACAATGGCGGCATCCGTATCGGGCTCGTCGTAGGCGTTGAGCTGGTGCTGCAGGGCGAAGAGGGCCCGGCCGGTGGTTTCGTCGAGGCCGGCCTGCCGCCACGCCTCACAAGCCAGGAATTCCGTGAAATGGCTTTCCACGTACAGCTCCCGGATAGCGGCACGAAAGCCGGCATCGTTGGCTTCGGCCCCACAGGCCCCTCTGGGGAAGTCCAGCGCGCACAATTTGCCCAGGGCCAGACGCACCTGGTGTTTCCATAGCCTGAAGTCCCAGGTCATCTCCGGATTGGGGCGCGGGCCCGCATAGTGTAGCTGGGGAGAAAAATTCGAGAGCGTCACGATGGGCCAGGGAGGAATACTTTGATTAGCCAAAGCTAATTAAATAGTCGTTAAATCCCATAATTATTTCATTCAATCTTATTCAAGTCCCGCTCACGGCAGCCGTTGCCCCCGCTGCCAGCCACCACATCCCCGGCCCATGCCTGGTTATGCACTAATTTTCTTACCTTGGTTTTCAATCCCTTAGCCAGTCCGATTTTGAGGCAGTTCTCATGAAAACACATTTCTCCCTGTGCATCGTGCTGGTGCTGCTGGCCGCAGGCCGGGCCCGTGCGCAAAGCTGCGCGCCCGCCACGGCGCTGGTCGTTTCCAACGTCACTGCCAGCTCCGCCACGCTCACCTTTGCGCTCACACCGGCGGGCACCACCGACGCATCCTACGCCACCGTCAGCTACTCCTACGTGGGCGGGCCCCTCATCCTTACCAACTTTCGCTCGTCGCCGGTGCAGCTGGCCGGCCTGCCCCCGGCCACGCAGGTCACGGTGCAGGTTACCCGCCTGTGCATCAATGCGCTTGGCGCCGGGCCGGCCACTTACCCCGCTGTGCCCGTCACCCTCACCTTCACCACGGCCGGCCCGCTGGCCACCCGCGCCGAAGCCCCGGGCAGGACGCTGACCCTGGCCCCCAATCCGGCTCAGGCCGGCACCACCCTGGCCCTGGCGGTCCCGCTGGCCCGGCCGGCTCCCGTGCAGGTGCTCGATGCGCTGGGCCGCACGGTGCGGCAGCAGGTGCTGCCCGCCCAGGCCACCACGGCCGCGCTAAACGTGGCCGGCCTGCCCCCGGGGCTCTACCTGGTGCGCTGCGCCGATGCCAGTGCCCGCCTGGTGGTGGATTAATGCTCCTCGGCCGGGTTTTGCTCCTGCTGCCGGAGCGGCCGCATCAGGCGCGGCGCTGGCCTGGGCTAGTTGCCCTGGGCGGCTACCTGCGCCCGCAGTTGCCGCACTTCGCGCTCCAGCTCCAGGTTGCGGAACGTCACCTTCATCTCCAGCTCCTCATACGCCCGCGTGACGCGGTCGAGCAAGGCTTTGTAGTCGGTCACGTCGGTAATGGTTCCGATGAAGCGCTGGGCCTGGGTGCGCCCGGCATCGAAGAAAGCCCTGCCCGTGGCCCGGGCCCACTGGGGCGGGCCGTTTTCCTGCCAGCGGGTGCGGTATTCGATGTCGTAGATGCCCGGTCCGGCCGGGTCCAGGGCGTGCTGCACGGCGGCATCGGTCGCCGCGCGGTCATCGGGATGAATGCCGGCCAGAAAGTCCTCGTAGCTGACCTGCGCCGTTGCCGGGAAGCCGAATATTTCCTTGCAGCGTGCCGACCATACCAGCGCGCCCGTGATGGGGTTGAAGTCCCAGGTTCCTACACCTGCTGCATCTACGGCAGTTTGCAGGCGTTCAACATCCGATGTAGTGGTATGCATACCAACGAAGTTAGGGTTGTACTAGAAACAATTCCAGGCCCGACTGAAAATAGAGCACCAGCGCCTGGTAGTGCCCGTCGAGGGAGCGCCGCAGGCGGGTTATCAGGGCCCGCACGGCCTCTCCGGCCACGATGAGCTCCAGGTAGGGGCGGCTGAGCAGCGGGTCGCGCTCCACGCGCCAGCCGCCCTCCACCGGGGCCCCGGGGGTGTCCAGGCGCAGGCCCCCGGCTTGCAGGTGCAGGTGCGTGGCCCGGGCCAGGGGCTCGGAGGGCGAAGCGCGGTTTAATGCCCGGTTTTCGACCCGCCACGTGCCGCTCAGGTACGCATCGGGGAACTCCTGTAAGTTGACATCAACGAGCGTGCTTGCCATAAGCTATTCTGTTAAAACGGCCGCAAAGGTATTTACCCGGCCCTTACTTGCCAGCGGCCCGCCTCCGGCAAAGCTCCTTCGCTTGGCACAAGCCGGCTTTTTCACAGGGAAGGAGTCATGTTGGCTGGAAATTTCCAATCTTCACTGTACCTACATTATTTACCATCGTATATTTGCCCCATAAGTACCCCGCACGAGTTGGAAATGTGGAAAGGAAGGACCTGCTCGTGCTGCGTGGCTTCGGCTGACCCGGTGGGGTAGACACCGGCAGGCTGGGCCCGCTGCTTTAAGGTCGCTGTCGCAAGGCAGCGGCCTTTTTTTGTGTGCCCGAGTGCCCGGGATAAGCTTTCAAAAACAACAACCTGACTTACAGCCAGCTACCAGGCAAAAAATACATTGCACGCCGGCTGGCATGGCCGCCGCTGCATCGAAAGGCCGGGTTATTGCACCAATTTTCAGCCAATGTGGTTGGACATTGTTCTATCTTTAAACTTATGGAAGTAGCTAACCACACCCTGGCCGAAGCCACCCGCACCGCGCCCTTCATCGATTATGCCGTGTGCGTCGACGACGACAACCGCCCCGCCAAGCACGTTGGGGACTGGCCCGTGGCGGGGCAGGTATATCCCGTGCGCGTCACGGAAGGCCGGGCCGAAGGCACTGACCTCGTGCACGTGCTGGGGTTCGAGGGTGAGGCGCCGTATTTCAACGCTTTTGCCCCGCACCGCTTCGAAATCATCGAGCGCGTCTGGCTGAACTAATAGCCGCGCGCCATTTCATCCGGCCCACACAAAAAAACTCCCCTCCGGATGTACCGCAGGGGAGTTTTTTTGTGGATTCAGCCCGCACCGGGTTTTGGCGGCGACGAGCCCGCCTGGCCTCATTCAGCCCTGAAGCGGGCCGGACGGTTTGCCTGGCCCTGACCAAGTGCCTGCGCCTGAAACTACCGCACCCGCTGCGGCAGCCACGCGCCCTGCACCTGCCCGGGCACCAAAATCCCGGCCAACCTTGGGCTGGTGGCTTCGTTGAAGCAGCACGTCCCTGCTTCCCGCAATGAAACATCCCTTTGCTACCCTGCTGCTCGCCGGTATCCTGAGTGCCTGCGGCGACTCAATCTCCACGAATGACCAGCCCGTTACAGGCGACCACCCGGCTCCGGCAGCCGACACCACGGCGGGGCTCGATACCCTCGCTGCGCCAACTGGCGGAGCAGCCCCCTTTGTGAACCCGGCACGCGCCCAGCGCGGACGCGGCATTCGGCATCCTTCCCCGCCGGCCACCCGCGTGCGCTGACTATCGCTGGCGCATCAGCAGGCTCTGGGGGGCCGGGCTTCGTTCCGGCCTACTTCTGCACTTGCTTCTGATGTGGTCTAGAGCGTGTTAATGACTTTTGAGCCTTTTGAGCATTGCCGCAGAACAGTCGAGCCGTAAAGAAGCCCGCTACGGCATCTTCTCGGCCTCAATGGACCTGCGACATAGCTTCAGCGCACTCCGGCGAGGCGGAAAAACCGCCTCAACTCGCTGGAAAGTCATTAACACGGTCTAGACGGTGTTATGAACTTGTGAGCGGAATTAGCGGGGATGGAAGTTACTCGCCGCCCTTATCCCATTGACGTCACGGACGACGAATGGAGCTTTTTACTGCCGTATTTACTGCTGGTTCGCGAAGATGCGGGCCAGCGCCAGTACCCACTGCGCGAGTTGTTTAATGCCCTACGCTATGCACTTGGCGCTACCTGCCCCACCATTTACCGCCCTGGGCCACGTGCTACCAGCAGTGGGCCCGCTGGCGTGATGCCCGTGTCTTTGAAGCGTTAACCGACGATTTGCGCCGGGGCCTGGCCGTGCGCCGCCCGCCGGCCGGGCTCGTCGTGCACTCCGACCAAGGCAGCCAGTACACAGCCACGCGATTCAAGGACTTACTCGCCCGCCACGGGGCCCTACAGCGCATGAGCCGGCGCGGCAACTGCTACGATAACGCCCACGCCGAATCGTTTTGGAGCCGCTTCAAAGCCGAGCTGCTCGACGGCGGCTCCTTTCCTGGCGTGGCGGAGGCGCGCCTGGAAATCAGCCACCACATCGCCTTTTATAACGCCGAACGACGCCATTCTTCACTCGGCTACCAAGCCCCCAACCACTTCGAAGCGCAATTTCAAACAACGTCCCAATTTTGTCCGAATTAGTTAGACCACCTCACATTACTACCCATTCTCGTCCAAGCCCAGTATGGCGTGCCTTTCTGGACCCATTTGCGTGCAGCCAACTAATGTTGGCACGCCTTAGCTCGACACTACCAAATGGTTGCCCTTTAGCTTTTGTTTAACCAATTATTGATGATGTAATGAAAACTGAACGATGATTTCATTACTAACCGGCAATAAAAGAGCTTACTACTTAGCTTTCGCAAATCCATTGATATTAGCTTATTAGATTACTTATAACGAGCCAGAAGGCCAGAGCAGCCCTGGTCAAATGCATCGCTGGAGGATGTATGCACTTGAAGAGTGCTGCCACAGGACCTACGGCTGTCAGATGCGGTGCATTTCGCCTTGCATGGCCCGCTGGAGCAACCTCCGGCTCCGATGCAGCCCGGCCTTGACAGTGCCGACGGGCACTCGCTGCCGTTGCGCTATTTCTTCATAGCTCAACTCGTAGAAGTAGTGCAGCTGCACCAGTTGGTAGTATTTCAGCGGCAGCGCCTTAATGGCTTGCTGCAACCGTTCGGCACGCTGCGCCTGCATCACGATTTCGCAGGGAAGGGGAGTTGGGTCGGGGCAATCCAGCGTGAACGTCTCCTCACCGCTGCCTTGCGGGGCGTGAAGGGAAACCGTCGGCAAGCGGCGCCGCTCAAGGAAGGCAAGGCAGCAATTGGTGGCCACGCGAAACAGCCAGGTACTGAAGGCAAACGTTGGCTTGAAACGGGGCAGGTATTTGAATGCGCGCACGAAAATCTCCAGCGTAAGGTCCTGGGCGGCATCGGTCTGGCTGACGAACCGCTGCACTAAGCGGCGGATGGGCTTCTGATAGGAATCCCAGATTTCCTGGTAGGCCTTTTCATCCTGGAAGCCGATGATGCGCCGAATCAGCTCAAAGTCCCGCAAGGCTTTGGCGGAGTACGTTTTGTTGGCTATAAGCGGGAAGCCATTGACCATGGGCCAGGATAAATCAGCGGTAACCGACAAAGAAGGGTTGAAGTGAGCCATGATGCTGAAGAGGAAATGGTTGAATTGATTGACCAGTGCCGCAGGAACAGGAGGCTATCGGCGGCAGTAGGTGGTTAATCAATCGTCATACCACGGCGGCCATCTTTCTAAGAAAGGGCAACAAAAAGCCCTCTGCAGGCTTGCGAGGGCACTTTCCGGGTCAGTACAAGCGAATTGATGTCGCTGACTTTCCGTAATCGATTTTTGGAGTCTCCAAAATAGTGGGGATAGTCCGCCTTATTTGGAGGGCACTTGGGCATCAGCTTAGGCTGTACTACCGCTGGCCCAGCCACGCCTGGGCGTACAACCACTTTAACAGAAAAGCCCCGCACTGGTCGCAGCTACTGCTGACAACCGGCGCGGAGCTTCCCGTGATGCTGGCTGGCCCCGGCGAACGTTTTCGCCAGGGCCGCGCAGTTGCTAGAGGTATCTGCCCAGGTTCAGCTCTACGTCGCCGGGCTGGTGCAGGCCCTGGCCGAGCAGGCGCTTGATGCGGGTTTGCACGGGAGCCGTCGCCAGCGACTGGAAGAAGCGCGTCTGCGAATCCATCAGCTGCTGGTTGTCGGGCAGTACGGCCCGTTCGTTCAGGCTGGCTTTGATGGCGGCCACGGCCACCTTATCGAACGAGGCAATGCGCTGGGCCAGATTTTCCACGAAGCCGTCCAGCTCGCGGTCGGGAATGGCGCGGTTGACCCAGCCGTACTGGGCGGCGGTGTCGGCGTCGTAGTCCTGGCCGCTCACGATGATTTCCAGCGCCCGGGCTTTGCCGGTGAGCAGGTGCAGGCGCTCCAGGCCGCCGCCGCCGGGAAACGTGCCGATGCCTACTTCCGGCTGCGACAGAATCGCCTTTTCCTTGCTGGCAAAGCGCATATCGAAGCCCTGGGCAAACTCGCTGCCCAGGCCCCGCGCCCGGCCCCGAATGAGAGCAATGCTCACGAACGGGGCCTGCTCCAGCCGTTTGGCAATATCGGGCCACGAGGCCGAGAGGCCGGTGCGGCCGAGTCCCTTCGGATAGCCGGCGGGGTTGATGAGCTCGGCGTGGGCCACGAAGAAGTCCGGATTGGCGCTTTCAAACACCACTACCTGCAGGTCTTCGTTGGCTTCCAGCTCGTCCATCAGCGGCATCAGTTGCTGGGAAAACTCGCCGTCGAATACGTTCAGGGGCGGATGATTGAACGCGACTTTCCAGTAAGCCGCGCTGATTCTGTTGATGGTGAAAATCATCGGATTCAGGGAGTTTTGGTTAGTAGTAGGCGGGACTTATTGCACCGCCACTTTACTGGCGGCCTCGCCGATGAAGGCGGCCACTTTTGCCGGCTGCGAAAGCATGGGGACGTGGCTGGTTTTGAGCTCAAGCGTGGTGGCCTTGATTTTTTTGGCCAGGGTGCGCTCCAGGTCGGGATTAATCATGCGGTCCTCGGCGGCCACGATGTACCACGAGGGCTTGGTTTGCCAGGCGGCGGCCGAGATTTTATCGCCCACGGCGCGGGCGGCCCACGGCCCCTGGGTAACGAAAATGAGTTTGCTTTCGGCCGCCGGCAGGTCCTGGGCAAAGTCTTTGGTGGCCCCTTCGCGGGTCAGGCTATAGAAGCCCGCGGCATCGGCTTTGTAGGCATTGACACCCGCGGGCGGCGGGGCCGTCTGGGCCATTTCGCCAAACGACTGGCCCGCATCGGGGGCGCCGGCGGCCACGTAGAGCAGGCCCGCTACCCTGGGGTCGTTGCCGGCTTCGGTGATGACGGCCCCGCCCCAGGAATGGCCCACGAGCAGCACCGGGCCGTTTTGCAGGGCGATGGCGCGCTTGGTGGCGGCCACATCGTCGGCCAGCGAGGTAAGCGGGTTCTGCACGGCAATGACGTTGTAGCCTTTGGCTTCGAGCAGCGGAATGATTTTGGCCCAACTGGAGCCATCGGCAAACGCGCCGTGCACCAGCACAATGTTTTTAACTCCGGTAACGGCGGCCGGCGCGCTGGCTGGCGTGGCCTCCTTTGAGGAAGTACCGGCCATCAGCATGCCGCTGAATGCGCCCAGCAGGGCGACGTGAAAAGCTTTCATAATAAGGAGGATAAAAGTGTTTAGTGCGGTTGTTCGCGAGCGCATCCGAGCGGGGGTGCTACCCATGAGCGGCTCTGCAAAACCACTCATGGGTAGCGGGATGGTGACGCATAAGAACCCGTCGAACCGCTCCGCTCAGGGCTTACTTCAGGTGCGCCCGCAGCATCCAGGCTATTTTCTCGTGCTTTTCGAGCAGGCCGGTCACGAAGTCGCTGGTGCCCGCATCCCGGTGCGCGGTCTGAAACTGGTCGATGTTTCCCCGAATGAATTCGATAATACTCTCGTGGTCTTGCAGCAGCCCGCGAATCAGGCTCCGGCTGTCGTTGCCGCTGCTTTCCTGTTCGGTCAGGTGCGTGAGCTGCAAAAAGCTTTTCAGCGACGCTGGCGCGTAGTGGCCCAGTTGCCGGATGCGCTCGGCCACGTCGTCGGCCATAGCGGCGGCCTGCTGGTACAGGTCCTCGAAATACAGGTGCATGCTGTGGAAATCAGGTCCTTCCAGGTTCCAGTGCGCCCGCAGGGTTTTGGTGTAGAGCACAAACTCATCGGCCAGTAACTTGGCCAGCTGGTGCGCCACAACTTCCCGGTTTTCGGCAGAAATTCCGATGGTGGTTTTCATGACAAATACGCGGTGAAAGCCGACCAGATTACCCGAGGCGGGCCTGCAGCTCGGCCGCCGCGTGCACGAACAAGGACCGCACCGCCGGCACCTCGGCCAGGCCGTTGAGCAAGCCAAAGTCGTGAATCATGCCGTTGTAGCGGATGGTGGTGGCGGGCACCCCGGCCGCGCTCAGCTTGCGGCCGTAGGCTTCGCCCTCGTCGCGCAGCACGTCATTTTCGGCCACCTGAATGAGCGCCGGGGGCAGGTCGCGCAGTTCCTCGATGGTGGCGTGCAGCGGCGAGGCATAAATCTGGGTGCGCTGGGCAGGGTCGGCGATGTACATGTCGTACATCCACTTCATCAGCGGCGTGGTCAGGAACCGGTCCTGGCCGAACTGCTGGTAGGACTCCGTCTCAAAATTCGCATCCACGATGGGCCACATCAGGATTTGGGCCTTGATGTGCGGGCCGCCTTTGGCCTTGGCCTGCAGGGTGGTGACGGCCGTCATGTTGCCGCCCACGCTGTTGCCTACCACGGCCAGGTTCTGGCCGTCCACGTTGATTTCGGCCCCGTTTTCGGCCACCCATTTGGTGGCGGCGTAGATTTCGTTGATGGCCTGCGGAAACTGCGCGTCCGGCGTGGGCGTGTAGTTCACAAACACGGCGGCGTAGCCCGAGAGCACCACCAGGTCGCGCACCATGCGCTGGTGGGTGGGAAAATCGCCGAGCACCCAGCCGCCGCCGTGGATGAAGATGAACACCGGCAGCTCCGTACCGGCGGTGCCGGTGGGGCGCACGATGTGCAGCGGCACGGTGTAGCCGTCCTGCGTGATGGTTTTCTGGCTTACTTCAATGCCCGACAAATCCACATTGACCGACGCCTGGGCATCGACCAGCACCTGCCGCGCCTGCAAGGGCGTGAGGGTTTCGAGGCCGGGGCCGCCGTTGTTCAGGCCTTTGAGGAAGGTGATGACCTGCGGGTCGAGGTTCGGGTCGGTGGCGAAATCGCGCACTGTAGCAATGGTGGTGTTTTCAGCGAATGCGTTCATGGTGTTGATGGGTTAAATGGTGAAAAAAGTTGAAGGTGTAGTTGGGAAAAAAGCGGGGCTGCGCCAGGGAGGGCGCCACTCCAAAAAGGTGTTGCTATCGCTCGCAATCGACTACCAATCAGCCTACAGCGCGACGACCACCTTGCCCTGCGTCGTGCCGCTTTCCACCAGCCGTAGCGCCTCGGGCAGCTCAGCAAATGGCAGGCGTTGTGACACATGGGATTTCAGGCGACCATCGGCGAGCCGCTCGGCGATTTGCTGCATGTCGGCCCCGTTCGAAGTGACCAGAAAGAAGTAACCGTGCACGCCTTTGGCCGCGGCGCGCTCCGTCGTGTCGGGGCTCAGCGGGCTGGAAATACTGATGAGCGTGCCGCCGGGCTTCACCACGTTCAGGGAGCGGGCCAGGTTGTCGCCGCCAATGGTATCGAGCACCACGTCAACGGTTTGCACGACATCTTCAAACCGCACCTGGGTGTAGTCGACGTGCTCATCGGCCCCGAGCGACAGCACGAAATCACGCTTGGCCGCCGATGAGGTCCCGATAACGTAGGCCCCGAGCGACTTGGCGAGCTGCACGGCAAAGTGCCCTACCCCGCCGGCCGCCGCGTGAATGAGCACCCGCTGGCCCGCTTGCACATTGGCTCTGGTCACCAGCGTCTGCCAGGCCGTGAGGGCGGCCAGCGTGGCGGCGGCCGCTGCTTCGTGCGAGCTACTGGCGGGCTTGCGGGCCAGGTGGGCGGCCGGCGCGGCCACGTACTCGGCGTAAGCGCGGCCGTGGCCGGGGAAGTTGACCATGCCAAACACTTCGTCGCCGGGCTTAACCGATGACACCTCAGCCCCAACCTGCGTGACGATGCCCGAAATGTCCCAGCCCGGTATCACCGGCTGTTCCGCTTTCAGGTAGCCGTACACCCCCTGGCCGTGGGTGGTTTTGACATCGATGGGATTCAGGCTAAGGGCTTTTACCTGCACCAGCACCTCGGCAGCGCCGATGGCGGGGATGGGTAAGGCGGTGATTTGGAGGCTGCCGGGACCAGTGGTGCCCGAGAGAGTGAAAGCGTGCATGCTAAAATGAAGAAGTATGTGCACAAGGCGGTGCGCCAAGGCGGGTGGTGGATTCTGCGTTTTATTATTGCCTCACCAGGCCAGGCTGCTGGCAGAAGGTCAGGTTGTCTTCCAGGTGCCAGTCCTCGTAAACCCTGCCGGCGCGGAGGTGCAGCATGTCGATGGCCATGAAGCGAATGGCCTTGCCCGAAGCCGGGGGCGTCGCCAGCGGCCCCGTATTGTGCCCCGTAAGCAGCAGGCGGGCCACCGCTTTGTCGTTGGCCAGCGCCACGTCTTCCAGGGTGCATTTCAGGTCGGGCCCGGCGGTCAGCAGGTTTTTGGCGGCGGCTGGCCGGCCCGGCGGCAGGGCATTATCCTTGAAATCGGCGCTGACGGATGCGCGGGCATAGCGCACATCGCCGGGGTCTTCCGGAAGGGGTAGAACAGGCGGGCCGTGCGCAGCTGCTGCGCGGCCTGCGGCTCGGTCAGGGTGCCGGCCCGCGTCACGGGTTTAGGAACAGTAACGGGAGCCGGCGGCAAGTCCGGCTGGGTGGGCGCGGCCGGCCCGCTGACCCCCAGCAGCGCCAGGCCGGCGAACAGCACGAGTGGTTTCATGGCAGGGAAGTATTGAGTGAGTGAACCGGATAAAATCGACCGCCTGCGCTGCCCGGCGCACGGGACAAATCGAGGATGATGCGGCCCGGCAAGCAGGTGCTCCGGTTGGGCTATTGCTGCTTATCCGGTTTCCAAAGCCTGTGCCATTGGCCCGGCACCTCCCCTTTTGTGGGCGGCATAAAGAGCCTCAGCTGGCTGCAATGAGGCTTTTAAGCCTGAAAAAATGGATGTTGGGAGCCCCGCATTGCCCACCTGGCTCCAATGGGTCGGGCCGAATTGATTGGATATTCTCCAACAGAGTGGAGGCTGCCGTGCCGCTTCGATGGCATGCGGTGGCCGGTCATTGCCCCTGCGTCATTCTGTATCAGAACTTCCTCCTTTTGTATCAGCCCGGCGCCTGGTTGGGGCCGGAATTTTGTGCTATCACTCAACCACTAATACTGAGATGGCAAAGACAATCTTCATTACCGGCGCTTCCCGCGGATTCGGGAAAATTTGGGCCGAGGCTTTTTTGAAACGCGGCGACAACGTCGTCGCCACTTCCCGCAACGTGGCCGGCCTGCAAGACCTGGCCGATACCTACGACGCGGCCTTTCTGCCGCTGGCCCTCGACATCACTGACCGCGCCCAGAGTGTGGCCGTGGTGCAGCAGGCCAAAGCCCATTTCGGTACCCTCGACGTGGTGATTAACAATGCGGGCTACGGCGTATTCGGGGCCGTGGAGGAAATCAGCGAGCAGGAAGCCCGCGACATTATCGACGCCAATTTGCTGGGCACGCTCTGGGTGACGCAGGCGGCGCTGCCCATCTTCCGGGCGCAGGGCCACGGGCATATCATTCAGCTGTCGAGCATTCTGGGTGTGAACACCGCCCAGACGCTGGGCATTTACAGCGCCACCAAGTTTGCGGTGGAAGGCCTGAGCGAAGCCCTCTACCTGGAGGTGAAAGACCTCGGCATCCACGTTACGCTCGTGGAGCCCAACGGCTTCAAAACGGATTTCGGCGGCACCTCGGCGGTGCAAAGCCAGCCCATTGCGGCCTACGACAAGGTGAAAGAGGCGCTGTGGGCCATCCCCAGCTTCGCCCCCGACAACTACGGCGACCCGCTGGCCACCGTGCCGGCCATCCTCCAGCTCGTGGACTCAGAGAACCCGCCGCTGCGCCTGTTCCTGGGACGCGATGCTTATCCCTGGGCGCAGCAGGTATACGGCGAGCGGCTGGCTACCTGGGAAACGTGGAAGGACGTGGCCGTGGAAGCGCACGGCTAATCCACGCGCCCCGCTGGCGTGATAACGGCCCCTGTTCCTGGGTAGGATGGGGGCCGTTTTGGTTGCCATACTTTATGCGCGCTTGGTTGTTATTTGTCCCACCATGAAGCATTTCAAAACCATCAGCGAGTTTCATCGCACCAGCGGCTATGCCCCGGCCGAGCATCCGTTGCTGAGCTTGGTGACCTGTGAGGAATTAACGCACTGCTCGTTCGGCAGCAGCCCGATTACCACGGACTTCTACGTAATCAGCCTGAAGAAAATTAAGGCGGGCAACTTTCTCTACGGCAAAACCAACTACGACCACGACGCCGGCTCGCTCTCGTTTGTGAAGCCCAGGCAGGCGATGGGAATCGACGACATTGAGCTGACCGAAAAGGCCTTTATGCTCTTCATTCACGAAGACTACCTACTCGGCCACCCGCTGCACACCGAGATAAAAAAGTACGGCTACTTCGACTACGAAGCCAACGAGGCGCTGCACCTGGCCCCACGCGAAGAGCGGATAATGTGGGACTTATACGACAAGATTGACCTTGAATACCGCAACAACCAGGATGAGTACAGCCGCGACATTATCCTGACGCACCTCGACTCGCTGCTGAAATATTCGCAGCGCTTCTACAAGCGGCAGTTTCTCAACCGCAGTCCGCTGTCGGGCACCACCGCCTCGCGGTTTACTGCTATACTGACGGCCTATTTCGAGCGCGGCCTGCTGCAGCAGCAAGGCCTGCCCACCGTGAAACACCTGGCCGACCAGCTGCACACCTCGCCGCGCTACCTCACCGATTTGCTGAAGCAGGAAACCGGCAAAACGGCCCTCGACCACATTCACCTGTTTTTGCTGGCCGAGGCTAAAAACCTGCTCATCAGCACCGACAATACCATTGCCCAGACCGCCTACCAGCTCGGCTTCGAGAACCCGCCCTATTTCTCCCGGCTATTCAAGAAGGAAACGGGCCTCACGCCGCACGAGTACCGGGCACAGTTCCTGAACTGAATTCACACGGCAGCAGCTGCTGCTGTCCTCCATTCCATTGGAGAATCTCCAATAAGCGTGAGCTGAACCATTGAAGGCTGATGGGCGGAGCCGCTTCCTCCACAAGCCGTCTGCTATATAAAACAACTGGTTTTGAGGATGGGGCAGCGTTTGATTGTCTCACGGCACACCTTTCACAGCAGCTGGTATAGACTTTGAAAAGCCGGGTATGCCCAACTGGCCAGGATGACTGCTCGGGACCATTTCCCAACTGAAAGTGCTGTTGCTCCGAGCCAGTATTTTACCTTAGTCGTCAGCGCAGGCAAGCACACGCCCTTAGCTGCCCCAGCCTTTACTCACCCGCTTCTGCGCCCTTGTTATGCTCCCCACGCCCGCCCTCTCAACGCTTCCCCCGCTGCTCATTGTCGAAGACGAGTTCGTGATTGCCAATGGCTTGCGGCGCGTTTTGGAAAAGGAAGGGTATCAGGTAACGGGCATTGCCGTATCGGTGGAAAAAGCGAAGGCCCTGGTGGTCGAGCAGCGCCCGAGCATCGTGCTGCTCGACATCTTTCTCAAGGGTGAGGAAACGGGTATCGACCTGGCCTACTGGCTGAAGGAACAGGATATTCCATTCGTGTTTTTATCGGCTAACCTGACCGATGGCGTACTGAAAGAGGCCACCGTGACCGAGCCGTACGGTTTCCTCAATAAGCCCTTCCGCGAAAAGGACGTGCTGAGCACCCTCGAAATTGCCCGCTACCGCCACGCCCACAGCGCCGAGGCCAAGCTGCGGCAGCAGCAGAGCATTCAAATGGCCGTCAACAACGCCATCGTCACGCTGCACGACCGCGACCAGCTCTGCCTGGCCATTGCCACCCAGCTGAATAAAGTGGTATCGTTCAGCATGTTCAGCCTGCGGCTGGCGCTGCCGGAGGAGTCGCTATTCTATTGGGTAACGCTGCAAAAAAACGCCGCCGGGGACTTCGAGCCGGTGTCGGTGCCCGTGCAGGCGCGTCGCGAAGCCATCCAAGAGTATCAGCGCAAACTAGCGGAGTCGCCGGCCGCCGCGCCGCCCGAAGAGGCAGGCCTTTTCATGGGGGCGGCTTTCGAGGCACTGTGCGCGCGCTACCTGCCTGCGCGGTGCAGCCGCGATGCGTTTGGCATGCACTCGCTGGCCCTGTTTCCGGTGGCGCTGAAGCAGCGGCGGCCATCCACTACCATCCAGTTGGATTGTGATGAGCCAGCGGGCTTCACGCCCAAAGACTACGAGGCCGTCGAGCTGATTATTCCGCAGGTGGCGCTGGCGCTGGACAATCTGCTGGCCAGCGAGGAAATCGAGGCCCGCCGCCAGCTGAAAGCCACCGAGCTGGCCGTGGTGCGCGCCTTTCAAAACGGCCAGGACGTGGCCGAAACCACCCGCCACGTAGCCGCCGCCATTCACGAGCTGTTGCCGATTGACGTGCTTTGCATTTACTGGCCCGACCAGCTGCCGGACATCATCATGGCCGATGCCACGGTGGAGCGGCAGGCCAACGGCTTTGAAATGCCGGCCGCCGAGCGCATTGTTCCGCCCGCCGAGGTCATTGAGAGTGCGGCCTGGCAGCAGGCCTGGGCCGCGCTGCCCGCGGAGCTAAGTACCCTGGGCGTGTTTGTGGGCGAAGCATACGACGAGATGCAGGCGCGTAACGCGGCCATCCAGCATTCGGCCGGGATACTGGCCACCAAGTCGCTCATCTGCGTGCCCATTGCGCTTAAAAACAACCGGGCGGTGTCGCTGCTGGTGGCTAGCCGAACGGCCTTCGCCTTCACCGAGCGCGATTTGCGCACCATGCAAAGCCTGGGCGAACAGGTGGCGCTGGGCCTGGAAAACCTGCTGGCCTTCGAGCGCATCCGGCTGCTGAGCGAGCAGCTGGAGCGGGAGAATATCTACCTGACCGAGGAAATCAAAATCAGCCAGACTTTCGGCGAAATCATCGGCACCAGTCCGGCCATGCTCAACATCTTCAACAGCATCGGCCAGGTAGCGCCCACCGATTTCACGGTGCTGGTGCTGGGCGAAACCGGCACCGGCAAAGAGCTGATTGCGCGGGCCGTGCACAACGTATCGAAGCGCAAAGACCATCCGATGGTGAAAGTGAACTGCGCGGCCCTGCCCGCCCAGCTCATTGAATCGGAGCTGTTCGGGCATGAAAAAGGCAGCTACACCGGCGCTACCGACCAGCGCATCGGCAAGTTTGAAATGGCCCATAAAGGCACCATTTTTCTGGATGAAATCGGCGAGCTGCCGCTGGAACTGCAGGCCAAGCTGCTGCGCGTGCTGCAGGAAGGCGAAATTGAGCGGCTGGGCGGCAAAGGCATTATCCACGTCGATGTGCGCGTGATTGCGGCCACCAACCGCAACCTGCTGCAGGAAGTGGCCGCCGGCCGCTTCCGCTCCGACCTCTACTACCGGCTCAACGTCTTTCCGGTGCTGGTGCCGCCGCTGCGCGAACGCCGGGACGACATCTTGCCGCTGGCCATGCACTTCCTCCAGAAAATCAGCAAAAAGATGGGCAAGCCCCTCACCGGCATCGCCCAGTCGACCCTGCAACAGCTGCGCCAGTACCCCTGGCCCGGCAACATCCGGGAGATGGAGCACGTGCTGGAGCGGGCGGCCATTCTGTCCCGCACCCCGACCGTGGAGCTGGCCGAGCCGCTGCAAGCGCCGCCTTCGCCACCCGCACCAGCGTCTAAAGAGCCCGCCGCCCGCCTCACCCAACCGCTGGACGACGCCATGCGCGAAACCATTCTGGCGGCGCTGGCCCAAACGCACTACCGCATTCGGGGCGCGGGCGGCGCGGCCGAGCTGCTCGACATCAAGCCCACGACGCTGGAAGCCCGCATGAAAAAGCTGAAAATCGGCCCGGCCAGCTAGTTTTTCTGAGCCGGCGGCGCTTCGGCGGCTTTGCGGGCTCCCTCAAATTCGAGGCAGATGCACACGCCCGCTGCTGGGGGAAAGGTCAGGTCCGCTTCGATTTGCTCGCTCAGGCCCGTAATCAGGGTCAGGCCCATCGTGCGGCTGGCGGCCAGGTTGAACCCCGCCGGCAGGCCCACGCCGTCATCGGCCAGGGTCAGGCGGTAGCGCTGGTCGGGCAGCTGCCTCAAGCCAACGCGGATGGTGCCGGGCCGGGAATCAGGGAAGGCATATTTGAGGGAATTGGTCACGGCCTCGTTGATAATCAGGCCCAGCGGCGTGGCCAGGGCCACATCCAGCTCGATGGGGGCAATGTCGAGCTGCTCCTGCACCGATTCGCTATGAAACGAGGCGAGCAAGTGCTCGACAATCTCGCGGATGTATTCCGGCATGTCCACCCGCGCCAGGTTTTGCGCCTGGTAGAGCTTCTGGTGCACCAGGGCCATGGCCTGCACCCGGTTCTGGCTTTCCCGAATGATGGCCAGCGTGCGGGGCTCCTGCAGCTGGTCGATTTGCGAGTTCAGCAGCTCGCTCACAATCTGCAGGTTGTTTTTCACGCGGTGGTGGATTTCCTTCAGCATCCACTCCTTTTCCACCAGCAGGCCCTCCTTCTCGGTCAGCAGCTCTTCCTTCTCGCCCAGCACCTGCTCCAGGTCCTGGTTTTTCTGGTTGATTTCCCGCTGCTTTTCCTCCAGCAGCTCGGTGCTGCGCCTTTTCAGCCGGGCGCGGTTGTAGCTCACGCCCAGCAGCAGCACCAGCAGCACGGCTCCGCCCAGCGTGGCGTTGCGCTGCCACTCGCGCTGGCGCAGGCCGGCCTGCTGCACCTGGGTTTGCCGGGTCAGCAGCTGAATACTCTGCTCCTTCTTTTTCGTGTCGTACTGAATTTGCAGCGCGGCAATCTGCTTGCTCTTCGTGGTGCTGAAGACCGAATCATTCAGCGCTTTGTATTGCTGGTAATGCACAATAGCCGCGGGGAAGCGCGCCTGCGCAGAATCAACCCTGAACAGCAGCAAATGAATGTCCGCGGTTTGCGGCAGCGTTCCTACCTGCGAAGACAGGCTGAGGGACTTGGTCAAATACGTGCGGGCCGGCGCGTACTGCTTCGTAAGCCAGTAAAACTTGCCCACATTGTAGTACACCAGCAGCCGGTCGACCTCTTTCACGCTGGGCTTCAGTGCCCGCAGCATCTTCGCGTAACACTTTTCGGCCTCGGCATACATGCGGAGGGCCGTGTATGAGCGGGCCAGATAGTAGAGTAGTTGCCCCTGGTCAGTCACTTTGGCGCGGTAGGCCTTATCGTTCATCACCCGCAGCAGGATATCCAGCGCCGGCCGGGGCTTGTGCTGCAGAAGCAAAATCTCAGAAATATGCCCGGCAATGGGCATTGCGTAGGCTTCACGGCCGGGCTGCGAAGCGCTGGCAAAGGCTTTTTGATTGTAGAAAAGGGCATTATCCAGTTGATTCAACTCTTTATAAATGCCTGCCACGCGGCTATAAAACAGGGTAATATCCGTCGTGTCGTGGGTTGCTTTGGCGCTTTCCAATGCCGTCAGGCCGTATTGCAGGGCGGCCTGATAGTTTCCGAGCTGCCGGTGGGCATACAGCAGCAGGTCGTAGCAGTAGTGCAGCCGCTGGTAGCCAACGGAGCGGTACAGGGCGATGGCCTGCGTAAGCTCGGTGATGGCCTGGGCCGGGCTGCCTTGCAAAATGTGGAGGCCGGCCATGCTTTCCACCATGTAGGCTTCCTCCAACTTGTTGGGCAGCTGCCGGTACAAGGCTCTTGCCCGCTCGAAGTAGCCGAGCACCAACGGCAGGTTTGCGGCCACTGGCGGATAGGCATTGCCCAGGTAGCTCCACCCTTGCGCTTCCAGCCACTTGTTTCCCTCTTTACTGCTCAGGCGGATGGCCTCCCGCAGGAGTTGCCGGGCAGCCTCCTCCTCGTGGTTGCTGATGCTAATGCGGCCCAATGCCTGCAAGCTCCTGATTTGCCCTTCGGCGGCATGCAGGCGGAGGCTCAGGGCCTGGGCTTGTTTGCTGTAGAAGGAGGCACTGTCTAGTGCAGCGTCCAGCTGCTCATTCCTGTCAATGAGGGCGTCGCTCAGCCGGAGCAGTGCCTGGAGGCGTGCGGTGGTGCCGGGTGCGCTATGCCACAGCTGCGCCTGCAGCGAATCGACGACGGCTTTGCCGGGTGCCGGGTGCAACGATTCGGCCCAGCCCGGGGCGCCGATAGTGCAGGCCAGGAGCAGCAAGAGGAATGATTTCAGCATAGGCGGGAGGAAGCCGGACGGCTGTTAAATGTATTGAATCGGGCCGACAGCGGCCGGACCGGACAGGCGGCACTGCGTGCTCGCCATGCGGGGAAACAAGTATCATGCAGCCTTTACCCGCTACATGGCCGCGCAGCCTGAGCACGCCGGCATTGGGCAGCAGATAAGCAAGGCAACTGGCTGGCAATCTGAACAATGTTACTGGCAAGCAGGCCGACATTCTCCGGGCAGAAGCTGGCTCCGGGCTGGCTCGTTGCGGCTGGCCCATCGGCTTCCGGTTGCGAGGCTCCAACAGAGTGGAGAATATCCAAAAACAGCGCCCTCCAAAGCGGATTGGAGCAGCGTGGCCGCGCCGGGCCAAAACCAATACGTCGCGCTAAAAACCTCATTTGGAGCCAATGGAAGCACTTTCCTCGGGAGGAAGGCTTCTGGCACGCGGCCCGTGGTACAGTCCTTGGATTGGGACAGGCACAGCAACACCCAGCTTCCGGCAGCCACCCTGGCCCCGCGGAGGCGGCTTACCGGGCGCAAGCCGGCTACTTACGCACCTACTCCTATGAGGCAACTTCTAACTTTCCATCCGGCCCTGGATATTTCTTACCGCAGCCAGGAACATGTGCTGGTGGTGCGCTGGCGCAGCCAACCGCTCGACGATGCCGAATACAAGGCCAGCTACCGCCAGGTGCTGGCAATGGCCGTGCAGTACAACTGCCGCTTCTGGCTGCTCGATACCCGCCGCAGCCCCACCAACTGCCCCCGGCGGGCCCAGTGGCTGCTCGAAGAGTTTTGCCCCGAGGTAACCGCCGCCTTCCGGGCGGCCGAGCAGGTGTACGGGGCCTACCTGGTTTTTCCCACGCACGTGCCCTACTACACCGATACGGTGCTGCCGCTGCTGGCCCACCCCGCCAACACCGGCTACCGGGCCGCCGCCTTCATCGAAGAGGGCCTGACCAATACCTGGATTCGCAACCAACAATAAAGGCAACGTCCGGCCGGACAGTCGATTTTCCATTATTCTCTCCATTTTATCCGCACCCGATGCAACAAAAAGTATGGCTCATCACCGGAGCCACGAAGGGCTTTGGCTTCGAAATCACCAAAGCGGCCCTCGATTCGGGCGACCAGGTTATTGCCACGGTGCGCAGCCAGCCCGAAGCGCTGGCCACGGCCCTCCATCACCATTCCAACCTGTTCACGGCTCAGATGGACGTGACCGATGAGGCGCAGGTGCAACAGGCCGTGCGCCAGGGCGTGGCCCACTTCGGCCGGCTCGATGTGGTGGTCAACAACGCCGGCTACGGCCTGGTGGCCGCCCTCGAAGAAGCTACCGACGCGGAAGTACGCCGGCAGTACGACACCAACGTGTTTGGCGTGCTGAACGTGGTGCGGGCCGTGCTGCCCGTCCTGCGCCGGCAGCGGGCCGGCTACCTCGTCAACATCTCGTCCATCGACGCGCACGGGGCCTTTCCGGGCTGGGGCGTGTACGGGTCTACCAAGTTTGCGCTGGAGGGTATTTCCAGGGGGCTGGCGGTGGAACTGGCCCCGTTCGGGATTCGGGTCACGACGGTGGCGCCGGGCCTGTTCCGCACCGATTTTCTGGGGCCGCAGTCGCGGGCCGTTGCCAGCCGGCCCATTGCCGACTACGAGGCGACGGCCGTGGGCGACATGTACGCCAATGTCGGCCTCCTGCACGGCAACGAGCCCGGCGACCCCAAAAAGCTGGCCCGCATCGTGGTCGATTTGGCCCGCATCGAGCAGCCGCCCGCCCAGCTGCTGCTGGGCAAAGATGCCGTGGCCTTTTACCAGACCAACGTGGCCGACACGGTGCGGGAGATGGAGCAGTGGCTGCCCCTTTCGACCAGCACCGACCTCGACAATGCTTAACGTCAAGCCTTTTTCACCGCCTTTTCCAATCAAAACCATGAACCATTTACTCGCCCTCACCCTCAACGCCCACGGCGGCCTTGACCGGTGGAATGAACTGAAAACCCTTTCGGCCCACCTCACGCAGGGCGGCATCCTGTGGGGCATGAAAGGCCACGCCGGGATGATTGACGACGTCAACGTCACCATCGACCTGCACCAGCCCTGGACTTCACACACGCCCTTCGGCGCCCCCAACTACCGCACCTCGGTCACGCCCGACCGGGTTGTTATCGAAACCACGGGCGGCGAGCTGGTCGAGGACCTGGCCAACCCGCGCGCCTCCTTCGCCGGTTACGAGCTGCAAACGCCGTGGAGCAATCTGCAGCTAGCCTACTTCGTGGGCTACGCCATGTGGAACTACCTCACGGCCCCGTTCAGCTTCGTGCGGCCCGGCTTCGAGGTGAAGGAGCTGAGCCCGTGGGAAGAAGACGGCCAGACGCTGCGCCGCCTGCAAGTCACCTTCCCGGCCGACGTGGCCACCCACAACCCGGTGCAAACCTTCTACATCGCCGCCAGCGGCCTGCTTTGGCGGCACGACTACAACGTGGACATCAACGGCGGCACGCCGGCCGTGCACTACTTCCACAACCACGTCACGGTAGCGGGCATCACGCTGCCCACCAAGCACCTGATTTACCTCCGCAACGCCGACCTGAGCCACAGCCCCGAGCCGCTGGTTGTATCCATCGAGCTGAGCGACATCAAGCTCCGCTAGGGCTGTATGACAATTGTCAGGCCGTCATGCTGAGCGGAGTCGAAGCATCTCTACCGCAGCGGTAATCCAATCGATGTAACGAAGCGAGGGCTGCTTCGACTTCGCTCGGCGTGACGGCCTCCTCAGCCCTGCCGCTCACTATTTCACCCTGAAACACCCTTTCCAATGAACACCTTATCCATGACCACCGCTATTCACCCCGAATTTACGACCATCGATGGCCTGCGCATTCGGTACGCCCGCAGCCCGAAGGCCGGGGCCGAAACCGTGCTGCTGTTCAGCCCGTGGCCGGAGAGCCTGCTGGCCTTTTTGCCCATCTGGGACGTGCTCGCGCCGGAGTTTTCGCTCCTCGCGGTCGACCTGCCCGGCTTCGGCCTCTCCGAAGGCCGCCCCGAGCTGATGTCGCCCAGCGCGATGGGCCGGTTTCTGCTTCAGCTGAACGCACACTTTGGCCTGGAAAAACCCCACGCCATTGCGCCGGACGTGGCCAGCCCGTCGGTGCTTTTTGCCGAAACCATTCAGGCGGGGACGTTTCGCAGCCTGTTTATCGGCAGTGGCGCGTGCTCGTTCCCGCTGATTGTGTCGGGCGTGCTCCAGCAGATTATTGAGGCCGAGTCGCTGGACGTTTTCCGGGCCATGGACACCGACGCCATTGTGCTGAACTCGCTGAGCGAGATTAAGCCCTACGTCACGCTGCCCGACCCGGTGGTGGCCGACTACCTGGCCGCGGCCGCCAACGGCCGCTTTGTGGAAGCCATGAATTTTGTGCGGGCCTACAAGACCGACCTGCCCGCCCTGGCCCCGCAGCTGCCGCGCCTCGCCACGCCGGTGCACATCGTCAGCGGCCGCCGCGACCCCAACGTGCCCGTGGCCGACGCCGAAGCCCTGCATAACCAGCTGCCCAACAGCGCCCTGACCGTGCTGGAATGCGGCCACTACACCTGGGAGGAAGAAGCCACGACCTACGGCCAGCTGGCGCTGGACTGGCTGAATGGCGGCTATCAAAACCCCGCGCAAATCTCCCACTAACCAACTCATTTTATGGAAACCATCATTTCGGTGAGCCATCAGACCATCGACCTGCAACGCAGCTTCGAGGACTTCACAACGGCGCTGGAAGGGCTGCTCGCCCACTTCGACCCGGCCAGTCTGGACCTGACGGGCGGTGACCTGCAGCGGGCAGAGCAGCAGCTCGCCGCTTTGGGCAGCTACGAGAACCTGACCCTGTTCGGGGTGCAGAACCACGGGGCGCTGTTCCACCTCCTCGGTGCCCCGAAAAAGGCCAAACAATACGCCATCGGCAACCCGCTGATTGCGCTGCAAATGACGCAGCACGACCTGCGGGCCGCCCTCTACGCCCCGCTGCGGGTGCTGGTGTACGAAGCCGAAAACCACCAGGCGCGGGCCGAATACGACCTGCCGTCCTCGCTGTTCGGGCAGTTCCGGAACGACGCCGTGACGGCCGTGGCCCAAGGCCTCGACGCGAAGCTGCTCCAGCTGTTGCGCCACGCCGACAGTCTTGCTACACCAAGCTAGCCCGCACCAAACCCAATTCCTTCACCTCACAACAACCAAGCTCATGTCAACCACCGAAACCTACACCCACGAAACCGCGCCCACGCAGTACATCGACGTAAACGGCGTGCCCTTCGCCTACCGCACCTTCGGCCAGGCAGAGGGGCTGCCGCTCATTTTCCTGCAGCACTTCACCGGCACCATGGACAACTGGGACCCGCTGGTAACCAACGGCCTGGCCGAAACCCACCGCGTTGTGCTCTTCGACAACGCCGGCGTGGGCAACTCGGGTGGCCAGACGCCCACCACCGTGGCCCAGATGACGCGCGATGCCTACGCTTTCATCCAGGCGCTGGGCTTCGAGCGGGTGGATTTGCTGGGCTTCTCGCTGGGCAACTTCATTGCGCAGCAGCTAATTCTCGACCATCCTGAGCTGGTGCGCCGCGTGGTGCTGGCCGGCGGCGCGCCCGTGGGCCAGGGGGCCGACGAGTTCAAGTACGTGACGAGCAACCTGGCCGGCAAGTCGCCGAAAGACATCCTGCTGTACCTGTTTTTCGCGGCCACGCCCAGCAGCCAGCAGCAGGGCGAAGCCTTCATCCAGCGCCTGCAGCGCCGCACCGTGGACCGCGACACCCCGAGCACGCCCCAGGTGTTTCAGGCGCAGTACCAGGCCATTGTGGACTGGGGCAGCATCCAGGACCCGGAATTCGCCCGCCTCGCCGCCATTAAGCAGCCCGCGCTGGTGGTGCAAGGCAACAACGACACCATGTTCCCGACCAGCCAATCGGTGCTGCTGTTCGACAAGCTGCCCAACGCCCAGCTCAGCCTGTACCCCGATTCCAGCCACGGCTCGCTCTTCCAGCACGCCCGCCTCTTTGCCGAGCAGGTGCGCTACTTCCTGCAGGCCGAGGACTAAGCGGGCCGGTGATAAACCGTCGATTTAGAAAGACGGTCCTGCTGAGCGCAGTCGAAGCATCTCTACCGCTTCGTCTGAGCCGCTGCAACGAAGCGGTAGAGATGCTTCGACTGCGCTTAGCATGACAAATCCCCCCTCTTTTCTCACCTTTTTCTTCTGCAAATGTCCCAGCTACTTGCCCCCACTGCCGATGCCCTAAACAGCATCACGGCTTTCCAGCACCTGCCGGCCGAAATCCTGACCTGGCTGAGCCAGGCGGGGGAGCTGCACCGGTATGCGCCCGGCGAGGTCATTGCCGAGTCGGGCAGCCTGGCCGACAGCCTGATGGCCGTGGTGGCGGGCGAGATGCACTACCACAGCCACATTGATGGCCGGCCGGCGCATGTGTTTCGCATCGAGCAGGGGCAGGTGGGCGGGGTGCTGCCCTACTCGCGGTTTGAGGTGTACCAGGGGCAGGTGGTGGCCGTGGGCGAAACCGTGGTGTACGTGCTGCCCCGCCGCCAGTTTGCGGCCCTGGAGCAGGCGAGCCCCGAGCTGGTGCAGCGCCTGGTGAGCCTGATGAACGACCGCGCCCGCGACTACGTGCGCAGCCAGGAGCGCGACGACAAGCTGCGGGCGCTGGGCAAGCTCTCGGCCGGCCTTTCGCACGAGCTGAACAACCCGGCCGCCGCCATTAGCCGGGCCTCGGCGGCGCTGGCCGGCGCGCTGCAAGCCACTCCCCTGCTGCTGCAGCGGCTGCTGGTCGCCTGCCCTTCGGAGGCAGCGGTAGCGGCCCTTACCGCGCTGGCCGCATTGCCCGCCGGAGCGCCGCCGGCCCTCTCGGCGCTGCAAGCGGCCGACCAGGAAGACGAGCTGGCCGCCTGGCTCGAAACCCAGGGCAGCCCCGATGGCTACACGCTGGCCAATAGCCTGCTGGAAGCCGGCCTGACGGTGGCCACCCTCCTCCCCGTAGCTGCCCTGCTGCCCGCCGCCGCCCGCCCCGATGCCTTCGGCTGGCTCAGCAGCCACCTCACGGCCCTGCGCCTGGCCGCCGACATCAGCGAGGCCAGCCGGCGCATCAGCACGCTGGTGGGCGACGTGAAAACCTACTCGCACATGGACCGCGCTGCCGGCCCCGAAAAGCTGGACGTGACCACCGGCCTCGAAAGTACGCTGCACATGTTTGCCTACGCCCTGCGCCAGAAAAGCGTGCGCCTCACCCGCCGCTACGCGCCCGACCTGCCCCCGATAATGGGCCAGGCCGGCAGCCTCAACCAGGTGTGGACCAACCTGATTGACAACGCCCTGGATGCCCTGCCCGACCAGGGCGGCGAGCTGCTCATCAGCGCCACGCGCCAGCAGCAGCTGCTCCGCATTGGCATTCAGGACAATGGCTCGGGCATCACGCCCGAGGTGCTGGCCCACATGTTCGAACCCTTCTACACCACCAAGCCGCCCGGCCAGGGCAGCGGGCAGGGGCTGGACATTGCCTGCCGCATTATCCGGGAGCACGGGGGGCGGCTGGAAGCCACGTCGGTTCCCGGCCGCACGGAGTTTGTGGCCTGGCTGCCAATATCCTAACCCGACGTATTCTTCTCTTTTAGCCAGCTGCTACCTACTTGGTTTGATATGAAAAAGCCCGTTATTCTCTGTGTTGATGATGACCCGCAGGTGCTGGCCTCGGTTGCCAACGACCTGCGCCGGGAGTTTCGCCGGGACTACCGCATTCTGAGCGTGAGCTCGGGGCCGGCGGCCCTCACGACCCTCGACGAGCTGCGCGCCCGCGCCGAGCCCCTGGCCCTGGTGCTGGCCGACCAGCGCATGCCCGACGTGGAAGGCGTGGCGGTGCTTGCCCACGCCCGCCAGCTGTTTCCCGCCGCCAAGCGCGCCCTGCTCACCGCCTACGCCGACACCACGGCCGCCATCCAGGCCATCAATTCGGCGCAGCTCGACTATTATTTCCTCAAGCCCTGGGACCCGCCCGAGCAGCTGCTCTACCCCGCGCTGCACGACTTGCTGACCAGCTGGCAGGCCACGTACCGGCCAGCATTCGAGGGCCTGCGCCTGATTGGGTTTCAGTGGTCGCCGAGGTCGCACGAGCTGAAGGATTTTCTCAGCGGCTACCTGGTGAGCTACCAGTGGCTCGACTTTGAGAAGGACAAGGAAGCCGCTACGCTGCTGGCGGCCAGCGGCTTCCAGCCCGAGGACCTGCCCGTGCTGCTCTACGCCGACGGCCAGGCCGCAGCGCAGCCCGACAAGCACGCGGTTGCCCGGCAGCTGGGGTTGCCGGTGGCCGCCCAGCAGGAGCTGTACGACGTGGTGGTTGTCGGGGCGGGGCCGGCGGGGCTGGCGGCGGCCGTCTACGGCGCGTCGGAGGGCCTGAAAACGCTGCTTATTGAGCGGCAGTCGTTTGGCGGGCAGGCGGGCTCGTCGTCCCGCATCGAAAACTACCTGGGCTTCCCCACCGGCGTGAGCGGGGCCGAGCTGACCTACCGCGCCTGGACCCAGGCCACCCGCCTCGGGGCCGAGCTCATTGCCCCGCAGGAAGTAACCGCGCTGCGCGTGCAGGACGGCTACAAGGTACTGACCCTGAAAGACAACGCGCAGGTGCGGGCCAAGGCCGTGGTGCTGACCACCGGCGTGAGCTACCGCACGCTCGACGCGCCGGGCCTGGAGCGCCTGAGCGGCGCGGGCGTGTACTACGGCTCGGCCCGCACCGAGGCGCACATCTGCCAGGGCCAGCCGGTGTACATCATCGGCGGGGGCAACTCGGCCGGGCAGTCGGCCATGTACCTATCGGCTTATGCCGCGCGGGTGTATATTATTATTCGTGGCAATAGCCTGGCGGCCAGCATGTCGGCCTACCTGATTGAGCAAATTGCTCAAACGCCCAACATCGAGATTCTGCCCAACACCGAGGTGCGCGAGGCCTGCGGCGGGCAGTCGCTCGAAGCGGTAGTCATTCAGCGCGAGGGGCAGGCCCCCGAGAAGCACCCCGCCCGCGCCCTGTTCGTGTTCATCGGGGCCAAGCCCAGCACGGAGTGGATTTGCGACCTCGCCCTCTGCGATGCCAAGGGCTACCTGCTCACCGGCCGCGACCTGCTGGCCGACCCGCGCTACCCCGCCCAGTGGAAGCTCCCCCGCGAGCCCTACCTGCTCGAAACCTGCGTGCCCGGGCTCTTCGCTGCCGGCGACGGTCGCGCCGGCGCGATGGCCCGCGTGGCCTCGGCCGTGGGCGAGGGCAGCATGGCCATCAAGTTCGTGCACGAATACCTGAGCGAATAGCTCCCATTTTTTCATCAACCCTTTTCCCCAAACAACTCATGCAAACCACTTCACTCACCGTTTCGGCCCCTAACCAGTACATAGAGCGCAATGGCCGCCGCCTGGCCTACCGTCGCTTCGGCGCGGGCCGCACCATCCTGTTCTGCAACCGTTTCCGGGGCGACCTCGACACCTGGGACCCGGCTTTTCTGGACGCGCTGGCCGCGCAGGGCTTCGACATCATCACCTTCGATTACAGCGGCCTGGGCCTCTCGACCGGCGAGCGGACCTACAATCCCTTGCAGATGTCGCAGGACGTGGTGGACCTGCTCGATGCCCTGGAGCTGCCCCAGGTGATACTGGGCGGCTGGTCCATTGGCGGGCTGGTAGCCCAGGTGGTGCTGGCCAAGGCCCCGCAGCGCCTTTCGCACCTGGTGCTGCTGGGCACCAACCCACCCGGCGAGCTGCCCAAAATGGCCGAGCAGCTGTTCTACGACCTGGCCGGCAAGCCCGAAAACGACCTCAACGACTACGTGCAGCTGTTTTTTGAGCCCCGCTCGGCCGCCAGCCGGCAGGCTGCCACGGAGTCCTTCGCCCGCCTCGCCCTGCGCCAGACCGAGCGCAGCGTGCCCGTGCCGGGCGACTGGGCCGGCGGCCTGCTGGCAGCGTCCGGAGGCAAGCCTCGCAGCAATTTCTTCCCGGCCCCGGCCGTGCTGGAAGCCCTCAGGCACACCGCCATTCCGATGCTGCACATCGGCGGCGACCACGACATTTCCTTCCCCGTCGAGAACTGGTACGCCCTCAACGAGCAGCTGCCCACCATGCAGCTGCACACCTTCCCGCAGGCCGGCCACGGCCCGCACCAGCAGTACCCCGAGGCCAGCGCCCAGTACATCGCCACCTTCGTGAGCACCTCGGCCGCTGACCCTCGCTAAACCTTGTGCGCGTGAGCCCGCGAGTGGGCTCACGCGCACATTCATTTGCCTACCAACTATTTTTTCCTGACTTATGGCTTCTCCTCAACAGTATCAGGCCCTTATCATTGGGTTTGGCAAAGCCGGCAAGACCCTGGCTGGCTTTCTCGCCACGCAGGGCTGGCGGGTCGCGCTGGTCGAGCAATCGGCCCGGATGTACGGCGGCACCTGCATCAACATTGCCTGCATCCCCACCAAGTCGCTCGTGCATAGTGCCGAGTTGGGCGTGCCGCATCCCGATGCCCTGGCCGAGAAAAACCGCCTGACCGACTTTCTGCGGGGTCGCAACCTGGCCAACCTCACCGCGCACCCCGAAGCCACGCTGCTGCTGGGCCAGGCCTCGTTTGTAAACGAGCGGCAGGTGCGGGTGCGGCTGACTGAGACGGGCGAGGAAGTGCTGGTGGAGGCCGACCGTATTTTCATCAACACCGGCGCGGTGCCCCGGCGGCCGCCCATTCCGGGCCTGCGCGAAAGCCAGCGGGTATTCACCAGCACCAGCCTGATGGAGCAAGCCGTGCTGCCCGAGCGGCTGGTTATCATCGGGGGCGGGTTTATCGGGCTCGAATTTGCCAGCATGTTTGCCCAGTTCGGGGCGGCCGTCACGGTGCTGGAAACGGCCCCGCGCCTGCTGCCCAATGAGGACGAGGACATGGCCGCTGCCATTATCCAAAACCTGACCGCAAAAGGCGTAGCCTTCGAAACCGGCGTGCGCGTGCAGCGCATCGAGTCGGGGCCCGATGCGGAAGATGTAGTGGTATTCGAAACCCCGCAGGGCACCACCGAGCGCCGGCCGGCGGCGGCCATTCTGGTGGCGACGGGCCGCGAGCCCGTGGTGGCCAGCCTCAACCTGGCGGCCGCCGGTATCGCCCAGGATGCGCGGGGCTTTATTCAGGTGAACGAGCGGCTGCAAACCAACGTGCCGCACATCTGGGCGCTGGGCGACGTGAACGGCGGCCCGCAGTTCACCTACATTTCGCTCGACGACTACCGCATCGTGCGCGACCAGCTCTTCGGCCCCGGCACCCGCACCACCGCCGACCGGCAGTACGTGGCCTCCACGGTTTTTCTGACGCCGCCGTTTGCCCACGTCGGGCTGCGCGAGCACGAGGCCCGGGCCCAGGGCTACCGGGTGCGGGTGGCCACGCTGCCGGCCGCCGCCATCACGCGGGCCCAGGTGCTGCGCCAGCCCGAGGGCCTGCTCAAAGCGGTGGTGGAAGAAGGTACCGGCCGTATCTTAGGCTGCAGCCTGTTTTGTGCCGAGGCCGGCGAAGTCATCAACACCGTGCAGCTGGCCATGAAGGCGGGGGTGCGCTACGAGGTTCTGCGCGATAATATCTATATTCATCCGTCGATGACCGAGGCACTCAACGACCTGTTTGGCAAGATTTAATAAAAAGGCAAGCCTACGCTAAGTGAATAGTGCAGGGAATAATATCACGGGCTGTTGTTGCAGACTTGCGGCTGCTTTTTCGCTATGAAATACCTGGTGTTGCTCCTGGTGGTTTTTGCCTCTGCGGCATACGGCGAGCCTTTTTACCCGGTGCTTCGACCGACAAAAGCGGATAGCCTCCGCCGCCAGCTACGCCGGAGCCCGCCCGATACCAGCCGCGTCAACTTGTTGGTAGCACTAAGTATTTATTTTAATAGCAAAGCGCGTATTGCGAGCCTAAATACTGATAGCGATTTCGATACTGCATTTGCGTACATCCATCAAGCTCAGCAGCTTAGCCACAAGCTCCGTTTCGTTGCCGGCCAGATAGACAGCAACTACGCGCTGGCCTATTTCCTGGTAGGCAGAGGCGACGACCAAGCCAAAGAGGCCAGAGAAGCGGCCCGTTCGGGACTGGCTCAAAACCAGCCCCGCCACGATGCCTACCGGGAAGCAATTGGCTGGTACTTACTCGGGGCAAACTATAGCAGCTCGCCCCCAGAATCAGCTCAGCGCCTACGATGCTTCGCAAAGGCTGCCCAACTCTTCCGGGCAACCCGCAACCCGTGGATGGAAGCGCGTGTCTTAAAAGAAGTTGCGGATACGCACCTGCAACAAGGGAAGCTGCTGCTTGCGCGGCAGGAGCTGCTGCAGGTACTCGCCATCTACCAACGCAGCGGCTACCGCAATCTTCATTACACGCTTGACTTGCTGGGAGCCGTTAGCGATATCCTCGCCGACTACCAGCAGGCCCTGCATTACACGCTCGCCACTATTCAAAGCGCTAAGCGCACGCAGGATACCGCTGCGATATATACCTTTTACCTCCGGATTGCGTCCGTCTATGCCGGCGTTAACCAGCGGGAGAAAGCGATTCACTACTACGAGCTGGCCCTGCGCAATGCCGAGAGCAATTATAGCAATGCCGGGATTCATGAAGCGGCCCAAGTCATCGCCCACAACTTAATCCTACTCAACAAGCCGAAGCAGGCCCTGGCTTTGCTGCTGCAAAAGAGCCAGGCCTACCCGCCCCCGGATAATCGCGCCCGCTTGGTTCTGGCAGATGGATTGGCCAAATGCTACCTGGCCATGCAGCAGTATGCGCAGGCAGGCGCAGTCTGCGCCCAAATGCTGGCCCTGACGAAGCAGCATAGCATAAAGGATGAGTATTTTGATTATTACATCCAGGCACGCGTGTACAAAACGATAGGGAGGTATTATCTGGCTAAGCACCAGCACGCTAACGCGGAGCTTATGCTCACCAAAGCATTGGCAGCATCCGAGCATGTTAACACCTTGCCAGTCATAGCTAACCTGCACCTGCTGCTGTTTCAAGCTGATTCGGCCCAAGGCAATTTACCAGCGGCAATTGCGCATTACAAGCACTACAAGACGCTTACCGACAGCATTTTCAGCGAGAAAAACGGCAAGCAGATGGCAGTGCTGCGCATTCAGAACGAAACCGACAAGCGCGAACAACGCATCGCCCTGCTCACCAAGCAGAGCCAGGCCCAGCAGGCCAACCTGGCCCGCCAGCAAACCCAGCGCAACGCCGTGCTGGCCTGCGCCGTTTTGCTCGCGCTGCTGCTCGGGGTGAGCTACAACCGCTACCGCATCAAGCAGCGCAGCAACCAGCTGCTGGAGGCGCAGCAGCGCGAAATCGACCACAAAAACCACTCGCTGGAGCAGGTATTGGGGGAAAAGGAGGGCCTGCTGGTGGAGAAGGAATGGATGCTGAAGGAAATCCACCACCGGGTGAAAAACAACCTGCAGATTGTGAACGAGCTGCTGGCCTCCCAAACCGACCATCTGCGCGACGCGCACACGCTGGCCATTATTCGGGAAAGCCAGAACCGCATCCAGGCCATGGCCCTGATTCACCAGAAGCTCTACCAGGCGCAGAACATTGCCCGCGTGAATATGCCGGAGTACATCCAGGAAATTGTGGAGCACCTGGTCACTTCTTTCGACCAGGAGGACTTGGTCCATACGTGCCTGGAGGTGTCGGCCGTTGAGCTGGAGGTGGCCCTGGCCACGCCGCTGGGCCTGATTATCAACGAAGTCATCACCAACTCGCTGAAATATGCCTTTCCGGATGGGCGGGCCGGCAGCCTCACCGTCGGCCTGACGGAGGTGGGCCCGGCCCGCTACCGGCTGTTGCTGGCCGACGATGGCATTGGCCTGCCCGCGGGGCTGGACATGGCCGGCAGCCGCACGCTGGGCATGACCATGCTGCGCGGGCTCAGCGAGCAGCTCATGGCCACCCTCACCTTCGAGCCCGGGCCGGGCGTCCGCATTCGCCTCGAATTTGAGGCGGCGCGCAAGGCCGCGCCACCCGCCTGGGCGGCCTAGCCGGGCAGGCGGGTGGCGCGCGTGGCCAGCATCCGGATAGGATGCCGGCTACGCCCGCTACAAGACGGTTTCCATCAGCAGCAGCGAAGCATCTTCCGCCACCTGGATTTCCAGGCTGGCGGCATCGGTGATGAACAGGGTATCTTCCTGGGCAGCAGTCACGTCATCGAGCGTGATGTTGCCGGCCAGCACGTAAAGCAGCACGCCATGTCCCGGCTGCTGCAGGGCGTAGCGCACCGTGCCGGGCGCAAACCGGCCCTGAAAAAGCCAGGCTTCCTGCTGAATGGTGAGGCTGCCCTGCTGGCCGTTGGGCGATACTTCGCACCGCCACTCATTTGCAGGGGCACTCGTCGGGGCAGGGTATAGCTGCACGGCCGGCCTGGTGTTTTGGCGGCGCGGGGCCACCCAGATTTGCAGGTGCCGCGAGTCTTCCGAATCGGAGATATTGCCGCCGGCGTGCTGCATGCCGGTGCCGGCGCTTATCAATTGCACCGCCCCGGCGGGCAGTATTTGGTGGTAGCCCAGGCTGTCTTCGTGCGATTCCTGGCCCGCCAGCATCACCGTGATAATCTCCACGTTGGCATGCGGGTGCATGCCCAGGCCGGACTTCGGAAACAGGTAGTCGTCGTTGAAAACATAGATGGCGCCGAAGCTGGCGGGCCGGCCGGTGCCGGACGCGCCGTTGCTGAATAAGGGGTAGCCTTTAAACTCCCGGTGCTGCATCAGGCCCCGCTGGGCGGCTTTCAAAAGGGTAATGTTCATGGTTTGGGAAGAAATGAAATGGGTAAATGAAATGGGTAGTGGTTGAGATTTCCGGGTAGTGCCGGAGAATGGGGAAGAAGCAACGGCGCAAGCGGCCGGGCTCAATCTCCAACGCTCCCGGCATATTGGATTTTCTCCAATCTATCGGAGGCGGCCTACCGATTGGACTTGTTGGCAGGCAAGGCATGACATTGAGCAAAGTCTTTGAAAAACAGCTTTATAAATTCATAATTTGGCATTTTTACCTGGTCGAAGCCGTCGGTGGCACCCTATTCGTTGTGCACCAACCAAGCCAATTGCTCGTGCTGCCGGCCCTGGGCAGCCTCCACCTAATGCTTTTCCAATGCTTCACTTAACTACCCCATCTGTTATTCGAGGACTTTTGCTGGTGGCGCTATTGGCGCTGGCCGGGCGGGGGGCGCAGGCCCAGGCAGTGGTGCCGGTGGGCGCCGGCAGCTACGCCTCGTTTCCGCCCAATGCAGTGGCCCCGGGCCCGCAGCACGACTTTGTGTACACCCAGCCGATTTACGTGGCCCGCAACAAGAAAAGCGGCCCCATCCCGACCAATGACTGGTGGACCGACCTGCTGGTGCGCGGCAAAGACGCCGGCCTGCTCTGGGTGTACCCGCTCGTGACCGACCCCGACCCTAACGGCCTCAATTTCAACTTCCCCAACAGCATCGACGTGAACGTACCCGCCACGCCGGCCGACCACGGCGGGGGCTACGATATGCACTACGGCGGCAACCTGCGCATCACGGCCGCCGGCTACACGCCCAGCACGGCCCTGGCCGAAAACTGGAGCGACTGGGGCCTGGTGATGAGCCTGCCCGACACCACCTCGGGCAAAAGCCTGAAGGCGACGATGGCCCACGGCGTGCCCTTTGTGTGGGTCGAAACGCAGGGGATTAATCCCCGTTTCACGTTTGAAAAAGACGCAACGTACCTGGATGCAGCGGGCACGCCGCTGGCGCTGCCGGCCACCAGCTCGTTTGTGGTGAATACCGACGGGCGCTACTTCGGTCTGCACCTGGCCCCGGGCAGCTCCGTGAACCTGGAAGGGCAGCAGTTTGCCACCATCAACCTGGGCGCGCGCCACAATGTGTCGCGGGTAAAGCTGTACTGGGAGGCCGCCTACGCTTCGGCCTATAAGCTGCAGGTATCGGACGACAACCTGAGCTGGCAGGACGTGTACGCCACCACGACCAGCCCCGGCGGCAGTGAGGACCTGAACGTGGCGGCGGCCGGCAAAGCCGGCCAGTACGTGCGGCTGCTGCTGAACCGGCGGGCCACCAATTTCGGCTATTCGCTTTTTGAGATGCAGGTGTTTGACGGCCCCGCACTGGTGTCGCAGAGCCAGCCGGTTACCGTGTCTTCGACGCAAACCACGGGCAACTTCATTGCCGCGCAGCTCAACGACGGCAACCTGGGCTCGCGCTGGGCTTCGGATGCCAACCAGCAGCCGCAGCTGGTGCTCACGCCGGGCTCGGCCAACAGCTACTTCGTGGTATCGGCCCTGAACGCGGCCACCGACCAGGCCGCCGGCCAGCGCCTGATGGCCTACGATGCCTACGCCTACAACAAGGTGGCCGACACCCAGGTGAGCTACCAGTACGACGCGGCCGGCGGCAAAGTCGGCCTGACCTGGACCCTGACCACCACCAACCTGCAAACCGGCGCCGCCGGCGGGGCCACGCTGCAAGGCTTCCTGCCCCACCTCTACCAGAACGCGGTCCACACCATCGCCTTCTCGCCCTACGATTACGTGAGCCCACGCGGCACGCTACGCACGGCGGCCGGCACCAGCTTCGCCTTCTCCTACGACTTCCAGGGCATCATTCCCTCCTACAATGCGCCGTACCGCAACGCGGCCGATGCCCATCCCTACGACGCCCAGAAGCTGTTTGACCTCGTAACGGCCTACGCGGGCAACCCGCTCAACCGCGACGACACTTATTTCGGGGGCAAGGACCTGGTGCAGCACATGAAAATGGCGCTGCTGGCCCGGGAGCTGAACCACCAGGCCTACCCCACCCTGCAGGCCAAGGCCCGCGCCGTACTGGTTAACTGGCTGACGTATGCGCCGGGCGAAACCTCCCGCTACTTTGCCCGCTACGACCGGTGGGGCGCCCTCATCGGCTTCAACCAGAATTTTGGGTCCGACCAGTTCGTGGACAACCACTTCCACTACGGCTATTTCACGCTGGCCTGCGCCCTGTACGGCATGCTCGACCCTGATTTTCTGACTGATGCCCAGTACGGCGGCATGGCCCGGCGCATTGCCAAGCAGTACGCCAACTGGGACAAAGCCGACACCCAGTTCCCGTGGATGCGCACCTTCGACCCCTGGGTGGGCCACAGCTACGCCGGCGGCACCAGCGCGGGCAACGGCAACAACCAGGAATCATCGTCGGAGTCGATGCAGGGCTGGATGGGCTTGTTTCTGCTGGGCGACGTGCTGCACGACCCGGCCATGCGCGCCGCCGGGGCCTTCGGCTACAGCAGCGAGGCCGCCGCCAGCCTGGAATACTGGTTTGACTGGAAGCACCGCAACTTCCCGGCCGCCTACGCCGCCAAGCGCCGCATGGGCGCTATCCTCTCCAACCAGGGCATCGGGCACGTCACCTACTTCGGCGACCAGGAAAAGTACGTGCACGGCATCGAGTACCTGCCCGTGAACCCCGGCCTGAGCTACCTGGCCCGCGACACGGTCTGGGCCGCCAGCGAATACCGCGACATGCTGCGCGAGTCGCAGGCCGAGCAGGGCTACGCCACCGAGCTGGACTTCCAGGAAGACGATTGGAGCCACGTGGTGCTGGGCTTCAAGTACCTGTTTGACTCAAAATATGTGACGCGCCTGCTGGCAGCCAATTACCAGCTGGCCCCGACCGACCCGCATTACATCATGGACGACAAGGAGGTGGCCGGTCTGACCTATTTCTACGCCCACGCCCAGCAGAATGTAGGGTTCTTCTCCACGCGCTTCCACACCGATTTCCCGACCAGCAGCGTGTTTGAGCGCAACGGCGCGTTCAGCCACGCCACGGCCTACAACCCCGAGGCCACGGCCCGCACGGCCACCGTGTACGATGCGGCCGGTACGGTCGTCGCCTCGGCCCTCATCCCGGCGCACACGCTCCTGACCTTTCCGGCCCTGCCCACCACGGGCACTGTGCCCAGCGGCTGCTACAACCTGCTGGCCACGCGCGTGGCGGCCTCATCGAGCATGGCCACGCCCAGCAACGCCCCCCAGGCCGCCGACGGCGACCCGGGCTCGCGCTGGGAAAGCCAGTTTTCGGACCCGCAGCAGCTCACCGTGGACTACGGCCGCGCCATGCCCCTGAGCACCGTAACCATTGCCTGGGAAAATGCCAGCGCCAAAGATTACACCCTGCTGGGCTCGGTAGACAGCGTGACCTGGCAACCGCTGGGCACCAAAACCAACCAGCCGCCCCTTCCGGCCGGCCAGTCGCGCACCGACGTGTTCAGCGTGACGGGTTCGTGGCGCTACCTGCGCATGGCCGGCACGGCCCGCACCACACCCTACGGCTACTCCATCTACGAGCTGACCGCCTGCGGCACCGCCACAGTAACCGGGCCGCTGCCCGTCACGCTTGTTGCCTTCACGGCCCGGGCCACTGGCAACGCGGTGGCTTTGGCCTGGCACACCGCCTCGGAAACCAACAGCGCCCGCTTTGAAGTCGAGCGCAGCCTGGATGGCACGACGTTTACCCAACTCGCCCGCGTGGCGGCGCAGGGCACTACCACCCAAGCCACCGCTTACCACTATCCCGACGCGGCCCTGCCAGCGGGCGCGACCCGGCTCTACTACCGCCTGCGGCAGGTGGATGTGGATGGCAATGCAGCTTATTCGCCGGTGCGGTTGGTTGCCCTGGCCCGCCCGGCCGGCCTGAGCCTGTACCCTAACCCGGCGCACACCAGCGTCACGCTGGCCGGGGCCCCGGCCGGTAGCGCAGTGCTGCTGCTCGATGCGCTGGGCCGCACCGTAGCCACGGCCACTGCCAAGGAAAACGGCACCGCTACGCTGGCGCTGCCCGCCGGCCTGCCCGGCGGATTGTACGTGGTGCGCACGGGCAGCCAGGCCCTACGCCTGCTGGTGCGCTAACCCAATGACTCGGAGAATAGCGCGCAACCAGTCAAGCTCTTAGCAGCCGATAAACGCTGCACTTGTCAGACGTCACCCACTACGACGGTTGCCGCAGAGCGGTCCATTACATCCAAATTTTTTACGCCATACCAGCTTCTTTTCCCATGAAAGTCATCCAGTATAACGAGTTCGGCGGCTACGACCGCCTGCATGTGGTGGACGTGCCCGCGCCGCAGCCCGCGCCCGACCAATTACTAGTGCGCATGACGGCAGCGTCCGTCAACCCCTTGGATGATTTTATCCGGCGGGGGCTCCACCAGGGGGCCCGGCAGCTCCCCCACATTCCGGGCGGTGAGGGCGTGGGAGTGGTGGAAACAGGTAACGCCGAGTTCCCGGCCGGCACCCGCGTGCTGGTGCTGCCCAACCTGCTCACCGGGGCCCTTCGGGGCCTGGCGGAGGCGGGCACCTGGCAGGAACTGCTGGTGCTGGACCCGCTGGAAGTAGTGAATACGCCGGCCACTCTCAGCGACACGGCCGCCGCTAGCTTTAGCATAGCCTACCTTTCGGCGCAGCTGTGCCTGGAAAAAGTTGGTTTTCGGGCCGGGCAGCGCGTGTTGGCGCTGGGCGTAGGAGGGGCCGTTGGCAACGCGGCCATTCAGCTGGCCCAGGCCCAGGGCGCGGCGCAGGTCATCAGCACCGCCGGCTCGACGGCCAAGGCGGAGCTGGCCCGGCAGGCCGGCTACCCGCACGTCATCGATTTATCGCAGGAAAGCATACCAGACGGGGTAGCCCGGCTGACGGATGGCGCTGGGGTAGATGTGGTAGTGGACAGCCTGGGCGGTGCGCTCACGGGCCCGGCGCTGAGTGCGCTGCGGCCCGGCGGCAGCCTGGTCGTAATTGGCTACGCCGCCGGCCGGGAGGCAACCGTCACCATCACGGATTTTGTCTGGAAACAGATTTCCATGCACGGCATCACGCTGAACCACCGGCTACCAGGCACTTACCGCCAACTGTTCGAGCAGCTTGCGCCGCTGGCCCAAGCCGGGAAGCTGCAGCCGCTGGTGGCCCGGTCCCTCCCCCTGGCCGAAGCCGCTGCCGCCCAGCAATACCTTCAGGAAGAGCGGCCCTTTGGCAAAGTGGTGCTCACTTTCTGAAGTAGAACCCGGCCGCCGCGAGCGGCAATTGTGGCCCATTTCGGTACCATCACGTTGGCAGGCGTCACCGGCCGGGACAGCATATTATCTGACCCGCTCCCGAATACGATGACAAGTTGAGGTGGTCGGGTAAATCTGGACAGAACAGGGCCTTATCTTTCGAATGTCATGAAGGACAGCCCCCAACCTGCCAAACGTCGGCGTTATGACGCCGCCTTCCACGTCGAGGCCCTCCGCCTGGCGGGCGAGAGCCGCTCCACCCAGGCAGCCGCCCGCGCGCTCAGTAGCAGCCCCAAACTGCTCTACAAGTGGCAGAAAGAGGCCCTCGCGGCGGCCCGCAGAGCCGCCGCGGCGACTGCTACGACAATGCGCGAGCCGAAAGTCTCTGGTCACGCCTCAAAACGAAGGTGCTCGAAGTCCGCGAGCGGCCCGTTTTTACCGACCTGGCCAACGCCCAGGCCAGCGTCGCCGACTATTTTGACTATTACAACCACGAGCGCGCGCACTCTAGTATCAACTATCAGACGCCCTATCACACTCATCAACAGCTTCTTCAAACTAACGCCCTAAACTGGCCAGCGTAATTGGACCACCTCAATTGTTACCAGGGCACCAACACAACCAGTTTTTCCAGTCTGCTCAACCCATCTATCAATCCACCTACCAGCCCTAGCGCAAGCATTACCTACACCTTGGTTGTGAAGCTACCCGACGGCACCACCCATCAGACCAGTACCTACGTAGATGCCTGCCCGGCCATGCGCAGCACGGCCTATCCGAACCCGGCCAGCGACGTACTGAACATGCCGGAAGGGGCCACGAATGCCGTATTGCTCAACGACCAGGGCAAAGTGGTGCGGCAGCCTGACGCCAAGGGCAAGCTGGACGTACGCACCCTGCCAGCGGGCACGTACAACCTGCGGACGAACCAGGAGAAAACAGTTATCAACCAGCAGATTCAGGTGACGCACTAAGCGCCCCTGCTTCATCGCAAAAAGCCTCGGCCACTTGGTCGGGGCTTTATTGTGGGCGCTGCCTTCACCGGGTTATGCAGGCCATTGGGCGAGAAAACAGTTTTGTTGGGAAAGAGTAGCGGGCAAGACAGATTACCACCGGGCTATTTTTGCCCCATAAGTACCCCGCACGGGCTGGAAATGTGGAAAGGAAGGACCTCCTCGTGCCGCGTGGTTCTGGCTGAACAGGTGGGGTAGACGCCTCAAAGCCAGGGCTCGCTACTTTCGAGGCCGTTGCCGCAAGGCAACGGCCTTTTTTGTGGGCTACTCCTCCCCTTTCTTTGCTTGGGGTATGGCTCGTTCGGTTGGTTTGCCGTATAAGCCGGAAGCCAGCTATGCGCTGGCCGTTATCCCCTTTCCCATGCGTATCCTTCTTTTACTTGCCCTTGGCCTGGCTGCCGGCCCTGTAGTGGCCCAGGTGCCCCTTGCCACGAAGCCCGTAGCGCAGTCAGCCGGCCTCCCGGACCAACCCAAGGCCGTGCCCGCCGCAGCGGTGCCCGCGTACCATAATGGCTACACCGACAAGCACCTGGGCGGCACCACCAGCCCCACCTTTCCCAACGGCTTGCCCGCGCGCGACCTCGACCATGGCACCGGCCGCAACGACCAGCCCCGCGCCAACCAGGCCCAGGCCGGGGCCCAGCCCACCCGCAGCATCTTCCGCAAGCGGCGCTAAGGCTCGTTGCCTGTCCACTAAAAGCCCTGGTACTGCCGGGGCTTTTTGTATTTGCGCCTCGCTTCGCTAAGGCGCAGCCATGCAAAAGCCTCACTGGGTGGGCCTCTCCTACCCGTGGGGCTTTTAGGGCTTGCCCGGGTCGCCTGGTCGTAGTGGGGTATTCGCCCGGGAAGGGCGCTTCGTGGCCGCCGGAAGGCCGCTTCGGGTCACTTCGACGCTGGCGGAGCCCGCCGCTGCCCTGGGGGTACGCCCACGCTTCCGCTGCAGGAGTCTTTCCCACAGCCCACGGAGCAGGCCCCGCAGGCTCCAGGAAGGCCGGGGCGCAGCGCTCGGGGCCGGACGAGGGGGCGCGGCGGCCAGGTGAATCAGGGGCAGGGCGGCGAGCTCCGGGAGCGTGATGGCGGCGGTGTAGTCGTCGAGTTGGTCGGTGCTGGTGAAGGGCAGCACCTGCAGCACGACCCGGTGCTCGATGTCGAGGTACACCTCGCAGAAAAAGCCGCCCGGCAGGTGGTAGAGCTTTACCCGGTAGGCCCCCTGGCCCAGTTCGGTGAGCAGCGCCCCCTGCTGCGCCAGCAAGGCCAACTGCTCTGGCTGAGGCAGAGCGCCAAAATCGGTCAAGGGAATGGGCATACACGGCAGCAGGTAGGCCGGGACGGGCAGGCCGTCACGGCAGGAATGCCTACAAGTACGTACGATGCCCATGAAATTACCGTGAGGCAAGACGTTTTCTACTTCTCCCCTTTCTTCGCTCGTGGCGTGGGCCGGACATGAAAAAGCCCCACTTGGGGTAAGCAGGGCTTTTTCGTGTTGCATCTGCTGCTCCTTATTGCTTCTGTAGTTTTAAGGTTGTAGCCACGCCTGCCGTCGAAACGACCTTCAACAAAAGCTGCCCGCTTGCAAGCCACTGGTCGTCATGTATTCCGTACCGCCATCACCGGCCTGCTGCTGCTGCTGGGTTCTGCCAGCCAGGTCTAGTAACGTAAGACGGCTGCCGGGCTGTACGCCGGTCACGGTCAGCGCCTGGAGCACCGGATTGGGGAACAGCTCAGCCAGCGCGGGCACGCCATTGAGGGTTACCGCGCGCAGACTGCTCAGGACGGAAGTTCCGTCAAGGTCGATGCTCCGCAGGCGGTAATAGCGCACGCCGGTACCGGGGCGCTCATCTACTGCCTGATAGCTTCTCGCAGACGTACTAGTGCCCGCCGCTGCCTGGGTGGCCAGCGTTTCCCAGCCCGTGGTGCCGGTCGGGCTCCACTCCACGGCAAAGCTTTGGCTATTCTTTTCGCTGGCCGTGGTCCACTGCACCAGTACGCGGCGTTCTTGCCGGGTAGCTGAAAAGCTGACCAGCGTCACCGGCAAGGGCCCGCTGATGACGAAACCCGTCACGACGTTCGTGTCCAGGCTAATGGCCCCGGCCCGGGACAGGCCCCGGCCCAGGAGCGTGGCCCCCTGGATGAGGTTGATGCCGCCGTCAACCAGCAGCGTGCCCCGCATCACGGAGTTCTGGCCCAGGATGAGCAAGCCGCCAACCTGCCAGTACACGTTGCTCGCCAACGCGCCGCCCACCAACGTCACCGTCGAACCGGCGGCCGTGGTCAAGGCCCCGTTTACCCGCAGAAAGAAGACGGCATTCGGGTCGTTCTGCGCGTCGAGAATCAAGCTACCAGCCAGTGTGGTGGCAGCGCCCACGACGTAGGCACCAGGGGTCAGGGTTTGCGACGGCATTCCGCCGTAGGCGGCCAGCGGCACCGCATTCCCAATGCTCGCAACGTAGGTATAAGCCGTTTCCACTGCAGTAGCGGCTTGGGTAGCAGTAGCATCGGCAATGTGGATGCCGCCGGAAGTAACCACGCCCAGGGGAAACCCGCTGAACGCCCCGACGTTGGTGCCGATATTGCCCGTCACGACGGAGGAGCCTACGTTGTTGAAGGCCCCGACCGCGGTAAACAAGGCAAAATTGGACGCAATTCCCATCGAGGGGGGCACGACTTGGGCAAAACACGCGGGGGAGATTAGCAGGATGGCCGCCACTAGCAGGCAGACCGAATGCAATTGGGGGAAATGGCGGGTAACAAAACGATAGGCTTTCACAGGGGGGAAAGAAGGTAGCCAGCCAATTGGCCAGCGTGCCGATGATTCGGCGCCGGATGCAATAGCCGGACTGATACCCGCTCAGCACACGAGGCCATTACCCGCTGGCAGGAGCGAATCGGTCGGGGCTAAGACAAGCTCGTCACGACCTGAATCTGAATGGCTCAACGGCATATGCCCCGCATAGTTTTGGCATTCCCAAATTGGGTTATTGCAATTTTAATAAAAGCTAACAAGCAGCTAATGGGTGGCCATTGCACAACAAAGCATCCCAATAATAGAATAAGAAGGCTACACAATGAGCTTTTCGCGATAGAGCAATATCATCACCCCGCTTAGTAACAATCTAAAAAATGCAACATTTCCCATCATTAACCATTCCTCTTTCTTCGTTCGGGACTCAGAGCATGAAAAAGCTCTGCTCGGAGGGGGCGGGGCTTCATGTTTACTCCTCTCCTTTCTTCGTTCGGGGCTTGCGGGGTGGCTCGGGGGTGGGTGGCGCTGGGGCGGGTGATTCCGACGCACGTAGTTCGGCATCAATGGTTGCCTCCTCCAGTGCAGCCAGACGGGCCACGATGATTTGCTGGCGGCATTCGGCGCTCGGCTACCTTGCCCCAAACCACTTCGAAACACACCTTCAAACAACGTCCCAACTCTGTCCGGCTTAGCTAGACCACCTCACCTTGCACCCCCAGCCGTACCCCGATAAAGCAAAAACCCCGCTTCTGAGGCAGAAACGGGGTATTGTGTGGGCCCAACTGGAATCGAACCAGTGACCTGCTGATTATGAGTCAGCTGCTCTAACCGATTGAGCTATAGGCCCGGTGCCGGAGGTAGTCATCTTTCACCTCAACCCTGCCGTTGCCGGCGCTCCAACGAGGCAAAAGTACGACCTTCGCCGATGGAAAACCAAGTCAGCTCATGCTTCCCAACTTACTATTTGATTTTGGCGGTGTCATTATCGACATCGATTATGCCGCTACTCCGGCCGCCATGCGCCGCCTGAGCCGCACGGGCAGCACCGTAGAATTCACGCAGGCGAGCCAGGCAGCGCTGTTCGACCGGTTCGAAACCGGCCACCTTTCCCCGGCCGAATTCCGTGCCGGCCTGCGGGCCGCTTACCACCTGGAGGCCACCGATGCCGAGCTGGATGCTGCCTGGCACGCCATGCTGCTCGATGTGCCCGCCGAGCGCCTCGCCCTCATTGGCGCGCTGCGGGCGCAGGGACATCAAACGGCTTTGCTCAGCAATACCAACGCGCTGCACATTGCCGAGATAAACCAGCGGCTGGCCCGGCAATACGGCTTCCAAAACGGCATTGCCGATGTGCTGGACCGTGTTTTTTACTCGCAGGAAGTGGGCCTGCGCAAGCCGGGCGAAGAAATATTCCGCCACGCGCTGGACGAAATGGGCTGGCGCGCTGTTGATACCCTGTTTATCGAGGATAGCCCGCAGCACATTGCCACGGCCCGTCGCCTGGGGCTGCGGGTGCTGCACCTGGCCCCGCCCCTCACCCTCACGTCCGCCCTGCCCGAAGCCCTCCGTGCCTTTCCCCGAGAATACGCCCCCGCCCGCCCCTGAACCTGATTTCCTCGGCTTTCCGGCCGATGCCGCCGCCCCACCGCCCGTGGCCGCCGCCCCGGCCGAGCTGGCGCGGGCCCGCCGGCTGTTTCGGCGGTTTGAGCGGCCGGCGCCCTCGCCGGCACGCACGGCCGTGGTGCACCTGGGGCTGTTTCTGCTTACGCTGGCGACCACCACGCTGGCGGGCGTGCAGCTCACGCGGGGCGCGGTCGATGTTTTGCCCGTTGAGGTGTTTTCGCTGCGCAGGGCGGCGCTGTGGGCGGCGTTGCGGCCGGGGCTGTGGTTTGCGCTGCCGTTCTTGGGGGTGCTCACGGTGCACGAGTTCGGGCATTATTTCACGGCGCGCTACAACCGGGTCCGGGTTTCGCTGCCGTACTACATCCCCTTTCCGATGGGGCTGGGCACCTTTGGGGCCGTCATTCGCATTCGGGAGCGCATTTTTTCGCGGCGCGAGTTCTTCGATATCGGACTGGCCGGGCCGCTGGCAGGCTTTCTGGTAGCGGTGCCGCTGCTGATTTACGGCTTCACGCATTTGCCGCCGCTGGCAGATTATTTATTCAAAATCCATCCGGAATATGCCCGTTATGGGGCCAACTACGCGCAATACGTGTATCCACCAAATAGCACTGCGCTCACGCTCGCCCGGCCGCTGCTCTACCAGTGGCTCGAACATGCCTTCGCCAATCCCGCTCTTCTCCCCCACCCCAACGAGCTGATGCACTACCCGCTGCTGCTGGCCGGCGAGCTCAGCCTGTTTTTCACGGCGCTGAACCTGCTGCCGATGGGCCAGCTCGACGGCGGCCACATCCTCTACGGCCTGCTGGGACCGGGGCGCTTCAACCGACTGGTGCCGGTGCTGTTCGTGGGCTTTATTTTTTATGCCGGCCTGGGCCTTTTCTCGCTGCACAGCGACTGGCAGACCTGGGCCTACGGCGGGCCGGTTTACGCCGGCTACCTGGCGCTGATATGCTGGCGGGTGCTGCCCCGGCCGGCTCAGGGCCTGCTGCTGGCGGCGGGCATCTGGGGGGCGCAGGTGGCCTGCACGGTGGTGTGGCCCGGCGTTTTGGGCAATCCGGGCTGGCTGGTGTTTGGGCTGCTGCTGGGGCGCTTCACGGGCATCTACCACCCGCCCGCGCCCGATGAGCGCGGCCTGAGCCGGGGCCGCCAGGTACTGGGCTGGGCGATGGTGGCTATTTTTGTGCTCTGCTTCACGCCCAGCCCCTTTGGCTGAACAATTACCGGTTAAAAACCCTCTGCATCAATTAGTTTATCACAATCCCTCTCTACCCTTCTTTTTCCTTCCTGAATGATTTTTACCCAAAAACAGCTTTTTCTGGGCAGCACGCACCTGGCGCTACGGGCCGAAAGTCTTTACGTGTGCAAGCGCAACCCGCAAGGCGTGGCCACGCTCGAAACCGAAGTTCCCTACGAAGAAATTTTGCCGGTTAAGTTTGGCGAGCACCGCCACATTCCTACCAATCAGCTGCTGCTCACGGGCTTGCTGCTGGCTTTTCTGGGCTATGGCCCGTGGCGCGAGTGGCTGGCCACGGGCACGGCTCCGGCCGCGCTCTACGGCTGGGGGGCCGTGCTGGGCCTCAACCTGCTGGCCGGCTGGCTGCGGTTTGAGCAGCAGTGGTGCACGTTTCGGCTGCAAACGGCCAACATGGTTATTACCCTGGCCGGGCGGCCGTGGCAGCGCAAGCGGTTTCGCACGCTGGCCGCGGAGCTGGAGCGCCGCACCAAAACCTACCTGCGCGGCGAGTACGGGCAGGTCAATCCGCTGGGGTTCATCGAGCCGCAGCTGCGCCGGGTGGCCTGGCTGCGCGAGCTGGAAGTGCTCAGCGCCCCCGAGGCCCAGGCCCTGAGCACCCGCCTCACCGGCCGCCGGGGCGCGGCCACCCTCAACAGCATGGGCCAGGAGCTCGAATCGCCGTACCTGAACTAGCCTTTTGGGCGGCCGCCGCGTTAGCAGTCCATGGTTCAGCAGCTCGCTTCCGCGCTCCCGGCCCCCGCGCTGGTCAGCATCATCATCCCAACTTACAACGAGGCGGCGGGCATTGGGGCGCTGCTGCACCACCTGGCCGGGGCCGGCGCGGCCGCCGATGCGGCGGTAGAAATTATTGTGGCCGATGGCCGGAGCACCGATGCCACGGCGGCCCGGGCCCGGCAGGCGGGGGCCCGCGTGGTGGCCTGCCCGCACAAAGGCCGGGCCGTGCAGCTCAACTACGGCGCGGCGCAGGCCACGGGCACCATTCTGTATTTTCTGCACGCCGATACGCTGCCGCCCGGGGGCTTTCTGGCGGATATCCGCCGGGCGGTGGCGGCGGGCTTTGGCTGCGGCTGCTACCGGCTGGGGTTCGATGCGCCGCACTGGTTTTTGCGGGCCAGTGCCTGGTTCACGCGCTTTGAGGTGAACGCCGTGCGGTTTGGCGACCAAAGCCTGTTTGTGCTGAAAACCGTATTCGAGCAGGCCGGCGGCTTTCGCGAAGACCTGTTGCTGATGGAGGACCAGGAAATCATCGGCCGGCTGAAACGCCATGCCCGGCTGCGCGTGCTGCCCGGGCCCATCATCACCTCCGCCCGCAAGTATTTGGCCAATGGCGTGTTTCGGCTCCAGGGCACGTTCCTGCTGCTGGCGGGGCTCTACTACCTGGGCGTGTCGCAGCCAACGCTGCTACGGCTCTACCGAAAGCTTATCCGGCAGGATAAGCTATGAGCGGCGTCGGCGCGGGCAGCCCGGCGCCTATTCCCCGCCACTGCGGCCACGAAAAAGCCCCGGCCTGGTAATCGGCCGGGGCTTTCGCACAGGTAACATTCCACCAGCCGTTTACTCCCGGGTGACGCGTAATGTTTGGGTTTCGCCATCGAGCACCACACGCACCAGGTACACGCCGGCGGCCAGGCGGCCGGTTTCGGGCAGGGCCACGGCGCTGAGGCCGGCGGGCACGGCCAGCGTGCGCTGCACCAGCCGGCGGCCCGTGAGGTCGTACACCGCCACCGAGGCCGCGGGCTGCGGCCGGGAGGTTTGCAGCGCAAGCGCAAAGCCCGTGGCCCCAAATGGCACCGGCATGGCCTGCACGGCAAAGCTGCTGGCGGCCGCGCTGCGCACGGGCAGAATGGCGGCGGGCGTGCTCAGCGTCCAGGTGCCGGAGATGTTGGCAGGGCCTTCCACGTAGTTCAGGGTGGTGTTCTGGCCGCTGGCGGCAACCGGGGTCCAGGGGCCGGCGAGGCTGCCGGCGCGGTAGAGCTGCAACGAGGCTTCGGCCAGGCCGTTGAGCTCGGCGTCGCGGTAGCCCACGCGTACGGTCCCGCTCACCGCAATGGCCGGAATGAAGCCCACGTCATAATACCGCCGGATGCTGGTGCGGGCCGGAGCGCGGCCAATGGCCTGGTCGGTTCTGCGGCTCACCGTTACCTGAATGCCGTTGGAAGCCTGGCTGATGCTCAGGCCCACTCCGCCAAAATCCTGGGTACCGGCCGTCGAAACCAGGCCCGTCGCCCGCACCAGGCCCGATACGTAGGCATCGGCCGTTTCGCTGATGGTAGCCCCCTGCGCGAGGACAAGCGTAGCCGCCTGCGTTTTCAGCATGCCGCGCTGGGCCGTCAGGGCAGTGCCCACGGTCAGGCCCTGGGCCAGGCGGGCCGTATCGGCGGCGGCGGGCAGGTTCACCAGCAGGCGGGGCACGTTAATGGCTGTGGCCGTGGGCGCATTGAGCGTCACGGCCGGGCCGCGCAGGCTCAGCGTGCCGCTGGTGCCGGCAATGGTGGCCCCGGTTTCCAGCGTCAGGCTGCCATATACTTCCAACGTGCCGCCGTTGAGCGCCAGCGCGGTGCCGGCGCGCACGGTCAGGTTGCGCACCTGCACCAGCCCGGTGGTGAGCACGGGCTGGCCGGCGGCCGTGCCCAGCACCTCGGCATCGGTGGTGGGCGTGGGCAGGCAGGTCCAGTTGGCGGCCAGGGCAAGGTCGGTGTTCTGGCGCAGGCGCCACTGCGGGCCGGGGGCCACGCGCACGTCCACGGTGTCGCGGAAGGTGCAGCTGCCGGCCGTGGTGGTGCCAATGTAGCGGTAGCGGCCGGGCGCGGCGGGCACGGCGGCCAGCACGTTGCTGCCCGTGGCCGTGATGCCGTTGGGGCCGCTCCAGGTCACGTTGTTATCGCGCGTCACGATGCTCCAGGCCGTGACGGGACCCACGTCGGCAGGGCCGCCATCCACCACAAACAGGTTCCAGGTGCCGGCCTGCGGGGCGTTGCGCAGCTTGGCAAAGCCGGTGGGCTCGTCGGCCTTCCACACGCCGGTGAAAGGAGCCGTGCCGCTGTTCAGGGCGCGGGCCCCTACCGAATCCACAAACAGCGTGTTCTGGTAGTTCTGGCCGGCGCCACCGTTCTGGCGGCTCAGCAGGACGCGGGTGCCGTCGGGCGCTTCCACATACAGGGTCAGGTCGCCGGTGTAGGTGTGGGTGATGCTCACGCGGATGCCGCGCAGGTCGAAAAAGCTTTCGTTCGAGCCCGTCACCACCAGCGGAATCCGCACGCCGGTGGGATTATTGTCAGGAATCTGCACGCTGCCCGTGAACTGGTACGGGCCGTTCAGCTGATTCTCGAACGGACGGCTGCGCAGGCGGGCGGTGCCCCCGGCACAGGCCACCGAGTCGGCCCCGGCGGGGGCGGCAGCGGTGGGGCGGTAGGCCATCACGGTCACCGTCTGCTGGGCGGCGCAGTTCGACACCGGCGTGGCGGTGCGCACGGTGTAGCGCAGGCGGCCGGCCGTGGTGGGCGTGGTATTCACGCGCTTGCCGGTGCGGGCAAAGCTGGCCGGGCCGGTCCACTGGTAGGTCTGGCTGGCCACGCTGTCGTCGGCGGTCACGCGCAGGTTCACGGTGCCGAAAGCCTGGCCCCGGCCGGCGCACAGCTCCGTTTGCAGGGCAGCGGCGGCGAGCACGGGCTGGGCCACGGTCACGCTCAGGTCCTTGATGCTGGTGCAGCCGAAAAAGGGGTCCGAAGCCAGCACGGTGTACTTATAGGTGGCAATGCCGCCATTGGCCGGGCCGGCCGGGCTGGTGGTGGCCACCAGGCCGGCCGTTTCCACGCCCGGGCCTACCCAGCGCACCGAGGGCACGTCGGTGGCGACGCGGGCAAACAGCAGCTCCACCAAATCGACGGTGCCGGTGCTGCCGGCCTGCCCATCCTGCGCTTCCAGGCTCACGCCCAGCAGCGTTCCATTCACCAGCATCCCCGCAAACGAGTTAGCCGGCTGGTAGGTGCCCGTGAGGGCGGTGCCCGCCGTGGCCGGCAGGGCATTGGGGGTGGTGTCGGTGAAAGTCAGGTCGTAGGTAGCCGGGCCGCTGGCCGTGGGCAGGGCCGTGGCCAGGGTCTGGTACGCGGTGCCGCTGGCCGTGCGAATGGCCAGCCGCAGGGCCACCTGGCCGGGCTGGGCGTGGGTGAGGCGCACCCGCACGCCCGTCACGCCGGAGTAGTTGCGGTAGGTGTTTTCGAGGCCGTGCTGCAACGTGGTGCCATTGACCGCAGTAGTGCTGTACACGGGCACGGCGGTGTAGGCGGTAGCCCCGTCGGGCAGGGCCACCGAGGCGGTGCTCCGCAGGCGGCGCGTGGCCGGGAAGGTAGCCGTGGCCGTCAGGGTCAGGGCATCGCCGGCGCACAGGGCGGTTGAGGAGGCCGTGGCCGTGAGCACGGCCGCATCATCGGTGGGGCACTGGGCCTGGGTGGTGGCGGGCGCGGTGCTGTTGGTGCCCAGGCCCACGGCATACCAGGCATCGGTCACGGCCACTACTTCGGGCGAGTTGGCCCCGAACAGGTCGGTAGCAGCCTGAATGGTGAACACCCGCGCCGAGCGGTAGTCGGAGTTGGCGGTGAGGTACAGGCGCTCGGCCCGGTAGGCAATGCGGGCCGCCTTGGCAATGCCGATGCCGGTCACGCTATAAGCCTGCTGCTGCTCGTTCACGCCGGTTTTGCCCACGCTCAGAATGTAGTACCAGTGGTTGAGCACGCCCGAGTTGGTGTGTACGCCGCCGTTATCGGCCGTGCCGAAAGCCCAGCGCTGGCCCCGGTAGTTGGCCGGGCAGGGCGAGAGCACACCCGTGCTCAGCGGGTTGCTCATCGAGCGCAGCCCCCCCGAGTTGATGCAGATGTCCTCGCCCACTATCCAGGTTTGCTTGGTGGGGTCCACGTAGTTTTCAATGGTGGCCCCCCAGATGTCGGAAAAGCCTTCGTTCAGCGCCCCCGACTCGTTCAGGTACACCAGGCCGGCCGTGGCCTGGCACACACCGTGGCCGGTTTCATGGGCGCACACGTCCAGCGCCGTCAGCGGGCGGAACAGCGTGGCCCCGTCGCCGTAGCGCATGGCCGTGCCGTTCCAGTTGGCGTTGTCGTAGTTGGCGCTGTAGTGTACGTAGTTAATCAGCTTGCTGCCCAGGCCATCCCAGGAGTCGCGGCCGTGCACCGTCAGCCAGTAGTCGTACACCTGCGTCGAGCCAAAGTGTGCGTCGAGCGCGGCGTTGTCTTTGGCCGTGTTGTTGAATTCGGCCGCCGTCCAGTTGTTGTCGTTGTCGGTGAAGTCGGTGCCGGCGGTCAGGGTCGTGCCGTTGCGCAGGTTGTAGGTTTCGATGCCAGCGGCACGGGTGTAGTCGCGCAACCGGTAGCTGCCGCCAGACAGGTCCGTGGCTACCTGCCGCGTGCCCACGTAGCGCGTGGCAAACGTGCCCGTGGCCGGCGTGGCTACGCGGCTTACGCCGGCCGGTTTCATCGCCGGTCTGGCAAGCGTTTCCGCCGCACCCGCCGGCATCAGGCCCCTGGCGTGCTTAATGATGGCATCCTGCAGCACCACGGCCCCGGTATGCGCATCCACATACACCCAGGCGCGGCTCTCGGGCTGCTGGGCGTAGATGTTGAACTTCCAGGCCAGCACCAGCGGGCGCTGGGTGGCGGCCGGGTTGCGGTAGTCTTCCACTATCACCAGCTCGCCGCTGGGGCGGTAAGTGGCGGCGGGGTTGCTCTGCTCGCGCTTCAGGCCGGCCTCTTCGGCGGCATCGTCCCACATGTAGCGGCTGGCGCCCACGGCGGCAAGGCCGTAGCGCAGCGCGGCGGCGGCACTTAGCGAAGGCTTGGTGCTCAGGCTGGTGGGCACGGGCTTGAACTCGCCACTGAGCACCCCGGCGTCGCGGTGCACGGTGTACTGGCCGTGCTCCACCTTCACTCCATTGTAGTATTGCTGAAACCGCTCGTGCCGCTGGCCGAGGTCGTCGGTTTCGGTGCGCAGGGCGCGCAGGTCGTCGGCCGGGCGCAGGCCCAGCTCCTGGCGCAGCAGCTGGCGGCTGTCGAGGGGCAGCGCCCGCTGCGCGGCGGCCGTTTTGGTGGGCAGATGCCGCAGCTGGGGCGAACCATCGGCAGGCAGGCTTTGGGCCGCAGCGGCGCTCACCGCCAGCAGCGGCAGCACGCTCAGCAGCCCGGCGCGTAAGGGTTGAATCATGCGAAATGTAATGTGAGTGAAAAGCTGTGGCTAAAGATAACCAACTTTTAATGTCCGGGAAACGCTGCCGCAAGCAAACAAAACCCGCCGATGCAGCCCACGGCCACACCGCACCGGCATGTTGCCCGTTTTGTAGTGCCGCTCCCGGGCCGCGGCCCGGCGCGGCACCATTTTTGCCCGCGCTGCGGAAGGCAGCATTCAATTACTCAATTATAATTTTTCTTGAATGATAACAAATACGCCAGTCCCCCTCATCGAACTTTAACTGGCCTGCCTACATTTGCAATCGTAACCCTCTACTGCCGTGACCCGCTTTCTGGCTTTTTTCCTCACCCTCCTCATGCTGCTCCAGACCCTGGGGCAGGAAGTGTTGGTGGTGGACTACCAGCTGAACAAGGCGCGCATCACCGAGCGCTTCTGCGTGAACAAGGCCCGCCCCCAGCTGCACTGCAATGGCAAGTGCCACCTGGCCAGGCAGCTGCGCAAAGCCGAAGGCGGTGATAAAAAAGCCCCGGCCGAAGCCCAGGCCAAGGTCAAGTACGAGGTGCTGCCCACGCCGGCTTTTGTGCTGGCCACGCCCCAACGCTGGCGGCAGCCGGCGCGCGCCTTCCCGGCCCTGGCAGTGGCGCGGTGCGCCACCGGCACAGCCCTGGGGGTGTTTCGCCCCCCGCTCCTATCAGTTTAATGACTGGCTGACGGCGCTCGATGACGAAGCGCGCAGCCTTTTGCTGGCCCTGCTGCGCGCGCAACAGGCCGGAGCGGGCACTTGTGCCGCGCTCGCATCTTTCATTTTTCTGATATTTTCTTTTCCTCTTTCGATGAAACGCTTCGCTATTCCCTCTTTTGCCGCCATGCTGTCGCTGGCCGCGCTCACCCTCGCCGGCTGCAAAAAAGATGAGCCCGTGGCAAACACGGGCACGGTTACCCTGCACATGGACAATGGCGTGACCATGACCGGGACCAGCGGCCCGGCTTTCAACTCGCTGGCACTGGCCACCGGCTCTTACGTCAACGCCGCCGGCGACGACTTCAAGGTGACCACTTTCAAGTATTACATCTCCAATGTGAAGCTGCTGAAGGCCGACAACTCGGTTTACACGCTGCCCAAGGCCTACTACCTGGTGGACCATTCCAAGCCCGAAACGCAGGAGCTGGAGATGAGCGACATTCCGGTGGGCGACTACACCGCCATCAGCTTCATGGTGGGCGTCGACAGCGTCCGCTCCAAGGCGGGCAACTTCACGGAGGCAGCCCTGAACTCAAACAACGGCATGCTCTGGACGATGAACGGGGTGGATGAGTTTATCAACCTGAACCTGACCGGCTATTCGACCCGGTCCCCTTCGGGTGGCATCACCTTCCACATTGCCGGCTACAAGCATTCCACCACCAATACCATCCGGACGGTGACGGTGCCTTTCCCGGCCGCCAATTCGCCCATGCTGGTGCGGCCCGACCACTCGCCCGAAATTCACATGCAGGTAGACATCGCCAAGATGTTTACGGGCCCGAATCCGATACGCTTCTCCGGCGTTTACAACGTGATGGGCGGTGCCCCGGCCGTGCAGATTGCGGATAATATCCAGGCCGGCATGTTCACGGTAGCGCACGTTCACGCTAACTAGCCGCAGCGCCGGCGGCCGGGGCCGCGCTGCGCAAAGTGGCGGGTTTCAGGCCGCCGGCGGTCTGCATTTTTAGCATGAGAAAGCTAGTTGCATTGCTCTTCGGGGCTGTGCTCGGCGGGACTCCGTGCGCCAGCCGGGCGTGTGATATCTGCGGGTGCTTCATGGGCATCACGCCCTACGACAACCAGAGCGGCCTGAGCCTGATGCACCGCTACCGCATCTTCAACGGCTACCAGGCGCTGGGCCAATCGCCGCAGTTTTTCCCGAGCGGGGCCCGGCCGTTTTTTCCCGCGCCCCTCAACGGCGACAACGGCTATCAGCACGCCCACCACGGCGACCCGACCGACTTTGAAGCTTTCCGCGTGGTTGAGTTGCGGGGCAAGTATTTTCTCTCGCGCCGCGTGGAGCTGAATGCCTTCGTGCCCTACGTGATGAACACCTCGCAGATAAACGGCCGGCAGCTGAACGCGGCGGGCGTGGGCGACGTGACGGTTTTTGCCGGCTACCACCTCATTCGGGCCATCGAAACGATGGGCGTGCAGAGCCGGCTCATTGTGGGCGGCGGGGTGAAGCTGCCCACCGGCGAGTACGACCGCCAGAATGCGCAGGGCGTGCGCTACGCCCTGCTCAACCAGGTGGGCACCGGCACCACCGATGGCTTTGTGTACGCCAACTACATCGGCAGCTTCCACAGCTTCGGGCTGAGCGTGAACAGCAGCTACCGCCGCGCTTCGGAGAATACGTACCGCAACAGCCTGGCTCCCAGCACGGCCACCTACGCCAGCCTGTTCTACCGCGTGCCGCTGGGCGAAAGCTGGCAGGTGTACCCTTCGGCGCAGTTTTTCTACGAGAAAACCAAGGGCGAAATGCTTGAGGGCCGCCTCACCGGCGAGCACGCCATGAACAACGCCCTGCTGGGCCCCGGCCTGGATGTGTACTACAAAAACCTGTCGCTGAACACCAGTTTCCAGCTGCCCATCTACACCGCCGAAACCGACCACCCGGCCAGCGCCGGCCGCCTGGTGCTCTCCGTCGGCTACAGCTTCAAGCAGACCAGGTATTTGCTGCACGGCAAGAACTGAGGTCGGCCGCCGGGAAGGCGCGGAGCCGACCAGGCCTATTCAGCATTAATTAATTTCTGATTATAGCAGAATATTAATTAATATTTATAAATTTCCGACGTCATGCGTCAATTCATTGCCATTTTACTTCTCTGCTCGCTTTCGGTGCACTGCGCCGGGCGGCTGGGCGTGGTGGCAAAATGGTGGCTGAACCGCGACTACGCCGCCCGGGTGCTGTGCGAAAACAAAGCGCGCCCCCAGCTGCACTGCAACGGGAAGTGCCAGCTCAGCAAGCAGCTGCGCCTGCAGGCCAGCCGCGAAAGCCGGCAGCAGCCCGTTGATGCGCAGCATGGCTTTGAGGAGATAGTGCTTTTCTGCACGCCGCTGGGCGTGGCGCTGCCGCAGCCGCCGGCCCCGGTGGCTGCGGCCCCCCGCTACGCGCCCTACCGCGTGCACTCCTACGCCTGGCCGCAGCCCGGCCCCGACTACCCACCTGCCGAGAGCTGATTGTGACCTGATTTTTCAGTTTTGGCCCAGGCTCAGCCTGATTTCCGGCGCGTACACGCGCGTCGAAATCCCGGCTGAGTACGGGCCTCACCATCAGCTTTTTTCTCGTGAAACCCTCCTGTTACTTATTGCCGCTGGCCCTTCTGGGGGCACAGGCGGCCAGTGCGCAGCGCACCTTGTCGGGCCGCGTATTCGATGCCATTTCCAAGGAGCCGCTGGTGGCGGCTACCGTGCGCACCCCCGATGCCAAAATCGGTACCGTGACCGATGGCGCGGGCCATTTCTCACTGCCCACCGACGCGCCGACGCTGGTCGTATCGGCCGTTGGCTACCGGACGTTCACGGTGCCTGTGCCGGCCGGGGGCCAGGCCCTGCGCGTGGCCCTGGAGCCCGCCGTGGAAGACCTGCAAACCGTGGTGGTGACGGCCAGCCGCGAGGCCCAGCTGCGCACCGATGCGCCGGTGGCCATCTCCAAAATCTCGCCCACCACCATTCAGGACACCAAGCCTGCGCTGCTGGTGGAGCTGATAAACAAGGTGCCGGGCGTGGTGATGCTCAACTACGGCAACGAGCAGCACGCCATGGGCATTCGCCAGCCCATTGGCACCAGCGCCTATTTTCTGTACCTGGAAGACGGCATTCCGCTGCGGCCGATGGGCGTGTTCAACCACAATGCGCTGCTGGAAACCAACCCGCTGGCCATCAATTCCATTGAGGTGGTGAAGGGGCCGGCCTCGTCGCTCTACGGCCCGGAGGCCGTGGGCGGGGCCATCAACGTGCTCACCAAGCGGCCCACCAGCGTACCCACCCTCAGCGTGGGCGTGCAGGGCGACCAGTATGGCTACCGGCGCGTGCAGGCCGGCGGCGGCGGCATGCTCACGCCCAGGCTTGGGGCCTACGTGAGTGGCTACGTGGCCCGGCAGCGCAACGGCTGGGCCGCCAGCTCCGACTACGACAAGCAGTCGCTGAACGGCCGGCTGGAATACGCGCTGAGCGACAAAACCCGCCTCACGGCCTCGGCTTCGTATAACAACTACGACTCGCAGACCAGCAGCTCGGTGGATAGCGTGGCGTACTACAAGCGCGAATACAGCTCGACGTCGGACTTCACGTACCGCAAAACCTACGCGCTGCGGGCCTACCTCAAGGCCGAGCACCAGTGGAACGAGCAGAACGCGACCAGTCTGACCGGCTACTTCCGCGACAACAGCGTGGGCCAGAACCCGAGCTACGGCATCCGCTGGACGAGCGGGGCGCCCACGGCGCGGGGCGAGGTGAATGTGAACGCCTTCAAAAGCTACGGCGTGCTGGCCCAGCACAGCGTGAAGTTCAACTGGCTGGGGGCGCGGCTGCTGGGCGGGGCCAGCTTCGACTTCTCGCCCACCAGGTACAACTCGCACCAGCTTGACCTGACGGCCCAGCTGCGGGCCGATAAAAAATCGGTGGAGAAGTACACCCTCAAGGCCGACCGCACCGACTTGCCCATTGCCGACTACGACACCAACCTGCTGAACTCGGCCGTGTACGCGCAGCTCGACCTGCACCCGCTGGCCGCGCTGCCGGCGCTGCAGCTCACGCTGGGCGGGCGCTTCGACCGCCTTTCCTTCGCTTACAACAACTACCTGGACAAGTCGACCGGCTCGAAAGTGTACCAGCAGGCCACGCCCAAAGTGGGCCTGACCTACGACCTGGGCCACGGCCGCGGCCTCTACGCCAACTACTCGGAGGGTTTCTCGCCGCCCGGCCTCACGTCTATTTTCCGGGCCAGGCCGGTGCCGGCGGGCACGCCCGCCGGCACGCCGGCCGAGTTCTACTACAACCTGGCGCCGGCCCGGTTCTTCAACCGCGAGGTGGGCGGCTGGGCTTCCCTGCTCGACAACAAGGTGTACCTCGACGTGGCGTTTTACCAGCTCGATGGGCGCAATGAGCTGCTCAACATCCGGCAGCCCGACAACTCCACCGACTACCAGAGCGCCGGCAAAACCCTGCACCGGGGCGTCGAATACGGCCTCACCTACAAGCCCACCGCCGAGCTGTTTTTCCGCTTCGGCGGCACCAATGCCATTCACCGCTTCGAGGAATTTGTGCTCAGCACCAAGGCCACCGATGCCGTGAAAGACGTGAACGGCAAGGAGATGCCCCAGGCCCCGCGCTGGATTGCCAACACCGAGCTCACCTACAAGCCGCAGTGGCTGCCCGGCTTCCGCATTGCGGCCGAGTACCAGCGCATCAGCGCCTGGTATCAGGACCAGGTGAACCGCGTGCAGTACGAGGACCGGGGCCTGTTTGGCGCGCGCGGCGTGAGCGCCCTCAACCTGCGCACCGGCTACAGCTGGCACCAGACCCTGGAGCTGTTCGTGAACGTCATCAACCTGACCAACGAGCTGTACGCCAACGCCGCCACGCGCGGCAACGCCGTCACCGACCGCACCACTTACACGCCTGCCGCCCCGCGCACCGTGAACGTGGGCATCCAATACAACTTCGTAGGCAAACGGTAAGCCCCGCTCCCCTCCGGCCTTTCTTTCCAATGGAAATTCTTACTCCCCCCGTCACCGCCGCGCCCACTGCCCGCAGCAGCGCGGCGCGGCGCTTCGTGCAGCGCAACATGTACCGCTGGCACCGCATCATCGGCCTGCTGACCGTTGTGCCCGTTATCTGCTGGACGCTCAGCGGGCTCTCGCACCCGCTGATGAGCAACTGGCTGCGGCCCAAAATTGCCCGCGAAGCCCTGCCGCCCACGCCCGTGCCCCGCGCCGCGCGGCCCCTGACGCAGGTGCTGGCCCAAAATCAAATCACCGAGCTGCGCAACGTGCGGCTGGTGCGCTGGGCCGGCCGGCCCGCTTACCAGGTGCTTACGGGCGCGCCCACTTCCGAACCACGCTACTTCGATGCCACCTCCGGCGCGGCCCTGCCCGCCAGCGCCGACCAGCAATTTGCCGAGCAGCTGGCCCGCTATTTCACCCAGGATTCGGTGGCGCCCATCGCGGCAGCCGAGCGCATCACGCACTTCACGGAGGAATACCCCTTCGTGAACCGCCTGCTGCCGGTCTGGAAAATCACCCTCGGGCAGCCCAGCGGCCTCACGGTGTATGTGGAAACCATGCCCGCCCGGCTGGCCACCTTCAACAACCCCACCCGCCGGACGTTTCTGCGGGTGTTCAACTGGCTGCACACCTGGTCGTGGCTGGAGCTGATTGGCAACAACGTGCTGCGCGTGGGCGTGATGCTGGTGCTGCTGGGCATCATCATCGCCTCGGCGCTCAGCGGATTGCTGATTTACGGCCTGATGTGGGGCAAATTCCGCAAGCCGCGCAACGCGAACGATAAAGTGGGCTGGCTGCGCAAATACCACCGGGCCGTGGGCCTGGCCGTGGCGCTGGTCACGCTCAGCTTCGCGGGCAGCGGCGCGTTTCACGTCTACCTCAAGCTGCACCCCGATAACCGCCTGGCCTACTTCCACGCGCCCAGCATTCCGGCCAGCCGGCTGGCCGTCGACCTGACGCAGCTGCCCCTGGCCTGGGACAAGGTGCAGAACATTGCCCTGGCCGAGCTCAACGGCCAGGTGTATTACCAGGTATTCAGCCGGCCGCCGGCCGAAAAAGGCGCTTGGGGCAAGGGCCCGGCCAAGCCGACGCCGGGCGCCAGCACCGGCCAGCCCGTAGCGAAAGTGCGGGCCGCCGAAGTTGCGTACTACAGCGCCGCCACCGCCAGCCTGCTGCCCGAAGGCAGCACCGCATACGCCCATCGGCTGGCCGGCCGCTTTCTGGCCCAGGCCGGTGCCAGCGCCACGCCCGCCATCCTGAAAACCGAAGTGCTCGACCACTTTGGCGAAGAGTATAACTTCATCAACAAGCGCCTGCCGGTGGTGCGCGTGGCCTACGACACGCCCACCAAAACCACGCTGTACGTGGAGCCGGCCACCGGCCGCCTAGCGGCCCGCATCGACAATGCCGACCGCTACGAGGGCCTGTCCTTTGGCTTCCTGCACAAATTTCACCTCAGCGGCGGGCTGGGCAAAAACCTGCGCGATGCCATTACCATGTTTTCGGCGCTGGGTGTGCTGGCGGTGTCGCTGCTGGGGCTGTGGCTGTTTATCAGGGTGAAGTAGCCAGCTCCAACACGGCTCATCTGCTCCCCAAAAGCCCCGGCTGCGCACTGCAGCCGGGGCTTTTTGCCACCCGCTACCGAAGCTGCACGTCGTCCAGGGCCAGCTCCGGATTGGGCATGTAGCCGGCCGGAAAATCCTGCATTGCCGAATGCTCATAGTTGGTAGCCCAGGCGGTCTGCTCGGCCTCAGGCACTACTTGGTAGGTGAACCTGAACTTGACCCCCGGCCGGAAAACAGCGGTATCGGCCAGCGAAAACACTTTTACCTGGGTGTAGTCGCGGTCGCCCGGGCCCGGCACGCGCAGCGGCGAGGCCAGCTGCACAATCCAGCGCACGCGGGGGTTCTGGCCGTCGGCATCGTAGGTGAGGTCGTAGCGCACGACCTGGCCCCGGGCCAGAAAGTCGGGGCTGGTTTTGGGGCCAACGCTGGCGCGCTGGCAGCTGCCCAGCCCCAGGGCCAGCAGCAGTAGCGTAGAAAGTTTGTTCACGTAGCAGAAAGGAAGGAGGTGGATAGGCCGATGACCAGACGAAGGCACGGAAGGTTGCTCTCCTCAGGCAAAATTTGTGCCTTGCTCATTGGCAGCCCCTATACTGGTCGCGCAATGGCTTGGGAACATGGCGCAGGGGGCGGCCCCCGCCCGCCCTTTGGGCCCGCCCAACGATGCCGGGCAACGGCGAACGGGGGCCGCCCCCCGCCGCGCGAGGAGTAAAAAAAGCCCCGGCCGCTTGCGCAGCCGGGGCTTTTGAAGGGTGAGTGGAACGACGGAGCCTTACTCCACCACCAGCTTTTTCACAACGAGGCCGGCTTCGGTTTGCAGGCGCAGCGCATACACGCCGGCTGCTACGTTGGCCAGGGGCAGCGCGTGGGCCGCCGCGCCGGCGGGCAGCACCTGCTGCACCACCACCCGGCCCAGGGCATCGACCAGGGCGGCCGCCACGGGCTTGCGGCCAAGGGCAGCGGGCAGCTCTACGAATACCGTCTTGCTGGCCGGGTTCGGGAACACGGCCACCTGGGCCGCCAGCGCGGCCGACGCCGTGCCCAGCGCCTGCCGGCCAAACACCAGCTCAAAGCGCGGCGTGGTGCTGGTGGCGTTCAGGGCAAAGGTATAGGTGGGTTGCAGGCTGAGGTCGGTGAAGGTGCCGAGCTGCAAGTCGTGCAGCAAGGGCTGCGCCCCGGAGCCAAAGTTGACCAGCTCGGCCACGCTGAGCACGTAGCTGCCCGTGGCCGGCACACGCACCGTGAGCGGCACCGTCACGGGTGCCACGGCAATGGGCAGGCCGTTGATGGCCAGCTCAGTGCCGGCGGCCGTGGTCGAGATATTCAGGCCCGTGGAGTTGGGCAGCTTCACGGCATCGTACTGCGAATCGACCCCGGCCGTGGCGCCGGCTTCGAAATACACGAAGGCTTCGTCGGTCAGGGTGCTGCCCACCGCGTGCACCGCCAGCTGAAGGCGGGCGCGGCTATCGGTGGCCGTGCCGCGCTGGAAAGCCGTGGCATTGGGCGCGGTGAGGCGCTGGCTGTTGCGGAGGGTGAGGCTGCCGCTGGTCTGGCCGGAGCTCACCCGCACAAAAAAGCCCTGCGCCACCGGCACCACCGGGTTGCCACCCACGCCGTTCACATACGCCCGGTATTGCCCGTTGTACTGGCTGGTGCTGCTGAACACGTAGAGGGCCGCGTCGAGGTTGGGCCGGTCGGCCGGGGCCACCAGGCTGTAGTCGAGCGGGGCTGGGTACGGGTTGCCCACCAGGGCCCAGCCGGCATCAGCCGCCGTAGCGCCACTGTTGCGGCTGAGGGCCAGCGTCTGGTCGCCGTTGTTGAGCGTCCCCACGAAATCGACCAGCTGATTGGCCCCGATGTTCACCGTGTAGCCGCGGCCCACGGCCAGCGGGTCGCCGGTCGTATTGGGCGAAAACCAGCCTTTGTCAAAGGCATTCAGGTTGTTGGTCGTCGTAGCCAGCCGGGCCTGGTCGTAGCCGAATACCGTGGGGAAAGACGGTTCGAGCGTGGGCGTGGCCGAAATATTGTAGGCCGGGTTCACCACGGGCGTGAAGCCGGACGTAGTCAAATCGGCCACCGTGGTGCTGACCACCGGCGAGCTGTAGTGGCGGTAGCCGGGGCCGGCGTTCAGGCTGGGGTCGATGTAGCGCTGCACGGTGGCATTGCCCACCACGGTGCCGCCGCTGTTCACCACCAGGGCCGTGCCCGTGGCGTTGGAGAGCAGCGTGAACGGGTTGCCATTGGTGGCCAGCCCGCCGGCGAGGGTGAGCACGCGCTGCACATCGGCCCCGCCGCTGAGCGTGGCCGATGCCGCGCCCACCGTCAGGCTCCAGAAGTGGGTCTGGCCGCTGCCGCCCACGGCCTGCGCCGCCGCGCCCGTCAGCGATACCAGGCCGCCGGTGGCCGTGAAGGTGCCGCTGTTGGCAAAGCTGCCTTTCAGGTCGAGCGTGCCGCCGCTTTGCGCGAGCGTGGCGCTGGCAGCCAACGTCAGGTTCAGGGCCGAGGCCGTGCCGGTGGTCAGCACGGGGTAGTTGGGCCGGCCCGCCGGAATGAGGGCATCCACCGTGGGCGTGGGCACGCCCGCCGTCCAGTTGCCGTTGGCAAACCAGTCGGTTGAGAGGTTGCCGGTCCAGGTCGTAGCCGTCGTGGTTACGATGAAGGGAATCGACGTAAACGCGTTGTAGACGAAGTTGTTGGGCGGCTGCACCGCTCCGAGGTAGGCGCCGTTAATCAGCACATTCACGGCCTGGTCCACCACGGCGCTGCAGCAGTTGCGCTGCGCCACCTGGAAGTTTACCTGATACGTGCCGGCTCCTACCGCCAGCGCCTGCTGCGCCGCGCCGTTGTTGCCCGGCGAGCTTTGGATGAACGCCACGGCGGTGCCATCGGGCGCAAACGGCGGGTTGAACGCACTGCCGTTCAGGGCAATGCCCGAGCCGGCGTTAAACGTCCAGACGGCGCCGGCCGGGTTGTAGCCGTAGTTGCCGTTGCTAAGCGGGCCGTAGGTTTCGAAGCTGGGGTTGCCCACCGCGTTGGGCACCACCGCGCTGTTGGAGGCCTGCTGAATCTGGACCACGTCCACAAAAGCCGTCACGTCGGGGCTGCCGCTGTTGCCACCCGTGCCCTGCAGGGTCAGCACCGGGTTGCTGAAAGTTTTCACCACGTTGTAGGTGTCGCCCGTGGTGTAGGGCACGTTGCTGAGGCTGGGCGTCAGGCCGGTGTCATTGGCTACGTTCAGGCGGAGGGTGCCGTCGCCGGTGCCCGTGCTTACGGTCACGGTGTAGGTGGTGCCCGAGCCCGCCACGCTGGTCACGCTGGCTCCGGCCAGGCCGGTGGTGGTCAGCGAGAAATTGCCGGGCGAAACGCCCGTGACGCTGGCCGAGAACGTCACCGTGTAGGTCACGGCTGGCGTGGCTACCAGCGCGGGCAGGTTGCGCGTCACCGCCGTCACGGCCGCCGTCAGCTGGCTATATACGATGCTGAATTGCGAAGCGGCCGAGTTGCCATTGCCGGCGGCATCCTGGCCCACGTTGGCCGCCACGTTCACCGTGACGGTGCCGAAAGCAGCAGGCGTGATGTTCAAGGTGTACGTGGTGCCGCTGCCGCTAAAGCCGCTCAGGGTTCCGTTGCCCACCGTCACGCCAGCCGCCGTGAAGCCGGTGACGCCCTCCGAGAAGGTCACCGTTACCGGAATGGGCGAGGTAGTCGTCGGGCTGCCGGCCGTGCTGCCGATGCTCACCGTGGGCGCCGTGTGGTCGAGGGTGTAGGGCTGGCCGGCCGTATAGCCGCCCGCAATGGCGTTGCCCGGCACGTCGGTGATGCCCGTGCCGCTGCTGTTCAGGTCGAGGCGCAGGGTGCCGTCGCCGCTCACGCTGTTCACGGTCACGTCGTACACGCCGCTGCTCACAAGGGTGGCAAAGGCAATGGAGCCGCCAGCCGTGCCGGTCGAAGTCAGGCTGAAATCCGTCGGTCCTACCCCATTCACCGCTTCGCTGAACGTGACGCGATACACCAGCGTACCGGCGTTGGTGAGGGCCGTGGCCGGGGTCTGGCGGTTGATGCTCGTCACGGTTGGGGCCACGCCATCCACCAGCACGCCGGTGGTCGAGCCCACGCTGTTGAGCGTGAGCAGCACCGTCTGGCCGCCGCTGCCCTGCACCGTGCCGCCGTTCAGCACCAGGGCCGAGCCGACCGCCACCCCGTCGTTGTCGAGGTTGCCGCTCACCACCGTGTAGCGGAACACGAGGGCCGTGGTGCCGCTGCCCGACAGGTAGCTGGCCGCCACCGTGCCGCCGGTGTTCAGCGAGAGGGGCAGGGTGGGAATGCCGCCGCCGGTGTTCACTACCACAGCGGCCGCAAAATTCACCGTGAAATCCAGGTTCTGACCGGTACGGTACGTGCTGTTGGCCGGCACGCTCACGCTGGTAATGGCAATGGAAGCCGCCGCGAGCGTGATGTTTTTCGTGGCCGTGTTGCTGTTGGCGGCGCCATCGTTCACCACAAAGCTCACCGTGCGGGTAGTGGTGTTGGGCGCCGAAGCGGTGTTGGTGTACGTAATGGCCCGCAATGCGGCCTGCCATTGCGCCAGCGTGGCCGTGGCCCCGCTCGAAGTCAGCGTGAGCACCCCGGCACTGTAGCTGCCGGCAATGTTGCCCATCGTGCTGCCCGTGTTGGTGAAAGCCAGCACATCCTGCCCGCTCTGAAACCCGGTGGTAATGCTCACCGTGGCCGAGGCCAGCGTGGCGTTGTCGGCATCCGTCACCGCCACGGCCGGGTCCACGGCCACCGGCGTGGAAGGCCCGGGCAGGCTCTGGGTGAAAAGGGTGCTGCCGCCGCTGGTCGTCACCACCGGCGCGGCATTTGAGGCCAGGGCCAGGCCGTTATAAGTGGCGCCAGCCGTAGCGGGCACGATGACCGTGCGGCCCGTGCCAGTGGCAGCGTAGCGCAGAATGGCGCCCGTGCCCACAAACTGGTCAGTCAGGTAAAGCTGCCCGCCCACGGCGTCGTAGGCCAGGTCGGTGGGCTGCGTAAAATTGGCCGCGCCCGAGGCCAGCGACGTCACCGGGAAGCCGGTGTTCAGGCTCACCACCTGCAAGGCATCGAGGGTGGCCGTGGCACTGCCCTGTGTAAAAAACAGGCGGTTGCCGGCGGCGTCCAGGGCCAGGCCGCTGTACTCCACCCCGGCGGCAGCCGGCACCACCACCGTGCGGCTCGCCCCCGCCGTGGTGAAGCGCAGGATGCCGCCTGCTCCGATGTACTGGTCGGCCACGTACAGCAGTCCGCCGGCTGCATCCAGGGCCAGGTCGGTGGGCTGCGTGAAGCTGGCCGCGCCCGAGGCCAGCGTGGTCACGGCCAGCGTGCTCAGGTTCACCCATTTCAGGGCGTCGAGCGAGGCATTGGTGGCACTGCCCTGGGTGAAATACAGGCGGTTGGCCGTGGCATCCAGGGCCAGCCCGTTGTAGGTGGCTCCGGCCGTGGGCGGCACTATCACGGTACGGCCCGTGCCCGCCGTGGTAAAGCGCACAATGCCGCCCGTGCCCACGTACTGGTCGGTCACGTAGATGTAGCCATTGGCCTTATCGTACACGATATCCGTGGGCTGCGCGAAGCTGGCCGCGGCCGAGGCCAGCGTAGTGCCGCCGCTGCCGTCCGGGTTCACGGCCTTGGCGGCATCGAGCGTGGCGGTGCTGCTGCCCTGGGTATAGTAAATCTTTGCTGTCTGGGCCCACGCGGTGGGGGCGGCCAACAGCAGAAAAAAGAGGAGCCCGGCTCCCAGATGCAGGAAGCGGGCAAAAGCATAGCGTTGTTTCATTGCAGGCTGCGTAGTGAAGCGTACTCAAAATCAGGACTCCGCGCGGGCGACGGCAGGGCCGGCTTGCCCAGGCGGGCCAGCCTATTGCGTCGGAAAAATCCCGTAAAGCGAAATGCAGTAGTTCATCACCAGCGACGGCGGCATGGCGTCGAACGGCTGACCGCCGCCCGTGGCCTGAATGGTGGAGGCGTGGGCAGTTACCGTGGCGGTGGGCAGCGGCGCGTAGCCCAGCACGCTCACGGTTTCGCCGTTGACGTCGACCCCGGCCAGCGTGGCGGGCACCGTGCCCACCGGCGAGCTGCTGGTGGGCGACGTGCCGGCCTGCACCGCGTGGTTGTGCGCCGGCATCTGGGCGGTGGTCAGGGTGCGGGTTTCGGCGCCGCCCACCTGGCCCAGCACGTAGTTCGACAAGCCGGGCCCCAGGTGCTGGTGGCGCGGCGCGCGCCCCCGCAGGTCGGGCAGGCCGAAAGTGGTCTGGCCATCGCCGCCGTAGGTGGTTCCAATCAGCTGAAACAGCGTGGAATAGTCGGCAATGGATTGCAGACTGCCGTCGCAGAACGCCCAACCCTGCGGTGCAAAGTTGCCCGCGAACAGCATGATTTCGCCTACGTAAGGCTGGTAGCCCTGCACTTTCCGGGGCGCAGCCAGGGCCGGGGCTGCCACGGCCGCACCCGTAACTACCGCCCCCAGGCGCATCAGCCAGTTGCGGCGGGTGGGCTCGGCCGGGGCCTGCTGGCGCATGATGGGAACCAGGCCCGCAGTAGTAGCTCTTAAACGCATAATGTACAGAATATGAGGTACAGAAAAAAGAACCCGCCGCTTATTGCCGGGGAGGAAAAGTGCCCTGAAGCGCAATGCAATAGTTCACCACCAGGTAGGGCGACTCCAGGCTGAACGGCTGGTTGCCACCCGTTGCCCCAACGGTGGTTGGAGCGGCCACGCTGGCCGTAGGCGCAGCCGCCCGGTGGAGCACACTGATGGCCTCGCCGCTGGCCGTGGTGCCGGCGGGCGGCACGGCCGCCAGGTTGCCTGAAGGAGTATCGGTGGTGCCGGCCGCGCTGCTGACTTGCGCGGTGTGGCTGTGCGTCGGCAGGTTGGCGCTGAGCAGCGTGCCGGTGTTGCTGCCAATTTGCTCGCCCAGGCTGCGGCCCGTCAGGCCCGGCCCCTGGCCCTGGCCAATGGGCGTAATACCCTGCAGGTTGGGCAGGGCAAAAGTTGTGCGGCCGTCGCCTCCGTAAGTAGTTCCCAACAGGGAAAACAGCGCCGTATTCTGTGCAATGGACATCAGCTGGCCATTGCACAGCGCAAAGCCCCGGGGCGCAAAGTTGCCGGCAAACATCATAATCTCGCCGAGAAATACATCGTCGCCCAGGACTTGTTCGGGGCTGGCGGGGCGGGCCAGAGCGGGTGTGGCCAAGGCCGCGCCGCCCAGCATGGCTCCCAGGCGCTTCAGCCAGCCGCGCCGGGCGGGTTCGGCGGCGGGGGCGGCCTCCGGGGCCGCAGGTGAGAATTGAGCAGACATCGCTAACCAGCTAAAAAATGAAAAAACAAGGAGCAGACCGCTCCCGGCAACCTAGTTGCGCGAGGGGAAAATGCCCTGCAGCGCAATGCAGAAACTCAGGGTTTCGTAGGGCGCCAGAATGTTGAGGGACGTGGCACCGCCAGTGGCCGTAATGGCAGTGGCGGCCTCCGCCACGGTGGGCGTGGCGGCATACGCCAGCATGTTCACGGCTTCGCCGTTGAGGTCGTTGCTGGCCGAGGCCACGGCGGCGGCCGTGCCCGCCGGCACGTTGGAGGTAGCTGCGGCGTTGCTCACCAGGTACCCGTGGGTGTGCGCCGGCAGCTGGGCGGTGGTCAGCGTGATGTTTTCGCCGCCGCCGCGCTGGCCCAGTTGGTAGTTGCCGGAGCTGCTGTCGACGCCCCGGGGCGTGCGACCACGCATGTCGGGCAGGGCAAAGGTGGTTTGGCCGTTGCCGCCGTATGTAGTGCCCAGCAGCGAAAACAGCGCCGCGTTTTGCGCAATGGGCAGTATCTGCCCTTCGCAAAGCGCCCAGCCACGCGGGGCAAACCCAAACGCAAAGAGCTGAATCTCGCCCAGATAAGGCGTCCCCCCCAGCACCTGCTGCGGCGAAGCCACCTTGGCCTTGGCGGCCCGGCTCAGAAACAGGCCGGCCACCAGCGCGCCCAGGCCTTTCAGCCAGCTGCGCCGCGTGGGCGGAGCAGCCGCCGGCTGGGGCACCGCAAAGCTGGCCGGCGGCACGGTGCTGGCAGGAGTAAATGGTGTTTTCATACAGAAAATTTGAAAGATTACCAGTCCGAATTCAGCGGGTGCTGTTCCGTAATTCAGGCATCAAATGTAAATGTTTTCGCCATCTTTTAACCACCACAATGACAAAAATTAAATATCTGACAATAACTGTATAAAAAATAAACAGGGGAAGCAAACTGTTCTGTCGAACCAGTCGCCTCCCCTGCTCACACTACGCAGCCAACAAGCTGCATTCCAAGCTTATACCAGCAAGAAGTTAGCCCAAGGCCGTCACGCCGGGCAGCTCCTTGCCCTCCATGTATTCGAGCAGCGCGCCGCCGCCGGTGCTGATGTAGCTCACCTGCTCGCCGAAGCCGAGCTGCTGCACGGCCGCCGCCGAGTCGCCGCCGCCGATGAGCGAGTAGGCGCCGGCCGCCGTGGCCTCGGCAATGGCCTGGGCCACGTACTCGGTGCCGAGCGAGAAATTGCTCATCTCGAACACGCCCATCGGGCCGTTCCAGAGAATGGTTTTGCTGTGGCGGATGACTTCGGCGAACTGCTCGCGCGAATCGGGGCCGAGGTCGAGGCCCATCCAGCCGTCGGGAATGCTCAGGTTGGCGGCCACGTCCACGTTGGCGTCGTTGGCGAATTTATCGGCAATGACGGAGTCGGCGGGCAGCATCAGGTTCACGCCCTTGTCCTTGGCTTTCTGGATGAGCTGACGGGCCAGGTCCACTTTGTCGGCCTCCAGCAGCGAGCTGCCGACGTGGCCGTTCTCGGCCACGGCAAACGTGTAGGCCATGCCGCCGCCAATGAGCAGGTTATCTACCTTATCGAGCAGCTTTTCGATGATGAGAATCTTGTCCGAAATCTTGGCCCCGCCCATGATGGCGGTGAAGGGCCGCTCGGCCTGCTCCAGCACTTTTTTAGCGTTATCGATTTCCGATTGCAGCAGGTAGCCGCCCACCCGGTCCTGGGGGGCAAACGAGTTGGCCATCACGGCCGTGGAGGCGTGGGCGCGGTGCGCGGTGCCGAAGGCATCGTTCACGTACACGTTGCCGAGCGTGGCCAGCCTGGCGGCGAAGGCCGGGTCGCCGGCTTCTTCTTCCTTGTGAAAGCGCACGTTATCGAGCAGCAATACTTCACCGGGCTGCAGGGCAGCGGCTTTTTGCGCGGCTTCGTCGCCCAGCACGTCGCCGCCGAACTGCACCTCGCGGCCGTATTCCTGCGAGAGGCGGCCAACCAGGCTTTCGAGCGAAAACTTCTTTTCGTAGCCGCCCTTGGGCCGGCCCAGGTGCGAGAGCAGCACCACGGAGCCGCCGTCGTTCAGGATTTTCATCACCGAGCGCGTGGCCATGCGAATGCGGGTATCGTCGGTGATGTGCAGGTCCTTATCCAAAGGCACGTTGAAATCGACGCGCATCACGGCGTGCTTGCCGGCGAAGTTGTAGGTATCGAGGGTGTTCATGAGGGGAAGTGAAACGGTTGGGAGTGTGTGGTTGGTCAGTGGTGCAAAAGTGCGGCGCTTTCGCAGATTTCCACCGACTTTAACCGACGGAATGACGATTGGGTTGAATTGCGTGCTGTAGTAACGCGACACTTCGCGTCTCCCCGTCGAACGAAAACGGTGGAATGAAACCGCACAGCGCAGATGCCGAGACGCGAAGTGTCGCGTCTCTACAGTTCGTGGTAGCGCACCAGCGCCTCAATCGGAGCCTGCAGAATCAGGCCCACGGCCATGCCGTGGCGGGCGGCGGCGGCGGCCAGCGCCTCCCGAAAATGGTAGCCCACCGAGCCCACGCAGTTGAAGGGGTAGCGCTGGTAGTCGGGGTATTGCGTCACAATCTGCGCAAAAAACGCCTCGAAGGCCTGCGCTACCACGCCCTGGCAATACGGCTCGGCGTAGTGCTCGCCCGCAAACCGGGCGAAGCTGGCCAGGAAGCGGTTGGGCAGGGGCTGGTTGTAGAGGCGGTCGAGCACCTGGCTCACTTCGCCCAGCTGGTAGGCGGCCCTGAACTTCTCGGCCAGAGCGCCCGGAAACCGGCCGCGCAGGTAGTCGCGCAGCAGCAGCCGGCCGATGCTGGTGCCCGAGCCTTCGTCGCCCAGCGAATAGCCCAATGACTCCACCACCTGCGTAATGCGCTGGCCGTCATACAGACACGAGTTGGTGCCCGTGCCCAGAATGGCGGCAAAGCCCGCCTCGCGCCCCAGCAGCGCCCGCGCCGCCGCCAGCAAGTCCTCCTCCACCGAAATGTGCTGCACCTGCGGAAACACCTGCCGCAGGGCCCCGGCCACTACCTCGGCCTTGGCGGCCGAGAGCACCCCGGAACCGTAATAATGAACGGCGCTGATGGCCGCTTCGCGCACGGCGGCGGGCACGCTGCGGGCCAGCGAGGCGGCAATGGCCGGCGTATCCCAGAAGTAGGGGTTGTAGCCTTCGGTGCTGAAATGAACGGGGGCGGGCCCGCCCAGCAGGCACCAGCTGCACTTGGTCGAGCCGCCGTCGGCGAGGAGTATCATGGGGGCGAAAGTACGGGAGTTGGCGCGTGGCAGTATCTTTCGCCGCAGCTGTTTAGACTCCGTTCCGTCATCCTGAGCATAGCGAAGGACCTTCCCACCGTTGTACCAGTTGAATTCCAGCATTGTTGTTCTGGCGTGGCAAGGTCCTTCGCTACGCTCAGGATAACAGACAGGCCATTTAGTCACCTATTTACTCCCCTCCTGCTTCATGTCTTCCCGCCGGAAATTCCTGCAAACCTCTGCCGCCGGCCTGGCCGGGCTGGCCACCGCGCCGCTCACCGCCGTGGCCCTGCCCGCTGTTGCGGCGGCAACCAAGCCCATTGTCATCTCGACCTGGGACGCGGGCGTGAATGCCAACAAGGGCGCCTGGAAAGTTCTCGGCAAAGGCGGCTACGCGCTGGACGCCGTGGAGGCCGGCGTGATGGTGACGGAAGCCGAACAGGGCTGCTGCGTGGGCCTGGGCGGCCTGCCCGACCGCGACGGCGTGGTGACGCTCGATGCCTGCATCATGGACGAGCAGTTCAACTGCGGCGGCGTGGCGGCGCTCGAGCGCATCAAGCACCCCGTCAGCGTGGCGCGGCGCGTGATGGAGCGCACCCCGCACGTCCTCATCGTGGGCGAGGGCGCGCAGCAGTTTGCCGTGGCCCAGGGCTTTCCGCTCGAACCCCAAAAGCTCAGCCCCGACTCCGAAAAGGCGTACCAGGAGTGGCTAAAAACCAGCCTCTACAAGCCCGTTATCAATGGCGAAAACGAAGGCCGGCGCAAGCCCGTGGGTCCGGTGGGCGGCCGCCAGAACCACGACACCATTGCCATGCTGGCCCTCGATGCGCAGGGCCGCCTCTGCGGCAGCTGCACCACCAGCGGCATGCGCTTCAAGATGCACGGCCGGGTGGGCGACTCGCCCCTCATCGGCTCCGGCCTGTTTGTGGACCCCGCCGTGGGCGCCGCCGCCGCCACCGGCCAGGGCGAGGACGTGGTGCGCATTGCCGGCGCCCACACCGTGGTGGAGCTGATGCGCCAGGGCCGCACCCCGCAGCAGGCCTGCAAGGAAGCCATCGAGCGCATTGCCGCCATCAAAGGAGCGAAGGCCAAAGACATCCAGGTGGCCTTCATTGCGCTGGATAAAAATGGCCGGACCGGCGCCTACGCCCTGCAAACCGGCTTCAACTTCACGGTGAGCACCACCGATGCGCCGCTGCTGCGCGACAGCGAGTTTCTGCTGAAGTAAAGCTTGGCCGGCAACAAAAGTCGAACGTCGTGCTGAGCGCAGTCGCAGCAACGCTACCGGGGAAGCAATTCATTTACCATTGTGGTAGAGCTGCTTCGACTGCGCTCGGCATGGCCTTTTTTTCCTTACTGCCCACAAAGCCTAATCCGTTTGAAAAAGCCCCACACCTTGGAAATCTGTGCGGCCTCGCTGCCTTCGGCCCTGGCGGCGCAGGCGGGCGGCGCGCACCGCATCGAGCTGTGCCAGAACCTGGAGCAGGGCGGCATCACGCCCTCCTACGGCCTGATTCGGCAGACCCTGAGGCAGCTTCAGATACCGGTATTCGTGCTGATTCGGCCCCGGCCGGGCGGCTTTGTGTACAGCAATGCTGAGCTGGAAATCATGCGGGCCGATATTGAAACGTGCCGCGAGCTGGGTTGCGCGGGCGTGGTGCTGGGCGGGCTGAATGCGGCCGGCCGCGTGGATGCGGCCGCCTGTCGCCCGCTCCTTGAAGCAGCAGGCCCGATGGCAGTCACCTTCCACCGCGCCTTCGATTCCTGTCCCAACCAGGCCGAAGCGCTGGAAGAAATTATTGGCCTGGGCTGCCAGCGGGTGCTCACCTCCGGCGGCCAGCCCACGGCCGAAGCGGGCCGGGACCAGCTGGCCGCGCTGGTGGCGCAGGCGGCCGGGCGCATCAGCATCATGCCGGGCGCGGGCGTGGCGGCGGCCAATATCCGGGCGCTGGCCAACCATACCGGCGCTACGGAGTTTCACACCAGCGCCAAGCGACTGGTGCCCGCCGACCCGGCCGATGGGCTGTTTCGGGCAGAACGTTTTGAAACGGATGCCGCCTTGGTGGCCGAGCTGGTGGGCCTGCTGTAGCGCGGACTTTTAGTCCGCGAGTCGGTTGTTCGAGCGCGGACTAAAAGTCCGCGCTACGGGTTCTTACCTTTGCTGTACTTATGAAAATCGGTATTTTTTTCGGGGGCACTTCGCGCGAGCGGGAAATTTCGTTCGCCGGCGGTCGCACCGTCTTTGATAATCTGGACAAGGCGCTGTTTCAGCCCGTGCCCATCTTCGTCGACAGCCTGGGGCAGTTCATTCTGCTCGACTGGCAATTCATTTACAAAGGCACCATTCGGGATTTCTACCCGCCGGTGAGCTCGCAGCCGCCGTCGCTGCACCATTTGCAGGTGTACATCGAAAGCCTGGGCGAACTCACGCACGACGAGCGGTTCGAGGCCATTGCCAAAGTGGGCCGCCGGATTGACGCCGAGCAGCTGCCGCTGCTCATGGATTTTGCCTTCCTGGCCCTGCACGGGCCGGGCGGCGAGGACGGCGCCATGCAGGGCCTGCTCGAATGGCTGGGCATCCCCTACTCCGGCTCGGGCATCCTGCCCTCGGCCTTTGGCATCGATAAAATCGCGCAGAAGAACCTGCTCAAGGCCCTGGGCCGCCCCACGCCCGACTTCCGCGTCATCAGGGCCGAGGAGTGGGACAGCACCGACCACGCCGCCACCCTCGCCTACCTGGTGCGCGAGCTGGGCCTGCCGCTGGTGCTGAAAGCGCCGCGCCAGGGCTCCAGCATCGGCGTGAGCATTCTGAAAACCGACGACCTGGCCAAATTCGAGGCGGCCATCGACAAGAGCCTGTTCCGCAAAACCGTGACCCGCGCCGACTGGCAGCGCCTCGGCGAGCAGGACAAAATTGCCTGGGTGCAGCACCTGACCGACATCCGCGAAGGCATTGGCCTGCCCGTGGTGCTCGACGGCGAAACCGCACCCATCTACCACCCCGAAACGCTGCTGTTTACGCTGAGCGAGCGGCTGGAAACGGCCGAGGAAGTGCGCCTGACCAACATCGACGGCGAAACGCAGGTGCTGGTGGAAAGCTTCGTGGCCGGCCGCGAGTTCAGCTGCATTGTGGTGGAAGACCCTGATGGCGCGCCGCTGGCCCTGCCCCCCACGGAGATTGTGAAGGGCGAGGAGCTATTCGACTACCGTTCGAAGTACCTGCCCGGCCTGGCCCGCAAAATCACGCCCATCGACCTGCCGGAGGAGAAAATCCAGGAAATCCGGGAAGCCTGCGAGGAGATGTTCCGCACGTTCGGCTTTCAGGTGTATGCGCGGCTCGATGGCTTTGTGGCGCACGATGGCCGCCTGTTTCTGAACGACCCGAACACGACTTCGGGCATGCTGCCGGCCTCGTTCTTTTTCCACCAGGCCGCCGAGATTGGGCTCAATCCGAGCCAGTTTCTCACCTACCTCATTCGCACCTCGCTGGCGGCCCGCCGCCGCGCCGGCCTGCGCCCCGTGAAGCTGGCGCAGCTGCTCGACAAGCTGGATACGGCCGTGGCCGGCCGCCAGCACGAGGCCACCGAGCGCATTCGGGTGGCCGTGATAATGGGCGGCTACTCATCGGAGCGGCACATTTCGGTGGAGAGCGGGCGCAACATTTTCGAGAAGCTCAGCTCCTCGGCCAAGTACGCGCCGGTGCCGGTGTTCCTCACCGGCTCGGCCCAGGAGCACAAGCTCTACGTGCTGCCCGTGAACGTGATGCTGAAGGACAACGCCGACGACATCCGCGAGAAGATTGAGCACGCCGAGGCCGGCGAGGCGCCGCACCCCATTCTGGAGCGCATCCGGCGCGAGGCGGGCGCCATCACCAGCACCTACGCCGGGCAGGCGCTGGCCCAGCCGCGCCGCATCTCGTTCGAGGAGTTGGCCCAGCTGGCCGATGAAGTCTTCATTGCCCTGCACGGCCGGCCCGGCGAGGACGGTGCCCTGCAGCAGGAGCTGGAACGCTTCAACCTGCCCTACAACGGCTCGGGCGTGGCCAGCAGCAGCGTCACCATCAATAAGTTCGAAACCAACAAGCGCCTGCGCGAAGCTGGCTTGCTGGTGGCCGAGCACCGCATGGCCAACAAGCTGGAGTGGCAGGCCGACGCCGAAGGCTTCTACCGCAGCCTCGAAACGCAGTTCCCCTACCCCTTCATCGCCAAGCCGGCCGACGACGGCTGCTCCTCGGCTGTGAAGAAAATCAAGAACCGCGCGGAGCTCGAAGCCTTCAGCCAGCTCATCTTCCGCACCGAAGAAGACCTGATGCCCGGCCCGGCCGAAGTGCTGCACCTGGGCTTCAAGGAAGAATTTCCGCAGAAGGATGCCTTCCTGGTCGAAACGCTCATCGGCCGCGACGGCGCGGCCCACTTCCTGGAAATCACGGGCGGCCTGCTCACTTCCTATGACGAGGACGGCCAACTCGACATCGAGGTGTTTGAGGCCAGCGAGGCTTTGGCTACCGGCGAGGTGCTGAGCCTGGAGGAAAAATTCCTGGCTGGCGAAGGCCAGAACATCACCCCCGCCCGCTACGACGTGGACCCCGTGGAGCGCCAGCGCATCTCGAACGAGGTGAAGGCCGTGCTGCGCCGCGTGGCCCAGGTGCTCGACATTCAGGGCTACGCCCGGATTGACGCCTTCGTGCGGGTGCGCCCGGAGGGCGAGGTGGAGGTACTCATCATTGAGGTGAACTCGCTGCCGGGCATGACGCCCGCCACCTGCATCTTCCACCAAACGGCGCTGGCCGGCTACACGCCCTACGAGTTTATTGACCGGATTCTGGAGTTCGGCAAGGCACGCTCTTCTAAAATGATTAATGGTTAATGGTCAGTGATTAATAGCGGAAGCTTAGGCCACTCCCGAACCCTAAAAAATTAACCATTAATCCCTAATCATTAACCATTAAAAGATGGCTTTTCTCACCTCCAATACCCCGCTCGACGTTGTGAAGCACCTCGTGCTCATTGCCGTGGCGGGCCTGCTGCTCGTGCTGGGCTTTTTCTACGTGTACCTACCCGTGAGCACGCACCACGGCGAAACCATTACGGTGCCCAAGGTGACGGGCATGAACGTGGCCGACCTGGAAAGCTACCTCGACGAGCGCAACCTCAACTACTTCGTGGACGACTCCAGCTACAGCCCCAACATCCGCCCCTTCACCGTGCTGGTGCAGGACCCCGCGCCGGGCGAAAAGGTGAAGGAAGGCCGCAAAATCTACCTGCAGGTGAGCATGAAAAACCCGCCGGTGATTAAGATGCCCAAGCTCACCGACGGCTCCTCGAAAAACGCCATGCTCATCCTGAAAAGCTACGACCTAGTGGTGGGCCAGATTCAGCTGGTGCCCGACCTGGCTTCCGGCGCGGTGCTCAAGCAGCTGGTGAACGGCAAGGAAATAGCACCCGGCGCGCCCGTGGCCAAAGGCACCCGGGTAGACCTGGTGGTGGGCGACGGCCAGGGCAACCAGACCTTTGCCGTGCCCAACCTCATCAACATGCCCGAAGACGAGGCCGTGACCCTGCTGGTTGGCCAGGGCCTGCAAAAAGGCGAAGTGTTTGAGCAGCCCGCCGAAGCGGGCCAGACTGCCGGCACCGTGGTGCGCCAGCGCCCCGTGGCCGGCCCCGATGCCACCATCCGCATGGGCCAGCTGGTGGATATCTGGGTGGCGAAGTAATTTGTTTTTGTCGTCCCTCGCGCTGCTCAGGATGGCAAACGTTCGCGGCGGCGCACTATTTCGCCGGTTGCCGTCGTTAGCATGGCTTAAGCTCCTTTCCTGTATGATAACACGCTTCCGCACGTATGGCCGCTGGTTTTTGCCGGCGCTGCTGGCCGCTGGCCCGGCCATGGCCCAGGAGGGCCTGCCGCTTTCCCCCCTGGCCGCTGACCCCGCCCGGGCTGCTTACCTGCCCGCTGCCGCTCCGCAGGCGCAGCAGCGCGGCACCGCCCTTGCGCTGCCGTTTTTCGATGATTTCACTTCGCCGCTTGAGGGGGCGCCCAGCGTGGTGCGCTGGACGGCGAAGGGCGGCGCACTGGTAAGCAACCGTTTTGCCATAGCGCCCCTCACCCGGGGCACGGCCACCCTCGACGGCCTCACGGCGCAGGGTGTGACCTACAGCGGCGGCCTGGCCACCAGCCCCAATGCTACGCTCGACTCGCTGGTTTCGCAGCCCATCGACCTGGCCGGCCGCACGCCGGGCAGCAACGTGGTGCTGAGCTTTGCCTGGCAGGCGGGCACCATTGCGGGCATTCCGTTTCGCAATTTCACCACGTCGCCGGTAAAGCTGGAGCTGTTTGTCAAGTCGCTGGTAAGCGGCAACCCGGTGTGGGAATCGAAATGGACGGCGCTCAGCACCGGCCAGCGCACCGCTTTCCACCAGCAAACCATCGCCCTCGACCAGGCTAAATACCTGCACGGCGACTTTCAGTTCATGTTTGTGGCCACGGGCAACACCACGTCCAACACCGACGCGTGGGGCCTTGACTACGTGCTGCTCAACCAGGGCCGCACCCTCACCGATACCACCTTCGTGGATGCGGCCACCGGGGCCGGGCTGGTGGGCGGCAACCCCTCGGGGGGCCTGCGCAGTCCTTTGCGGCGGTTTTCGGCCATGCCGGTGTGGCAGTACAATGCCGCGACCAGCAGCGAGCTAAACCCCGCCATGGGCGTGAACGTGAGCAACCTGAACACGCCGCTGCCGCTATCGGTGACCACCACCGGCATCGTGCGCGACCTGACGGCCAACGCCCCGGTTGGCACCTGGCTGCAAAACCCGAACGTTATTCCCAGCAACACCCGCCTGGAACCGCGCACCGGCAATGCGGGCGGGGCCCCGCTCCCGGCCACGGCCACTCCCAAGCGCCTGCGCTACACGATGTACATCGTGTCGAATGAGCAGATGACCTCGCCGACCATTGCCAACGACACCATCTCGCGGGACCTGGACCTGAACAACTACTACGCCTACGACGATGGCACCGCCGAAAGCGCCACCCAGCTTTCGCCCTTCACCACCGGCCAGCAGGCGGCTTTTGCCTACCGCTTCGACCTCAACCAGCCCGACTACGTGCGCGGCCTGCGCCTGTACCCGGTCTTTCTTGCCGACATCGCGGCCCGTCCCATTACCGTGAGCGTGTGGGCCGATAATGCCGGGATGCCCGCCACCACACCGCTGGCCACCAAAACCTATACCCTACGCTACCCCTACCCCACGGGTTGGGACTATTACCAGGTCGATTTCGACCAGCCGGTGCGCGTGACGGGTACGTTTTACGTGGGCTTTTCGCAGCCGTCCACGGGCCGCTTTCTTCAGTACGGCGTGGACCTGAACAGCACGTTTCCGGCCCAGCACCTGTTCCGGCGCGACAATACCGGCGTGTGGACCGATATTCCGCCCCTCACCACCGGCAATGCCCTCATGATGCGGCCCGTGATGACCAACAACATTGCCACCGCCACGGCATCGGCCCGGGAAGCCGCCGCCTACGGCCTCTACCCCAACCCGGCGCACGGCGCCGTGACGGTTACGGGGCCAGCCTTTGCCCGCGCCGCCGTGCTCGACGCCCTGGGCCGCAGCGTGTGGGAGCAGCCCGCCGCGCAGGCCGGCAAAGCCGATTTGGCCCTGCCCGGCCTCCCGGCCGGCGTGTACACGGTGCGCCTGACGCTGGCCGACGGCCGCACCGTGAGCCGCCGCCTGCTGCTGGAATAAACGGCATTGGTATTCAGCAAAAAGGCCCGTCAGACAATCTGACGGGCCTTTTTTTGTGCTATGAGCATTCAGCCTTAGTTGGCCGGCATCAGCACGGTGTCAACAACGTGGGTGACGCCGTTGCTCGAAATCACGTTGGGGATGGTGACGTTGGACATGCCGCCTTTGGCATCCTTCAGCATCACGCTGTTGCCGGATTTCATCACCGTCAGCGACTCCCCTTCCACGGTGGTGAGCACCTGGCCGTTTTTGAGGTCGGCGGCAGTGTAGCGGCCGGGCACCACATGGTAGGTCAGGATTTTGGTAAGCATGGGCTTCATGTCGGGCTGCACCAGCGAGTTCACGGTGCCGGCGGGCAGCTTATCGAAGGCGGCGTTGGTGGGGGCAAATACGGTGAAGGGGCCGGCCGTTTTCAGGGTTTCGACCAGGCCGGCGGCTTTCACGGCAGCCACCAGGGTGGTGTGGTCGGCGCTGCCCACGGCATTGTCCACGATGTCCTTGTCGGGCACCATCATGGCCCCGCCCACCATCACGCCTTTGCCGCTCATGCCGGACATGTCTTTGCGGGGCTTGGTGGTGGCCTTCATCTTGTCGCCGGCATCAGACTTGCCTTTCACTTTCATCTTCCCGTCGTCGGCCATCTTGGTTTTGGTGGTCATGCCGTCGGCTTTCGTTTTGGTTTTTTCGGCGTCGCTTTTGGTCTTCATGTCCTGCGCGAAGGCGGTGGGAGCGCTGCAGGCAACGGCAAGGGCAAGGGCGGCAAAGAATGGTTTGGTGGTCATGGGAGTTGGTTGGGGTGAGAGTGATATGGTCCGGCTATACGGCCAAACCGCCGCGCAGGGTTATGCCAGCGCCGCCGGCCTGTGCTCAGCTTCCGGCAGGCTTTACAGAAACGTGGCACGCATCTCATTGGCTGAATGTCCGCTGGCCCTGCGCCCCGCCTATGCCGAAAGTGTCGGCAGCGGCTAAAGGCGCGGTGGGCACGGGGCGCATGGCGGCTGTTGCGCACACCGCTGCCTTCGGCCGGCCCACCCCACGCACCGGTGGTCAGTCGTCGAGCGGCAGCGGCAGGGTGATGGTGAACGTGGAGCCCTCGCCGGGCTGGCTGCGCACGGCAATGTGGCCGCCGGCGTTTTCCACCAGCTTTTTCACCGCGTACAGCCCCAGGCCCTTGCCCTCGACGTGGGAGTGCAGGCGCTGAAACAGCCCAAACAGCCGCCCCTGCTGGGCCGACGTAAGCCCCAGGCCGTTGTCCTGCACCCGGATAACGGCCGCCCCCTTGGTGCAGGTGGCGTAGAAGTCGATGAGGGGCGGGTGGTCGGGCCGGCGGTACTTGATGGCGTTCGAGAGCAGGTTGTAAACGATGCTGCGCAGGTGCTTGGCCGGATACGGCAGGTGGGTGCACTCTTCGATGGTGATGCCGATGCGGCCCTGGCTGGCGGTCAGCTGCGGGGCCAGGTCGAGGCACACGTTGTCGACGAGGGCGGCCAGCTCCAGCGGCGATACCGACGGCAGAGCGTCGGGCTGCAGCTCGGCCAGCTCGGTGAGGTAGGTCAGGGTTTGCTGGAAGCGGTCGACGGACTGCCCCAGCAGCGAGAGCACCTGGCTCACCGGCCCGCGGCCCAGCACGTCCACGGGCAGTTCGTCGCGCAGCACATCGAGCAGGCCGGCAATGTTGACGATGGGCGTGCGCAAATCGTGCGAGGCCACGTTCACAAACGTGTCGAGGTCGGTGTTGTGGTGCAGCAGGCGGGCGTTGGCCTTGCGCAGCTCCTCGTTGGCGCTGGCCAGCGACTCGCCCAGCTGGTGGGTTTGCTGGCGGGCCAGCTCGTGGGCCGTCACGTCGGTGGCGAAGATGAGGATGCCGGACACCTGCTGCTCGCTGTTGCGCAGGGCCTGGTAGCTGAAGTCGAAGTAGTGCAGCTCCAGGGTGTTGGTGGCCGCTTCGAGCAGCCGCACCGGCGTGTTCAGGCCCACGTACGACTCGCCGGTGGCGTACACGCGGTTCAGCAATTCCACAAAGCCCTGCTCCTCAATTTCGGGCAGGCACGCGGCAATGGGGCGGCCCAGCTGCGCCCGCCCCTCAATCAGCACCTGGTAGCTGGCGTTCACAAACCGGAAGCTCAGGTCGGGGCCCTTGAGCACGGCCACGCCGGCCGGCAGCTGGTCGAGGACGCGGCTCAGCAGGCGGTGCTCCTGCTTGTCGAGGTTGAACAGGTGCTGGGTTTTGAGCAGGGAAGTTTCGAGCTGCTGCGTGCGGGCCTGCTGCTGCTCGGTAAAATAGCGCAGCTCTTCCTGCAGCGGGCTGGCCGGCAAGTGCTCGAGCACCAGCAGCACGGGGCCCACGCGCTGGCCCTGCATGTGCAGCACGGGCACGCGGGTGTGCTGGGGATAGTGCTGCGTGAAATAGCAGGGCTGGTCGCTGGCCCATACTTTCAGCAAAAACGCGTAGCTGCCGTTCAGCAGGCTGTTGGGAAACGCCTGGCGCATGGTTTGCCGGGGCTGCGCAGGCAGGCCAAACTGCTCCTGCGCCCCGGGGTTGAGGTACAGCACGTTAAAATCGACGATGTGGCCTTCGGCATCGAACACCGGCTGGTGCAGCGCGGCCATGCCGGGCAGGGACTCCAGCAGCTTGAGCAGCAACTCGTCGGAATCGATTCCGGCCGCGCACAAATAAGGTTGTAGCATACAGGTGAAACAGTGGCAACCTGCGTTGCCTGCCAGTGGGCCGCATGTACGAATTAACCGATGCTTTGGCTTATCCGGCGTTTTTTTTTTAGTACCGGCTTCCTCCAACCGCTACTGCTGCGGCCATATCTGCGGCGCTTAGGATTCTATGCGGCGCCCACGGATGCGGGGTAGGTTGGTCGCGGCGCCGCCCCTGCGCCCCCGCCACGCCGGGGCGTGTCGGTAGCTGCGGAAGGGACTATAAGTCACTGACAAACCTTCTCCCTAAATGCCACTACTTGAGCGTTGTTAACTCCAAGTTCCTCGCAACGTTTTAAATCAGCGCAACAGCCGTCCAAGTCTTGCATCAAATATTTTGCAGATGCACGGTTTTGATACGCCACCGCATATGCAGGGTCAAGTTTAATAGCTTGGTCATATGCCTTAACAGCCTCGGGATATTGGTTTGCTTGCAAGTATGATTTTCCAAGGCCGTAAAAAATTGTTTTTGAGCTGGAATTAAGTTTTACTGCATGGCTGTAATTCTTAATGGCTTTTGCAAAATCATGCTCTTCTGAGAATCCATAACCCAAGCTTTCCGGTATCCTAACGTCTGTAGAATCAACTTTTTGAGCCTGATAAAGATATTGACGAGCCTGCTCGAATTGTCGGAGATTATTATAGCAAATTCCCAAATTCAAAAGCGCCAAATAATCCTGCTCAGAAGAGACATTTGGCTTGATAGCCAAAATCTGCTGAGCGTCTTTAATGGCTCCTTGGTAATCTTGCAGCTTGTATTTGGCTTTACAACGAAGCAACAAAGCCCTTTCGGAATCAGGGCTGGTTTTAAGAATTTCATCAAACCGTTGAATTGCCTCCTGGCTGTTTCCTGAAGCGAGTGCTTGCTCTGCTAATGCAAAAGCTCTCGCTTGCTCTTGCTGACTTTGTGCTTGACATCCCTGACAGAAGGCTAATGTCATCATCCAGAATAATAGTTTTTTCATTCGGTAAATATGCGTTCAGCTTGTAGAACCATGATACTGCTCGCAACATAGAAGCAATACTGCCCACCTGTCCCCGCCCGCCCCGGCCGTACCTTTGCGGCCTATGAACCTGTTATCCGCCGAGAACATCTCGAAGAATTACGCCGACCGCTGGCTGTTTAAAGACCTCAACTTCGGCCTCAACCTAGGGCAGCGCGTGGCCTTTGTGGGCATCAACGGCACCGGCAAAACCACCCTCATGAAGGTGCTGGCCGGCCTCGAAGCCCCCGACACCGGCTCGGTGAGCGTGCGCAAGGGCATCCGCGTCACCTACCTGGGCCAGAACCCCGTGTTCGACGAAAGCCTGAGCGTGGAGCAAACCATCTTCGCCAGCCAGAACGACACGCTCCGCGCCATCCAGGAGTACGAGCACGTGGTGAACGACCCCGACCACAAGCCCGACGACCTCCAGCGCGTGCTCGAACGCATGGACGCCCTCAACGCCTGGGACTACGAAGCCCAGGTGCAGCAGATTCTGGGCAAGCTGGGCATCCTCGGCGAGCTGCTCACCCGCAACGTGAGCCAGCTCTCGGGCGGGCAGCGCAAGCGCGTGGCCCTGGCCCGCGTCCTCATCGAAGAGCCCGACGTGCTGCTCCTCGACGAGCCCACCAACCACCTCGACCTGGCCACCATCGAGTGGCTCGAAAACCGCCTGAACTCGCCCAGCCTCACCCTGCTGATGGTGACCCACGACCGGTACTTCCTCGACAAAGTGGCCAACGAAATCGTGGAGCTCGACAAGGGCCAGGTGTACCGCTACCAGGGCAACTACGCCTACTTCGTGGAGAAAAAGGCCGACCGCGAAATGCGCGAAACCGTGGAAGTGGAGAAGGCCCGCCAGTTCTTCAAAAAGGAGCTCGAATGGATGCGCCGCATGCCCCAGGCCCGCGGCACCAAGCAAAAAGCCCGCATCGACGCCTTCTACGTCACCAAGGAAAAGGCCAGCACCAACCTCAACAAGCAGCAGATTGAACTGAGCGTGAAAACCACCCGCCAGGGCGGCAAAATCATCGAAGCCGACGGCCTGAACAAGAAATTCGGCGACAACGTGGTGCTCGACGATTTCAGCTACGTCTTCAAAAAGAAGGACCGGATTGGTCTGGTAGGACCGAACGGCGCGGGCAAATCCACGCTGCTCAACATGCTCACCGGCAAGCTGCAGCCCGATTCCGGCACCATCGACGTGGGCACCAACACCGTGTTCGGCTACTACACCCAGACCGAGCTGGAATTCGACCCTTCGCAGCGCGTCATCGACATCGTGAAGGAAGTGGCCGAAGTGGTGGAGCTGGCCAACGGCGACGTGCTCACCGCCAGCCAGTTCCTCAACTTGTTCCTGTTCCCGCCGGCCCAGCAGTACACGCTGGTGAGCAAGCTGAGCGGCGGCGAAAAGCGCCGCCTGCAGCTGCTGCGCGTGCTCATCAAAAACCCCAACTTCCTCATTCTTGACGAGCCGACCAACGACCTGGACCTGGCCACGCTCAACATCCTGGAAGACTTCCTGCTGCACTTCACCGGCTGCCTGCTCATCGTCAGCCACGACCGCTACTTCCTCGACCACCTCGCCGAGCACCTTTTCGTGCTCGAGCCCGGCGGGGCTGTCCTCAACTTCCCCGGCAACTACACCGACTACCGTGAGTACCTCGAAGAGCGCGAAGCCGAAGCTGCCCTCATCGAAGAAGAAAAAGCCGCCAAAGCCGCCCGCGCCGCCGCCAAGCTGGCCGCCCCCGCGCCCGTGAGCACGGCCGTAGCCCCTTCGCCCCAAAAGCGCCGCGCCACCTTCGCCGAGAAAAAGGAGTACGAGCAGCTCGAAAAAGCTATGGCGACTTTGGAAACGGAGAAGCAGGAAATCACCGCCAAGCTGAACGGCGGCAGCGGCTCGCCGCAGGATTTCGCCGCCTGGGGCGCTCGGTTGTCGGCGCTGAATCAGGAATTGGAGGAGAAGGAGCTGCGCTGGCTGGAGCTGGCGGAGCTGGTATAGCACTCCATTCTGCTTGGCACGGTTGAGACGTCAATGGATGTAGGGCTTGCCCCCGCCCGCCGTTGAGCGGCATCATCGCGGCAGTTCCAACGTCCGGGTGGGGGCAAGCCCTGCCCCTACTTCGTTCACACAAACAAAAAGCCCCGGCGCAGTGCCGGGGCTTTTTGTTTAAGCGAAAATCTGGACCAGCAGGGCTGACGTTACCAGCAGTCCGCCCAGAATCAGGCTAAATTTTCGAGCGTTTTTCTGGTACCGAACGCTTTCGGCCATCCAGGAAGGTGGCGGTGTGTACATAGCAGGAATGGGTAAAAGTGTGGAAAGGAGCCGAAAGATACACAGGCCGGCGTTTTAATTGCACGTCAGCGCTACTGCCGCCGGCGCACCTGGGCAAACTCCAGCGGCACCACGCGGCTGCCCACGGGAGCCTTCACGGTCAGCGCATCGGCCGCATCGTAGCGCGGGAAATAGAGGTAGCCGCGCACCTGCTGGCCGGGCTCCAGCGTCACCTTGCGCAGGGCGTATTCCTGCAGCATGGCCGCCCGCTGCCGCAGCACATCGGAAGCCACGGCGTGCTCTACTTTGGTGGCGGCCGAGATGACGCTGTAGGTCACGGCCACGTCGTGAATGGCCGTGCGGTTCTGGTACTGGGCCACGGTTTCGCGCTTGCCAATGCTGGCAATGTCGGCGGTGAGGCTGGCAGCTCCCAGGGCCAGTCCTACCCAATCGATGCGGGCGGCTTTATTGGCCTCGCTCTCGGCCTTGTCGTGCAGCGCCGAGATTTCGGGCTCGGGGTCGAAGGCGGGCACGGCACGGGGCGGCAGCGGCGGCAGCGGCAGGGCCATGCTGGCAGCGGCCACGGCCGCCGTCACTTCTGCGCCCGGCTGGGGCTTGGGGCGCCTGGCCTTCGGAGCGGGAGCGGGGGCGGGCAGCCGGCTGGCTTCGTATTGGAAAGCGGCCGGGTCCACCACCAGCGCATGGCGCGTGGGGTTGCGGTATTCCGCTTCAAAAACCACCCGATTGGCCTCGTAGCAGATAAAGCTGAGGCGCACATCCACGCTGTCGGCGGTGGCCTGGGCCTGCTCGCGGCCTTCCACAAACAGGTTGGTGGACTGGGCCGGCTTCAACCCCAGCTGATAGGTGGGCGCGCAGGCCGTAGCCAGCCCGGCCAGGGCCAGCATACGCAAGGAACGAAGAGTAAAAAGGTCCATAAAACCCGTTGGCTTAGTGGTGGGAATTCTGGCCGGAAGATGCCGTTCAGCGCCCTGGGGTTGCACGGCTCCCCGTTTTTTTGCAGGCTCAATTTACAAATCTGCCGGCAGCTGAAAATCACCCGCTTTATCCGCGTCAAATGGCCACACGCGGCGCACGGCCGCCAGCGGCACCGGCCCGAAAACGTGGGCGAAATGCTGCCCGCGGCTGGGCACCCATTCGCGCGCCACACGCACCCCGGCGGCAGCCAGCGCGGCGGCGTCCCATTCCAGCAAAACCAAATCGGCCCGCCCGGCATAATACCGGCGGGCCGTTTCCAGAATCTGGTGCTGCTCCGAAGAATGAATGAAGCCTTCGGCCGCAAGGTCGGCGCTGGCAAAAAAACCTGTTTGCTGGGCGTGCTGCCAGTCGGCGGGCTCGGCGAGGCGGTAGAGCATATGGGCAATGAGTGAATGAGTGAGTGGGCGAATGAGCGAATGGGGAAAAATGCTTCATTCACTCATTCGCCCACTCACTCATTCACTCATTGATTTTACGCTTTCCAGAGCTCCTGCTGCACCTGTTTGCCCACGGTGAGCATGATGCGGACGGGGTTGGGAATGAGCGTGATGCGGGCTTCTTTGCCGGGGTATTTCTCCGAATCGACCCAGACGCCTTCCTTGGGCGAGGGCGTGGAGCCGGGCGTGCTGGGCAGGTAGGCGGTGGGCAGCAGCACGTCGGTGTCCGATTTCAGGTCGGTGTGCACCTTGTCGAGGGCCGTTTCGAGGAAGTCGCCGTACTCGTCGTTGAAGTCGTCTTCGAGGTCGTGCAGGGCCTCTTCCACGTCGTCGTAGCGGGCATCGTCGTAGGTGAGCTTGTGCAGCTCGGCCTTCTTCTCAATCAGGGCCACGAGGGCGCGGTTCAGTTCTTCGGTGTTCATTGGGTGGCGCTAAGGCAGATGATTGGCTGCAAAAATGGGAAGGTTTTGGCAAACCTACGCTGCATGCCGCACAGGCGCGCGCCACCGCCGGCCGAATTCGGCACCCGAAACCAATCAAACCCGTATTTTTACCTCGGTTAATCCCCCCACCCCCAAATCCCCCCTTCTTCCCTCATGCAAACCATGACCTCGCCCGAAGTGCTGGCCCAGCCCGCCCAGGACTTCCTCCCCCTGAAAGGCACCGACTACGTCGAATTCTACGTCGGCAATGCCAAGCAGTCGGCCTACTACTACCAGGCCGCGTTCGGCTTCGAGCTGGTGGCCTACGCCGGCCCCGAAACCGGCCTGCGCGACCGCGCCAGCTACGTGCTGCAGCAGGGCAAAATCCGCTTCGTGCTCACCACTTCCCTCCTGCCCGATTCCGACATCACCAAGCACGTAGCCCTGCACGGCGACGGCGTGAAGGTGATGGCCCTGTGGGTGGACGACGCCCGCAAGTCGTGGGAAGAAACCACCAAGCGCGGCGCCAGGTCGGCCTTCGAGCCCTATACCCTTGAGGATGAGCACGGCTCGGTCACGCTGTCGGGCATCTACACCTACGGCGAGTCCGTCCACACCTTCGTAGACCGCAGCAACTACACCGGCCCGTTCATGCCCGGCTTCGTGGCCAAAAGCAGCACCGTGCCCCAGGGCGCGCCGGTGGGCCTGCTGCACGTCGACCACTGCGTGGGCAACGTGGGCTGGGGCGAAATGAACCAGTGGGTGAAGTTTTACGAGGACGTGATGGGCTTCAAGCTGCTGCTCACCTTCGACGACGAAGACATCTCCACCGAGTATTCGGCCCTGATGAGCAAGGTGGTTTCCAACGGCAACGGCTACGTGAAGTTCCCCATCAACGAGCCGGCCGAGGGCAAGAAAAAGTCGCAGATTGAAGAATATCTCGACTACTACCACACGCCCGGCGTGCAGCACGTGGCCATCGCCACCAAAGACATTCGCGCCACCGTAACTGAGCTGCGCCGCCGGGGCGTGGAGTTCCTGACCGTACCCGGCACCTACTACGAAGACCTGCTGGAGCGCATCGGCGCCATCGACGAGGATTTGGCGTCCATTAAAGAGCTGAACCTGCTGGTGGACCGCGACGAGGAAGGCTACCTGCTCCAGATTTTCACCAAGCCCGTGGAAGACCGGCCCACGGTGTTCTACGAAATCATTCAGCGCAAAGGCGCCAAGAGCTTTGGCAAAGGCAATTTCAAAGCCCTGTTCGAGAGCATTGAGCGCGAGCAGGCGCTGCGCGGCAATTTGTAGGCGCGGTATTTCGCTCAGCCTGAACAGAACGTCATGCTGAGCGAAGTCGGAGCAGCTTTACTGCGATAGTAATTAAATACTTGCCCAGTAGAACTGCTCCGACTTCGCTCGGCATGACGTTCTTTTTTATTCAGCAAGACGTTCGTGCTTTATATTGCACGATGCCCAGATTTACTTTCCTCCTGGTTGTATTGGCTTCGCTGATAACCGTTCAGGCCCGCGCCCAAAGCGGCTGCACCGACCCGCGCGCCACCAACTTCAACCCCAGCGCCACCAGCAACGACGGCTCCTGCCAATACGCCACCACGACCACCACCCTCGTCACCAAAACGGCGCTTGCCAGCGCCGTGCCGGAGAGCTCGGGCCTGCAGCTCACCAGCCAGGGCCTGTGGACGTTCAACGACAGCGGCAACGGGCCCGTTCTGTTCAAGGTCGACTCGACCAATGGCAACGTGCTGCAGCAGGTCACCATCAGCAACTTCGCCAACGTGGACTGGGAAGACATTGCCGCCGACGCGCAAAACCTCTACGTGGGCGATTTCGGCAACAACAACGGCGACCGGCGCGACCTGAAGGTGCTGAAAGTGCTGAAATCTGCCATCGGCACCACGCCCACGGAGTCGGTCACGGCGCAGGCCATCAACTTCAGCTACCCGGACCAGACCAATTTCAGCCCCGGCACCAACAACCACAATTTCGACTGCGAGGCCTTTTTCTACTCCAACGACTCGCTGCACCTGTTCACGAAAAACTGGGCCGACCTGCGCACCAAATACTACACCATCCCGGCGCAGCCCGGCACCTACGTGGCGCACCTCAAAGGCAGCTTCAACGTGAACGGCCTGATAACGGCCGCCGACCTCAACGCGGCCGGCACCGGCGCGGGCCTGCTGGGCTACAACAGCGGCACCGGCGCCACCTTCCTGTGGCTGCTCTCGGACTTCCGCAACGGGCAGTTTCTGCGCGGCAACAAGCGCCGCATCGAGCTGCCCAACGCCCTGTTCATCGGCCAGGCCGAGGGGCTGAGCTTCGTGGACCAGTACCGGGTTTTTATTTCCAACGAGCGGATTGTCAACATCATCACCGTGCCGCAGCGGCTGTACGCGCTGAGTACCCGCGCCTGGCTGGCGCCGGCCGTGCCCACTGCCACGGCCAATGCCGCGCTGGCCGGCATCAGCATCACGCCCAATCCGGCCCGCCAGACCATTCGCGTCGAGCGCCCGGCCGCCACGGCCGGGCCGCTGGCCCTCACGCTGCTCGATATGCAGGGCCGAAGTATCCTTTCGGCCAAAATGCCGGCGGGTGCCGCCGTGCAGGCGCTGGATATCGCGCAGGTGGCGGCCGGGCTCTACCTGCTGAGAATCGAGTCTGCCGACGGCATTTTCTCGCAGAAAATCGACATTCCGTAGGCCCTTACCGGGCTGATTTCGCCACGAAGCGGTAATCCGCGCCGTGCGGTTTTTCCGCCCAAACCTCTTTCCTTTACGCCCGTTTCTGACCCTACCGAAACTCTTTCTTTTATTCCATGCCTCTCTCCCCCGAAATCCAAAACACCATCAACACCTGGCTCGGCCCCGAGTACGACGCCGACACGCAGGCCGCCATCCGCGAAATGCAGGCCAGCGGCCAGGACGATGCCCTCACCGACGCCTTCTACCGCTCGCTCGAATTCGGGACCGGCGGCCTGCGCGGCATCATGGGCCCCGGCTCGAACCGCATGAACCGCTACACGCTGGGCATGGCCACCCAGGGCTTGTGCAACTACCTGCTGCAAAGCTTCCCCGGCCAGGAAATCAAGGTGGCCATTGCCCACGACTCGCGCAACAACAGCACCGAGTTTGCCGAAATTGCCGCCGGTATTTTCTCGGCCAACGGCATCACCGTTTACCTGTTCGAAGCCCTGCGGCCCACGCCGGAGCTGTCGTTTGCCATTCGAGAGCTGGGCTGCCAAAGCGGCTGTGTGATAACGGCTTCGCACAACCCGAAGGAGTATAACGGCTACAAAGTGTACTGGAACGACGGCTCGCAGGTGGTGGCCCCGCACGATACCAACATCATTATCGAGGTCAATAAAATCACCAGCCCCAGCGAGGTAAAATTCCAGGCCGACCCGTCGAAAATCATCCGCATCGGGGCCGACATTGATGCCAGGTATTTTGCCGAGGCCAGGAAGCTCAGCATCGACCCCGCCGCCATTCAGCGCCAGCACGATTTGAACATCGTGTACACGCCCATTCACGGCTCGGGCATCACGCTGGTGCCCGGTTTGCTGCGCGAGTTTGGCTTTACGAATGTGAACGTGGTGCAGGCCCAGGCCACGCCCGACGGCAACTTCCCCACCGTGCAGTCGCCCAACCCGGAGGAGAAAAGCGCCATGCAGTTGGCCCTCGACCAGGCCCAGGCCACCAATGCCGACATCGTGCTGGCCACCGACCCCGACGCCGACCGCGTGGGCGTGGGCGTGAAAAACGACAAGGGCGAATGGGTGCTGCTCAACGGCAACCAGACGGCCGCCGTGCTCACCAACTACCTGCTGAGTGCCCGGCACCGCGCCGGCACGGCCACCCCGCAGGATTTCATCGTGTACACCATCGTGACCAGCGAAATCCTGGGCGACATTGCCCGCCAGCACCAGGTGAAGAGCTACCAGACGCTCACGGGCTTCAAGTACATCGCCGGCCTCATCCGTGATTTGCAGGGCCAGGAGCACTACATCGGCGGCGGCGAGGAAAGCTACGGCTTCCTCATCGGCGATTTCGTGCGCGACAAGGATGCCATCTCGGCCTGCGCGCTGGTGGCCGAAATGGCCGCCGTGGCCAAGGACCGGGGCCGCACCCTCTACCAGGAAATGGTGGAGATGTACGCCCACTACGGCCTCTACGTGGAAGACCTGATTTCCCTCACCAAGAAAGGCAAGCGCGGCGCCGAGGAAATTCAGGAAATGATGGCCGACCTGCGCGCCAACCCGCCGCAGCAGATTGCCGGCCTGAAAGTGGTGGAAATCCGCGACTACAAAACCGGCAAAATCCACGACCTGACCACCGGCCTCAGCGCCGACACCGGCCTGGAAAGCTCCAACGTGCTCCAGTTCCTCACCGAAGACGGCAGCAAGATTTCGGCCCGCCCCAGCGGCACCGAGCCCAAAATCAAGTTCTACTTCAGCGTGAAGCAGCCGCTGAAATCAGCCGTAGATTATGACCTGGCCACGCGGCTGGGCCATGAGAAAATCAAGGCGATAATTGCGGACATGAAGCTGCAATAGCGCAGGGTTTCGCGAGATTGTTGAAAGCGAGCGTCATGCGGAGTGCTGCCTCAACGGCACTCCGCATGACGCTTTTTTTATTGGCAGTCCGTTACAACCTCACCCCAATACCCGGCCCCAGCATGTAGAACCACCGGCTGGTGCCCAGCAAAAAGCCGCCGCCCAGGTACAGCGGGAACGTAAACTTGGCCTCGCGCCGCGTGGGGTACACCGAGCCGAGAATCACCACGCCCAGGTCGCGGTTGGTGCTGCTGCTGCCCAGGTTGAAGGCATTGAGGGCCACGAAGCCCGCGCCGATTTTGTAGGGCCGCAGGCGATTGATTTTGTTGGGGCTGTAGAAGCTGAACTGCGCCAGCGTGGCCAGCGAAATACCGCCCAGGTCGCCAAAGCCGGTATCGCCCTGCTTGCGGGTGAGCAGGCCGGCCGGGAAGCTCACGTCGATGTCAAACTTGTAGCGGCGCTTGAGCACCAGCTCCACGGTTTGGGTGTAGCCGGTTTCGCCGTATTGGCTGGACTGATGCTTCACCGTGACCACAATGCGGCTCCACTCGTCGAGGTCGTAGGTTTTGCGGCCCAGCAGCGAGTTCAGGCTGAGCGGGTCGGTGCGGCACTGCTTGTCGGCGTAGAAGGCGGCGCGGGGCGAATTGTCGCCGGGGCACACCAGCAGGCTTTCCACGTTGCGCAGCTCGATGAGTTCGCCCTTGCTGTTGAGGGTCCGGATTTCGAAGCTCAGGTACTGCTTGCCGAACAGCAGCTCGGGCGTGTCGATGGCATTCGGGTTGAACTGAAACACCACGTCGCGGATGGTGCCATCGTACAGCACCGGGCCGTTCAGGCGGGTGATGGGCCGGGCCGCGTCGCCGTAGGCCACCGACACAAAATCGAGCGGGTGCGGCCGCTGAAATTCCTTGATATTCAGGGCATAGCCCGTCGGCTGCCCGGCGTTGTAGATATTGCTTTTGCGCTTGTCGAAGCTCACCGGCACCCGCACGCGATATACCAGCCGGGCATCGGTCCGCACCGACGAATCGGAGGGGATGACCGGCAGGTCTTCGAACGAGATGCGCGCTTTCTGCAGGCCCTCCCCTTCCAGGCGCACGTCCACGGTTTCGCCGGGGCTCACGCTCAGGCCGGGCGTCCACTCGCCGCCGCGGTGCAGCACCTGCACGTTCCGAATCACGGTCTGGGGCGTGATGTCGAGGTTGGTGAGGTAGCGGGCCACGTCGTTTTCCTTGATGTAGAGGTAGCCTTCGGTCTGGCGGTGCGTGTTGTAAGGGCGCAGGTAGCACAGCACCCGGTCGTTGCTGAGAAACTGGCGGGTAAAGATTTCGGCAATGAGCTCGCCGCCGGGCTCTTCCTGGTCCTCCACGCGGTAGGTGCGGCGCAGCTCGAAGCTACGGCCGTTGTCCAGAATCAGCTCCACACCCTTGCGGCGGCCGGCCTCGTCCATGGTCACGCTGCGCTTGTCGGGCGACAGAAAGCGCAGGCGGCTGGCTTTCACGTTGAATTCCTGCTTCAGCACCGGCAGCTGGTAGCTGATTTTATTGCCGGGCCCGAGTATCGGCCGTTCGGTTTGCAGCTTCACGGCCAGTGTGCGGATGCCCAGCTGGTTGGGCAGCACGTGCAGGCGCAGGGTGCCGTTGGCCTCGGCCACCAGGCGGTAGTCGAACTCGGTGCCGCGCACCCACTCACCCGTGGCGTGGATGTTGCGCGGGTTCGAGCTGGTCAGCTCAAACACCTTTTCCTCGCCCACAAACAGCTCGTTATCAGCCACCCGCAGCACCGTTGAGGTGCGCGCCAGCGGCAGCAGCGGCACTATCTCCCGTCGGGGCTCCCGGCCCGCCGAGTCGGCCGCCTGCTCCACCACCAGGCGCAGGAAGCGGCTGCTGGTCAGGTTGGCGAACTTGAGCCGGGTGCGAAAACCGCCGTCCTCCTCTTTGGTGAGCGAGTCGAGCTGCTGAAAATCGGGATTGCGGCGCAGGCGCAGCGGTTTGAGGCTCGTGGCATTGGTGGGGTAGAGCCGCAGCTCCAGCGTCTCGTCGTCGCGCCGAAACCAGAAATAGAGCGTGGTCACCCCCTGCACCGCCACGGTATTGTGGGAAAGCAGGTACGTGGCCGTATCGGTACGCAGGCTGATTTCGCGGAGGATGGGCGGGCTGGCGGGCGCTACCTGCGCAGCGGAAAAACGCGGTGCGAGTCCCAGGATAATGCCAAAAACGGCTGCAAATACACGGGAGCGCAACGAAGCAGGCATCGAATCGAAGGGAGCAGAAATAGGGCCCCACGCCCGCAAAGGTCGTTTCCGACAAGCCCGGCTGCAAAGCTCGCCTTTAAATAATTGCGACGGCCAGTCCAAAAAGCCTGTTTGCGCGGCCTACTTCAGCTTCTCCTTGCGCCCGGTGCCCAGCAACAGGAGCACCAGCAGCAGAAACCCCGTGGCGCCCAGGCTCCACCAGGTTATTTCGGGCACGCCGCGGTGGTAGGGCATGTCGGGCGAGTAGCGGCCCATCAAGGACAGGCCCGAAAACAGCAGCCCGCCCACGCACAGCAGCGCCAGAATGGTGCGGCTCACCAGCTGGTCGGCCTTGCGCAGCAGGCTTTGGTAGCCCACCAGCTCGAACTTCACCCGCAGCTCGCCCTTGCTGATTTTGCGCACAATCTGGCGCACATCGGCCGGCAGGGTCTGGATGAGGGCCAGCAGCTGCGTGCCCGTGTATTCGGCCTCCGTCAGCAGGTTTTCGCGCGAGTACTGCTCCCGGATAATCTTGGCCCCGTAGGGCCGCACAAACTCGAAGGTGTTGAAATTGGGGTGCAGCACCTTGCCGATGCCTTCCAGAATAACCAGCGCCCGCAGAATGAGAAACACCGCGCCCGGCACCTGCAGCTTGTAGTTGTAGATGATGTTCTGGAGGGCGTCGGCGAGGTCGCTCATGCTCATCTCCTTCACGTCGAGCATGGCGAAATCCTCAATCAGCTGGCTCAAATCGGCTTCGAAGGCGCGCATATCCGGGATTTCGGCCGTGAGGGCCAGCCGCCGGAAGTTGAGCGCCATGCTGCGCGCATCCTGCCGCGCCATGCCGATGAACACGCCCGCAAAGGCATATTTCTGCTGCTTGGTGAGGCGGCCCACCATGCCGAAGTCGATGAGCACCACCGTGCCGTCGGGGCGCACCAGCACGTTGCCGGGGTGCGGGTCGGCGTGAAAAATTCCGAACTCAAAAATCTGGGTCAGGTAGATGTCCATGCCGTTTTCGGCCACGGCGGCGGGACGCAGGCCCCATTCCAGCAGCTGCGCCTTGTCGGTAATTTTGCAGCCGCTCACAAACTCAATCACCAAGATGCGCGAGGTGCTCAGCTCCCGAAACGGCTTGGGCACGTAGAACGTGGTGTAGTCTTCGTAGAGCTTGCGGAACTGCTCCATCGAGCGCGCTTCGGCGGTGTAATCCAGCTCCTTGCTCATGCTGCGCTCGAAGGCATCCACAATGTCCTGCGGATTGGCCAGCCCCTGCTTTTGCAAAAAGCCGGCCGTGAGGCGTACCAGCTCGTGCAGCAGGGCCAGGTCGGAGCGCACTTTTTCGCGCACGCCGGGGCGCTGCACCTTCACCACCACTTCCTCGCCGGTGAGCAGCCGCGCCCGGTGCACCTGCCCGATGCTGGCCGAGCCCAGCGTCACGTCATCAAACTCGCTGAACACCTCCGCAATCGGCCGGCCCAGCTCTTCCTCGATAATCTGCCGGGCCAGCGCCGTTTCAAAGGGCGGCACGTTGCTTTGCAGCTTCTCAAACTCGTCAATCAGGGCCTCGGGCAGCAGGTCGGCCCGGTTGCTCATGGCTTGGGCCAGCTTGATGAACGTGGGGCCCAGCTCCTCGATAATCAGGCGCACCCGCTCCCAGCGTGTGGTTTCAAACACCTGCCGGTCTTCGCGCTGCCAGCTCAGGCGGCGGCTCTGGCTCACCAGCCGGCGCAAGGGGGTGGTCGTCACCACATCCTCGAAGCCGTAGCGCAGCAGCACTTCGGCCACCTGCCGGATGCGGGAAAGGTTGGAAATCGTATTCTTAAACATGACCGCAGATTAAGCAGATTAATCTGATTTCGCAGATTGGGCCGCGCCGGCACAAGCAGGCGCCGGCAGTTTGCAACGTTAAAAAACCCCGCCTGCACCGGGCAAGCGGGGTTTTCATGCTACGCTGATGCGTGGATTATGCGTTGCCTTCGGCCGGTGCGGCGGACGCGGCAGGCGCAGCTTTCTTGGCAGCCGGCTTGCTGGTGGCAGGCTTGGCGGCGGGTTTGGCGGCGGGTTTGGCGGCTGGTTTGGCAGCAGCTTTCGGGGCGGGCTTGGCAGCCGCAGCCGCTTTGGCGGCGGTCGATTTCTGGGCCGAATCGGCGGCGGCGCTCACTTTGTCGGCTACTTTCTTCACGGTGCCGGCGGCTTTGCTGGCCACGCTGTTGGCGGTGGCAGCGGCCGTTTTGGCAACCGGAGCAGCGGCGGGCTTCTTGCCGGCGGCTTTGCCTTTGGCGGCGGGCTTGGCATCGCTCAGGCCCACCGTGCTTTTGGCGCGCTCCAGCAGGCCCTGGAATTGCTTCTCCAGCTCGGCGCGCTTGGTTTCGCCGCTTTTCAGCAGGTCGTCCACAATTTTCTTGCCCTCGGCCTGGGTCATCTTGTTGTCTTTCACCAGCTTGTCGATGGTGCTTTGAACCGATTTGCTGCCCTGGGCGATGTAACCCACGCCAGCATTAACGAACTTTTTAAACAAATCTTCCATGGTGAAGGAATGGGTTGGAGTGAAAAGAAAAAAGGGTAAGATTCTGATGAAAAGCAGGTTGCGTTTATCAATTAGTATGCAAGCCGACTATTTTCGGTACAAACCTACAAACGCAACGCAATATAGTGGAGCTATGTACGCCGGTTTTTTCGAAAAGTGGCTCAAAATCATCCGAATGAGGATTTATTTTTCTGGAAACTCCAATCCAAGCCTTGCTGAATCGTGGCATTCATTCTCTGAAGAAACGAATGATGAGAACGAGGTAGAGACGAATGTACCTAAGCGGCCCGGCGACGCGAAACGCTGCGGCGCTCCGCTACGGGAAGCGTCGGCTTCGCCTTTGCCTGGACCGCCCATAGCTGCGCCAGAAAGCTGGCTACCTGGTCGAGGGCCTGCCGGGCCTCCGGCACCACACGCCAGAACAAATGCCACCAATGCACCAGCCCCTCAAACGGTTGCAGCGTGACGGGCACACCAGCAGCGCGGGCTTTCCGGGCAAATTTCACCACGTCATCGTAGAGCACTTCGGCGGTGGAAATCTGGATGAGCAGTGGTGGGAGGCCGTGCAAATCGGCTTGCGAAGGCGAAAGCAGCGGATGCGAAAGGTCCGTTTTGTGGGCGTAGAGCGGCCCCCAGGTCCGCATCTGCAGGGCTTCGAGCAGCAGGGTTTCTTCCTGCGAAACGCGGCGCAGGATGTTGACGGGCAGGTTGAGGTCGGTCCAGGGCGAGAGGCCGATGCCGGCGGCGGGCAGGGCCTCGCCGGCATCGCGCAGGGCCAGCAGCAGGGCCAGCGCCAGGCCGCCCCCGGCCGAGTCGCCACCCACCACGATGTCGTGCGGCTGGTAGCCCTGGCGCAGCAGCCAGCGGTAGGCCCGGCGGGCATCGTCGAGGGCGGCGGGGAAGGGGTGGTCGGGCGCTTTGCGGTAGTTGATGGTGAGCACGTTGAGCTCGCAGCGCAGGGCCAGGCTGCCCACCAGGCTGCGGTGGGTATTGAGCGAGCCCAGCACGTAGCCGCCGCCGTGCAGGTAGAGCAGCACCCGCCCGGGATGCGCGGCGCGCGGCCGCAGCCACTCGGCTTCGAGCCGATTATCGAGCCGGAAGCTCTCCAGATTGACGCGCCAGGGCATGAACTGAAACAGCGCGCCGGCTTCCATGGCCAGCCGGATGGCGCCTACGCTGGGCTTGCGGCGCGCCAGCGGCACGGCCGCTGCTACAAGAAACTGCTTGAGCAGCAGGTGTTGAAACGAGGGCATTGGGTGGGATTTGGGGAGTGCGGGAGGGTGGGGAGCTGGTAGGCAGCAGAACGTCAGCGCATCTTTAGAACGTCATGCTGAGCGCAGTCGAAGCATCTCGCGTGCAATGGTAATTCTCTTTTTCAACAATTGAGTTACTACCACATGCGAGATGCTTCGACTGCGCTCAGCATGACATTCTTTTATTCGTTCTTCTATTACGGCTTCTGCCCCAGCTTATTGCCTTTGTAGCCTTTGATAGCCAGCGGAATCCAGCCAATCAACGGGATGAAATAGGCCAGGGTTATGGGATTGCGCCAGAGCATGCGCAGCCAGGCCCCGGGCTTGTCGAGCTGCATGCGGAAATTGCGGCGGCCTTCCTTCACATACAGCCGCTCGAACTCGGTGAACATGGCGGGCCAGGCGAAGGGCAGGAAAAACGGGAAATAGCGCCGGTTTTCCTTCATGCGCTGCCACAGCTCGCCCCAACGGTAGGGCTTCTGGCCGTAGGTTTTTACGGCGGCGTCCATCTCCGTTTGCATCTGCTGGCGGATTTGCTCGCTCAGGGCCAGGTACTCTTCGCGGGTGAGCTCGTCGGTGGTTTTGGTGGTGAGGTCGGACGGGCGGATGCGGGTGCCCATCACGAAAATCAGCTTGGCCGGCAGCGCCAGGTAGAAGGCCCAGGGCTGCACCAGCACCAGCAGCAGCAGCACCGTGAGCGGCAGGAACGGGATGCCGATTTTCTTGGTGAGGTTGTTTATCCAATCCACGCTGTAGGCGTAGGGATTGAGGTATTCGGCGTTGATGGTGTAGAAGGGCACAATGTCGGTGCCGTGCTGCAGGCCCAGGCGCACCATGCTGGTAGCCAGGCGCTGCAGCTCGTACTTCCGGTTGAAGCCTTTGCCGATGCCGGGCACGCCCTCGGGGTACAGCATCAGGTTGTGGTCCTGGTAGTACATCATGGTTTCGAAGTTCAGCGTGGTGGCATCCACGCAGCCGCACTTCTTCCAGAAATCCTTCACCAGGTAGGGGTTCATCAGGGCCGTCTGGGAGAGCAGCGGGGCCGAGAGCGGGCGGGGCAGGTCGCTCATCTGCTCGTGCCTGGGCAGGTAGCGAAACAGGTGCGACAGCGCCACGATGGCATCCCAGGGGAAGGCCATGCCGGAGTGGTTGCTGGCAAAAATCAGGGGCCGGTCGGGGTTGTTGCGCTGCGGAAAATCCTCGAAGCCCACCAGCTCGGAGCGAAACCACACGCGGTCGAGCAGCTGCAGCAGGTTCTCGTCGACGGTTCGGGTAAAGTCCTCCTCGAAATAGTCGTTGTAGATGTGCTGATTGGCCACAATGGCCGGCGGTGGTGGCGAAGACGCGGTGGTGGCGGGCATGGTGGGAAATGCAGCAGACGAGGGACGGAAGATAGGCGAATTTCTACCGCTGTGCGCGGCAGCAGGTTCTGACGCCGGCTACTGCAGCGGACGCGGAGGCTAACGCCGCGGTTCGCAGCGCGGGCTGATTCAGCCCCGGCTGCCGAAAATGGCGCTGCCCACGCGCACCAGCGTGCTGCCTTCGGCCACGGCCAGCGGGTAGTCGCCGCTCATGCCCATCGAAATATCCCGGAAGGCCTCATCCGTGGCGAAATACGTGTTTTTCAGCTGCTCAAAATAGCCGCGCAGCTGCCGAAACTCTTGCCGTAGCCGGGCTTCATCATGCGTGAAGGTGGCCACGCCCATCACGCCGGTGAGGCGCACGTTCTGGTACTGGTGGTACTCGTCTGATGCGAGAATTTCCTCCGCTTCGGCCAGCGTGAGGCCCGATTTCGTTTCTTCCTGCGCGATGTGAAACTGCAGCAGTCCGTTGATAACCCGGTTGTTAGCAGCAGCATGCTTGTTGATTTCGCGCAGCAGCCTGGCGCTGTCGATGCTCTGAATGGTGTGCACAAAAGGCGCCAGCAGCTTCACCTTGTTGGTCTGGAGCTGGCCGATGAGGTGCCACTCCACATCGGCCGGCAGCTGGGGCTGCTTGGCGGCCATTTCCTGGGGCCGGTTTTCGCCAAAGCAGCGGGCGCCGGCGTCGTAAGCTTCCTGCAGCTTCTCGACGGGGTGGGTTTTCGTCACCACGCAGAGGCGGGCGGCCGTGCCGGCCAGCTCGGCGTTGATGCGGTGGATGTTATCGGCGATGGACATGGGTATGCGTTAAAATTTGAACGATGTAGGGGCGGGGCCTGCCCCCGCCCAGACGCCTGCATCGTTTCAACGGTTTCGTTCAACGGCGGGCGGGGGCAGGCCCCGCCCCTACTGCTTCACTTCCTTGAATCCCATCTTCTTCACTTCCTCTTCCGAGAGGTTTTTCACCTCCGAAATCACGTTTACGTCGGATTTCTGCACCAGCGGCGCGGCCGTGGCGGCGGTGGTTTTGGTTTGCTGCTGCTGTTGCTGCTCGGAGTTGGCCACCACCACTTTGGTGTTGTTTTCAACCTGCTTAAACTCGATGTTGACCTGGTTGACGCGCTGCTGGGCGGTCACCAGGTCGCGGCGCAGGCCTTCTACCTGGTGGCGGTACTCGTCGGTCGTCACGGCCTGCTTTTTCAGGCTTTCCTGAATTTCGGCCACTTTCCGCTTCAGCTCGTCGGCTTCGGCCTTGGCGGCTTTCAGCTCGCTCTCTTTTTGGCGGCGCTCCTGCTCGGCGCGGTCGGCATCCTGCCGGGCCCGGTCCGATTGCAGGCGGCCGGCCAGCTCGTTGCTGCTGATGAGGTTGTCGCAGCTCTTGGTGAGCAGCAGGTTGTTGAGGCTCACCAGGTCCACGCTCACCACGTAGTCGGTCTTGAACTGGTCGGAGCTGCTGTACACCTTGCCGCCCGAGCTGAACACCGTGCCCGACACCCCCATTTCGGTTCCCACTTCCTGGTACACGCGGCTGTGCACGCTCGATAGCTTGGCCGAGCGGATGTAGTAGATGCGCTTTTTCAGCTCCGGAGCCACGTTTTTGGCCGCCTTGCAAATGTCGAGGTAGGGCACGGCGGTTTCGGGCACCAGCACGCCGCCGATGTCGGTGATGATGAGCTCCACGATGGAGGCGTGGCTGGCCGCCACCGAGGCCACCATGTAGCTGCCGTTCATCTTGAAGGCGGTGCTGATTTTGGAGCTGTAGAGCACGTCGGCCAGCGCCTGGTTGCGCAGCGGCGGCTCGCCGGGCTTGATGTACTGCCCGATGATGCTGGCCTTGTCGCGGTCTTCGAGCAGGATGAGGCAGCCGGTGAGGTCCTCAATCTTGTTGCGGTACATGGCCAGGCCCTTGATGAAGGTCCGGTCGGTATAGTCGCGGGGCAGGTTGGCGTTGAGGGTGGCCGCGCCATCGGTGAGGCGCACGCGCATGAGGTGGCCTTGCGCGCGGGCAGAGAAGGCGCCAAACAGCGCCAGCAACGCCACGCCGAGAGCCAACAGGCTTTTGTTCATGGGAAAAAGACGGCCCGGAGGAATAGAATTGAAGTAGCGTCGGGCTGCCTAAACAAAAGTAGGCCCTCAGGGCCTTGCCATCAGCCCCGGCAGCCAATATTTCAATGGCTATTGTCGATGACGACGCCTGCTGCGCAACATAGTAGCCGCGCGGCGCGGCGGCTCCGCAACCGGGGGCGCTAATCTTCCAGCGGGTTGCTCAGGAACGTGCTTTTCAGCAGCAGCCACAGCAGCCACAGGCCGATGCTCAGCCACAGGTACGGCCGGTAAAAATCCTTGGTATTGCGGAAGCGCAGCTGCTTGATTTCCGACTTTTCGAGGCGGTTAATCTGGCTGAACACTTCGCGCAATGCACCGTTGTCGGTGGCCCGGAAGAAGCGGCCGTCGGCCGCGGCGGCGAGTTGGCGCATGGTGGTTTCATCAAGCCGCGTATCGACGTAGCGCACGTGGCCCAGCGAGTCCTGGCCGTAGGGCACGAAGCCGTCCTTGCCCAGCCCGATGGTGTAGATGCGGATGCCAAACGCGTGGGCCAGCTGCGCGGCCAGCAGGGGGTCGAGGCTGCCGGCGTTGCTTTCGCCATCCGAGAGCAGAATGACCACCCGCGAGCGGGCCGTGGACTCGCGCAGGCGGTTGGTGGCCACGCCCAGCGCCGTGCCAATGGCCGTGCCGTCGTTCTGAATCAGGCCAATGCGCAGGCTGGCGAGGTCTTCGCGCAGCAGGTCGTAGTCGGTGGTGAGGGGAGCCAGCGAGTAGGCATCGCCGGCGAAGGCAATGAGGGCCAGCCGGTCGCCCGCGCGGCTTTTCAGGAAGTCGGCGGCAATGCGCTTGGCGGCTTCGAGGCGGTTGGGGCGCAGGTCCTGAATTTCCATCGAGCCCGACACATCCAGCGCCAGCACGAGGTCGATGCCGCGGCCCGACTGCTCCACCCGCTCGTCGGTGCGCTGGGGCCGGGCCAGCGCCACAATGCCGAAGCTCAGGGCCAGGCCCAGCACCACCTCGGGCACAAAGCGCAGGGCGGCGGTCCAGTCGCGGCGCACGGGGCCGGGCGCGAAGGCCACGGCCACCCGCGCCCACCGCCGCGCCAGCAGCCGCCGCAGCAAAAACAGCAGCGGCACCGCCGCAATGAGCAGCAGCAGGCGCGGCTGCTGCCACTGGTAGCTGGCCAGCGTGGTGTAGCGCAGGAGGTTGAAAAAGTCGTTCAAGCAGGCGCGAAGGTAGTTTCCTCAATGAGGAATGAAGAATGAGGAATGAAGAATTGGCATATAAAGCTCAAATTCCTCATTCCTCATTCCTCATTCCTCATTAAGCGAAGCGTAGCGCCGCTCGGCAAAGCTGCGCAGGCGCTGGAAGGCGCGGTCCACCTCGGCAGCATCTTCGCTTTGCAGGTTGCCATACACTACTTTATCGGTCGCATTCAGGGCTTTGCGCACGTCGCTGTCGTTTTCAAAATACGCCACCAGCTCGCGGGTGGTGAAGGAATTCAGGTCGCTGTTCTCAAGCCGGGCGAGGTAGTTTTTCCAAAGCACCACGGCGCGCTCCACGTTGGTGGCCGAGCGCGAGAGCTCAAACCGCTCGACGTGCCGGGCAAACTGCGCCAGGAAATAGCCGTGGTTTTTGCGCAGCTTGTAGGCCCGGTAGCGCCGCGTGAGCCGCCGCCGAAACAAGGCCGCGCTGCCGCCCAGCACCATGAAGAGCACCAGCGTGCCCGCAATCCAGTACGGATAATTAAATACCGGCTCTACCGGCACCAGGGCCAGGTTCTGACGCAGAGCTGGCAGCTGCGCAGTGCCGGCAGGCAACGGCGCGGTGGTGCGGCGCAGCCGCACGCGGCTGGCCGGCGGCAGGATGCTAAGGGTGTCTTCGCCCTGCAGCACCGCCACGGGCAGGGCCAGGGCTTGCACCGAATCGAGCCGGAACGTGCGCAGGTGGTAAATGGCGCGGTCAACGCTGATGCCATTGCGCGTGCGCGTCGGAAAAAACGTCTTGCCGGCGTACTCGAACGGCGTAAACTTCGCCAGCGAGTCCGGAAAAACCACTTCCAAATCGGGCGCGTGGGCGTAGCGCAGCTCATAGTCGAGCGGCTCGCCGATGAGAACGGTCTGCTTCAGGAAGCGGCCCTGGGGGATGGGCGGGGCAGATTGGGCACTGGCATTGAGAGGCAGCAAACTTATGAGCAATAAGGCCGTCATGCTGAGCGCAGCCGAGGCAACTCTCCCGCAGCAGTAAACCTGATTACTTGCGCGGGAGAGATGCTTCGACAAGCTCAGCATGACGTGCCGGGAATGAACCCCGCTGCTATTCTGCTTACCCACGGCGACCCATCTGACGGCGGTGACGAAACAGATTCACGAGCTGGGGCACGAAATCGCCCTCCGTGCTCAGGGCCAGGAAGCCGGTGCGGTGGCGGCGGCAGATGTTCACCAGCTCGGCCTCGCGCCGGTCGGCGGTGGCCTCCACGCTGGCCCGGAAGCTGGCCGAGGCCGTGTTTACCCAGCGCGTCTGGCCGGTTTCGGTATCGCGCAGGGGCACAATGCCGAGGGCCGGAAACTGCCGCTCGCGCGGGGCCAGCAGCTGCACCACAATCAGGTCGTGGCGCTGGGCCAGCATGGTGAGCTCGCGCTCGTAGTTGCCGTCGATAAAATCGGACACCAGCACCACCAGGCTGCGGCGTTTCAGCAGGCCCAGCGCCTGCCGGATGCCCGCCCCCACCCCCGTGCGCACCGAGGCCGGCACCAGCGCAAACAGCCGGTTGATGAGCGCATAGGTGGGCCGGGGGCCCTTGGCCGGCGGCAAATACAGCTCCTTCTGGTCGGAGAATGCGAACAGGCCCAGCGCCGAGCCCTGCCGGGCCGCCGACAGCGCCAGCAGCCCCGCAATATCGCGGGCCACGTCGAGCTTGCGGCGCTGGCCGTCGCCCACGTCCAGCGAGCCGCTCACGTCGAGCAGCACCAGCACCTGCTGCTCTTTTTCCTCTTTGTAGGTTTTCACGAAGGTGCCGTGGCCCTTGCTCGACACGGCCCAGTCGATGGCGCGCACCTCGTCGCCATACTGGTAAAGGCGCACGTCGTCGAATTCCAGGCCCGTGCCCTTGAACACGGAGTGAAAATCGCCCTGCAGCTGGGCCTCCACCGCCTTGCGGATGCGGATTTCGAGGTGGCGCAGGCGGCGCACCAGTGCCGTGAGAGCCGGGGGCACGGAGGGATTCATGTGGGCGAAGCTACGGTGCGAACGTAACTTTGCGGCGTGAAAAACTTCCGTCATCGTTGTTTGGGCCTGGCGCTGGCCGTTCTCCCCCTGGCCCTGCCTGCCTGCCAAACGCCCGAAAACCCGCCGCAGCCGGCCGGATTGCTCCCCAAAGAGAAGCTCGTTCCGCTGCTGGCCGACCTGCACGAGCTGGAAGCCCGCGTCGAAAGCAGCCGCCTCACCACCGATTCGTCCCGCGCCTTGTTTCTGGCCCAGCAAAAAGCCCTGCTCTGGAGGCACGAAGTATCCGACTCCGCTTTCCATCGCAGCTACCGCTACTACGGCGTCCACGGCAAGGATTTGCACGACATCTACGCGGCCGTTATCGACACGCTCACGGCCCGGCAGCACAAGCTCGACCCCGCCGCCGCCGCCCGCGACTCAGTAGAGGCAGCAAATAAGAAATGGGCCGGCGACGGAGCGAAATAAGCCGGCTCTCCCCGCCCGGGCGGGCTGCATCGCTGAAGCCAACTTATTGATAATCAAAAAGGCCGCCAGCAAAACTACTGACGGCCTTTTTCGTGGTGGTGATGTTAGGAATCGAACCTAAATCAAGAGCTTCGGAAACTCTCATACTATCCGTTGTACGACATCACCGGTACTTGATAGGACTGCAAAAGTAGCCGTAAAAACGAAGCGTACCAAATTGTCCGGTCATTTTTCTGCTTGCCCGGCGTGCGCAAAAAAACCCTCCGGCCGGGGCCGGAGGGTTTTTCGCTCTGATTCAGAACCAGCTGACGCCGTAATTACGCGTTAGCCAGCACTTCTTTCACGCGGGCGGCGGCATCTTTCAGCAGCACGGCCGATGATACCTTCAGGCCGCTCTCGTCGATGATGCGGGCGCCTTCCTCGGCGTTGGTGCCTTGCAGGCGCACAATGATGGGCACGCGGATGTCGCCAATGGCTTTGTAGGCTTCTACCACGCCGTTGGCCACCCGGTCGCAGCGCACGATGCCGCCGAAGATGTTAATCAGGATGGCCTTCACGTTCGGGTCCTTCAGGATGATGCGGAAGCCGGCTTCCACGGTCTGGGCGTTGGCTCCGCCGCCCACGTCGAGGAAGTTGGCCGGCTCGCCGCCGCTCAGCTTGATGATGTCCATGGTGGCCATGGCCAGGCCGGCGCCGTTCACCATGCAGCCCACGTTGCCGTCGAGCTTCACGTAGTTCAGGTTGTTGTTCGAGGCTTCCACTTCCAGCGGGTCTTCCTCGTTGAGGTCGCGCAGGCCCACGAAATCCTTGTGGCGGTAGAGGGCGTTGTCGTCCAGCGTCACCTTGGCGTCCACGGCCAGGATTTTGTTGTCCGAGGTTTTCAGCACGGGGTTGATTTCGAACATGCTGGAGTCCGTCTCGTCGTAGGCCTTGTAGAGGGCCGTCACGAACTTCACCATTTCCTTCTGCGCCTCGCCTTCGAGGCCGAGGTTGAAGGCAATCTTGCGGGCCTGAAAGCCCTGCAGGCCCACGGCGGGGTCCACAAATTCCTTCAGGATTTTGTCGGGGTGCGACTCGGCCACCTCTTCGATGTCCATGCCGCCCTCGGTGGTGTAGATGATGACGTTTTTGCCGCTGGTACGGTCCAGCAGCACGCTCATGTAGTATTCCTTGGTTTCCGACGGGCCGGGGTAGTACACGTCCTGGGCCACCAGCACCTTATGCACCTTGCGGCCTTCGGCGCCGGTTTGCTTGGTCACGAGCTGCATGCCAATGATTTCGCTGGCAATGTCCTTCACTTTGTCGATGCCTTTGGCGAGCTTCACTCCGCCCCCTTTGCCCCGGCCACCGGCGTGGATTTGCGCCTTGATGACGTACCAGCTGGTGCCGGTTTCGGCGGTCAGCTTCTCGGCGGCGGCTACGGCCTCCTCGGGGGTGTCGGCGGTGATGCCTTCCTGGATGCGGACGCCGTATTTTTTCAGGATTTCCTTACCCTGGTATTCGTGAATGTTCATAAAAACAGTAAAGGGGTGGTGATGCTGGTCGAACCGGTGCTTCTGCCGCCGGGTGGCAGCAGTTACCGGCGCGAAAGTACGGCTTCGCGCCGTGATTGTGCTACCCCGCCCGCGTTATTGCGCGTACCACCGGGCCAAAACGGCCTCGGCGGGCTTGTGCTGGGGCGTAAAATCGGCGTGGCGGCGGGCCGGGCCATCGGCCGCCAGCCCCGGGTACCACTTCCAGATGAACGTGCCCGCCAGCCAGGGCTGGCCCCAGCAGGCCCGGAACAGCGCCTCGTAGCAGCGGGCCTGGGTGGCTTCGTCGGGCGCGGCGGTGGCCATGCGTTCGGGCCACTCCCAGGGCCGGGCAGCGGCATCGGGCGTGGCTTTGTAGCCTACTTCGGTGAAGACGATGGGCTTTTTCACCTTTTTCTGCCACCGGGCCAGTCGCTGCAGATGCGGCTGCCAGCCGCGCAGCAGCGTATCGAGCGGCGGGCTGCTGGCGGTGCTCAGCGGGAAATACGCCTGAATGCCCACGTAGTCCAGCGCGTCCCAGAAGCGAATCTGCTCGTACTCGCCGCTCCAGTTGGCGGCGTAGGTGAGGCGGCCGTGGTAGGTTTTGCGGATGGCTTTGATGAGGCGGCGCCAGGCCTTTTCGTGGGCCGGCTCGGTGGCGTGCAGCAGCTCGGTGCCAATGCACAGGCCGTCGAACTGCTGGGCTTCGGCCAGTGCGGCGTAGTGCAGGATGAACCCGGAGTAATTGACAAACCAGGTATTCCAATCGGCCGGGCTGCTCATGTTGATGTCGCCGGGCCAGGCACCGCGCCCGCGCACCCACAAGTGCGGCTTCAGCAGCGTGCGGATGCCGTGCTGCCGCGCCAGCCGGGCGGTGTAGCGCAGGCCGGCGTCGCTTTCGCCCCACAGGCCGCGCCGGCCAGCGGGCCGCCCGGTATTCAGCCGAATGGCGGGCGCGGCAGCATCGGCCTGCCAGCCGAAGGGCATCTGGGCAATCCAGCGGACGTGGTCGCGCAGCAGCGGGGCCATGTCGGCGGCCGTGATGGAATCGCCGGCCACCCAGTTCACGCCGCGCAGGCGCGCGCTGTCGGCCCGTGGGTACGCCGGCCGTTGTTGCTGCCAGGGCCCGGTACCTGTAGCTTCCGTTTTTTGCGCTGCCAGGCTACGTTCGTGGGGGGCATCCAGCCAGCTACTGCCCAGCTTAGCCACGCCTGCCAGCACCAGCACGCCCAGGGCCAGCAGGGCCTCAAAGCGGTGCCGGAAGCAAAAAGTAGTGAGCATGACTGAAATCATTTCGGTTGGCGGCCGGGGCGAAGCCCCATCCCTGGCAAAGTTGCGTATAGGGCCGGTAGGCTCCGCCCGGATTGTGCGTAGCTTTGTTGCTGCCCGCATTTATTCACGTCTATCATTGCCCGCCGTTGCTGCAAGCTATCAACATTCATAAGAGCTATAATTCCCTGAACGTTCTCAAGGGCATTGACCTGACGATTGAAAAGTCGGAAATCGTGAGCATCGTGGGCTCGTCGGGGGCCGGCAAGAGCACGCTGCTGCACATTCTGGGCACGCTCGACACGCCCGATTCGGGCGAGGTGCTTTTTGATGGCGAGCTGGTGAGCGCGCTGGGGCGCAACGACCTGGCGCGGTTCCGCAACCGGCACATCGGGTTCATCTTTCAGTTTCACAACCTGCTGCCCGAGTTCACGGCCCTCGAAAACGTGTGCCTGCCCGCCTACCTGGCCGGCCGCACCGAAAAAGAAGTGCGCGTGCGGGCCCGCGAGCTCCTCGCCATGATGAACATGGAGCACCGCGCCGAGCACAAGCCCAGCGAAATGAGCGGCGGCGAGCAGCAGCGCGTGTCGGTGGCCCGCTCGCTCATCAACTCACCCGAAATCATTTTCGCCGACGAGCCCAGCGGCAACCTCGACACCAAAAACGCCCAGGAGCTGCACCAGATTTTTTTCCTGCTGCGCAAGGAGCTGGGCCAGACCTTCGTCATCGTGACGCACAACGACCAGCTGGCCGAAATGGCCGACCGCAAGATTGTGATGCGCGACGGCCACATTCTGGAAGGCGGGTAAAGTCAAATAGAGAATACCAGACCGTCATGCTGAGCGCAGCCGAAGCATCTCTACCGTGTAACGCAATCCAATCGAAAGGAATAGTTACGCGGTAGAGATGCTTCGGCTGCGCTCAGCATGACATTCTTTTTCTATAGCTTTCTACACTTGCCATTTACTCGTCGCCGGCTTTCTTAGGCTGATACTTAAACACCGCCGACGGCACGTGCTCCTTCGCAAAAATCTGCTCGAAGCGCGTGCGTAATTCCGGCTGCTGCTTGGCCACGTCGTGCTTTTCGCCGGGGTCCTTTTCCAGGTCATACAGCTCGATGGGGCCGGTGGGCGTGGCGGCCATGTTCAGGCGCACGGCTTTCCACTTGCCCAGGCGGGCGGCCACGCTGCCGCCCTGCTCATAGAACTCCCAGTACAGATACGGGTGCTGCTGCTGCCGGCCCTGGCCGGTGAGCGTGGGCACCAGCGAAAAGCCATCGATGCGGGCCGGGGGTTTCACGCCCGCCAGCTCCGTGAACGTGGGCAGCAGGTCCCAGAACGCCACCAGCTGCGGGCTCACGGCGCCGGCTTTTACACGGCCGGGCCACCGGGCAATGAACGGCTCGCGGATGCCGCCCTCGTACAAATCGCGCTTGGCGCCGCGCAGCCCGCCGCTGCTGTTAAAATAGGCCAGGTCTTTGCCGCCCTCAGGCGAAGGGCCATTGTCCGAAGTGAAAATGACCAGCGTATTCTCGTCCAGATGCAGCGCTTTGAGCTTGCGCATGATGTCGCCTACCTGGTCGTCGAGCACCTGCACCATGGCCGCTGCGGCAGCCTTGGGATAGGGCTGCGACAGGTAAGGGCCCGATTTGGCGAAGCCCGGCGCGCTGGTATCGGGACCGATGTAGGGTTTTTCGGGACCGAATTTTCCGATGTTGCGCTGCATGTAGGCCGGCGGCGCGGCCAACTCCGCGTGCGGAATCACGGTGGTGACGAACACGGCAAACGGCTCGCTTCTATGCTGCTCGATAAATTCCAGGGTTTTCTGGTGAATGAGCGTGGGCGCGTAGGTGCCGGAGCGGGCGCCGCGGTTTTCGGGCAGCAGCACTTTCTCCCGGTTGTGCCACAGGTAGTACGGGTAGTAATTGTGGGCCAGCGTCTGGCTGTTGTAGCCAAAGAACTCATCGAAGCCCTTATTCACGGGGTCGCCGCTGGTGCCGGGGCCGCCCAGGCCCCATTTGCCGAAGCAGCCGGTGGCGTAGCCGGCCTGCTTCAGCAGCTGCGGGATGATGACGCTCGAATCGGGCAGCGGGTACTGCCCTTCCGGCTTCACCGCCAGGTTGCCGCGCACGGGCGTGTGCCCGGTGTGCTGGCCGGTGAACAAGGCCGAGCGCGAGGGCGAGCACACCGCCGTGCCCGCGTAGGCCTGCGTAAACTTCATGCCCTCGGCGGCCAGCCGGTCAATGTTGGGCGTCCTGAACCGCTGCTGGCCGTAGCAGCTGATGTCGCCGTAGCCCAGGTCGTCGGCCACAATGAAAACAAGATTGGGCGGGCGTCGGGCGCGGGGCCTTGTTTGTGCAAAAGCGACACAGCCCAGCACACTCAGCAGCAACAGCAGTTTTCCGTATGTCATAGCGGGTCGGTTAGCCTCTCGTTTCACGGCCACCCGGCGGGCGGCAAACGCGGAGAAGCGAAGCTCCATCCTTCACCGCCGCGCAGCATCCTGCTCCGTCCTGCATACGCCCAAAAAAACGTCCTGCCCACCAACGGGCAGGACGTGCTCAGGCAGTGAAAACCCGGCGTTAGTGTCAAGGCAGCGGGTAGCGGGGCCGGGGCCCGGCGGGGGCGCCGCCGTTGCCGGGCTGGCGCCCCCGCCGGGCCTCACGGCGCGGCCACAAACCAGAAGTCGCCGGAATCGTTGAGGTTATGCCCTTCCACGTGGCCACGGGTGGCATTGTCGCCGGCGTAGTAGTAGAGCGGGTGGCCCTTGTAGGTGAGCTGCTCGCGGGTGCTGGTGGTGGTGCCGTAGGGCCCGGTGGTGGTGCTGGGGTCGCGGGTGATGGTGGCAAAGTCGGTGGCCCGCAGCGTGGAGGGCACGGCTGGCGCGCTCATATACAAGGCCGGCCAGATGGCCGCGCAGCCGCTGGTGCAGTTGGTGGGCTGGGTGCCGGGGCTGGTGTTGTCCTTGGCAAAGTAGTACAGCGTGCGCCCTTTGCCATCTACCAGAAACGTTTTGCTGGCCACAACGTGCGTGGTCTTGTCCTCCACCGTTTTGCTGGCCAGGGCCACGCCGTAGCTCGGGTTCACCACGTGCCAGATGCCGCCGATGGCATTGCCGCCGGTTGCGCCGGGGGCTTCGCGGGTGTACACGCCGCCCGTGGCCGGGGCGTAGTAGTAGAGGGGCCAGCCTTTATAGGTCGTCTGCTGGCGGCCGTCGGTGGTGGTTTTGGTGGCGAAATCGGCCGCATTCAGGGCTTTGGGCACTTTGATGTCGGCTTCGTAGTACACGGGCCACAGCGGCATGCAGGTGGCGCTGGTGCAGGCGTTGGTGCCGTCCACATCGCGGGCGAAGATGTAGAGCGTATTGCCGTTGGCATCGGTGAGGTAGGGGCCCAGCGTGGCCGAGGTGGCCACTTTCACATTGGCCACGGCATCCTGGTCGATTTGCTCCGTGGAGTCTTTTTTGCAGCCGGTAATGCTCAGCCCAACCGAGCCGAGCAGGGCCAGGGCCAGCCCCAGGGAGCCGACGCGTTTCAACAGAAAATTGGGGAGGGTTGCCATGATTAAGCAGGGAAGAAAGGTGATGGAATAGCGGCCGGCCCCGGAAAAAACGGGCACAAAGCGGCCGGAGCCGGCCGGGCGGGCCGTCGGGGCAGGGTGGCTGGGCCGGGCTGCAGGAGCCGGCCAGTCAGAAACAGGGAAACGGAATTGGATAGCCGGCCGTGAGCGGGCAAGGAAAGTCGGCGCCGACGTTCCATTATCCGGCCACGAGCCGGCCGGGCACCTTGCCATAGCGCCGGTCGCGAGCCGGGCGCTGCCGCCGGTGTCGGGGGCTACCACTGCTTACTCGGAGCGGGCAGGCAAAGGGTTGTGTCGGGCATGGTAAAAATTGGCGGACGGGGCCGGGCGGCCCTGGGCACCTGCCCGGGCAGGCCGGGCCGGGCGGCGCGCCGGGCCGGCAATTGCTAACGATTAAGCCGAAACCACCCGCTACCAATCAAATTAGCCGAAGTCAAAATCTAAAAATTTTTACCAATGCTTTTAATTAACTGATATACAGCAGTAAAATTTACCAATATTTTTGGCTTTTCTGGCACGTTTCTTTCTACCTTTGGGTTATAGACACGAACATTAGCTGGACGTACTAACAACAGAACCGCCATGAACGAGGCCACCAAAACCACCAAGGACATTACCAAAAAAGTTAAAGCCGAGAGCTACGATATTGCCCGCTCCGACGAAACGCTGGATTTGGCGAAGGACCTCGCTAAGTTCATCAAGGACAACAAGCTGACCACCAATGTGCAGGGCAAGGAGTTTGTGAACGTGGAGGGCTGGCAGTACGCCGGCTCGCGGCTGGGCATCGTGCCCATCGTGGAGCATGTCATCAACGTGAGCAGCCCCGAGGAAATGAAGTACCAGGCCAAAGTGACGCTCTTCGACCTGCGCCACGGCACCACGGTGGGTGCTGGCTTCGCCGTGTGCTCGAACAAGGAGAGCGGCAAGAAATTCTACCAGGAGTTTGCCATCATGAGCATGGCCCAGACCCGCGCCATCGGCAAAGCCTACCGCAACTGCCTGGCCTGGATTATCCGCGCTGCCGGCTACGAGCCCACCCCCGCCGAGGAAATGGACTATAACACCAACGTGGCTACCGCGCCCACCACTGCTCCCGCGCCGGTAGCGGCCCCGGCCCAGCCAGTGCCCGCCATGCAGGTGGTGCCCGCCGAGGCTCCCGCCGCAGTGGCCGAGGCTGCCGTTGCCCCGGTGCAGTATGCCACGGCTTCGCAGAAGGAGGAAATCATCCGCCTGCTGAACCACCCGGTGATTACCCGCCCGGAGAAAACCAAGATGCTGCTCAACATCAACCGCCTCGATGAGGAGCGCGCCGTGCAGGCCATCGCCAAGCTGCGCAAAGCCATCGACGACCGTGAGAACGGCGTGAAAGTGGCTGCTTAATTCTTTTCTTTCCCATTTCTGCCAGCCCGGCGCCGTAAGGTGCCGGGCTTTTTTGTGGGCGGCTGCCTCGTTTACGTTCACCCGGAACGCGGCTCGGTAATTTGCGGCCCCGCCGGTGCAATCTTCGCCTGCCGGACTACTAGGGCTTCGTTTTCCGCCGTCCTTTTTACACGCGCCCAACCGGCAAGTACCAGCGCAGGCCCCCGGGCCGAAACCCGAAACAGCCGAAGCCGAAAGGCCCGCCGTCCACACCATGCCAATATTCTTGAGTTGCCTGTTGTTTTTCAATCTCCTGTGCTTCCTGCTCTTCACCCTGGACAAGCGGAAAGCCCAACGAGGCCAACGGCGCATTGCCGAAAAAACGCTGCACCTGGCCACGCTGCCGGGCGCAGCGCCCGGCGCGTGGGCGGCCATCTGGCTGCTGCACCATAAAAACCGCAAAGCCGCTTTCTGGAGCATTACCCTGGTGCTGACGCTGCTGCAAGGGGCGGCGCTGTATTTTATGTGGCCCTTTTTCCAGGCAAAGTTTTAGCCGGGGCAGATGGCTGCAGGCGGGGAGATGGGGCCTGCGCGCCCTCCACTGGCGCGAGTCACGCTGCGCTACGCTCGCGGCAGTAACCGGTAATTCGTGGTGCGGCTGAGTCGATTTTGTACCTTCGTCCTATGCCCTCCTCCCCTACCGAAACCTCGCCCCTGGCGCTGCTGCGCGAGCATTGGGGCCACGCGGCCTTCCGGCCGGGCCAGGAGGATATTATCAACTCCGTGCTGGCGGGGCACGACACGCTGGCGCTGCTGCCCACCGGCGGCGGCAAGAGCATCTGCTTCCAGGTGCCGGCGCTGGCACGGCCGGGCATCTGCATTGTGGTGTCGCCGCTCATTGCGCTGATAAAGGACCAGGTGGACAACCTGCGCAAGCGCGGGCTGAAAGCGGAGGCCATCTACGCGGGCATGAGCCACCAGGAAATCGACCACGCGCTGGACAACTGCGTGTACGGCCGCAGCGTGAAATTCCTGTACGTGTCGCCCGAGCGACTGCTTACGGAGCTGTTTCAGGTGCGGGTGGCGAAGATGAACGTGGGCCTGCTGGCCGTGGACGAGGCGCACTGCCTCTCGCAGTGGGGCTACGATTTCCGGCCGCCCTACCTGCGCATTGCCGAGCTGCGCGCGAAGCTGCCGCCCGGCACGCCGGTCATTGCCCTCACGGCCACGGCCACGGCGCAGGTGCAGGCCGATATTGTGGAGAAGCTGCAGTTTGGCCCCAGCGGCCAGGTGTTTCGGCAGAGCTTTGCGCGGCCCAAGCTGTCGTACTCGGTGCTGCACACCGAGGACAAGCTGCGCCGGCTGCTGGAAGTGGTGCGCGGCGTGGGGCCGGGCAAAACCGGCATCGTGTACGCCCGCACCCGGCGGCAGACGGAGGACACGGCGGCTTTTTTGCAGCAGCACCGGTTTGCGGCGGCGGCCTACCACGCGGGCCTGCCGGCCGAGAAGCGCACCCAGGTGCAACAGGACTGGATTCAGGACAAAACCCGCCTGATTGTGGCCACCAACGCCTTCGGCATGGGCATCGACAAGCCCGACGTGCGCCTCGTGGCCCACCTCGACGCGCCCGATACGCTGGAGGCCTACTACCAGGAAGCCGGCCGCGCCGGGCGCGACGGCCTGTTTGCCTTTGCCGTGCTGCTGGCCGGGCCGAACGATGCCGACGAGCTGCGCCGCCGCACCAACCAGTCGTTTCCGCCGCTGGATACGGTGAAGCGCGTGTACCAGGCGCTGGCCAACTACTCGCGCACGGCGGTGGGCGGCGGCGAGCTGGCCGCGTTCGAGTTCGACATGCAGCAGTTTGCCGAAACCTACCGCATCAAGGCGGTAGATGCCCACAACGCGCTGAAGATTCTGCAGCGCGAAGGCTTCGTGCAATTGAACGAGGCCGTGAACCAGCCGGCACGGGTGCACCTCATCCTGAACCACCAGGATTTGTACGCCTTCCAGGTGGCCAATGCCCAGCACGATTTGCTGATAAAAGCGCTGCTGCGCCTGCACGGCGGCGAGCTGTTTTCGGATTTCCAGACCATTTCGGAAAACGCCCTGGCCACGCACCTGCGCCGCAGCGTGGTGGAAGTGCGCCAGCAGCTGCGCTACCTGCACACGGCCGGCATTCTGCACTACCAGCCGAAGCAGGAGGCCCCGCAGGCCATGTTCACCACGCCGCGCTTCGACGCCGCCAAGCTGCCCCTTGACCAGGTGAAGATGACGGCCGCCCGCGACCTGGCCCGCTCCAAAACCAACGCCGTGGGCCAGTACCTGAGCGGCACCCGCTGCCGCCAGATTCTGCTGCTCACCTATTTCGATGAAATCGACCCGGCGCGGTGCGGGGTGTGCGACATCTGCCTGGCTGAGAAGAAAGCGGCCCAGGCGGCGGAACAGGCGCCGTCCTGGCGCGAGCCGCTGCTGGCGCAGGTGCGGCTGGAGGCGCTGTCGCCACGCGAGCTGCTGGCCCGGTTTCCGCCCAGGGATGCGGCGGCCGTGACGGCGGCCGTGCGCGAGCTGGTGGACCGCGGCGAGCTGGCCTATGCGGCCGATGGAAAGCTGGTGCTGCCGTAGCGACGCATACTTGCGTCTCGCCGCCTGAGGGCTTCGCCCAAGGCCAGCCGTTCAACGACGAGACGCAAGTATGCGTCGCTACATTTCCCTTTATGAAACTAGCCCGCCTGGCTGCGCTGTCCTTGTTCGCTCCCCTTTTCAGCGCCACTGTGCCCGTCCCCCAAGCGCCCGGCCGCATCGAGCACCTGCTTGTGTCTTCCCGATTCGTTGGAGAGCTTAAACAAGATTTAATAGTGCACACTCGCAAGGTGGATGTGTGGCTGCCCGAAGGCTACCCCAAACTCGGCACGCGCTACGCCGTGGTGTATATGCACGATGGTCAGAACCTCTTCGACCCCCAAACCGCCTACGGTGGCGTGGCCTGGGAAGTGGATAGCACCGTGGCAGCACTGGGTTCCAGCATCCGGCCGTGCATTGTGGTAGGCATCTGGAATACTGCCCAACGCTTTCCGGAATACACGCCGGCAACGCCCTACGCCACCATGCCAGCCGCCGAGCGCACCAAACTGGAGCAGGAACGGCCGGGCCCGCCGCGGGCCGATGCCTACCTGAAGTTCATAGTGAAAGAGCTGAAGCCCTACATCGACCGGCATTTCCAGACTTCGCCCAAGCGGGCCGATACCTTCGTGGCCGGCTCCAGCATGGGCGGGCTGATTTCGCTTTACGCGGCGCTGGAATACCCGAAAGTGTTTGGTGGGGCGGCCTGCTTTTCCACGCACTGGCCGCTGAGCCTGCAGGAAAACTCGCCGGTTTTTACCGAGGCGATGGTGCAGTACCTGAACAGGAAACTGCCGCGCCACCAGAAGCCCAGGCTGTATTTTGACCACGGCACCGCTACGCTGGACGCGTGGTATGCCCCCCACCAACTGCGGGTGGACAGCGTGGGGCGCGCCCACGGCTATGACGAGCAAACCTGGCTAAGCCGCAGCTTTCCCGGCGCGGCGCACAGCGAGGCGGCATGGAAGAAGCGCGTGCCGCTGGCCCTGCAGTTTTTGCTGGGGCGGTAGCGGTGGGGCCTCTGTCTTTTTACTAAAAACGTTCTGCTGAGTGCAGCCGAAGCATCGCTGCCGGGGTTACTCTTTGCGGCAGCGATGCTGCGGCTGCGCTCGGCAAGACGTGCTGGTGCTGCCGTACCGCTACTTCTTCTCCGCCGCGTAGGCCATGTAGCCGCCCAGCAGGTTGCGCACGTTGCTGAAGCCCTGCTGCGTCAGAAACGCTTTGGCCTGGCCCGAGCGGGCGCCGCTCTTGCAGTGCACGATGATTTCCTGATTCTTCCACTCGTCGAGGTCGTCGAGCTTTTCGGGCAGGGTGCCGAGGGGAATGTTCTGGGTGCCGGGCATGCTGGCTTCTTCGTGCTCCCAGGGCTCGCGCACGTCGATGATGGTGGGGGTTTCGCCGGCTTGCTGGCGCTGGAGGAGTTCGGCGGGGGTGATGTCGGCCATGAGGTTGAGGGGGCTTAGGGTTGGGGGAATCCGGGACTTGGTGGGGCGAAAGTACGGCCGAAGGGTTCTTGGTTTCGTAACGCCGGAGCCGTTACCGGCGTGCGGCACAATCCGTACCTTTGTAGTTCGCTTCGGCCTGGTTTATTATTCCCATCCTCCATTTATCGTTTCTTCCCATGAAACATATTTTCTCTTCGCTGCTGCTCACGCTGGCCCTGGTGCCGGCCGCGCTGCACGCACAAACCGCGCCGCCCATGCCCCCCGCCGCGCCGGCCAACCTTTCGGGCGTGACGCTGCGCGACTGGTACCGCACCAACTGGTACGACGGCAAGCGCGTGGAGCTGAGCTACGCCACGGCCCGCGGCAAGATGTATAACTACGCCGACAACTACAACAACCTGGTAACCTGCGTGTACTCGGGCTACCAGGAAACCGTGCCCTACAGCACCACCAACACCAGCACCACCACCGTGAACCGCATCAACTGCGAGCACACGGTGCCGCAGTCGTGGTTCAACCAGACGGTGCGCATGCGCTCCGACATGCACCACCTCTACCCCACCTACGACACCTGGAACAACCTGCGCGGCTCGGACCCCTACGCCGACATTCCGGATGCCCAGACCCAGACCTGGATGCGCCTGCTGGTGAGCCAGAACACCATTCCGACCGCCAACCTGGCCGAGTGGAGCGAAGACACCAACACCCAGTTTGAGCCCCGCGAAGACCACAAGGGCAACGTGGCCCGCTCCATCTTCTACTTCTACACGATGCACGCCAATCAGCCCGACCTGATTGCGACCGGCCACAACAACATCAACACCATCGCCGACATCAACACGCTCTACGCCTGGCACCTGGCCGACCCGGTGGATGCCCACGAGATTGAGCGCAACCGCCGCGTGGCCGTGAGCCAGGGCAACTACAACCCCTACATCGAGCACCCCGAAACCGTGGCCATTGCCTGGGGCCTCACGCCGCCCGGCCCGGTGTTCAGCTTTGCCACGGCCGCCGGCACCATTGCCGAAGGCAACACCGGCACCGGCACCTACACCTTCACGTTGAACCTGGCGCCCGCCGCCACCACCGCTACCACCGTGCAGGTGAACGTGGACGGCACGAACTCGACGGCCACCAACGGCACCGATTTCACCTTTGCCTCGCCCGCTACCGTGACCTTCCCGGCCGGCAGCACCTCCCAGACAGTGACCGTGACCGTGAACGGCGACACCCAGCCCGAAGCCGACGAAACCGTCATTCTGACCCTCACCAACCCCAGCACCGGCAACAGCGTGGGCAGCCCCGGCACCCACACGCTCACCATCACCAACGACGACGGCCCGGCGCCCACCATCAGTTTCGCGGCGGCTACCGGCAGCATCACGGAAGGCAACACCGGCACCAGCACCTACACGGCTACCGTGACCGCCAGCGGCACCCTGCCCACCGGCACCTTCACCGTGCCGGTGAGCGTGGACGCGGCCAACAGCACCGCCACCACGCCGTCGGACTACACCCTCGGCACCACCAGCCTCACCTTCAGCGCCACGGCCCTCACCCAGACCATTACGGTGACCGTGAACGGCGACGTGACCTACGAGCCCAACGAAACCGTGCGCCTGCGCCTGGGCACGCCCTCCAACAGCACCATCATTGTGGGCCAGCCCAGCACGCACACGCTCACCATTCTCAACGACGACACGCCCCCGGCCGGCGCGCCCTGCACCAAGCCCTACTTCTCGCAGTACGTGGAGTCGAACGTGGGCAACACCAAGGTGCTGGAGATTTATAACCCCACCCTGAGCCCCATGCCGCTGGCCGGCAAGAGCGTGGTGCTGTACGCCAACGCGGCCACCACGCCCACCTTCACGCAGCCGCTCACGGGCACCATCGCGCCCGGCGACGTGTACGTGATTGCCAACACCGGCGTGACCGATGCCGGCGTGGCCGCCCAGACCGACCTGCAAAGCAGCGTGGCCTTCTTCAACGGCGACGACGCCATTGTGCTCTTCGATGGCACCGATACCCTCGACGTGATTGGCGTGGTGGGCCAGCGCCCCACCGAGTGGACCGTGCCCGGCGGCTCCACCCTCAACAACACCCTCGTGCGCCAGCCCACCACCAGCCAGGGCGGCCGCTGGAACGGCCCCTACGGCAGCGCCACCTGGAGCGCCGGCGGCGTCGATAACTATGCCGGCGTGGGCAGCTACACCAGCACGGCCTGCTTCATTCCGGCCGCTACCCGCAGCGCCTCGGTGCTGCGCAACAGCCTGGAGCTGTACCCCAACCCGGCCTCCGAAACCGTGCAGGTGCGCCTGCCCGGCCAGTCGGGCGCCCGCCCCGCCACGGTGGAGGTGCTCGATATGCTGGGCCGCGCCGTGCGCCAGCGCACCGCCCAGCTCAGCGCCACCGAGGCTACGCAGGTAGACCTGCGTGGCCTGCCCGCCGGCCTCTACGCCGTGCGCGTGCAGTGCGCCGGCCTGGAGTACACCGGCCGCGTGGTGGTGCAGTAATCCTTATTGCCGATAACCTGAAAAGCCCCCGGCCGCAAGACCGGGGGCTTTTTGTTGGCGCTGAACGCGGGGCGGCTTAGGCCAGAATGTCGGCGTACTCGTCGTGGTGGCGCTTCACGAAGCCGTGCATGAAGGTGCAGGTGGTTTTCACTTTCAGCTTCTGCTCGCGGGCAAAGGCCAGGGCCGTGCGGGCCAGCTCGTCGGCCACGCCCTGGCCGCGCAGGGCCTCGTCCACGAAGGTGTGGGTGAAGTCGATGAGGCCCTCGGTGGGGCGGGCGTAGGCCAGCTCGCCGGAGTGGCCGTCTTTGGTGAGGGTGAACTCCTGGTTTTCGGCGTCGTGCTGAACGGGCATGGGAAAGGGATTTTGAGGCGGAAAATGCGGCAGCGCGGGGCGAAGGCCAACGACAGCCGCCCGTTTGCGTAGAGCAGGGTAAAGACGGACGGTGTCCGTTTGGTTTTTCACTTTCCTACTTTTTTCCTGCTGCATGGCCACCTCCATCCCCTCCCTCCCCGCCCACCGCGACGATAACGACAACGATAACCGTCCGCTCGACCAGCAGAACCGCGCCGCCGACGCCCAGCTCAATCCCCACGACCCGGCCGCCCAGGCCAGCGCCCCGCAGTACGGCACCTTCGGCCACGCCGATGACGCCGCCTTTGCGGCCAGCAACGCCGGCGGCCGCAGCGGCGCCAACGACAACCCCGACGAGTTCAGCGAATTCCGCGACCGCGAGAAAGAAGCCCAGAACGCCCCCGCCCGCCCCGAGGACCAGCCCGGCCACATCGAGCAAAACCAGGCCACCGAAGAAGTGCGCGAAGCCGAAGCCAACGGGGCCGACAACGCCGAGCTGCGCAAAGCCTGGGCCGATGACGACCCCCGCTATGCCGGCGGCGGCACCCACAGCACCCGCGACGAGGATGCCGATGCCCAGTACCCCAACAACGACGACAATTAGTTTCGCTAATATTGCAGCTGTCAGCCTGAGCAGAGCGAGGGGCCTTTTCGCGTTCGGATAGCCTGGAATGCGCGAAGGTCCTTCGCCGCGCTCAGGACGACAGCCTTTTTTTCACACCCTTCTTATCATGGCCACCACGAACCCGAACAATCCCGCCGCCGACGAACCCGCCGAAGACGGTGCTTCCACGCCCATGCTCAACGCCGAAACCTACGGCCAGCAGCTGGACGACAACAACGCCTCCGGCCAGGAAAAAGCCGACGAGATGGACGACTCCCTCCGCTCCGACACCCAGGAAATGAACGCCGCCAACGGCCCCGCCCCGGCATCGGACGAGAACCTGCCCAAGGAGCTCACCAACCCCAGCGACCGCGCCTTTACCCTGCCCGAAGAGCAAAGCTAGCAAACGCCCAAGCCAGGCAAAAAGCCTGTCATCTTACGCTCCGCGTAGGATGACAGGCTTTTTGCCTGGCTTATTGCCGCTATCTACCAGCGCCAGCCCACCTGCGCCCCGCCGTACCACGCCCGCCCCGGCGCGGGCTGAAAGTAGCGCCCGCCAAAGGCGTTCAAGTCATTGCCCAGACTGTAGCGGCGGTTGGTGGCGTTGTCGATACCGGCATAAACATTGATATCCAAATGGCCGAAGCTGCGCCGCCAGCCGCCCCGCGCCCCAAACACCCAGTAGCCGGCCGCCTCCTCCGTATTGGCATCGTTGAGCACAATGCGGGCCTGGTGGCTGAGGCTGGGGCTGAGGTAGAAGCCCCGCCGCTCGCTGAAATCGAGCCCGGCGCTGAGGGTGTGCGGCGTGGTGCCGGTGAGGCGGTTGCCGCGCAGGTCGGCCCCGCCGCTGGAGTAGCTGCCGAAGCGGAAGTCGTTGTAGGCGTAGCTGGCCCAGGCGCGCAGGCCGCGCCCGGTCGTCTGCACGTTGTCGGGCATGGCCGGAACTTCCTCCACCTCCCGCCACAGCCAGCCGCTCAGCACCGCCTCGAGGCCGCGCTGGTGGGTGCTGCCGGTGTTGCGAAACACGACAATGGCCTGGTCGGTGGTGCTGCTGACGATGGTTTCACGCAGCTCCAGGTCGAAAGCCGTGACTTCGTAGGCCAGCCAGTGGGCGAAGAATTTTCCCCGCGCGCCCACCTCGTAGCTGGTGCCGCGCTCGGCCTGCAGGTCGCCGTTCAAGCGGCCGTCGGAGGTCCGGATTTCGTCGGTCGTCGGTGGCGAGAAGCCCGTGCTCACGCTGGCATACACCGACAGGCCGGGGCTGAACTCGCGCAGCAGCGCCACGCGGGGCGAGATTTCGGGCCGGAAGTCGCGGCCGAACTCGTAGCCGCCGGGGTTGGCGGCCGCGTCGCTCACCCGCGCAATGCGGTGGCGCAGGCGGTTGTAGCTGGCCGCCACGGTCAGCTGGAAATCGGCCGGCAGCTCATAGTCGGCCTGCGCGAAGACGAAGCCGGTGGTGGTGGTGATTTCGTCGTTGTAGCGGAGCGCGCCGGGCGTGCCGCCGTTGTTCTGGTAGCTGCGCCCATCGGTGAAGCCGGCCTGAAACTCGCCGCCGCCCTGCAGGCGCAGCACCCGGCCGGCCAGCGCGGTGCGGTAGCTTAGGGCCGTGCGCCCGCCCAGGCCCACGCCGGTGTTGCGCTCATAATCGACCAGATACGGCGTGCGAATGACCGTGCCGCTGCCGTAGAGCGTGGTTTGCAGCGCCAGCTTATCGGTGAACCGGTACTCGTGCGTGAGCCCCAACAGGCCCGTGCGCGAGGCATAAAACGCCTGCTGCGCCACCGTGCCGGGCGCGGTGGCCGTGCCCGGCCGCGCCTGCCGGGGGTCGGCCTCGAACTGCGCCCGCGTGAGGCCGCCGGGCAGCTGGTAGCTGATGTCGGTGTAGAGAAAATGCGCGGCCAGCGTGGTTTTGGAGCCGGCCACGGTGCGGGCATCGAGGGCGAAAACGTCGCGCCGCAGGGCGCTTTGCTGGCGGTAGCCGTCGAGCTCCTGGTGCGCGTACTGCGCCCGGATGCTGGTGCCGGCGCTGCCCGTTTCGGCCGTGACGGTGCTGCGGCGCAGGCCGTAGCTGCCCACCGCCGCGCCCACCGCCACCCGGCTGCTGCCCGGCAGCACTTCCGGCGTGCCAAACAGCGCCACGCCACCAGTGCCCGCGCCATACACGCTGCCGGCCGGCCCTTTCAGCACCTCCAGCCGCCCGATGATGCCGGGGTCGAGCAGGTTGAGCGGCGTGCTGCCGCCGGCCTCGGTGAAGGGGATGCCGTTGTAGTACACCTTCACGTTGCGCACCCCAAACGGCGAGCGCAGCGTGCTGCCCCGAATGCTGAGCCGGTAGCTGGCCGTGGCGCGCTCCTCCAGCCGCACGCCGGGCAGCGTGTTTACGGCCTGCGTGAGGGCCGTGGGGCTGAACTGCTCAAGCACGCGGGCATCGAGCACGCCCACGGCGGCGGCGGTGCGGCGCAGCGGCAGCCGCTGGCCGTAGCCGGTGATGGGCACATCGGGCAGGGCCACGGTGCGGGTGGTGTCGGCCGGCGTCTGGGCGCGGGCAGCGGGCAGCAGCCCTACCAGCAGGGCGGGCGGCAAGAGGAAACGTGGGGGCATATTCGACGTTAGAGGAGAAAACGGCGGGGCGGCATTGGCCTGGGCTGTCAGAAACGGGGCATTGCCTCAATTGGAGGCATCTTGCCGTATGAAGTGCTACTTACCCTTTTTTGTGGCCGTTTGTTATGGGGCGGCCCGGCCGGTGGCCGCCCAGCAGGTCAACCGGATTGATGATTTCAACGCCGTTGGCTGGTACGTGTACCAGGGCGACCATAAGCTGGGGCCGCGCTGGACTATCCACACCGAGTACCAGGCCCGGCGCACGCACCTCGTCACCGACTGGCAGCAGTCGCTGCTGCGCGGCGGCCTGGGCTACCAGGTGCTGCCCCGCCTGAAGCTGGGCGGCGGCTACACCTTCCTCAACACCCACCCCTACGGCCGGCACCCCGTGGCCGATGCCGGCACCTACCCCGAGCACCGCTTCTACGAAGACGTGACCCTGAGCGACACCCTGGGCCGGTTCAGCCTGGCGCAGCGCGTGCGCCTGGAGCAGCGCTGGATTGGGGTGCCCGGCGCCAGCGGCCCGCTCAGCAACTCCAGCGTGTGGCAGCGGCAGAACCGCATCCGCTACCAACTGGCGGTCGAATTCCCGCTGCAGGGCCCCACCCTCGACGACGGTGAATGGTACCTCACCGGTTTCGATGAGGTGTTTCTCAACTTCGGCCGCGAAATCACCGGCAACGTCTTCAACCAGAACCGCCTGGCCGGCGGCGTGGGCTACCGCTTTCAGGAAAACTTCCGCCTGGAGCTGCAATACCTCAACCAAATCACCCAGCACTACGACCCCGACCCCATCACCAGCTTCCCGGTCTACGAGTTCAACAACGGCTTCCGCCTGGGCCTGACGTATGATTTGACGCTGATAAAATAAGATTAGTTTCTGCCCCCATGCCCGCCCTCTCCCCCGACCTGCGCCGCGCCCTGTTCAGCCTGCCCGAGCGTGAAAAAGACCAGCTCCTGGCCCGCCTCGTGGCGCAGGATGCCGTGCTCACCGAGCAGCTGGCCTACCGCCTGCTCGAAGGCCCGGAGGCGCTGGAAACCCGCCGCGCCGTGCTCCGCACCCAGGTCGACGACCCCGTGCGCGGCTTCCACCCCACCCCCAACGACCTGCTCGTGATTCTGCGGCAGCTCCAGGCCCGGCTGGCCTACCACGCTAAGATTACCGACGATGCCTTCGGCGAAGCCGAGCTGAGCTGGCGCCTGCTGGCCAATGTGTTTCGCCACCAGTCCGAGCTCACGGCGCGCCTGCACGGCCCCACCCAGCCGCTGCTTCAGCACCTCACCAGGCGCACCCAGGAGGCGCTCAAACAAACCACGCGGCTGCACGAAGACCTGCACCTGGAGCTGGCCGAAACGGCCAATGCCGTGCTGGCCGCGCTGTGGCTGTCGGGGGCTGCCCCGCTGGCGCGGGAGGCCGGCCTCCCGGCGCGTTTCGCTTCCTGAAACCGCCTGTCATCCTGAGCGGAGCGAAGCACCTTATCACGCAAAAGCCAGCTGTTCAGCGGTGATAAGGTCCTTCGCTGCGCTCAGGATGACAGGCGATGGCATTCATCGTTTCACCACCTTGCCTCACAGGGCCCGGAATACGATGGGCATGGTCACGCTCACCCACACGGGCTGGCCGTGCACCTTGCCGGGGTTCCACCAGGGCATGAGGCGCACGAGGCGCAGGGCTTCTTCGTCGAGGCCGGCGCCGAGGCCGCGCACCACGTGCGGGTCGTGGAGGTGGCCTTCGGGGTCGACCACAAAGGTGAGGTACACTTTGCCGGAGAGGTGGCGGTCGAGGGCGGCGGCGGGGTAGTTGAGGCGGCTGCTCAGGAATTTCAGCAGCGCCGCATCGCCGCCGGGAAAGGTCGGCAGCTCCTCGGCGGTGAAGTAGACGGTGGGCGCGGCGGCAGTCGCGTGGCCGCCCTCTACCTGCATGGCCGTGGCATCGGCAGTCGCCACCTGGGCCATGGCCCGGCCGCCCGCTACGGCCACAAGCAGGCTGATGAGGATAAGAGTACGGCGCATGGCATAACCTGATAAAATCTACTTTACAAAGCTATAGACAAGGTTTCAGCGGCTAATTCACTTGGAATTATCCTTGTATTTCGCTTTTGTTATTAACTTAAATCAGGTATTTGCAACACCCTAAAAACTATTGCGTAAATGCCATCAATACGAAATAATGCCGGCGGCAAGGATGCTGCCGGTTTTCTTCCCCACCTTGTTCCTACGGTCATGAAAACCTATTTCTTCTCCCTGCTGCTGGCCCTCTGCATGGGGGCAGCCACTGTTGCCACTGCCAAGCCGGGTCCCGGCGCCCGGTCTAAGCGGGCCTACTCGCACACCAGCGAATCGGGCCGGGGCAAAGCCACGAAGGCGCGATTCCGCAGCCAGAGCATTCGCCCGGTCATCGACCTGCACCCCCACAAGGCCGGCGTCTTCAAAACGACCAAGTCCGCGCCGGCTTACAAGTATTACAACCCGCGCAGCTAGCCCAGGAGGGCCTTCAGCTCAAGCGCCGCTGCTTTGCCGGAAGCAGCGGCGCTTTTTTTGTATCCCCCCTGCCGCCAGCATCCTGCGCGGGGTTGAATTACGTAGAAACTATCTTTACCATTATCCACTACGGTTATCCTTCTGCCTGATGAAAAACACGTTACGCCTGTTTTTATTCGCCTTATTAATTGGATTATCCTTCTCCGGCCGGATACTGGCAACACCGCCCACCATTCCCGGCCGGCTGGTTTTGAAGCTGCGGCCCGGCCACACGCCGGCCGCGCTGGAAGCCGCCCTGAATGCGCTGAGCGCGACGGCCATTCAGCAGAAATTCCCGCACGCGCTGGCCCCCAGCCCCGAGCGGCCCGGCAGCGTGGACCTGCGCGGCATCTACCAGTGCCAGACCGCCACGGCGTTCGACAAGGCCCGCGCCCAGCTGCTGGCCACCGGCGCGGTGGAGTACGTGGAGCCGCTCTACATTCGCGAGCCGCTCTACCAGCCCAACGACCCGCTGGCCGACTCCACGCTCACCAGCCTCACGGCCAGCCAATACTACCTCAAGCAGATAAAGGCCTACCGCGCCTGGGACGTGACGCGCGGCGACAGCAGCATCGTCATCGGCATCACCGACGGCGGCGTGCGCCTCACGCACCTCGACCTGGCCCCCCAGATTAAGCACAACTACGCCGACCCCATCAACGGCCTCGATGACGATGGCGACGGCTACGTGGACAATTTCACGGGCTGGGACCTGGCCAACAACGACAACGACCCCGGCTACGACGTGGCCATCGTGCACGGCTCGCTGGTGGCGGGCGTGTCGTCGGCGCGGGCCGATAACGGCACGGGCCTGGCCGGCGTGGGCAACCGCTGCCGGTTTCTGCCGCTCAATATTTACCCGAACACGGCCACCGGCTCCTTCGCTGGCTACGAGGCCATTGTGTACGCGGCCGACCACGGCTGCCAGGTCATCAACATGAGCTGGGGCGGGCCGGGCGGCTATTCGCGCTTCGAGCAGGACGTCGTTACCTACGCCGCCGTGAACCGCGACGCGGTGCTGGTGGCCGCCGCCGGCAACACCAACGCCGACCTGCTCTTCTATCCCGCTTCCTACGACCACGTGGTGTCGGTATCGGGCGTCGATAATACCGACCGCAAGGTGGGCAGCGCCACGTTCAGCCACCGCGTGGACCTGGTGGCGCCGGGCGTGAGCATTCTCACCGTGTATGGCTACCACGCCGCCAACGGCGGCGGCCCGGCCGACAACGACTACACGGCCGTGGGCGGCACCTCGTTTGCCGCGCCCATGGTGGCGGCGGCGGCGGCGCTGGTGCGCCGGCAGTTTCCCACCTACAACGCCGACCAGGTGGCCGCCCGCCTGCGCCAGACCACCGATAACGTTGATGCGCTGAACACGACCTGGGCAGGCCGCCTGGGCACCGGCCGGCTGAACATGGTGCAGGCCCTCGCCCGCGCCAGCGTGCAGGAAGCCCGCGTGACGGCCAGCACCTTTGCCCCCGCCCGCCCCGCCTACGCCCCCGGCGACACCCTGCGCCTGACCACCGCCGTGCAGAACCTGCTGGCCCCGGTGGCGGGCCTCACCGTCACGCTCACCTCGCTCTCGCCCTACCTCACGGTGCGGGCGGGCAGCTTTGCGGTGGGCAGCCTGGGCACGCTGGCCCGGGCCGATAACGCCGCCGCGCCCTTCCGGCTGGCCGTGGCCGCCAGCGGCATTCCGCTGAACACCACCGCCACGCTGCGCTACCGCCTCACGGCCACCGGCGGCTTTCAGTACGACCAGTACGTGGACCTCGTGCTGAACCCCGACTACGTGGTGCTGAACGCCAACGACCTGGCCGTGACGCTGACCAGCCGGGGCAGTCTGGCCTACGACAACCTGGCCGGCACCGTGGGCGCGGGCCTCACCTACCGCACCAGCGGCAATATTCTGAGCGAAGGCGGCCTGCTGCTGGCCACCTCGCCCACCCGCGTGTCGGACCGCATCCGGAGCAGCGGGGGGCAGTCGCGGCAGTCGTTTTTCAGCCTGCGCCAGGCTGCCCGCCAGCAGCCCGGCCCCCGCGCCGACCAGGAAGCCCGCGTGGCGTTTCAGGACACCATTCCGGTGGCGGGCAGCCGCATCCGGAGCGTGGGCGTGGCCGTGCGCCAGCGGGCCTACGCCTGGGCCACGGCCGGCCGCCGCGACTTCGTGGTGCTGGAATATGCGCTCAAAAACCTCACGGCTGATACGCTGAAGCCACTCTACGCCGGCATTTTCACCGATTGGGACCTGCCCAATCCCGATGGGGCCGCCCGCAACGCCGCCGACTACGACACCACCCGCGCGCTGGGCTACTGCTACGCCCTGGGCCAGCCCACGACAGCCTCTGTGCCCGCCCAATACGCCGGCATCCGGCTGCTGCGCGGCGGCACGCCGGCCGTGTATTCCATCAACAGCAGCGCCCCGGCGGGCTCGCCCGTACGGCTGGCCGACGGATTTTCCCTTGCCGAAAAGTTCCTGACCCTGAGCAGCGGCACCGCCCGCGCCCAGCGCAGCGCCGGCCTGCCCGGCGGTGCCGATGTGACGCAGGTAGTGGGCACCCGCCTCGCCCGGCTGGCCCCCGGCGACTCCGCCACGGTGGCTTTTGCCGTGCTGGCCGCGCCCACTCTGGCGCAGCTGCAGGCCGCTGCCGACGCGGCGGCCACCACTTACGCCACCGTGCTGCCCAGCCGGCCCGCCGCTGCATTGGCGGGCTTCGAGGTATATCCCAACCCGACGGCCGGCCTGTTGCGGGTGGAGTTGCCCGGCAGCTTCGGGCTGCTGGAAATCCGGGTGCTGAATGCGCTGGGCCAGGCCGTATTGCGTCAGCCCTCTACCAGCACCTCTACCAGCCTGAACCTGGCCGGCCTCGCGCCGGGCCTGTACCTGCTGCGGGCGCAGGGGCAAACCGGTGCCGTAGCACGCCCGATAGAGGTTCGCTAGCCCTTACCGCACCTGCCACAGCTCGTGCCAGCCCGTGGTGTAGCGCGGCGAGCGGTGGGCTGCGCGGCCGGCCCAGGCGGGCGGCTGGTCGTGGCCCTGCTCGTCTTTGGCCACGCCGGCCGCCGCCAGCCGCACCAGCTGCCGGCCGAAGCGGGCATTGAGGCCATCGAGCGCGGCCATCAGCTTCTCGCTGCGGGGCGGGCCCGCCGGACCCGGCGCAAACAACTGCAGCTGCGCCGCCTGCCCGGCCGGCTCCAACCCACTCAGCAGCACCCCGGCGCGGTGATAGGCCACGCCCGGGCGGCGCAGCCGGTGCAGGCCCTGCAGGGCGGCGCGGGTGAGCAGGGTCAGGTCGCTGGTGGCATTGGGCAAGGGCACGGGGATGGTATGCGTGCTGGGGCCCGCCGCGGGCGCATACCTGTCGGTGCCCAGAATGACGGTAACCAAATGCGCCACAAGGCCGTGGCGGCGCAGCTTCTCGGCCGCTGTGGCGGCAAAGGTGGCCACGGCTTCGGCCAGCGCGGCGGCCTCGCGCTGGGGCCGGCCGAAGGAGCGGGAGCACACGGCGCTGTGGCGGCCGGCACGGCCGGCATGCAGCGGCTCATCGGCTTCGTCCCACTCGGCGGGGTTCCAGTCGTGGCAGGGCTGGCCGTGCAGCTCGCGCCACAGCCGCTGGCCCACCACGCCGCCCATGTGGCGGCGCAGCCAGTGCTCGGGCAGCGCCGCCAGCTCGGCCCCGGTGTTGATGTTCATGTCCCGCAGCTTGCGGGCGTAGCGGCGGCCCACGCCCCAGATGCTTGCTACCGGGGCCAGCGCCAGGGCTTGCTGCCACTGCGCCGGCGCTTCGAGCAGCAGCACGCCGTGCGTGCCGTGCTGGCGGGCGAGGCGGTTGGCTAGCTTGGCCAGGGTTTTGGTGGGAGCAATGCCCACGCAGGTCGGAATGCCGGTGTGCTGCCGCACGGTGTCGCGCACCTCCCTTCCGTACGTCAGCAGGTCGGGCGCGAGCAGGCTCATGCCCGCAAAATCCAGGAAGGCTTCGTCGATGGAATACACCTCCACGCCCGCCGCGAAACGGCTGAGCACCTGCACCACGCGGCGGCTCATGTCGCCATACAGGGCGTAGTTGGAGGAGAAAACGCGCACCCCGTGCTGCTCCAGCAGGGGGCGCGCCAGGTGGTAGGGCTCGCCCATTTTCAGGCCCAGGTCCTTGGCTTCCTGCGAGCGGGAGATGAGGCAGCCGTCGTTGTTCGAGAGCACCACCACCGGCCGCCCTTCCAGCTGCGGGGCAAAAACCCGCTCGCAGGAAACGTAAAAATTATTGCAGTCGACCAGCGCGTACATCCGGTTGTATTCAAAGGCTCGCCGATGAATAGCCCTTATTCATCGACATTACCAGCATTAAGTAAAAGAGATATTCCACTTTTGATGCACTCGCCGGCTATCTGCTCACCACCGCCCCATCCGCCAACGAATGAATAACGTGCGTCACCACGCCCCACACCACCAGGCCCGCATCGGGGCCCACGGGCAGGGGCGCGTAGCGGGCATTTTCGGCCACCAGCCAGGGCTGGCCGCTTCGGAACTGCAGGCGCTTGAGGGTGTGCTCGCCCTCCACCACGGCCACCACAATGCTGCCGTGGCCGGCCCGCAGGGCGCGGTCTACGGCCACGAGGTCGCCGGGATGGATGCCGGCCCCGGTCATGGAATCGCCGCTGACGCGGGCCAGAAACGTGGAGGCCGGGTTGCGGAACAGGTGCCGCGTGAGGTCGAACGGACCTTCGAGGTGGTCGTCGGCGGGCGAGGGGAAGCCGGCCGGCACCGGGCAACCGAACAGCGGCAGCGCCCGAGTACCAAGCAGCGTGGCCGAAATAAAATCGTGAAGTGATGCAAGCATAATTGTTTTCCCGCGTCTATCCTGAAAATCTAGCTTTGCTAATTACTAACTAAATTAGTTAATGGTTTTTCAGGCACTGCTCAATCCATGCCCGGCCGGCTAGCGTACATGAGCAGACTTCACGGGAAAATCATGTATTAAAATCAGATTAAAGCCTTAAATCTGCGAAAAAGAATAAAAAATATTGCTACCAACTTTTTTAGTTTTTCTGTAAAATCAGTATCTTTGGGTATGTCAAACGTCAAGCTTCCCACGCCGCTGCCTTTGCAGCAATTTGCCCGTTGTGTGAACGATGCGCAACGCCCGGCCGACTACGTTGGCGACTGGCCCGTGGCCGGCCGCGTGTATGCCGTGCGCGTGCTGCCGCACGCTCGCACGGGCATGCCGCAGGTCCACATCCTTGGCTTCTACGCCGAGCGGCCCTATGGCGCGTTTGCCGCGCACCGCTTCGAGCAGGTGGCGGATGTGTGGCTGAACTAGGCCCCGAAGGCCGTCAGCCCGATGGTTTCATCCCTTATGGCCCCGTTGGCTTTGCAGCCGGCGGGGCCGGTTTGTTGTAGCGCGGCTTCGCAGCGCGCACGTCGCCCGCCTACCGGCCGTAGAGGTGGAAGATGCCCTTGTCCGAAGGGGTCCAGAGGCAGGCGCGCTGGCCGCAGGCTTTCAGGGCGTTATTCGTCCAGGTATTGCAGGTGTAGAGGAAGCTGTACACGCGGTGGGCTTCGTAGAAGGCATCGTCGGGGCCGTAGCTGTGGCCTTTGATGTGCTGCACGTTGCCGGCCGCGTCGAGGGCGAAGCTCTGCTGGATGTAGGCAATGAGCTGCGCGTACTCGGCCTGGCTGAGCTGCAGGGGAATGGTTTCGGGGCCGGGCGCGAGGCGGTGGAAATAGGTGGTGTGCATGGCCGAGGAGCCCAGCCAGAACGCAGCCACGAAGGCGGTGCTGAACTTGAGGTCGGCCCAGGTGGGCGTGTCGAGGTAAAAGCCCTTGTCGCCCCAGCCGAAGGCGATGTAGCGCATGGTGCTGTCCTGTGAGGGAATGTTGGCGAAGGGCAGCTGCCGGCTCCAGTCAATCTGAGCGGTTTTGATGGGCAGCACGATGTCGGTGTGCACGCCGTTGGTGTGCAGGAACACGGTGACATCGGCGGGAGCGCCGGGCTGCTTTTTCTCGACCGGAATGGCCGAGAGCACCACGGCCGTGCCCAGGTACAGGGCGGCCACGCCCACCAGCGAGCCCAGGGCATAACCCGTAACTTTTAATGTTTTGCGGAGCGTGAGCGGCATGTTTTCGGGGGCAACAACTAGGGGGCGAGGCCGGTAATCGACGGACGATGAGCCCGCCAAGTACGGCACAAACGGGCTAAGGTTCGGCAGGGACAGGCGGCGGCGGTCCGTACTTTTGCCCCGCTGCCGGCCCGCGTTGGGGAGGAGCCCCTCGCCTACTCATGTGGACCTCAACCTCCAGGAAGCTGGCTGCTTTCGACGCCGAGTGGCGCCAGCCCACGCCGCGCTTCCGCAACTTCCCGCTCATTGCCCGCTACCACGAAACGGTGCAGGCCGAGCCCGCCTACCACCGCCTCGACCAGCAAACCTGGACCGACCTCAACGGCGAGGAGCTGTTCACGCTCCTCGATGGCACGGTGAGCAAGGTGGGCCAGCAGTGCCTCTACCACCGCCTGCGCAGCCCCCTGAACGAGGCCAATGCGCTGCGGGAGTTCGACGAAGCCGCCTGCTTTTTTGCGGAGCAGCCCGCGCCACGCGGCGGGGCGCAGCTGGCCCTCAGCCGCCTCACTTCTACCGAGGCCTACTACCTCACCGACCTGCTGACCGGCAATGCCCTGCCCGCCCTGCCCTGGGCCGCCGCCGCCCCGGCCCTGGTGCTGCTGCTGCTGGCCACGTTGGTGGGCGGCTTCTGGCAGCCGGGGCTGTGGCTGCTGACCGGCGGGTTGTTTCTGCTGCACACGCTGCTGCATTTTATGTACCGGCCGCACATTGCGGTGGGTATCCGGCCGGTGCTGCAGCTCGGCAGCCTGTACCGGGCGGGGCGCGGCCTGGCGCAGCTGAGCTTGCCGCTGCCTCCGCTCCGGCACCTGGCAGAGCCGCTGGCCCGGCTCGGCTCGATTGTGAATAAAGTGGCATTTCTGCAGGTTGAGGGCCAGCTGCAGGGCGATATCACGATGCTGCCCTGGCTGCTGCTGCAATACCTCAAGATTGTGCTGCTGCTCGATTTCATCGTGTACCACAGCTGCCGCCGCCAGGTGGAGCGGCACGCCGCTGCCATTCGGGCCGTGTTCGAGGCCGTGGGCTACGTGGACTGTGCCATTGCCGTGGCCGGCTTTCGGGCCCGGCACCCGCACTGCGCCCCGCAGTTCGAAGCCGAGGGCTCCGGCCTGCGCCTCGTGGGAGCCTACAACCCGCTGGTGCCCGGCTGCGTGCCCAACGACCTGGCCGTGCAGGCAGCCAGCGTCCTGCTCACGGGCTCCAACATGTCGGGCAAAACCACGTTCATGCGCGCCATCGGCCTCAATGCCCTGCTGGCCCAGACCATTGCCACCTGCCCGGCCGCCGCCTACACGGCGCCTTTCCGGCGCGTAGTGTCGAGCATCAACCTGGCCGACAACCTGCCCGAAGGCAAGAGCTACTACTTTGCCGAGGCCGAAGCCGTGCTGGGTTTTGTGCGGGCGGCCGAAGGTAGCGGCGGCTATCTGTTTATTCTGGATGAGCTGTTTAAGGGCACCAATACCGTGGAGCGCATTGCCGCTACCCGGGCGGTGCTGGCCTATCTGCAGCCGCGCAGCCTGGTGGTGGCCTCCACCCACGACGGCGAGCTGGGCGCGCTGCTGCACCCGGCTTTCACGGAATATCATTTCTCCGAAACCGTGACCGAGGCCGACTGGTACTTCGACTACCGGCTGAAGCCCGGCCCGCTGCGCACCCGCAACGCCATCCGGCTGCTGGCCCGCGCCGGCTACCCCGCAGCCATTGTGCAGGATGCGCTGGCCCTGAGCCGCACGCTGGACGCGGCTGGTACCTGAGGGGCCGTTTCTACAGCAAATCGCAGTACCAGAAGCCCGTGTCGAACGGGCTGGGGTCGGTGCGGTCGCCGCACTCGTAGTCAGCATCGTTGGCAGCGGGCGCGGCAGCGGGCGCGGCAGCGGGCGCGGCAGCGGGCGCGGCGTAGGTGCGGTGCACGATTTCGCCCTTCTCAAACCCAATGGGCTGGCTGAACAGCGGCCCGTCGAAGACGAAGGTGTGGAACTCGCCGTTTTCGCCGCAGGGGTCCACGTTGGCGGGCAGGTCGCGCAGAAAATCCTCGTCGATGACCCGGCCCACGAAGCTGCGGTCCAGGTACTTCTCGTTCACGCAGGTGGTGATGGTTTTGAAGCCCAGCCCGATAAACTCCCGGATGAGCTCCGCCGTGGGCCGGCCCCAGAGCGGGAACACGGCCCGCAAATCCAGCTCGGCCAGCTTGCTTTCGCGGTACTGCCGCAGGTCTTCCAGGAAAATATCGCCGAAGATGGACGCCGCAGCCCCCTCGCTTTTCAGCTCCTGCATGGTGCCGGCCATCAGGGCTTCGTAGGCCTCCATGCCGGGCATCTCGGGCAGAAAGAGCTTGCGGCAGGGCAGCCCGAGGGCGGCGGCCTGCCGGTCGAGCAGGGCCGTGCGCACGCCGTGCATGGAGATGCGCTGGTAGGGCTCGCTGACGGTGGTGAGCAGCGTCTGGATTTCGTATTGCCCCTGCTGGCGCACGTAGTAGAGGGCCAGGGCCGAGTCTTTGCCGCCGCTCCAGTTGAAAATAGCCGGTGTTGTCATGGCGGGCAAGGTAATGCAGCGGCGCGGGTTGCCGGCGGCGGCCGGTTGGCCCGTGCCACTATTTGCCGGCGGCGGCCGGTTGGCCCGTGCCACTATTTGCCACCGGCTGCCTACCTTGAGCCCGTTCCTTGTTCCCCCCTCTTTTTTTCATGAAAAAGCTCCTGCTTGCGTTCCTGCTTGGCGGCCTCCCTGCGGTGGCCTCGGCCCAAACCTTCGACGTGCCCGCACAATACTCGTTCAGCAAGCCCGACGACTTCGCCAGATACGAGCCCCAGGTTATCAGCACCATCAACTGGCTGGAAGCCACGCCCGTGAACCAGGACGTAAGCCGGCGCAAGCAGGCCCAGCGGTTTCTGCTGGAATGGGCCAGCGGCAGCCCCAAAGTATCCATCGGCCTGCAGCCCTACCTGGGCGAGCTATACGGCAAGCAAACCGACCTGCTCATGGCCTTCATGGGCGGCTGGACGCGCTACAGCCTGCAGCACCCCGGCGTAGCGGACCCGCTCATGCTCAATGCGGAAGGCGTGCAGGCCATGCTGAAAGTGTATGCCCTGGGCGGCATGGGCACCATTAAACCGCTGGACAAGGTGCGCGATTTGGCCGCGGCCGGCGAGCTGAATACCTGGCTGAAAGACAAAATCAGCACGAAGTAGCGGGCCGCTGGCGACAACCTTTTCGGCCGGCTGCCCGAACAACCGGGCATGCACTTCACCATCATTACCCCCACGCACCAGCGCCGCGAGCTGCTGCCCGAAGCCGTGGCCAGCGTCCGCGCCTCCATCAGCGCGCCGCTCGATTTCTCCTTTGAGCACCTGATTCTTGACAACGGCTCGCGCGATGGCACAGCCGCTTACCTGCGCGATGCCGCCGCCCGGCCCGGCCCGGCGCTGCGCCACTGGCACACGCCCGGCCGCGAGCTGGCCGGGCTGGCCCGCAACCAGCTCATCCGCGAAACCATGCCCGACGGCTGGATTGTGCCGCTCGACGACGACGACATCCTGCTGCAGCGCACGCTGTTTCACTACGCCACCCAAATCAACGCCAACCCCGGCCGGGCCTGGTTCGTGGCCGACTTTCTGCGCGTGAACGAGCACGGCCGCTACCTGCCCAACGAGGATTATTACGCCTGGCAGTTCGACTCGCCCACGGCCATGCTCCGGGCCATTTTCCGGGCCGAGCATTTCATTCAGGGCAACGTGTGCTACAGCCGCGCTTTTGTGGACGAGGTGGGCGGCTACGACGGCGCGCTGAAGATGGCCGAGGACCTGGACCTCTACGTGCGCTTTCTGCTGGCCGGGCAGCTGCCGGTGGTGTGCCCGCACATCAGCCACCTGCACCGCTTCCATGCCCGCAACGTGAGCATTGGCGTCGATGCCGCCACGCACAACGCCGACTTGCGGGTGATTTACGACAAGTACCGGGCGCAGCTGCAGGCGCTGGGCGTGGCCGAGCCGGCTTAGCGTCGCGCTTATTTTCCAGGCACTTAGTTTAAGTATAGAAGAAGTAATTTTTGCTGCTCAGCGGACCCGATAGGAACTGTATCTTGCGAGAGATTTTTCCTTTCACCGACTGCCGCGCATGTTGAAACCTTTCTACTCTTTTCTATCCACCGTTTGTGGATTCGTACTGCTGGCCTCTGCTCCGGCCACTGCCCAAAGTGTACTTGACCCCACGTTCACGCCCACGCTTCTTAGGCCGGTTCCCCCATCCAGTGGCATCTACCCGGTCCGGGCAATGCTGCAACAGCCTGACGGCAAAATCCTGACGGGAGGCAATTATACCCTCATCGATAACCAACGGGTGAGCCGCATGCGCCGGCTCAACCCCGATGGTACCCCCGATGTAGCGTTTGCGGCCCAAACCGGGACGGGCACGGAGAGTAGTAGCGGTAGTGTGGTGACATTGGCGCTGCAAAGCACCGGCAAAATTCTGGTAGGCTGCGCGTTCACCCGTACCTACAATGGGGTGCTGACCGGAAACCTCGTGCGCCTCAATGCAACGGGCAGTGTCGATGCTACCTTCAATGCCGGTGGGGAGGGCCTCACGTATAATGAGCAGGTAAGTTCATCATCGACCAATTTTGCCAATAACATCCGGACCCTGGCCGTGCAGCCCGATGACAAAATTCTGGTAGGTGGAAACCTGGACCGGTATAACGGACAGGCGGCCGCCAATCTGCTGCGCCTCAATGCCAACGGCACCCTCGATGCGAGCTTTAGCGTGGGCACGTTGGGTTTTACAGCCACCGGAGCACCCACCAGCCCCAGCAGCGGCACCTCGGAAACCATACTGGTGCAGCCCGATGGCAAGATTGTGGTGGGGGGCAGCTTCGCCCGCGTGAATGGGCAGACCGCCAACAATCTGGTACGACTCAACGCCGACGGCAGCCTTGACAACACGTTTTTGAGCACCGGCACCAATGGCTCGGTGCGCACCCTGGTGCGCCAGCCCGATGGCAAGCTGCTGGTAGGCGGCCTGTTTACACAGGTAAACGGGCAGGCCGGCGGAGCCCTCGTCCGGCTCAATGCCGATGGCACCCGCGATACCAGCTTCACGCCCGGCGTGCTTAGCCCGGTAGCCGCCTCCTCCGGCATCTTCAATATACACCTGCGGGCAGATGGCACCATCCTGGCCTGCGGCACCTTTACTTCCTACAACGGTACCGCGCGCGGCGGCGTGGCCAAAATCAGCGCCACAGGCGTGCTCGATACCAGCTTCGGGCCTACTGCTCCCACTACCGCACCCGGCCTGCCCAACATCATTTACGATATACTGGAGCTGCCCAACGGGCAACTGCTCGTCGGCGGCAGTTTCGCCGCCTTTGCCGGCGTGGCCCGCACCGGCCTGGCCCGTCTCAATGCCAGCGCGACTCAGGTAGATGCGGCTTACAACCCGGTGATTGAATTCAGCGGTGGTTTCAACGGGGCCACTGCTTTGAGCAACGGCGATATCCTCCTTGATAACGTGTTTGCCTCCTCCATTAACGGCACTCCCCTGGCCAACAACAGTGTGTTACAACGCCTCAACAGCAGCGGAAGCTACGTAGGGTCGGTGGCGCTGAATTTGTCGCCTTATACTTTCAGTGCCATCAGCACAACGGTGATACCCGATGGGCGCATTTACGTGGCGGGGCAAAGTTTCAACTCGTCCAGCAACGCCGATTATAAGGTGTTGCGGCTGCTGGCCAACGGAACCCTCGATACCAGCTTCACCCCGGTTAGCTTCACTTATCCCCCTTTCATCAACTCCAGTTATTTTGCTGAGATAACGCCGCTGCCCAACGGCGATGTGTTGCTGCTCGGTGATTTTACGGAGGTGAATGGCCAGCCCCGACTTGGCTTTGCGAGGGTATCGGCTACGGGTGCACTCGACCAAGCCTTCACCCTGCCCGGGGCTCCGTGGCGGATGGTGGGAGGCCTCAGAAGCCATTTCCTGGCCGGGGTGCAGCCCAATGGCCAGCCAGTTGTGCAATGGTACGACAACAACGGCACGTATCTGGTGCGCCTTCTGGCTACCACTGGAGCCATCGATAATACGTTTTCCATTGGCAGTGGCGTCGGTCCCAACGCCTATTACCTGGCCCGGCTGCAACCAAATGGCCAGGCCCTTATTCATGGCAATTTCACCAGCTTCAACGGCTACCCAGCGCCTAATGGGCTGTTGCGCTTGCTGCCCAGCGGCCAGCCCGACCCCTCCTTCACGGCAGCAGCGGCCTTGTATACCGTTGCCGTCCAGCCCGATGGCCGCATTCTGGGTGGTCTGCAGCCAACCACTAACAGTTCTCTTGTGGAGCCGATTTTTCGGCTGCGCCGCCTGAATGTGGACGGCAGCCTCGATAACACGTTTCCCAACGTAGACGTCCCGCAGAGCATTTTCAGTGGTGCGACCATCAACGTAATACTGCAGCCACAGGATGGCAAAGTTCTGCTTTACGGCGGTCTTACCAGTGTGAGCGGCCAGATGTGCGGCAGTTTGGTGCGCATCAGCAACACGCTGCTGGCCACGCGCCCGGCTTTTGCGGCCGTGCCGGAAGTGGACGTCTTCCCAAACCCGGCCCAGCAGCAAACCACCCTACGGGTACCGGCCACGGCTGTTTCGAGCACTGCCCAACCCATAACCTTGCTCGATATGCAGGGCCGCACAGTACGTCGGTACACGCTGCCCGCCCGTCAGGCAGAAATCACGCTTTCCCTTTCTGACATAGCACCCGGCATCTACCTGCTGCAAGCCACTACCAGCCAGGGCATAGCCCGGCAGCGGGTAGTAGTGACGCATTAGGACCTGGCTGTTTCTGAGAACGGGTTTAGCTGGCTTAATTTTGGGCTTTCGCCTGCGCCATGCCCGCCCCCCCGCCCCCGGTTTCCGAAGAAGTGTACAGCATCCCGGCCACGTACCGGAAGATGGAAAACACGCACATCCTGTTCTGGCTGCTGAAGGACATTGCCTGGTGCATGGTGTGGCGGCCGCTGGGCCTGGCCATGGTAGTGCCCACGCTGGGCATTGCCCTCGTCATTGCCTGGCGCACCCGCGCCTACGCCTCGGAGCTGGCCCACAACCTGGCCATCGTGTTCTGGATTACGGCCAACTCCTACTGGATGACCAGCGAGTTTTTCGGCTTCGACACCGTGCTGATTACGCCGCAAATCACGGGTAAGCACCTGGCCCTGATACCGTTTCTGATTGGGCTGGGCATTTTGCTCTATTACTACCTGGTCACGAAGCCCCGCGAAAACCGGGCGTCGCAAACCGCCACGCTGTAGGACAAGAACGCCCTGCTGAGCGCAGCTACTTAAACGCGGCCAGCACGTACTTGCCAATCATCTCATCGGCTGGCGACTGTTGGTTGTAGTTGCCGCCCGTCACGACGACGACCAGGCCTTGCTCGGGCCATACCGAGATGCGCTGGCCGCCGTTGCCCTAGGCCGTGGCGCCGTGGTAGCGCCGGCCGTCCACGTCCAGGTACTTCAGCCACCACAGGTAGCCGTAGCTCACGCCCTGCACCACGGAGTGCTGCGCCAGCGACGTGCCAACCCACGCAGCCGGCACCAGCTGGCGGCCCTGCCACTGGCCTTTGTTAAGGTAAAGCAGGCCAAACCTGGCCATGTCGCGGGGCCGCAACGACAGCTGGCAGTAGGTTTCGGCACTGGTCGAATCGGGCCGAAAGCGCCAGTCGAACGACTTGATGCCCAACGGCGTGAACAGGGTTTTGCGGGCGAACTCCGGCAGCGGCTGGCGAGCCTGCTTCTCGATGATGCGGCCCACGGTGATGGGGTTGCCCGAACAGTACATGCCCTTGCCGCCGGGGTGGTCGCTCAGGGGCAGGTCGAGGGTGAACTTGACCCAGTCGCGCGAGTAGTCCATGGTGGTTTCGTTGCCCACCGAATGCTCGTTGCTGATGTCGCAATCGAGGCCGCTCTGGTTGGCCAGCACGTTGCCGATGCTGATGCGCTGCTTTTCGGGCGAGTCGTTGCGCAGGCGGTATTCGGGAAAGAAAGCAGCCACGGGCTCGTCCACGCTTTTCAGCAGCTGTTGCTCGATGGCAATGCCGGTGAGGGCCGAAATAAAGCTCTTGGTGGCCGAGCGCAGCGGGTGCAGCGTCTCGCGGCCGTACTCGTAGAAATACTCCTCAAACACCAGCTTGCCCTCTTTAATAATGATGACGCTGTGGACGTTGGGCAGGCTGCCGTCCACAATTTTTGTCACCATCGTGGCCAGCAGCGCCGGGTCGAGGCTGGTGTTTTGGAGCGTACCCACGGGCAGGCCGTCGGCGGTTTTGGGCGGGGCCGTGTAATGATATACAAAGGCCTTGCCGGCCGGCAGCAGGCGCGGGTACCACATTTGCGGCGGAAAATGCACGTCCCGCTTCAGCAGATGAAACAGCTGCCGGTGTACGGTGTAGGACGCGACTTTCCCGCTGGCATCGCGCTGAAAGCTGACGGTGTCGTTGCTGGCATTGGCGAAAAGGTCGGGGCCGAGGGCGCGCAGCGGGTAGCGGCCGTCGCCAATCAGGGCATACAGCGTCAGGTCGCGGGGCGAGGCGGCTACCCGTAGCGTGGTGGGGTTGGGGTATTCGTACGGGCCCTCGTACGCCTGCAGCTGCGGCAGCGTGAGGGCCGTGCAGGACTGCGCAAAACCCGCCGACGAAATGAGTACGCCGAGCAGCAGAATCAACCGGTTTTTCATAGCATTCCGGGCAGTGGAATACGCGGCCGGACACGCCGGCAGGCCACGCCAAGGTGGCGCAGCGCTTCCTTATTGAAAAGGCCATTGCCATTGCGCTTATGGCGCAATGGCATTCCCATCAGCACCAAGGCATTTTTTTGCGAAAGCGCCCCGCCCAATCATCGTAGCTTCGCGACGGCTTCGCCTTTATTGCCCATGACTCCCGAAGAACAGCACGTCCGCGTCGAGCTCCGCGCCTGGCAGCTGAAAATGCAGCGCCCGCCCTCGCGGCTCAATAATTTCGCCCACCGGGTGCAGGTTCGGCTCAATGCCCTGCTGCCCGAGCGCGTGCACCAGGCCATCACGGCCGCCATCCGGCAGATGGTGCGCGGGGTGCTGTTCGGCTCCCAATACACCACCAGCAAGCCGCTGCAGGAAGCCCCTTTCGCTACCCGCGAGGCCGAGGTGCGCGTGCGCATCCGCGACTACCGCACCATGGCCACCGCCGAGGGGGCCGTGACCGGCGCGGGCGGCTTCCTGCTCGGCCTGGCCGATTTCCCGCTGCTGCTGGGCCTCAAAATCAAGCTCTTGTTTGATACCGCCGCCCTCTACGGCTACGACGTGCACGACTACACCGAGCGGCTCTACCTGCTCTACGTGTTCCAACTCGCCTTCAGCAGCCAGCACACCCGCAACATCACCTACCACCGCCTTGCCGCCTGGGACACTTACCGCCTCACCCTGCCGCTGCACGCGGAGGAGTTCGACTGGCGCACCTTTCAGCAGGAGTACCGCGACTACATCGACCTGGCCAAAATGGCCCAGCTGGTGCCCGTTATCGGGGCGGCCGTGGGCGCGGTGGCCAACTACAAGCTCATCGAGCAGCTCGGCGACACGGCCATGAACTGCTACCGCATGCGCCACTTCGCGGCGGCCGCAGAAGCGCGGCAGCTGGCCGGCTAAGCCGGCGGCCCGGCCGCTACCGGCAAGGCTTATTTTGCTGACGTAATCAGTCGCCGAGCATGTCTATCGACAGCCGGGCGTTGTCGTCCTTCTCCTGAATACTTATCCGTACCCGGTATTGGGCGGCAACGGGCTGCCCGTTTACCACCTGTGGCAGCCAGGCAGTGGGCAGGCTGCGCAAGCCCGACAGAATGAATGCTTCGAATGGGTTAGGCAGCACGTTCACCGCCAGCGCGAATCGGGTTTGGCGCCCCTGGGCATCGACTGAGAACACGAAGTCGGCGCTGCCCTCCTGGTAATGCTGCAGCAGCGCAAAGGCATTGACATGGTGGTAGATAGCATCCCGCAGCTGGTATTTGCCGCCCACGTACAACAAGGGGTGGTTCTCGGCGGCAGCGGGGCCGCTTACCGGCGCGCGCGCGCCCTGCCGCCAATACACCAACTGGTGAGTCGACTCGTTAACCTTCTGAATGATATTGCTTTGGGCATCGTAATACACCCAGACTCCGGCTTTCACCCCGGCATAGTTCATGCCTTTGGCTTGCAGCATGGCGGTGGTATCGGTTACCGAAACCAGATACCCCGCTTTGGTTTTCCGGCCATTGGCAGGCTCCTCCGTGGTGCTGTGGCTTTTTATCCAGTAGCAATGGTAGTACTGCCACAATCCTTCGGGCAGGCCCGCGTGGTAGCTGCCCTTGCTCAGCAGCTTGTTCCAGGGGTATTCGTCTGAAAAGCACCGCCATTCGCCCTCCCGCAGGCCCTTTTCGAACGTACCGGTTTCAAATACGGCCACTCCCCGAAACCGTCCCATCGGCCGATACCGAATGTAGGAGCCCTGCCGCACGCTTTTGTCGGATTTCAGTACGCTGTACTCTTCCACTACCCCCGCTTTTTCTACCAGCACTTTTTCTGTTTCCGCCTGAGCGGCTGCCGGTTCGGGTCTGATGAGCAAAAGTCCCCAGCACAGGAGGGCACCGAATGATTTCATGTGGTATTGGCAGGCATGAACGGAGGCCGAAAGATAGGTGCCTGCACTACCCGAAGCAATTGCGACGGGCAGCCCCGCCCCCGCTCAGCCCCCCCCTGACACGCCGCACCGGCAGTCATCAGGCGGCGCTACCGCGCCGTTTCCAGCTGCGGGCCGGCCAGCCGCGTGTATTCCAGGCGCTGCACCATCAGTCCATCCACCGATTCCAGCTTGAGCGTGGTGTAGGGCTGCGTGGGGAAAAACAGCTCCGAAGCCACGCTGAGGCCATTGTCGGCAAACAGCTCCACGGAAGTAGCATCGAAATACAGCGTCATGTCGGCAGCCGGCGTAGCGGCCAGGCGCGGCGTGACGTGGCGGCCGGCAAACTTCGCGCTGAAAGCCTTCTGGCCGGCTTTGGTGCGGTCGATGTAATACTGCCTGGCCTGGGCGTCGTAGCCGAGGCGTAGCTCCTCGCCGGCCGCGTTGCCCAGCACCAGCGCGAAGCTGTGTAGCTGCGCAGTGCTCAGGCGCAGCGAGTATTTATCGCCGCTGAAGGTGAGCTTGCTGGTGAGGTCGAGTGGCGTGGCCGTAGCTTTCACGTCTTTGAGCGTCACGGCGGGCCGGGCCAGCTTGGCCAGTTCCTTCACTGGCTGCGAGGTGAGGTAAATGTCGCTGCCCACCTGGCGCAGGCCCAACTCGCGCGGCAGGGTGGTGGCGTTGCGCCAGGGCGAGGTGGGCACCTGGTTGGCGTAGTCCCAGTTGCTCATCCAGCCCAGAAAAATGCGGCGGGCGCCGGTGTTGCTCCAAGTCACGCCGGCGTAGTCGTCGGGGCCGTAGTCGGCCCACTTGGTCTGGCCGTTGAGCGGCGTGAATGTGTGGCCATCGAAATCACCCACAAAGTATTGCGTGCCCGAGCCGCCGTTGGGGCCGCCGGGGTTCAGGTTTACCATCAGCACCCAATGGGTTTTGCCGTTGAGGCTGAGGGGGAACAAATCGGGGCATTCCCACACGCCGCCGTGGGCGCCCAGCTTCTGGCCAAACTCGCTTTCCCAGGTCCAGTCCTTCAGGTTGGGCGAGGAAAAGAAGGTGATGCGGTCGAGGGTGGCCAGGGTCATTATCCACTTTTTCGCCACGTCGTTCCAGCTCACTTTCGGGTCGCGGAAGTCCTTGATGCCGGGGTTTTTCAGCACCGGGTTGCCGGCGTATTTCGTCCAGGTTTTGCCCGCGTCGAGGCTGTAGGCCAGGCTTTGGTTCTGGTAGGTTTTGGAGCCGGCCTTTTCCCCTTTCGGGTCGTGATGCGTGAAAATGGCCACCAGCGGGGTCTTGCCATCCTTGCCGAAACCGCTGGTATTCCCGGCATCCACCACGGCCGAGCCCGAGAAGATGTAGCCCAGCGAATCGGGAAACAGCGCAATGGGCTGCTCCTGCCAGCTCACCAAATCGCGGCTGGTGGCGTGCCCCCAGTGCATGGGGCCCCACACCATGGCGCCGGGGTAATACTGGAAAAACAGGTGGTAGGTACCCTCGTAGTACACCATGCCGTTGGGGTCGTTCATCCAGTGGGCGGCGGGGCTGAAGTGGTAGCCGGGCCGGTATTGTGGCGTGGCGGGCGGCACGGCCGCCGTGTCGGGGCGGGCTGCGGCCGGGGCTTCCTGGGTCACGGCGGTGGTGTCGGCGGTTTTGGGGTCGGGGCTGCACGCGGCTAGGCCGGCGGCGGCCAGCGCCAGGCGGAAAGTGTTTTTCATGAGTCGTATTCGGGTGGGAATGGGATAATTGGTGCGCGGCGCTCAGGCTACCTGCTGCTGCATCAGCGCCTGCACATCGGCTTCGGTGAAGGCGGGCGTGGCGCCCTGGTGCGTGGCCACCAGCGCCCCGGCGGCACAGGCAAAATTCAGCGCTTCCTGCGGCGGCCGGCCGCTGAGCCAGCCCGTGAGCAGGGCCGCCAGAAAGGCGTCGCCGCTGCCGATGGTATCCTGCACCTGCACCGGAATACCGGCGGCGCGGTAGAGCTGGCCATTGGCCCAAAGCAGGGCGCCGTCGGCCCCGCAGGTTACGCACACGGCCTGCAGGTCGAAGCGCTGGGCCAGCCAGGGCATGGCCGCCGCCGGCTCGGTTTCGGTGCCGAACCACTCCATGATTTCGGCTAATTCGTGGTGGTTCATTTTCACCAGGTTGGCTTTGGTGAGCAGGTATTTCACCACCTCGCGGGTGTAGTGCGGCGGGCGCATGTTCACGTCAAACACCTTGAACTTGGCGCTTTCGAGCAGGCGGTACAGCGTTTCGCGGGTGCCCGCCTGCCGGGCCGCCAGGCTGCCAAACACGAAAGCGTCGGCAGCAGCCACGGCGGCTGCCACTTCCTCGTCGTACTGGATATAGTCCCAGGCCACGGGCTGCACTATCTTGTAGGTCACCTCGTTGGCGTCGTCCACGTTGGCTTTCACCACGCCCGTCAGGTGGGTTTTGCCGTGCTGAATGAGGTCGGTGCTCACGCCTTTTGAAGCGACGAAATCGACCAGTTCGGTGCCCAGCTCGTCGTCGCCCACGCGGCTGATGAAGCGCACGGGCAGGCCCAGCTGGTGCAGGTGCACGGCCACGTTGAAGGGCGCGCCGCCCGGCTGCTTGCCGGTGGGCAGGATGTCCCAGAGGATTTCGCCGAAACAGGCAATGGTGGGGCTGGTGGACATGGAGAGAGGCTTTATTGGGAAGGTGGAGGGAAAAATGAAAGGCCTGGAATAGAACGTCATGCTGAGCGCAGCCGAAGCATCTCTACCGCTTTGTTGAACGATTGAGTTACTACCACGCGCGAGATGCTTCGGCTGCGCTCAGCATGACGTTCGGGTTTCGTCGACATTCTAACTACTGCGCCGTCAGCTCCAGCACCTTGCTGGTCAGCGCGGCTGGGTTGGGCCCTGAAGCCAATATGCCCACTTTCATGAGGTAGTCGCCGGAGTAGGTCTGGTTGTGTTCGGGAAGGTTGGATTTCTGGCCGCGCATGAGGTTGATTTCCTGTACGCGGTACTGCCGGGCGGGGTCGAGGCCCTGCAGGCGCACCCGCGCAAACTCCTCGCCGGTGCGCAGGTGCAGGTTGTAGGCAAACACCACGGCCTGGGTTTGGGCGGGGTTCACGAACATCGACACGGCCCGGTTGCCCTCGTAGGGCGACACCAGCCGGAACAGGTCGCCGTGCCAGATAACGTCGCTCAGGCGCTTGTACTCCTTCACTGCCTGCTGGCTGAACTTCAGCTCATCGGCCGTCATTTCCTCCACCCGAATGTCGTAGCCCAGGCGGCCCATCATGGCCACGTCGGTGCGGAATTTCAGGCTTTGCTGCTTGTTCCAGCTCGTGACGTGCGCCGACATGGCGATGCTGGGGAAGAACTGCGAGTAGCCCCACTGAATAAGCACCCGCTCGTAGGCATCGGTATTGTCCGAGGGCCAAAACTCGGTGAAGTAGGGCAAGGCTCCGTAATCGACGCGCCCGCCGCCGCCGGAGCAGAGCATCATGGGCACGTGCGGGTACTGCTGGCGCATCCGGCCGAATACTTTGTAGAGGCCGCGCACGTAGTCGATGTAGAGGTGCGACTGGTTGGCTTTGAGGTACTGCGAGTAGGCGTTGGTCATCATCCGGTTGCAGTCCCACTTGATGTAGGCCAGCTGCGGGTTGCTGGTAAACAGCTCATTCACCACGCCGTACACGAAGTCCTGCACCTTCGGATTGGTCAGGTCCAGCACCAGCTGCTGGCGGTAGTAGTGCTCGGGGCGGTTGGGCAATTTCAGCACCCAGTCGGGGTGTTTGGCGTAGAGCTCGCTCTTGGGGTTCACCATTTCGGGCTCAATCCAGATGCCGAATTTCACGCCCGCTTTGGTGGCCGTTTGCACCAGGTGGCCGAGGCCGTTGGGCAGTTTCGACCTGGCCACCTGCCAGTCGCCCAGGCTAGTACTGTCGGTGTTGCGCGGGTACTTGTTGCCGAACCAGCCGTCGTCGAGCAGGAATAAATCGACGCCCAGCTTGCCCGCGTCGCCAATCAGCGCATCGAGCTTTTGCTCGTTGAAATCGAAGAACGTGGCCTCCCAGTTGTTGAGCAGCGTGAGGCGCGAGCCCGTCCCGTCGAGCACGCCGTATTGCCGGGCCCAGCGGTGCAAATTGCGCGAGGCCAGCCCCTTGCCCTGGTGGCTGTAGGTGAAGAGAAAGGCCGGCGTTTCGAATGTCTCGTCGGGCTTCAGGCTGTATTCCGAGGCGAAGGGGTTCATGCCCGCCATCATCCGCAGGGCGTTGCGGTTGTCCAGCTCAAACGAAAACTGGAAGTTGCCCGACCACGCCAGCGTGCCGGCCAGCACGTCGCCGGTGGTTTCGGTGGCCTGCTTATCCAGTCCCAGCAGGAACATGGGCGACTGGTACATCTGGGCCCGGCTGCCGAGCTTGCTGTCGATGATTTTGATGCCACTGGTCAGCTCGGCTTCCTGCTGGCGCACCTCCTCGGCCCAGTCGCCGTGGAACTGCGTGAGCCAGTAGTGCGGCGCTTCAAAATGCAGCATGGCCGAGGCGAAGCGGCTCAATACCACCGGCTTTTTCTCATGATGGCGCACCTCCATCCAGGTTTTGATGAGGTCTTCGGCCGGGTAGGCGCTGAAATGCAGCGTCACTTCCACCGGGTATTTCGGGTCGCGCAGCTCGATGGCCGTGTGTATTTGGCCTTGGGCTAAAGCGTCGGTTTTATGGCGCTGGTAGCGCAGCTCCAGCGAGGGGTTGCCGTCGTTGTGCACCAGCCGAATGGCCGGCTCAAACAGGTTATCCAGCCCCGCTGGCACGTAGGCCTGCTGGCTGCTGGCGGGCAGGCGGCCCAGGTCGGCCGGACTCAGGCGCTGGCCCAGGTAGGTTTGGTACAGGCGCTGCTGGTCGCCCACGGTCAGCACCAGGCTGGTGTGAGCGGTTTCGATGACGATGCTGGTGCCGGGCGCGGTCGGTTGGGCCATGCCAGCAATAGTAGTCATGGCCAAGCAGCTGAAAAAGAAGAGAAGTCGGAGCATTGGGTGGGAATGGGAAGCGCGAATAAATCCGGAACGTTATGCTGAGCGCAGCCGAAGCAGCACTACCGCTTCGTTGCCAAGAACTCACCAAACCGGACAGCGAAGATTTTCAGCTTCATTCGTTGCAGCGAATGATTTACCACTGCGGCAAGAGATGCTTCGACTCCGCTCGGCATGACGTTCTTTCTTCTGCAGCCACAACTAGTGCAGCACCAGTGTTTTATCAGCCGCTTCCAGCGTCGTGCCCTTGGTTTCGGGCATCAGCTTCAGCACGTAGAGCAGCTGCAACACCATCATGGCGGCGAAGAAGGCGAACGTGTTGCCGCCGCCCAGCTTTTCGGCGAAATACGGGAAAGTGAAGGCAATGGCCGCCGCCATCACCCAGTGCGTGGAGCTGCCCAGCGCCTGCCCCTTGGCCCGCACCGCCGAGGGAAATATCTCACTGATAAACACCCAGATAACCGCGCCCTGCGAGAAGGCAAAGAAGCCGATGTACACAAACAGCAGCACCGGCACCAGCATGCCGCCGAACTCCTGCATATAGAAGGCCCGTGCCACCAGCCCCAGCGTGGCAATGAGCCCCACCGAGCCCACCAGCATCAGCTTGCGCCGCCCGAACCGGTCGATAATGTTGACGCCCAGCAGGGTAAAGATGAAATTTACCAGCCCGATGCCCGCCGACGACAGCAGCGCCGTGCCCTGCCCCAAGCCCGTCATCTCGAAAATGCGCGGCGCGTAGTAGATGATGGCATTGATGCCGGCCAGCTGGTTGAACATGGCGAACAGCACGGCCAGCAGCACCGGCCGCCGGTACTGCGGCGCCCACAGCGACTCGCCGGGGCCTTCCTCGGCGGCGTTGGCCACCAAGATGGTTTGCACGTTTTGCTCGGCCGTGGCCGGGTCGATGCGCTCGAATACTTCGCGGGCTTCATCGACACGGCTTTGGCGGAGCAGCCAGCGCGGGCTTTCCGGAATGCGGAACAGCAGCAGGAAGAAGGCAATAGCTGGCACTGCCTGCACGCCCAGCATCCAGCGCCAGGCATCGGGCCCGATGTTTTTCAGCAGGTAGTTAGACAGATACGCGGCCAGAATCCCGAACACCACGTTGAACTGGAACATGCCCACCATGCGCCCCCGCGACTCGGGCGGCGACACCTCGGAGATGTACAGCGGGGCCGTGACCGACGACGCGCCCACGCCCAGCCCGCCCAGAAAGCGGAACACCATGAACGGTACCCAGGCCGGCGACAGCGCCGCCCCCACCGCCGACACCAGATAGAGCACCGCAATCCAGGTCAGGGTGCGGCGGCGGCCCAGCGCATCGCTCGGAATGCCGCCAAAAATGGCCCCTATCACCGTACCAATCAGCGCGATGGAGATGGTGAAGCCGTGCTCCCAGGCGCTGAGGCCCCACACCTGCTGGATGGCTTTCTCGGCTCCCGAAATCACAGCCGTATCGAAGCCGAACAGGAACCCGCCCAGCGCTACCACGATGGACCAGAAGAAGACGTTATTTTTCACAATGTATCAGTGGAAAGGTTGAACCATGCACCGCAACTCAAGCTCCCGCCCCGCACCCCAGACGAAATTGTTCCCACCAAACGTCCATTTCAAAGGGCAGGAGCTGAGTTGTGTACGCGCCTGATTACCAGCCGTTGTTCTGCTTATACAGCCCGCGGCTCAGGTTAATCTGGGTGAGCGGGATGGGCAGGTACTCGTCGCGGCCGGCCGTGAAGCGGGCGTCCTGCAGGTACTGGCGCTTGGTTTTTTCCTGGGTGAAATAGGTGTTCAGGAACGAGTCGGCGATGCCCCAGCGCACAAGGTCGAAGAAGCGGAAGCCCTCCATGGCGAACTCCATGCGGCGCTCGTAGCGCAGGGCCTGGCGGGCGTAGGCCTGCGTCCAGCCGGCGCTGGGGTACTGGCCGATGCGGTAGTTGGACGTGGCCGCGCCGCTGGCCTGCTTCAGCATGGCGGTGCTGTTCTGGGCACGGGTCCGAATCTGGTTGATGATGGGCAGGGCCTCGCTGGCGCGGTTCAGCTCAATCAGGGCTTCGGCTTTCCAGAGCAGCACGTCGGCGTAGCGGATGATGTTCCAGTTCTTCGAGGTGCTCATGAACGGCGGGTTTTTCTGGAAGCTGGGGTCGGTGGGCAGCACGGCTTCCTTCATCGAGAGGTTGTAGCCGTACACCTGCGGCACGCGCACCCACGACTGCTGAAACACGAAGTTGGGGTCGTACTTAAACGGGTGGCCCACAATGGCTACCGTGTGGTCGAGGCGCGGGTCGACGGGGTTGGCCAGGAAATCGGCCGCCGTGGTCAGGTCGCCCGAGGTGTTGAAATCGGTGAAGCGCGGCAGGCCCTGGGCATCGGTTTTGAAGGCGTTCACCAGGTTCTGGCTGGGCTGGTGAAAGGAGCAGCAGCCGTAGTCGGGGTTCATGGGGTAGTTCAGCTCGTTGCCGCGCTGGGTGCGGCCCTTGGCGGTGCCGTCGTTGCGCGAAAACTGAATCTGAAACACCGACTCCGGCCCGTTGTCGCCGGTGGTCAGGAAGTTGGTGGCGAAGTCGTTGTTCAGCGAGAACTTGCCCGAGGCCGCAATCTGGTCCACCAGCGCCACCACTTCCTGCAGCTTGGCGGCGTCGATGCTCGTCACGGCATTGGTAGCGCTTTGGTTATAAGCCTGGTACAGCAGCGTTTTGGCTAGGTAAGCCTGCGCCGCGCCTTTGGTCACGCGGCCCACTTCGGGCTGATTCACCGGCAGGTTGGCCGCGCCGAAGCGGAAGTCGTCGGCAATCTTGCTCCACAGCGCATCGTTGCTCAGGGCCACGTTCGAGATGCTGTTGTACTGGTCCACCGGCACCGTTTCATCGATGTAAGGCACGAACTTAAACACCTCTTTCAGCAGGAAATAGAAGTGCCCGCGCAGAAACCGCGCCTCGCCCTGCCGGATGGCTTTCGTCGGCATCGCACTGGCATCCACCGCATTGAGGCGGCGCAGCGCGTCGTTGGCCCGCGACACGCCGATGAACAGCAAAGACCACAAGTCGTTGGTGGTGCTGATATCGACGCGGTTGAAGGAGAAGGTTTCGTAGAAGTGGAAGCCGTCCACGTCGGCCGTGCCGCCGCCGCCCTTGTAGGCGTCGCCCGAGCGGACGTTGCCATAGGGCCACATCGACGAGTAGGGGCAGTAAAACACGTCGTTGCCGAGCTGCGAGTAGGCCGCAATCACCTGTTTATCAATGTTGGCGGGCGTATTCAGCTGCTCATCGGTGAGCGTGCCCTTGGGGTCCACGTTCAGAAAATCCTTGTCGGAGCAGCCCACGGAAAGCGTGAGCAGGCCGAGGGATAAGGCGGTTAGTTTAAAAATTTTCATGGGAATTTGAAGGCTAAGGTGGGAAGGTTTTCAGGCGGCGCGGGCGGGTTCACCTCACCCCCGGCCCCTCTCCCGCGGAGAGGGGAGCCTGACGATTAGAACAGCTGTGCCGCTGTGGCTCCCCTCTCCCGCGGAGAGGGGCCGGGGGTGAGGTTTCGGCGTTAGAAAGTGACGTTCAAACCAGTGGTGAAAATCCGTGGAATCGGGTACTGGTAGTTGGTCACCTCCGGGTCGGGCGCGGTGTACTCCTTGCTCTTGATGGTGAACACGTTCTGGGCCTGCACATACACCCGGATGCCTTGCAGCTTCACCTTCTCCACCAGCGTGTTGGGCAGCGAATAGCCCAGCTGCAGGTTGCGCAGCTTCATGTAGGAAGCATTCTCGATGAAGTAGGTCGAGGAGCGGTTTTCGGCGTTGTTGTTGATGAGCGACACGGCCGGAATGGTCGAGCCGGTGTTGGTCGGCGTCCAGGCGTCGAGGGTGCGCTGGCCCCAGTTCTCGCCCGCCGCCAGGCCCGCAAAGTCGGTGCGGAACTTGATGTTATTGTAGGCATTCAGGCCCTGCACGCCCTGGAAAAATAGCTGAAGGTCAAAGCCTTTGTAGTTGGCGCCCACGTTCAGGCCGTAGCTGTAGTTGGGCACCGCTTCGGTAATCCAGGTCTGGTCGAAGTTGTCGATTTTGCCGTCGCCGTTCAGGTCTTTGTAGCGGATGCGGCCGGGGGCGGCCCCCACCTGCGTGGGCGCCCCGCTCACCTCAGCGGCACTCTGAAACAGGCCATCGGCCACGTAGCCGTACACGGCGTTGATGGAGTGGCCCAGGCGCGTCACGTCCTGGCCGTTGCCGCCGTAGGCGTTAATCACCTCATCGGGCAGGTAGGTCACCTCGTTGCGGTAGGTCGAGAGGTTGGCCGCAATGTTGTAGGTCAGGCCGTTAGCTAGCTTGTTCTGGTAAGCCAGCAGGAATTCCCAGCCCTTGTTTCGCAGCGACGCGCCGTTCACGAACTTGTCGCCGCCCTCGCCCACCACGGCGGGGTACGGCAGGTTCACCAGAATGTCGGTGCTGTTCTTAATGAAGTAGTCGATGGTACCGGAAATCTTGTTATCCAGGAAGCCAAAGTCCAGGCCCAGATTGGTTTGCGTGGTGGTTTCCCACTTCAAATTCGGGTTGGCCTGCTGAATGCGGCGGTAGCCGGAGGGCAGGTTGCTGTTGGTGCCGTAGATGTCGTAGGCCGTGCCTTTGTCGGTGGTGAAGTTGGGGTCGAGCGTGCCGAGCAGCGACTGGTAGAGGCCGCGCGAGGCGAAGTTGGCAATGTCCTGGTTGCCGGTCTGGCCCCAGCCGGCGCGCAGCTTCAGGTCCGAAATCTGCGGCGCGTTGTCCTTGATAAACGCTTCCTCCGAGATGCGCCAGCCGCCCGACACGGCCGGAAAAATGCCAAACTGGTTGTTCACCCCGAAGCGCGACGAGCCGTCGCGGCGGATGGTACCGCTCAGCAAGTACTTGTCGTTGAACGAGTAGTTGACCTTGGCGAAGTACGAGGCCAGGCGGAAAGCCGTGGCCGAGCCGCCGTTGTCCTTGTTCAGCGTGCCGGCGTCGAGGTAGGCGTAGTCGAGGCTTTCGCTGGCGAAGTTGGTGCGCGAGGCGTAGCTGCTCTCGTCGTAGTAGCTGATGCGCTCGTTGCCGAGCAGGAAATCGAGCTGGTGCTTGCCGCCGCCGAAGTTCAGGTTGTAGTTCAGGGTATTCTGCAGCACCCAGTTGCCGTAAAACCGGTTGTTGTCAGTGACGCGGTTGTTGGCCTCCGAGAGGTAACCGGCGGTGTAGGTTTTGTAGATTTCGCGGTACTTATACAGCGAGTAATCAATGCCGAAGCTGGTGCGCAGGTGCAGGTTTTTCACCACCTCCAGGTCGGCGAAGGCATTGCCGAAGGCCCGGCCGGTGTTGGCCATGTTCTGGGCGTTGTCGGTGAGCAGGCGCACGGGGTTGTCGCGGTCCGAGATGCCCGACACCGGCCCGCCCCAGCCCACGCCGTCCACGGTGTGCACCGGCACGATGCTCGGCAGCTGGCTGGCCCGGTCCCGGATGAAGTTGATGCCCGGCGTGTTGGGGTCGTTGGTGGGCAGAACGGTTTCCTGGGTTTTGGCCACCGTCAGGTTCTGGCCCACCTTCAGGCGGCCGTTGAAGAAGTTGTAGTCCGAGTTCAGGCGGGCCGTCCAGCGGTTGTATTCCGAGGTTTTGATGATGCCCTTGTTGTCGTAGTAGTTCACCGAAAACAGCACCCCGCCGCGCTCGCCGCCGTTGCTGATGTTCAGGTTGTACGACTGCAGCACCGCGTTGCGCTGAATCTCCGAAAACCAGTCCGTATCGGCCGAGCGCATGGTGTGGGCCGCGTCGATGAACTCGGGCACCGTCACGCCATCCAGCACCGGCTTGCCGTTGGGGCCGGTGTGCGTCTGGAAGTTGTAGAACGGCAGGTTGGGCGTGATGCCGTCGTTGATGGCCGCCTGCCCATACACCCGGCCGTAGTCCAGCGTGTTCAGCATTTTGATGTGCGGCCCCGGCGTCTGCACCGTCAGGAAGGTCGAGAAATCCACCTTCGTCACGCCCTTCTTGGCTTTCTTTGTCGTGATGATAATCACGCCGTTAGAAGCCCGCGAGCCGTAGATACTAGCCGACGAGGCATCCTTCAGCACCTGAATGCTCTCGATGTCGTTCTGGTTAATCTGGCCGATGCCCTCGCGGGTCGGAATCCCGTCAATCACGTACAGCGGGTCGTTGTTGCCCAGCGTGCCGATGCCGCGAATTCGCACCGTGGAGTTGCCGGCCGGCGAGCCGTCGGTGGTGATGCTCACGCCCGGCACCCGGCCCTGCAGGTTTTTCACGGGGTTCGAGGACGGCAAGTCCCGCACCTCATCGCTCTTGATTACCGATACCGCGCCGGTCAAATCGGCCTTGCGCTGCACCTGGTAGCCGGTCACCACCACTTCGTCGAGGGCGGCGGCGTCGGTCACCAACTGGGCCGCCACCGTGCTTTCGCTGCCCACCGGCACTTCCTTCGTTTTATAGCCCACGAAGGAGAAAACCAGCGTCGCGCCCTCCGGCACGTTCAGGCTGAATTTGCCGTCCATGTCGGTGTTGGTGCCCAGGTTGGTGCCCTTCACCAGCACGGTCACGCCGGGCAGGCCCTCGCCTTTGTCGTCGGTCACGCGGCCGGTCACGGGCCGGTCGGCCGGGGCCGGATGGGCGAGCGTTTCGGCGGCGTGGCCGGGCCCGGCCGGGCCGGCCGCCAGGGCCGGGCCGCCAGCTAGCAGCGCCACCAGCGCCGCCTGCGGAAGAGAATGTAGCAGTGTGTTCATGCGTTTTTGAGTGGGAGTGAAAAGCAGGAAAAAGGACCGAAGCGGCTCCCGGCTACCAGGAGCGGCGGGGTGATTGATGGTCCAAATGTCCGGCGGCCCGCCCCGGCGGGCTTGCTCAATCCTCTCAAAAGCGTTAACTATCCGTTCACTGCCCGAATTATAATTTTAACATTGAACTACAACACTTTAACCCGCAACAAACGTTTGGGGCCATCGCGCTGGTTACACTCAGGTTACCTCCCTTTCACTTTCCGTTCAGCCCACCGGCGCGATGTGCAGGGCCCGATACTCGGACGGTGAAATCTGGTAACGCCCCTTGAAGCTGGTGGAGAAATAGGACGGCGAATTGAAGCCCAATTGATAGGCCACCTCGGCAATGGTGAGCGTTTCATCGAGCAGAAGCTGCCGGGCTTTGGTGAGGCGGATGCTCTGCACCACGTCCGTGGGGCTGGTGCCGAGCACGGCCTTCACCTTGCGGTAGAGCTGCACCCGCGAGATGCCCAGGCTGCGGGCCACGTCCTCCACGCTCAGGTCGGCCCGCTCCAGGTTGGCCTCCACGATGGCCGTGAAATCGGCCAGGAATTTCTGGTCCACGCGCTGGGCGGGGGCCACGGTGGCGGTGTCCACGCTCAGTTCGCGGCGGAAATGCTCGCGCTGCCGCTCGCGGTTGCCGAGCAGGGTGCGCAGGCTTTCGAGCAGGAAGGTGGGATTGAACGGCTTGGTGAGGTAGAGGTCGGCGCCGGCCTGCACACCTTCCACCTGCTGCTCGGGCGCGCCCTGGGCCGTAAGCAGCACCACCGGAATGTGCGAAGTGCGCCAGTCGCCCTTCAGCTGCGCCACCAGCTCGATGCCGCTGATTTCGGGCATCATCACGTCGCTCACGATGAGGTCCGGAATCAGCTCGGCAGCCAGGCGCAGGCCGGCCGCGCCATCGGTGGCCGTGCGTACCTGGAAGTGCGGCCGCAGCTTCTGGGCCAGAAAGGCGTTCACTTCCTCGTTGTCTTCGATGATGAGCACCAGCGCGTCGCGCCCTCCGCCGGTGGCAAAGCCGGCTTCGGCCGCCTCATCAGCGGCGGCAGCTACGGCCATGGGCTCTTCCTGCGCCAGTCCCGGCAGTGCAGGCTGTGCCGCAGAGGCCAGCAGCCCGGCGGGCAAGGTGAGCGGCAGCGTCACCACAAACGTGCTGCCCTGCCCCGCCTGGCTCGTAAACGTGAGCTGCCCCATGTGCAGCCGCGTGAGCCCCAGCGCCAGCGCCAGGCCCATGCCCGAGCCCTGCACGCCCGGCTGCTGCCCCTGGTAAAACCACTCGAAGATGTGCGCCCGGTCCTTCTCGCTGATGCCGCGCCCGGTATCTTCCACGCTCACGCGCACGCTGCCTTCGGCCGGCAAGGGCTGAATGCTGACGGTTATCTGCCCGCGCTCAGGCGTGAATTTCAGGGCGTTGGCCAGCAGATTGAAAAACACTTTGTCGAGAATGTTCACATCGAAGGGCAGGCTCACCACCGGCTCGGCGGGCAGGAAGCGCAGCGTTACGCCCTTTTGCCGGGCCGGCTTTTCGAAGGAATCGAGGATTTCGCGCACGAAGGCCACGAGGTTGCCCTCGGTGGCGCGCACCGGCATCTTGCCCACGTCAATCTTGCGGAAATCCATGAGCTGGTTCACCAGCCGGAGCAGGCGCTGGGCGTTGCGGCGCACCAGGCTCAGGTCGTGCCGCTGCGGGGCGGTGAAGTCGGCGCTGCTGGTCAGCATTTCCTCCACCGGCCCCAGAATGAGGGTGAGCGGCGTGCGCAGCTCGTGCGAGAAGTTGGTGAAGAAGCGCAGCTTGGCCTCCGTTTCCACCTTGGCCCGCTCGGCAAACTCCTGAATCTGATTGCGCTGCGAGCGGATTTCCTCGTTCTGCCCGGCCAGCACGCGGGTGATGCGGCGGTTGGCCCGCAAGGCCCGCCAGGCCAGCAGCCCCAGCCCGGCCACCAGCAGCAGCGCCACCGCCAGCACGTAGAGCACGGTTTGCTGGCTGGCGTAGGTATCGCGCTGTTCCTGCAGCAGCTGCTGCTGCCGCTGAATGTCCTGCTGCTGGCTGCTCAGCTTCTCGGTTTGCATCTTCATCGTCAGCACGTTGGTCGAGTCGATGACCATTGTGCTGAGGATATTTTCCTTGGTAAACGGCTGCTTGCTCAGGATGCGCATGGCCGTGCGAATGGCCTCCTCCCCGCCCGGCGAGTAGAGCAGCGTGGCATTGATGATGCCATCCTGCACCAGCTGAATGCCGCCCCGGCTGCCCGGCAGCCCATCCACCCCAATTATTTTGACGTGCTGCTGCCGGCCCAGCTCCTTGCACACCTGGTAGGCGCCCAGCGCCAGCCGGTCGTTGTGCGCAAAAATCAGGTTCACTTCGGGGTGGGCGCGGAGCACGGCGGGCAGGCGCTCCAGCACCGAAGGCCGCTCCCAATTGCTGTTCACCTGCGCCACCAGGTGCAGGCCGGGGTAGGCCGCCAGCGCCCTGGCAAAGCCCCGGTGCCGGTCCACGGCCGGCGAGGAGCCCGGCGCGCCCAGTATCTCCAGCACCTGGCCACGCTCGCCGAGCAGGTTGGCCGCATAGCTCCCGGCCGTCTGGCCCACCTCCACGTTATTGCCCCCCACGTAGGCGGTGTAGAGCTGCGAGGTAGTGCGCCGGTCCAGGATGACCACCGGAATGCCCCGGTTATACACCTCCTCAATGATGGGCGTCACCGGCTCCGCCTCGTTGGCCGATACTATCAGCAGGTCAATGCCTTCGCGCAGGAACTCCTGAATCTGCTGCTTCTGCAGGGCGCTGCTGTACTTGGCGTCCTTCATCCGGAAGCTCACCCCGGGGTAGAAGCTCAGCTCTTTTTTCATGCCGGCCAGCATGGCCTGCCGCCAGGCGTCGCCGTTGGTGCACTGCGAAAAGCCGATGGTGTAGTGCGGCGGCGCGGCGGCCTGCACGGCTTCAGGCGCCAGGCCAAGCACCACCAGCCCGCAGCAAAACCATACGCGCATCAACCGGAAAGCCTGAGCCATAGCGAAGAAAAAACGGGATTCGAAACTACCTGCCAAGCCCGACAGCGCCCCAATCGATTTCAGCAGTCGGCCAGGGCGTAAACCTCCCGGCGGCCGATTGGCTAGCCGTCGCTGTTCACCCGGTCGCCGTGGGCTTTGGGTTCCGAAATTACGAGAAAATGCAGGTCCAGCGGGCCAGGATTGCTAATGCGGTGTGCAACGCCCGGCAAAATGTGTAGGCTTTCCTGCGCCGCTACCGTCACCCGCTCCTCCCCCACCTCAAACGTGGCCTCGCCCGACAGGATGAAAAACACCTGCTGCGCCCGCTCGTGCAGGTGCCGCTGCTCGGCCGTGCCCGGCGGCATCCGCTCCTGAATCACGCTCAGTGAATTGGTTTTCAACAGGTGCCAGCCGTCGCAGGCGGCGCCCCAGGTGTAGTGCGGGGCATTTTGCGCAGAAATTTTCATGAGCTGCAAGCTACTGCCAATGCCTCGGCTACCGTGCCGGGGGCCGCACCGTCGTCGCCCGAAAGAATTCGTCAGTCTTCCGGTTGAACTCCTCCGCGTGCTCCTGCAAGGTGGCGTGGCCGCTGTCCGGCACTATCCAGAGCCAGGCACGGGGCAGGCTGCGGTACATGGCCACCGTGTGCTCGGGCCGAATCACGTCGCGGTCGCCGGCAATGATGAACGCCGGCACCCGCACCCGCCGCAGCGCCGCCAGCGGAACGTTGGGCTGAAACACGTCGAGGCAAAATACCTTCCAGTCGTTCCGGCGCTTGGGGCCGGTGAACTTTACGTTCTTATTTTCCTGGTAGCCGCGCTGCTGCTGGCGCCACAAGCCGGGCATCAGCGCCGTGGAGTCGGGCCAGAGGTTGGCGCCGGTAGCTACCAGCCGCTTCACCTTCTCGGGGTGCCGCAGGGCCAGCAGCAGCGCGTTGATGCCGCCGTCGCTCCACCCCATCACGTAAGCGGAATCAATCCGTAAGCTCGTGAGCAGGCCGGCAAAATCGTCGGCCATCATCTCAAAGCTCAGCGAGTCGCCGGGGTCGATGGATTTGCCGTGCGCCCGGCTGTCCACGGCAATGACGCGGTAGCGCCGGGCGAAATACGGAATGTTCTTCGCCCACGCCGAGATGTTGTCGCCGTTGCCATGAATCAGGAGCAGCGGCGGGCCCTGGCCGTAGGTTTCGTAGTACAGCTTCACGCCGCGCACCAGCTGGTAGTGCCCGGCGGCGGGGTTGTTGCCGTAGGGAATGGCGGGCTGGGCGGCCAGAACGTGGTTAAGAAATATAAAGAGCAGGAGCAAATATGCTCTCATAGCCGTAAAACTAATGAAATGCCTACCCGACTAGCTAAGGTATTCATCTTATCCTGAAGTCCCGAAGTTCATCGAAGCCAGCACCGTTACAGCGAAAGCAAATACCCTGTTGAACATGATTATAAACAGGTAATTCACCAGTTCCATCACACCGCGAACACGGTGTATAGTATGAAAAAGGCTGTGCTACATTTCTATTATTAGAAAGCACAGTATCACGAGTTGTCTGATTAGGGTAAACTGGAATTAATACCCCATTAGCATGAAGCTCACGATGACACCAGTTACAAAGAGTAACTAATCCCTCATCACGATACTGCCAAGGCAGTGACGAAAGCAAATAATACCTATGATGAACTTCTAAATGATATGGCTTATCAGCAATAATTTCAGCCATACAATTATTGAATGTATAAATTGGCTTATCACCAAATATTGCTGGGGGTTTATAGTTTGGTTTTACACCAAAGTCAAAACCATCGAACCATATGCTGTTCGTATCGCCCCAAACATGTAACTGCTTAGTTTCTCTATAATCAACATCTCCCCAATATTGTTTATAGGTTTCCCATTTTCCGCATTTTTGGCATATGTGCTTATCCCTATCCAATATCTGCTTTCTCCTTTCATCCCATTCAGTAGTTTGCAGGAGCTTTTGATAGGAAATAGAATTTCCATTTAATTCACGCACCAAGTCGGCGAAAGGAGTTTTGAGGCTATCCACTATTACACGTATTTAATACAGTAAATTATTTCAAAGCAATATAACCAAAACGGCCGCCCCAGTTTCCCAAGGCGGCCGTTGCTGCTTAAGCTACTGGCTGACGCAAATTATACCGTCTGGCCAGCTTCCTTCATGCGAATCAGGTTCAGAGCCGAGCCGGCCTTGAACCACTCAATCTGGCCCTCGTTGTAGGTGTGGTTGAGGGTGATGAGGTCGGTGTCGCCGTCGGCGTGGTGCAGGCGGGCCTGCAGGGGCTTGCCTTCCTGGAAGTCCGTCAGGCCAAGGATGTCGATGGTGTCGCCTTCCTCAATCAGGTCGTAGTCGGCCTTGTTGGCGAAGGTGAGGCCGAGCATGCCCTGCTTCTTCAGGTTGGTTTCGTGGATGCGGGCGAAGCTCTTCACAATCACGGCGCGCACGCCGAGGTGGCGGGGCTCCATGGCGGCGTGCTCGCGCGAGCTGCCTTCGCCGTAGTTCTCATCGCCGATTACCACCGTGCCGATGCCTTGGCTCTTGTACGAGCGGGCCGACTGCGGTACCGTCTCGTAGCCTTCGCCCTGGGTGGCGTAGTTGCGCACCTTGTTGGCCTCGCCGTTGAAGGCGTTGGTGGCCCCGATGAGCATGTTGTTGGAGATGTTGTCCAGGTGGCCACGGTATTTCAGCCAAGGGCCGGCCATCGAAATGTGGTCGGTGGTGCACTTGCCCTGAGCCTTGATGAGCAGGCGCAGGCCCATGAGGTCGGTGCCTTCCCAGGGCTTGAAGGGCTCCAGCAGTTCGAGGCGGTCCGAGGTGGGGCTCACCAGCACCTGCACGCCGCTGCCATCGGCAGCGGGCGCCTGGAAGCCGGCATCCTCCACGGCGAAGCCCTGCGGGGGCATTTCCACGCCCTGGGGCTCGTCGAGCTTCACGGGGCCGTTGGCACCGGGCAGCGTATCAGTGAGGGGGTTGAAGGTGAGGTCGCCGGCAATGGCGAAGGCCGTCACGATTTCGGGCGAGGCCACGAAGGCGTGGGTGTTGGGGTTGCCGTCGTTGCGCTTGGCGAAGTTGCGGTTGAAGCTCGTGATGATGGAGTTGCGGCGCTTGGGGTCGTCGGTGTGGCGGGCCCACTGGCCGATGCACGGGCCGCAGGCGTTAGCCAGCACTACGCCGCCCATGTCGGCGAAGGTGTCGAGCAGGCCGTCGCGGGCCACCGTGTAGCGCACCAGCTCCGAGCCGGGCGTGATGGTGAACTCGGCGTTCACGGTCAGGCCTTTGTCCACGGCCTGCTTGGCGATGCTGGCAGCGCGGGTAATGTCCTCGTAGCTCGAGTTGGTGCACGAGCCAATCAGGCCCACTTCCAGCTTCTCGGGCCAGCCGTGCTCTTTCACGGCGGCGGCAAACTCCGAGATGGGCCAGGCGGCGTCCGGCGTGAACGGGCCGTTCACGTAGGGCTCCAGCGTGTTGAGGTCGATTTCGATGAGCTGGTCGTAGTAGCGCTCGGGCTGGGCGTACACCTCGTCGTCGGCGCGCAGGTGCTGGCGCACGGCGGCGGCGGCTTCGGCAATCTCGGCGCGGCCGGTGCCGCGCAGGTAGTCGCCCATTTTCTCGTCGTAGGAGAACACCGACGTGGTGGCGCCGATTTCCGCACCCATGTTGCAGATGGTGCCTTTGCCGGTGGCGCTCAGCGCCTCCGCGCCATCGCCGAAGTATTCAATGATGGCGCCGGTGCCACCTTTCACGGTCAGGATGCCGGCCACGCGCAGAATCACGTCCTTGGCCGACGTCCAGCCGTTCATCTTGCCGGTCAGTTTCACGCCGATGACTTTCGGAAATTTCAGCTCCCAGGCCATGCCGGCCATCACGTCCACCGCGTCGGCACCGCCCACGCCGATGGCCACCATGCCCAAGCCGCCCGCGTTGGGGGTGTGCGAGTCGGTGCCAATCATCATGCCGCCGGGGAAGGCATAGTTCTCAAGCACCACCTGGTGAATAATACCCGCGCCGGGCTTCCAGAAGCCGATGCCGTATTTATTGGAAACCGAGGCCAGGAAGTCGTACACTTCCTTGTTTTCGGAATTGGCTTCGGCCAGGTCGGCGGTAGCGCCGTCCTTGGCCTGGATGAGGTGGTCGCAATGCACGGTGGAGGGCACAGCGGCCGTGGCCTTGCCGGCCTGCATGAACTGGAGCAGGGCCATCTGGGCGGTGGCGTCCTGCATGGCCACGCGGTCGGGGGCGAAATCGACGTAGGAAACGCCGCGCTCATAGGCCTGCTTTACTTCGCCGCCGTAGAGGTGGGCGTAGAGAATTTTCTCGGTGAGGGTGAGCGGGCGCGCAACAGCGGCGCGGGCCGCCTCGATGCGGGAACCCATGCCGGCGTACACCGCGCGAATCATTTCCAGGTCGAAAGCCATAGGATGCGTGTTATTATAGAGTGGTTGTGCAAATGTAGCACCCCCGCCAAGTTGTACCTAGCCAAAATGCGTGGATGCGGGTTTCTGTGGGATTAACGCGGGTTTTAGTGAGGGTGTTCGGTTGCGGCGCGGGTGCTGGTTCCCGCAGAGGGCGCAGTGGTTCGCAGAGGGCAGGCGGCAACCTATTGGCGCGGTCGGTGGTTTGTGGGGCTTGCAATGGCATTTTTGCGTTCACGTATGAATAACAATTTTCTTCGCCTGTTGGCTACGGCCGCATTGGGCCTAAGTCTGGGAGCCTGCTCCTCCAACTCTTCTACTTCTGAAACTGCTGCTACTGGTGGGGCTTCCGCGGCGGCCCCAGTGCTCACGCCCGGCCCCTGGCGCGGCGTGCTGGCCACGCAGGGCCAGGAAATCCCGTTTCTGTTCGAGGTAAAAACCGAAGCCGGCAAGCCGGTGGTCTACCTCATCAATAAAGGCCTGAATGGCGAGGAGCGGCTGCGCTGCGAGGAAATTTCCTCGGCCGGCGACTCGACTACTATCCGCATGCACGCCTTCGATGCCGCGCTGGTGGTGCGCGCCGACGGCAAGGACAAGCTGAAAGGCACCTGGGTGAAATATGATTCGAAGACGCCATACCGGGTGCCGTTTGCGGCCACAGCAGGGGAGCAAGCTTTATTTACAGATACAGGTGTAAACGAAGAGGGAAAGAAGCTCGGGACAAGCACTACCGGGAAATGGAGTAACACTTATCGAGTTTTATTTAAAGACGAAGAGGGAAGCGCTTATCCAGCCGTAGGCATTTTCAATTTTGGGCCAGTTAAGAACACTGTAACCGGAACATTCCTGACTACAACTGGTGACTATCGATATTTGTCAGGGAACTTAGCATCACGAAATAATGGAACCCATGTACTGTTGGCGACATTTGATGGTAGTCACGCCTTTTTATTCGATGCTACACCTACTCCTAAAGAGGACAGTTTAAAAGGCGACTTCTACTCCGGCAAATCCGGCCACGAAACCTGGACCGCCGTGCGCGACCCCAAAGCCAAACTGCCCGATGCCGACACGCTGACCTATCTCAAAAAGGGCGAAAGCCGGCTGAATTTCAAGTTTCCCAATGTGATGGAGGGCGGCAGCATCTCCCCCACCGACCCCAAGTATCGGGGCAAGGTAGTGGTGCTGCAAATCCTTGGCTCGTGGTGCCCCAACTGCATGGACGAGACCAATTTCCTGGCCCCGTGGTACGAAAAGAACAAGGCGCGCGGCGTGGAAATCATCGGCCTGGGCTACGAACGCAGCGGCGAATACGCCAAGGCCGCGCCCAAGCTGCGCAACATGCGCGAGCGGTTCCACATGGGCTACGACGTGGCCTTTGCGGGCGTGGCCAACAAGGACTCGGTGGCGAAGTCGCTGCCGCAGCTGGCGAAGTTTCTGGCTTTCCCCACCACCATTTTCCTCGACAAGAAGGGCAACGTGCGGAAGATTCATACCGGCTTCTCGGGGCCGGGCACGGGCAAGTATTACGCGGAAGAAACGGCTGCCTTTAACAAGGAAATTGACAAGCTGCTGAAGGAATAGCCGCACCGGCACCGCTTCTACCGGCCTGGTGCCGGGACCACAGCGCCGCCGTCCGATGGTCGAAAATCAACTCTGCGGGGTTGGCTTTCGACCATCGGACGGCGGCGCAGCTTTTGGGGCTTATTGCTCATGCTCACCCGGTTTCGACCAGCCAGACGCTTTCATCGGCAGCTGCACATTGTTCCTTGACAAGCGTTTGTTCCCATTTTGAGAATCCGCTGCTTTTTTCAAAAAAACCTGTGCCCGCAGCGAAAAGCCTGCTGCGCGTAGCAATTCACTAACAAGACCAGGCCGAGAATATTTTCACCCACATTTATCTCGGATAGTTTATAATTAAAAGCAAGCCCACCTTTTCCTATTATAGGAATCAATATGATATGTGTCAGCTGGTTACGAATTTTAATCAGATAAATTCTTACAGCAAAGCACTTATTCATATGACTAATTTTACAAAACAAGCCGCCGCTTATCTTCTGGCGGCACTTCTTCTCGTTACCGCCACTTCCCCGGTAGCATGGGCCCAGCAGGTGAAGCAAGCCAGCTCAGTGGCCGACCGCGACCTGGGCTGCGTGCTGGTGGTGTGCGGTTCCATTGTCAACAGCGCCTATGCGGTGGATAATAGTCCGGCCACGGCAGCTTCGATTTCGCCACCGCTGGCCATTGGCACTGCTGCGCTGCGGGTCGGTTTCGATGCGCCCATACCGGCGGGCGCACAAGTGAGCATGATGGTCAGCTTCACGGGCAGCGCGCTGAGCCTGGGGCTGGTCAACAACACGACTATCAGCACTTTTGCAGCTTCGGGCTCGCAGGCCAAGCAAACGATGACGATGAACAGCCTGCTGAACCTAACCACCTTGAATACCAACGTCATGAATGTGGAATTCACGGCGACCAACAAGTTTCAGGAGCTGGAGCTGCGCACGGGCAGCGTGCTGGCGGTCAACGTAGGCTATGCGGTGCAGCTGTACCAGGCCACGGCTACCTACACCCCGCTGCCGGTGGAGCTGACCCGCTTTGCCGGCACCGCGCAGGGCAATGAGGTCGCTCTGAAATGGGCCACCGCATCGGAAAAAAACAGCGCCTACTACCAGGTAGAGCGTGCCACGGCTGAAGCTCCGGAACGCTACCAGGCCATTGGCCGGGTAGCGGCGGCGGGCAGCAGCAGCCAAGCCCTGGCCTATGATTTTGTGGATGCGCAGCCGCTGGAAATGGGCTACTATCGGCTGAAACAGGTAGACAAGGACGGCAGCAGCGCCTACAGCCCGGTGGTGGCCGTGCGCGCCACGCCCACGCTGGCCCTGCAAGCCTACCCCAACCCCACCACCGGCCGCCTGACGGTGGCGGGCGCAAAGGATACGCGCTTTGTGCTGGTCGACCAGCTGGGCCAGGTAGTGCAGCAAGGGACGCTGGCCCTGTCGCAGACTTATGAGCTGGACTTCAGCAACCAGCCCAATGGCCTGTACTTTCTGCGCGACCTGGCCACCGGCGCCACGGTGAAAGTAGCAAAAACAGCCAGCGGGAAAGCCCTGTAGGCACCACTGTTAAACAAGCGGCGAAGCCGGTGTGGCTGCCAAAGCACTTGGCGGGCCGCACCGGCTTTCTGGTGCCCGGGGGCATGGTATCTGCAGTTTTTTTTGCGGCTGATAACGGCAGATGGCATGGCCGGGCCGGCTGTTTTAGGACATAAGATGAAAGCCCGGTGAAGGAGAGCAAAGCGCTACACAGCAGCTTATCTACCTAAACGATTCTTATACGTAAGCGCTATAAACAGCTTTTCTAACAACCGTTTCCCTTCACCTCCTTCCCCTTTCATGAAAAACATCCTTGTTCCCACCGACTTTTCGGCCGAGTCGCACCACGCGTTTGAAGTAGCCCTGCAACTGGCCAGACAAACGGGCGGCAGTGTACAGCTGCTGCACGTACTGGAATCGCCCGACGGCACGACGGCCAATTTCAGCACCTACGGCGGACCGGTAAACGGCAGCGAACTGCCCAATAGCGAAGGCGGCATCGACCAGATTTTCTTTATCAAGCTGATGGAGGTGACCAAGGGCAAGCTGCACGCCCTGCGCAACGAAGCCGAAACCCTGGCCCCCGGCGTGGCCGTGGCCGATGGCGTGGAAGTGGGCCGCATCGGCGATGGCATTCTGAAAGCCGTGGAGCGCCACGGCGCCGACCTGGTGGTGATGGGCGCGCAGGGCCACGGCGCGATGGAAAACTTCTTCGTGGGCTCGAACACGGAGCGCCTTATCCGGCTGGCCGAGGTGCCGGTGCTGACGGTGAAGCACCAGCAGGCGCAGTTTGAGGTGCGCAACGTGGTGTTCCCGTCCAACTTCACCGAGGAATCGACCGGGGCTATTGCCGGCCTGCAACAGGTGCAGGCGGCTTTCCCCAACGCCACCATTCACCTGCTGCACGTAGCCGATGGGGCCGAGAACCAGGCCACGCAGCAGCACGAGCAGGCTTTTGCCGAGCGCGCGCAGCTGAAGAACTTCCAGACGGGCACCATCTCGGCCGACAGCACCAGCGCCGGCATCGAGCAGTTTGCCAAGCAGGTCAACGCCGATTTGGTGGTGATTCCGACCCACGCCCGCTCCGGCCTCAGCCGCTTTTTCAACACCAGCATTGCCGAAACGGTGGCCACCCACGCCTTCCCGCCGGTGCTGACGTACCACCTGGCGCAGTAGCCCAGCGCAGGTACCGACAACGGAAGGCCGCTCTGCTTCGCACCGCAGGGCGGCCTTCTGCTTTGTCAGCCCCCGGTGCGCAGCCGCAGCCGCACCCGGAAATCCTGCCTCGGCCGGAGCGTGACGAGCGGCTGCATGGCGACGGGCGGCTGGCCCGGCACCCATTCGATATCGAACTGCCGCAGCAGCGCCAGCGTCACGAGCTGCATTTCGGTGAGGGCAAACTGCATGCCGATGCACAGGCGCGGCCCGCCGCCGAAGGGCACGTAGGCATTGGCCTGCACCGGCGGCACCTGACCGGGCGCGAAGCGCGTGGGCCGGAATTCTTCGGGCGCGGGCCAGTATTTCGCGTCGTGGTGCAGGCCGTGGAAATAGAGCGAAAACAGGGTTCCCCGGGGAATGCGCAGGCCATTGTAGTCGTCGTCGGCCAGGGCCACGCGGTCTACCATCCAGGCGGGCGGGTAGCAGCGCATGGTTTCCTGCACGGCGTGCAGGGCGCGGCCCAGGCGCGGCAGGTCCTCAAAGGCGGGCGGGCGGCCGGCCAGTACCGTCGCTATTTCAGTTTGAATGGCGACGGCCTCGGCCGGGTGGTGGGCCAGCAGGTAGGTGAGCCAGGTGAGGGCGTTGGCACTGGTTTCGTGGCCGGCCACGAGCAGAATCAGGGATTCGTCGATGAGCCGGTCGGGGCTCATGGGCTCGCCGGTGTCCTCGTAGCGCACGTCGAGCAGCATTTGCAGCAGGTCGTCGGGCGGGGTGGTCCCGGGCCGGGCATTGGCCTGCTGGCGCTTGGCGATAAGGCCGGCCAGCAGGGCGCGCAGCTCAGCGGCCAGGGCATCGTGGTACTTGAACTGGCCTTTCAGATGAAACCACGGCTTCAGGTACGGCTGCCGGATGGAGCGCACGAAAAACGCCTGAATCTTGGTAATGAGCCGCGCCAGCCGGTCCAGCTCCGCCTCCGGAAAGTTGGTGCTGAACACCGAGCGGGCAATGATGCGAAACGTGAGCCGCGTCATCAGCTCGTGCACCTCCACGGTGGCCGCGCCGCCGCCGCTGGCCGCCGTGGCCACGACGGGGGCCAGGGTTTCGGCGGTAATTTCCTGCATCAGGCCGGTGAGGGCGGCCACCCGCTGCCGGTGAAAACCCGGCTGAATAAGCCGGCGCTGCCGCAGCCAGTCGGGTCCTTCGTTGGTGAGCAGGCCGTGGCCGATGTAGCGCGAAAACCCCTGCGTAAACTTCGACTTCGCGTAGTTGCGATGGTTTTTCTGCAGAATGTGCTGCGTCAGGCCGGGGTCGCGGGTGAGGATGCTCTTCTCCACGCCGCCAATGAACAGCTCCACGGTGTCGCCGTGGCGGCTCAGCACCTGGTTCAGCACGGGCAGCGGGTCTTTGGCCAGGGCAAAGGAGCGCAGCAGCGAGCGCCAGCGCGGCACCCGCGGCAGCACAAACGGGGCTTCGGCAGCCGGGGCAGGAGTTGCAGTTTCGTTCATTGGGAGGGGCCGCAGCCTGATGCAGCTACCAAAAATAACCCACTGCGGCCGTCAACTCATCTTTTTTCAAACCGGCACCGTAAACCCGGCAAGGCTCCGGCCTTCTGCCTTCTTTTCACCTTCCCCAATTCCCTTCTTCGCTTATGTGGATTCAGCAACAACCCAACTCCCCGGCCCCGCTCGCCGACCTGCAAGGCCGGGCCGTGGGCCTCAAATTCGAGTGCAATAAGTGCCACACCGAAGTCTTCACCGACCTCATCGGCGTGCCCGCCCCCAACGACCAGGCCGACTCGCCGGAACACGCCGACAACCACGAAATCGAAGAAATCAAGTGCCCCGGCTGCGACATGACGCACTCCCTCGAAGTGGACAGCACCTTCGACGGGGTCACCTTCAAGGTGAGCGAAGTGCAGCCCGGCAGCGTAAGCTACCAGATAGCCGATAAATAGCCGGTCTGTCGTTGCGGATATTCCGCGCAAAAAAAGCCCCGGCACTGCGCTGTGCCGGGGCTTTTTTTGCGTTCACGAAACAGGCTTTATCACCACTGAACATCGGTCGCATTGGCAAGCAGGCTTGCCGCGCTCCGCTCGCAATGACGGCGAATTATTTCTCGCGCTCAATGGTGTAGTTAATCAGCTGCTCCAGCGACGTGCGGCTGGGCGATTCCGGGAAAGAATGCAGGATTTCCAGGGCCTCGTCGCGGTAGCGTTTCATGGTTTGAATGGCGTAGTCCAGACCGCCCGATTTCTTCACGAATTCAATCACCTGCTGCACCCGGTCGCGGTGGCCCTCGTTGTTTTTCACGTTGAAAATAACCTGGCGCTTTTCCAGCCAGGAAGCCTGCTGAAGCGCATAAATCAGCGGCAGCGTCATCTTTTTCTCCTTAATGTCGATGCCCACCGGCTTACCGATTTCGGCCGTGCCATAGTCGAATAAATCGTCCTTTATTTGAAAGGCAATGCCGACTTTCTCGCCAAATAAGCGGGCCCGCTCAATGGCTTCTTTATCGGCCCCCACGGAGGCCGCGCCCACGGCGGTGCAGGAGGCAATCAACGACGCGGTTTTCTGCCGGATAATGTCGAAATAAACGTCTTCGGTGATGTCTAATTTGCGGGCTTTCTCAATTTGCAGCAGCTCGCCTTCGCTCAGCTCGCGCACGGCGTTGCTCACGATTTTCAGCAGGTCGAAATCGTCGTTTTCCAGCGACAGCAGCAGGCCGCGCGACAGCAGATAGTCGCCGACCAGCACCGCAATTTTATTTTTCCAAAGCGCGTTGATGGAGAAGAAGCCGCGCCGGTAATTGCTCTCGTCCACCACGTCGTCGTGCACCAGCGTGGCGGTGTGCAGCAGCTCGATGAGGGCGGCCCCGCGAAAGCTGGCATCGGGCAGCGGGTCGCCGGTGGCGGGCTCTGGGCGGGCGGCCCGGGCCGTGAGAAACACGAACATGGGCCGGATTTGCTTGCCCTTGCGCTTCACAATGTAGCCCATTATTTTGTCGAGCAGCAGCACTTTGGTGCGCATCGACTGACGGAACTTGTGTTCAAACTCGGCCATTTCGGCCGCGATGGGCGCCTGAATCTGGTCGAGGGAGAAAGTGGCTGGCTGGGGCATTGTGGCGGCAATGATACGGCAGAACGGCGGAGGGCCCTACTTACGGCCCCAACCTTTCGGGCGCTATTGAGATTATAGCATACGACGGCGGCCGTTTGGCGGCCCGTCTCGCCTACCTTCACCGCTATGTTGACGCACGCTCCGTTTTTGCTTACCGGCACGGCCCACGGCCGCCCCTTCGCCGCCGATGCCACGTACCAGGCCGATGGCCGGGCCAAGCCCGTGCTGCTGTTTGTGCATGGCTTCAAGGGGTTTAAGGACTGGGGGCACTTCCCGCTGCTGGCCGACTTCTTCGCGGAGCAGGGCTTCGTATTCGTGAAGCTGAACCTGTCGCACAACGGCTTGGTGGTGGGCGGCACCGGCGATTTGGAAGATTTGGAAGCCTTCGGGCGCAATAATTTCAGCATTGAGCTCGACGACATCGGCCAGGTTATCGACGCGCTTTTTACCGACGGAGCTACGCCCGTGCCGACGGCCGAGCTGGATTTGAGCCGGCTGTTTCTGGTGGGGCACAGCCGGGGCGGCGGGCTGGTGCTGCTGAAAGCGGCCGAAGACCGACGAGTGCGCGCCGTGACCACCTGGGCGGCCATTGCCGACATCCACCCGCACTGGCCGCAGGCGGTGTTCGACGAGTGGCAGCGCACCGGCGTGCTGCACGTGCCCAACACCCGCACCGGCGTGGAGCTGCCCATGCGCTACCAGATTGTGGAGAACTACCACGCCAACCGCCCGCGCCTCGACATTCCGCACAACGTGCGCCGCAAGCTCAGGCAGCCGCTGCTCATCATTCACGGCGACGAGGACGAAACCGTGAACGTGGCCGCCGCCCGCCAGCTGCACGAGCTCAAGCCCGATGCCGAGCTGCTGCTCGTGCCCGGGGCCACGCACATGTTTGGCGGAGCCCATCCGTGGGCGGCCTCGGTGCTGCCGGCGCCGGCGCGGCACGTGGCCGAGGCCACGGCGGCGTTTTTTACGCGGCAGGCATGAGCATTCCACCGGTTCCTAAGCTGGCCTACCTGCTGCTGGGCTCGAACCTGGGCGACCGGGCGGCCATGCTGCGCGAAGCCCGCGCACGGCTGGCCCGCAATGCCGGCGCGATGGTGGCTGAATCGGGCATTTACGAAACGGCGGCCTGGGGCCGCGAAGACCAGCCGGCCTACCTCAACCAGGCGTTGGGAATAAGCACCGATTTATCGGCCGGAAAGCTGCTGGCCGCCTGCCTGGCCACCGAGCAAGCAGCCGGCCGTGAGCGCCACGAGCGCTGGGGCAGCCGCACGCTGGACGTAGACATTTTGCTGTTTGGCGAAGAAATCATTGCCGCGCCCGACTTGACCGTGCCCCACCCCCGGCTGGCAGCGCGGCGGTTTGCGCTGGTGCCACTGGCCGAAATTGCCGGCGCGCTGGTGCATCCGCAGCTTGGCGAACCCATTGCCGCCCTCCTCGCCCGCTGCCCCGACCCGCTGCCCGTGCGGCCCTGGCCCGGCGAATGAAGCCGGGGCCAGCGGCGGCACCCGGCGCAAATCGTGCGCAACGTGGCCGGTCCGCAGCGCCGTGCCGAGCAGCCAGCCCGCCAGCAGCACGCGGCTCAGCCAGCGCAGAGCCTGCTCCGGCCACGCCGCCAGCACCAGCAGCGCAATGGGCGCAACCAGTACGCTGGCGTACCGCTCCGTGTCGTGAATGCCGGCCGCGCTCTGGCCAAACACCGTGAGGCCCGCCACCAATGCCACCAGCACCAGCGCCGTGCTCCACAGCGTGCGCCGTAGCAGGAGGGCCGGCTCGCTTGTTTCAGGGGTTGCAGCTTTTTCAGGGGTCTCAACGCCTGCTCTGCTCACCCTCGCCTGGCGGGGCCACAGCAGCGCAAACAGTGCCAGCAGCACCACTGCCCATACCGCGTGCGGCACTGCAGCGCGGCCGGCCGTGGGCAGCGGCAGGAGCCAGCGGCTTAGCACAAAGCCGTAATCGGCCAGCGCGCTCAGGAGCTTGCCCCAGCCCAGGGCCGGGTGGTAGCGGCTGGGCCCGGCCACCAGCAGCGCGTACCACTGCCACAGCACGCCCCCTGATGCACTGATAGCCAGGTGCAGCAGCAGCTGCCCGCGCCGATGCCCTTCCAGCCTGCGCCACTCGCCCAGCAACAGCCCCGCCCCCACCCCAGCCAGCAGAAAAAGCCCCAGGGTGCGCTGCAACGGCAGCAAGCCTCCTGCTACCGTTGCGGCAGCCCACCACTGCCACCGCCCCGCTTGCAGCCACTGCCACAGCAGCGCCGCATAGGCCGCGAACAACAGCAGGAACACGCTTTCGGCCCATACAAACTTGCCCACCAGCAGCCAGGGAGTGCTGAGTGCCAGCAGCAGCGGCAGCACCCGGGCCCGACCGGGCGACAACAGCTTGCGGCCTACCCAGGCCCAGAGCAGCAGGCTGCCCAGCAGGCACAGCGCGTGCAGTACCCGCACGCGCGCCAGCCCGCCAGCTACCGCCAGCAGCGCCGGGTACAGCGGCGGCCAGTAGCGGTACGGCGTACCGTCGGGGTTGAGCAGGTGGCCGGTGGCGCGTAGCGTCTGGGCGGCGTGCAGGTACAGGCGCGAGTCGCTGGTGCCGGCCAGGCCGGGCGCGGTGGCATAGGCAAACAAGGCCAGCTGCGCCAGCCCGGCCACTACCAGCAGCGCCCCGAAGAGCAGCTGGCAGCGCCGGGCCGCGGCTGAATCAGCGGAAGCAGCTGGGGCCATCGGGGGTGGTTCAACGCGTGGGCGGCAAGCCCTTGCAATGGCTAAAAGCTGCTCACCGTGGCCGTGGGCACAATTTTCTTCACCAGGCCCTGCAGCACTTTGCCGGGGCCGCACTCTACAAATTCCGTGGCGCCGTCGGCGGCCATGCGCTGCACCAGCTGCGTCCAGCGCACGGGGGCCGTGAGCTGGGCCAGCAGGTTGGCCTTGATTTCGGCCGGGTCGGTGTGGGGCAGGGCGTCCACGTTCTGATACACGGGGCAGCGGGCCGGGCTGAACGTGGTTTTCTCGATGGCCTCGGCCAGCGCGGCGGCGGCGCTCTGCATCAGCGGCGAATGGAAGGCTCCGCCCACGGGCAGCGGCAGGGCGCGCTTGGCCCCGGCGGCTTTCAGGGCTTCGCAGGCCCGGGCCACGCCCTCGGCCGAGCCGGAAATAACGAGCTGGCCGGGGCAGTTGTAGTTGGCCGCCACCACTACGTGGCCGCCGTCGGTGATTTCCTGACAGATGCGCTCCACCGTGGCATCATCCAGCCCCAGAATAGCGGCCATGGTGCCGGGCTGCTCTTCGCAGGCAGCCTGCATGGCCTGAGCGCGACGCGCTACCAGCGGCAGCGCGTCTTCAAACGTCAGCACCCCGGCGGCTACCAGCGCCGAGAACTCGCCCAGCGAGTGGCCGGCGGTGCTGGCGGGCTGGAAATCGGGCTGGGCCACAAACTGCGCCACCGAATGCACGAAAATGGCCGGCTGCGTCACATCGGTGCGGCGCAGGTCCTCATCGGTGCCGCTGAACATGTTGTCGGTGAGGCTGAAGCCGAGAATGTCGTTGGCGCGGGTGAGCAGGGCGCGGGCATCAAGGTTTTGGTCGAACAGCTCGCGCGCCATGCCGGGGAACTGGCTGCCCTGGCCGGGAAAAATGACGGATTTAGCGGAATTCATTGGGTTTCGCGGTTTTAAGCGGAGTGGGTGGGATTTAACGGCCAGCTGGCCTGGCCTGAAAAAGTAAATCGGGCGCAAGCTGCACAAAAAGCCGCATTGCCCCAAACAAACGAAGCGGGCTGCCGGCCCGCTCCGTTGTTGGTTTCGCCATGCCATTTTTCATGGGTAGCAGGGCTGAAGCTGCCGGCCGGTCCGGATTCAACGGCTAGCGGATGATTTCCACCCATCCTTTGTAGGTGCGCTTAGTGCTGGCAAAATCCGCAAACTCCACCTCGGCCAGGTAGTAATAGATTCCGCCCGACACCCTGGCTGTGGTGCCGAAATCGCCAGTCAGCCCGCCTCCGTTCCAGTTGATAAGCACCGGGTCGTCGGCCGTGGTCGTGTTCTCGAACACCTTCACGCCCCAGCGGTTGAAGGCCTGGAACCGGATGCGCCGCACCGGGCTGTTGTTCCTGGGCCGGAACACGTCGTTCTGCCCGTCCCCGTTGGGCGTGAAAATGTTGGGCAGCTTAAAAAACAGGCAGTTGTCCTGGCACGCCACGTTGCTCGTGTCGCTCACCGCCCCGCTGCCCGCCACGGCCTGCACCGCGTAGCAGCCCCCCGAAAAGCCCAGGTTCGGATGGGTAAAGCTCGTCTGCGCCGTGCTGCCCAGGTACGCGAAGGCCCCCGTCGGCGTGGGCCGGTAGTACACCCGGTAGCTCACCACCCCCGCCCCGTCGCAGCCCGCCGGCGCGCTGCCCAGCGCCCAGCGCAGCCGGTTGCTGTACTGCCCCCGCAGCCCCGGGTATTCCGGCAGCCCCGCCAGGCTGTCGCAATTCGTCGCCAACAGCGTCAATACCGGACGACAGGGCGGCGGAATCAATTCCAGGCACAGCTCCTGGCTGCGGTTTGGCAGCGAGCTCAGCGTTGGCGTATCGGCATACTGGCCATCCGTCTGCACATAATAGCAGTAGCGCTGCCCCTTGGTCAGCAGCGGGTCGCGGTCGGTATAGGTGCCGCCGGTGGCGGTGCTGCTGGCCGTGCCGATGCGGGTGTAGGGGCCCGTGCCGCCCGTGCGCCGGTACACTACGGTCGGGTGCGCGGCATTGTCCCAGGGCACATTATATGTCCAGCTCAGGTTAATGGCCGTGGCCGTGCGGTCGGGCAGAGCGCTGAGGCGCACGCTGCTGGCCGTGGGCGAAGTTTCGGTGATGGTAGCCCCCGCGCCGGCCGGGAATGTCTGCACAAAGTCCAGCTTGTAGGTGTACTGCTTGTCCAGCGTGTTCAGGCTCACATCGGTGTAGCAGGTGTTGGTGAGCGTGGTGATGGTCGTGACCGGCACAAATGCGCTGGCGGCCGGATTCAGTCCCTCGGCCCGCGAGAGCACATAGCTCGGCGTGCCGTCGAACGCTGCCCCCGTGGCCGGGCGCGGCTGCGTCCAGCACACCTGCATCTGCCCCGTGCTGGCCTGCGTGCTTGTCACATCCGCTTTGATGAGCCGTGCCGAAGCCCCCGGAATGCTGGCGCAAACCTCGGCCGAGGCAATGCTCTGGCCGGCGGCCGGCAACGGAAAGTCGGCGTATATCCGGTAGCAGTACGTCTGCCCCCGGCTCAGCCCCTGCACCGTCCCGCTCGCGTCCACCCCGTTGTCGGTGAACGTGCTCGTGCCCACCGGCACCGTGCCAATCCGCACGTACCCCGCCGAGGCCGGAATGCCCGTCTCGCACGGCCCCGGCACAAACCCCGACGGGTTCACCTTCCGGTAGATGTGCATCTGCGTGGCGTTGGCGCACTGGTACGTGTTCCAGCTCAGCACCATGCTGTTCGGGTTGCCCCCGCTCCCCACCACCGGCGTCGCCCGAAGCCCCTGAGGCGCCGGGCCAACAACCGTGATGCGCCAGATTTTTATATCCACCAATGCCGGGTTGGTGGTTGGCGAGCCGGTGGGCGAGTCCTGGGCTTTGAAGGTGACCTGGTAGGGCAGCCGGGCCACGTTGCTGCAATCCGTCTGCCAGGTGAACGTGCCGCTCGACTGGGGCGGCCCGGTCTGCGTCTGCACAAAGGTTGCGGGCGGCCTGATGCCCGCGTAAGCAAATAAGGTAACGGCCGTGGCGGCCGCGCTACCCGACGCAACGCCATCGGTAGCTGTCACGGTGCCACGCACCTGCTGCCCGGCCACTACGCACAAGTCGGCGGGCACTACCAACACCGGGGGCAGGTTATTGGTAGCAAGCACATTAATCTGCATATCGCGCACTACCTCGCCTATTTTCCGCCTTCTGCGCTCCGGTAGTCGCCGCCATTCTTCTACCACGAAGGCGACGTTGTAATACCCGATTGCGGCGGAAGCATTCCAGGTAATCATGCCCGTGTTCACGTCCTGCTCAAATGTGGCCGGCTGCCCGGCAAAACCCGTCTGCACGCCGTACTGATTGAAAAAATCTACCTGAGACGCCGGCCCCGCAACGCTGGGGAGGTTGGGCAGGCGGAAATTGGTACAGTCCGTTGGATTCGGGTTGTTATTGCCATTGCCTACGCCCTGGCCCGTACATGGCAGGCCCAGCGTGCCCGATACTCCCGCCAACACCTGCTGACACGGTACCAGCTTGTAAGCCAGCGAGTCGCCGTCGGCATCGAAGCCGCCGGGACTGTGCTGAAACACCTGGCGCAGCCCGGCTTTGTCCACCGCCGGCGCAGTCAGTATTGGCGAGTGGTTGCGGCCCAGGGCCGGGTCCAGGGTGATGGTGATGCGCAGGTAAAACGTCTGGCTCGCAGAGTTTGCCATGTTCAGCACCCCGGTCACCCGGTTTTCGCCAATGAACTCGGCCGTGTACTCGCCCACCGCAGGGTACGTGTGCTCGAAATAGTAGATGTTAACGTCCGTGTCGGTGGTGCCCGGTACCCGCCGCACGGTGGCCCTCGGAATGGTGCGGTAGCAGCTGGAAGTCCCGTCGCCGAAAAAAAAGGTTTCCAACGATTCGTCGATGCTAGGGACGGGGTCGGTGTACAGCGTCAGCTTAAAGAATACCCGGCGGGCATTGAAATTGGCAGTCGTATCAATCTTGGCCTGAATGTCGCCCGCGCGAATGTGAGAGGCATGAACAGCCACAGGGCGAAGCGCCATGCTCGCCAGCATTATGACGACCAGCAGCGCGGCGCGCATCAACAGGGCTGCCCGGGGTGTAGCGAGTTGTTTCATAAGGAAGGTCGGTAGAAACCAGATATAATAATTGAATCAGATATAACGCTTTGAATTACGTTATATTGCTAAAGCCCTGCAACTACGCGAAAATTATGCTACGGGGCAGCAAAGAAACCGCCACGCACGGCCATTCGGCACAAAAGTCGGGCCGGACTCGCGCCGCCGTGAAGCAGCCCCCAAAGCAACGCAGCGGCTTGGGCCTGATACCGTTTCCAAAGTCAGGCTGCAGTTTCGATTTTCACAAAAAAGCCGCTGCACAACTGTGCAGCGGCTTTTTTGTGAAAATCGAAACTTCGTCAAATCGGCTAGCGGATGATTTCCACCCATCCTTTGTAGGTGCGCCTGGTGCTGGCAAAATCCGCAAACTCCACCTCGGCCAGGTAGTAGTACACCCCGTCCGACACCCTGGCCGCCGCGCCCCCGCTCTCCCCGGCCGGCCCGCCTCCGTTCCAGTTGATGAGCACCGGGTCGTCGGCCGTGGTCGTGTTCTCGAATACCTTCACGCCCCAGCGGTTGAAGGCCTGGAACCGGATGCGCCGCACCGGGCTGTTGTTCCTGGGCCGGAACACGTCGTTCTGCCCGTCCCCGTTGGGCGTGAAAATGTTGGGCAGCTTAAAAAACAGGCAGTTGTCCTGGCACGCCACGTTGCTCGTGTCGCTCACCGCCCCGCTGCCCGCCACGGCCTGCACCGCGTAGCAGCCCCCCGAAAAACTCAGGTTCGGATGGGTAAAGCTGGTTTGCGCCGTGCTGCCCAGGTACGCGAAGGCCCCCGTCGGCGTGGGCCGGTAGTACACCCGGTAGCTCACCACCCCCGCCCCGTCGCAGCCCGCCGGCGCGCTGCCCACGCTCCAGCGCAGCCGGTTGCTGTACTGCCCCCGCAGCCCCGGGTATTCCGGCAGCCCCGCCAGGCTGTCGCAGTTCGTCGCCAACAGCGTCAGCACCGGACGACACGGCGGCGTGTTGAATACGATGCATTGCTCCTGGCTACGGTTTGGCAGCGAGCTCAGGAACGGGAAGCCGGCGTAGCGCCCGATGGTCTGCACGTAATAGCAGTAGTTCTGGCCCTTCACCAGCGCCGGGTCGCTGTCGGTGTAGCTGCCGCCGCCAGCCGTGCTGCTGGCCGTGCCGATGCGCACATACCCGCCCGTGGTGCCCGTGCGCCGGTACACGGCCGTCGCCTGGGCCGTATTGTCCCAGGGCACATTGAAGGCCCAGCTCAGGGCAATGGCCGTGGCCGTGCGGTTGGGCACGGCGCTGAGGCGCACGCTGCTGGCCGTGGGCGAGGTTTCGGTCATGGTAGCCCCCGCGCCGGCCGGGAACGTGCGGACAAAGTCCAGCTTGTAGGTGTACTGCTTGTCGAGCGTGTTCAGGTTTGTATCCGTGTAGCAGGTGTCCGTCAGCGAAGTGCGCGTGGCCACTACCGCGAAAGCACTGGCGGCCGGATTCAGTCCCTCGGCCCGCGAGAGCACATAGCTCGGCGTGCCGTCAAACGCTGCCCCCGTGGCCGTACGCGGCTGTGTCCAGCACACCTGCATCTGCCCCGTGCCGGCCTGCGTGCTTTCCACGTCCACCTTCGTCAGCATCGCCCCGCGCCCGGCAATCAGGCCGCAAACTTCGGCCGAGGCAATGCTCTGGCCGGCGGCCGGCAACGGAAAGTCGGCGTATATCCGGTAGCAGTACGTCTGCCCCCGGCTCAGCCCCTGCACCGTCCCGCTCGCGTCCACCCCGTTGTCGGTGAACGTGCTCGTGCCCACCGGCACCGTGCCAATCCGCACGTACCCCGCCGAGGCCGGAATGCCCGTCTCGCACGGCCCCGGCACAAAACCCGACGGGTTCACCTTCCGGTAGATGTGCATCTGCGTGGCGTTGGCGCACTGGTACGTGTTCCAGCTCAGCACCATGCTGTTCGGGTTGCCCCCGCTCCCCACCACCGGCGTCGCCCGAAGCCCCTGAGGCGCCGGGCCAACAACCGTGATGCGCCAGACCTTTTCGTCAATCAGCGGTGGATTCGTTGTGGTTGGCCCGGTGGGCGAGTCCTGAGCTTTGAAAGTGACCTGGTAGGGCAGCCGGGCCACGTTGCTGCAATCGGTGCGCCAGGTGAATGTGCCCCGCGCCTGTGGTGGGCCGGCGGCCGACTGCACAAACGTGGCCGGCGGGATGATGCCCGAGTAGGCAAACAGCGAAACCGGCGTTTGCTCGGCACCAACGCCCCCGTCGGTAGCCGTGACATTGCCCGTAACCGTCTGGCCAGCCACCACGCAAATGTCCTGCGGCACGGTAATGGTGGGGCGGATATTGCTGGTGGCGGCCACGATAATCTGCATGTCACGTATCACCTCCCCAATCAGGGTAGAGGTGCCATTGGGCAGCCGGCGGCGCTCCTCCACCACGAAGGCTACGTTATAAAGGCCCACCGCAACCGGAGCATTCCAGGTAATCTGGCCGGTGTTGGGGTCCATGACGAAAATGGCGGGGTTGCCGCCGGGGTCTGACGGCACGCCCCCATAAGGCACTGTAACCGGATTGGCCGCCACCGAGGGGTCGTTGGGCAAGCGGTAGTTGGTGCAGGGCACGGGCACGGGCAGATTTGTGCCGGTGCCACCGGCGCTGCCGGTGCACGGCGGGCCCACCGAGCCGTCAATGCCGGCGGGAACCTGCTGGCAGCTCAGCAGCCGGTAGCGCAGCGAGTCGCCGTCGGCATCGTAAGCAGCAGGGTTGTGCAGAAAAACCTGGTTCACGCCGGCGCGGTCAATGGCCGGCGCCGTGAGCACTACTCCGCGGTTCTGGCCCAGTGCCGGGTCAATCCGAATGGCGGTGCTGATGTAAAACGACTGCGTTTCCGAGAGCGACATATTCAGCACCCCACGGTTGCGCAGCTCTCCAATGAAGCTGACCACAAACCGGCCAACGGAAGGAAACGTGTGCTCGAAAAAGTAAACGTTGATGCTGGTATCGGGGCTGCCCGGCACCGGGCGCTTGGATGCGCGCACCACGCCATCTTTGCAGCTTGAGGTGCCATCACCGAAAAAAATGGTGGCCGTGGGCTGGTCAACCATCGAACTGTTATCGGTGTACAGAATCATCTTGAAGAAAATCCGGCGCGGGTTGTGCAGGGCCGTCGTATCCACCTTGGCCTGAATATCGCCGGCGCGAATGTGCGATGCCCGGGCCACCTGCGGCCCCCAGCCAGCCATGAGAAACAGCAGCAGGGCCGCAGCCCGCATCATGGCCTTGTTCTGAAACAGAAGAAATTGTAGCATACCTACTTGGCTAGCAAGAAAAAAGATATAGAGGTGAGGCAAGCCCCCGTCCCATCAATAACGCCTGACCGGTCCGGTTTCGGAGCGCCAATAATGTTGGTGGACAGGGCGTGCCCACCCGGGTTTATTTAACGATGCCGGCAGTGGATAGATTCACTAAGCCCTCGCAATGTTTTCGAAACCCGACCAGACCGGCAAGAAACAAGCCCTTCCGTTGTCCGGTTAGCCAGTGGGGGCTACCTTTGAGCCTTTAAACATACCTCTTCACATCCCCAGTTTGGCAACTTTATGAGTTGGATATCCAAAACATTCACCAGCAGCATCGGCCGGAAGATTATTATGGCCATTACGGGCCTGTTTCTGTGCTCGTTCCTGGTGGTTCACCTCATTGGCAACCTGCAACTTTTCAAGCACGACCAGGGCGCGGCATTCAACACCTACTCCCACTTCATGGGCACCAACCCCATCATTCGCACCATCGAATGGGGTCTGGTACTGGGCTTTGGCTTCCACATTTTTGAGGCCCTCGTACTCACCCGCCGCAACAAGGCTGCTCGCGGCGCCCAGGGCTACGTGAGTAACCACTCCGAGCAGAACAGCGAGTGGACCTCGCGCAACATGGGCATTCTGGGCAGCATCATCCTGATTTTCCTGATTGTTCACCTCTACAACTTCTTCTGGCGCGCCCGCTTCGCCGGCGACCTGCCCAAGATGGGCGGTGCCGACCCGCTGACCAGCGACTACGACAACCTGTACCTGGCCGTGGTGTCTTCGTTCCACATCTGGTGGTACGTGCTGCTCTACGTGGCCGCCCAAATCAGCCTCGGCTACCACCTGTGGCACGGCTTCCGCTCCGGCTTCCAGACCTTGGGCCTGAACCACCGCAAATACACGCCGGCCATTACGTACGTCGGCTATGCTTTTGCCGTGGTGGTATCGGCCGCTTTTGCTGCCATGCCGCTGTATTTTTTCCTCTTCACCAATGCCCAGGGCGAGCTGGCAGCCAATGCCCCCGCTCTGCTGCACGCCGTGGCTGCCGCTTTCTAATTTGCTGACGAGCAATAAACCGCCGGCGGGCCGCAACACCTGCCCGGCCCGGCTGTTTACTTGCTGATTCTCATTCCATCACTCCGTCGCTACTATGCTGTTGGATTCCAAAATTCCCGAAGGCCCCCTCGCCGAAAAATGGGACAAGCACAAGTTTAACGTCAAGCTCGTGAACCCCGCCAACAAGCGGAAGTACGACGTGATTGTGGTCGGCACGGGCCTGGCCGGCGGTGCCGCCGCCGCCTCGCTCGCCGAGCTGGGCTACAACGTGAAGGCCTTCACCTACCACGATTCGCCCCGCCGTGCGCACTCCATCGCCGCACAGGGCGGCATCAACGCCGCCAAGAACTATCAGAACGACGGCGACTCCGTATTTCGCCTGTTCTACGACACCATTAAAGGCGGCGACTACCGCGCCCGTGAGGCCAACGTGTACCGCCTGGCCCAGGTATCGGTAAATATTATCGACCAGTGCGTGGCCCAGGGCGTACCCTTCGCCCGCGAATACGGCGGGCTGCTGGCCAACCGCTCGTTCGGCGGTGCCCAGGTGAGCCGAACCTTCTACGCCCGGGGCCAGACCGGCCAGCAGCTGCTGCTGGGTGCCTACTCGGCCCTGAGCCGCCAGATTGCCTACGGCAAGGTGAAGATGTACACCCGCTCGGAGATGCTCGACGTGGTGATTATCGATGGCCAGGCCCGCGGCATCGTGACCCGCAACCTGGTGAACGGCGAGATTGAAACCCACGCCGCCCACGCGGTGGTGCTGGCCACCGGCGGCTACGGCAACGTGTTCTACCTGAGCACCAATGCCAAGTATTGCAACGTAACGGCGGCCTGGCGCGCCCACAAAAAAGGCGCGTTCTTCGCCAACCCCTGCTTCACCCAGATTCACCCCACCTGCATTCCCGTAAGCGGCGACTACCAGTCGAAGCTCACGCTGATGTCGGAATCGCTCCGTAACGACGGGCGTGTGTGGGTGCCCAAAACGGTGGAAATGGCTGAGCGCGTGCGCAAAGGCCAGGTTAAGCCCCAGGACATTGCCGAGGATGACCGGGACTACTTCCTGGAGCGTAAGTACCCTGCTTTCGGCAATCTGGTGCCGCGCGACGTGGCTTCGCGCAATGCCAAGATGATGTGCGACGAAGGCCGCGGCGTAGGCAGTACCGGCCTGGCGGTGTACCTCGATTTCTCGGAGATTATCAAGCGCACGGGCGCAGAAGCAGTGAGCCAGAAGTACGGCAACCTCTTCGATATGTACGCCAAAATCACCGACGAGAATCCGTACGAGATGCCAATGCGCATCTATCCGGCGGTGCACTACACCATGGGCGGCCTGTGGGTGGACTACAACCTGCAAACCACCGTGCCCGGCCTGTATGCTACCGGCGAGTGCAACTTCTCCGACCACGGCGCCAACCGCCTGGGGGCTTCGGCCCTGATGCAGGGCCTGGCCGATGGCTACTTCGTAATTCCCTACACCATTGGCGATTACCTGGCCCAAACGCCGCCCAAGCCGGTAAGCACCGACCATCCGGCTTTTGCCGAGTCGAAGGCTTTTGTGCAGGCCCGCACCGAGCAGCTGCTCGCCATCAAAGGCAACCGCACGCCCGACCAGTTCCACAAAGCGCTGGGCCACATCATGTGGGAATACTGCGGCATGGCCCGCACGGCCGAAGGACTGAAGCACGCCAAAGCCGAGATTCAGAAGCTGCGCAAGGAGTTCTGGAGCGACGTGAAAGTGGTGGGCACCGGCGAGGAAATGAACCAGGCCCTGGAAAAAGCCGGCCGCGTAGCCGACTTCCTGGAGCTGGGTGAGCTGATGGTGGACGACGCCCTGAACCGCAACGAAAGCTGCGGCGGCCACTTCCGCGAAGAGTACCAGACCCCCGAGGGCGAGGCCCTGCGCGACGATGAAAACTACGCCTACGTAGCCGCCTGGGAGTATCAGGGCGATAACCAGCCCGAGAAGCTCAACAAGGAAAACCTGGTGTTCGAAAACGTGAAGCTGACCCAGCGCAGCTATAAATAGATAATAGACATGAGACGTTAGACATGAGCATGGAGCATGGCTTTGCCGCTTTCTCCATGCTCATGTCTCATGTCTCGCACTTCTCATAAAAAGATGGCCGGTTCCAATCCCAACGCTAAACCGATGAACCTGACCCTGAAAGTATGGCGGCAGCCCAACCGCCAGGCCCAGGGGAATATTGTGGAGTACCACGTGAAGGACATTTCGCCCGATATGTCGTTCCTGGAAATGCTCGATGTGCTGAACGAAGACCTGCTGCACGCCGGCCAGGACCCGGTGGCGTTCGACCACGACTGCCGCGAAGGCATCTGCGGCTCGTGCGACCTGTTCATCAACGGCCGCTCGCACGGGCCGGAGAAGGGCACCACCACCTGCCAGCTGCACATGCGCAAGTTCTCGGATGGCGACACCATCACCATCGAGCCCTGGCGGGCGCAGGCTTTCCCCGTCAACAAAGACCTGAGCGTGGACCGCTCGGCCTTCGACCGCATCATTCAGGCGGGCGGCTACGTGAACGTGAACACGGGCGGCGCGCCCGACGGCAACGAGATTCCGATTCCGAAGGAGATTTCGGACCGGGCCTTCGAGGCGGCCACCTGCATTGGGTGCGGAGCCTGCGTGGCGGCCTGCAAGAATGCGTCGGCCATGCTGTTTGTATCGGCGAAGGTGTCGCAGCTGGCTTTGCTGCCGCAAGGCCAGGTAGAGCGCAAAACCCGCGTCGAAAACATGGTGGCCCAGATGGACAAGGAAGGCTTCGGGGCCTGCACCAACATCGGCTCGTGCGCCGCCGAGTGCCCGGTGGGCATCTCGCTGGAAAATATTGCCATCCTGAACCGCGAGTTCCTGGCCGCTAAAGCCACCTCAAATAACCTGGCATAAGCTGCAAACCAGCCTCAAGAGAAAGCCCCGGCAGTAGCTACTGCCGGGGCTTTCTCTTGAGGCTGGTTTGCAGCTGAAACGATAATCGGTTATGCCGGCTGAATGGCATCCAGCGCCTGCAGGTCGTCGGCTGAAAGACGGATATCGGCAGTTTTCATGTTCTCCTCCAGGTGCTTCACTTTGGAAGTGCCAGGGATGAGCAGAATGTTGGGCGAATGATGCAGGAGCCAGCTCAGGGCAATTTGCTGGGGCTTCACGCCGTGCCTGGAGGCCAGCTGGTCGAGGGCTTTGAGGGCATTGGCATTGCCGCCACCCAGCGGATACCACGGGATAAAGGCGATGTGCTGCTCGCGGGTATAGGTTAGCTCGGCTTCCCATTTGCGGTTCTCGACGCTGTACATATTCTGAACCGACACCACTTTTACGAACTCCTGGGCCTTTTTAATGTCGGCCACGCTCACTTCGGAGAGGCCGATGTGCTTGATGCGGCCGTCCTGCTGGGCTTTCTGCAGGAATTTCAGCGTGTCTTCAAACGGCACGTTCGGGTCGATGCGGTGCAGCTGGTAGAGGTCAATCTGCTCTACTTTCAGGCGTTTGAGGCTGCCGTTGAGGGCTTCTTCGAGGTGCTTGGGGCTGGCATCGACGGGCCACTGGTTGGGGCCGGTGCGGAGCAGGCCGCCTTTGGTGGCAATGATGAGGCCTTTTGCATAGGGGTGCAGGGCTTCGGCAATCAGCTCTTCCGATACGTGGGGGCCGTAGCTGTCGGCCGTGTCGATGAAGTTGACGCCCAGCTCCACGGCCCGCTTCAGCACGCGGATGGATTCGTCGTGGTCGGCCGGCGGGCCCCAGATGCCGTCGCCGGTGATGCGCATGGCTCCGTAGCCCAGGCGGTTAACAGTAAAATCGCCGCCGATGGTGTAGGTGGCGGGGTAGGTTTCGGGGGTGGTTGACATGGTGAATTGGCTTGGTGTTCTTGTTCCCAGAGCGGTTTTGCTGCAAGGCTTTATAAGACAATTCCGAGGTGCAATTGTTTGCCGAACAAAGCCCCATCGCCCTTGCTACTTCACTCGCAGCTTCGGCACCAGCCACACCACCAGCCCTCCCAGCAGCGCCACCACGGCAAACGACCAGCGCAGATTGGCGGCTTTGGCCACAAAGCCCACCAGCGGCGGCACCATCAAAAACCCGAAATAGCTCACCGTGGAAACCGAGGCCAGCGCGGCCCCGGCACGCAGCGGATTGGCCTTGCCCACGAGGCCAAACACCAGCGGCACCACGCACGACACCCCCAGGCCGGCCAGCACGAAGCCCAGCCCGGCCAGCAGCAGGGTGGGAAACGCAGCGGCCAGCAGCAGGCCGGAAGTCATGAGCACACCGCTGGCCTGCAGAATGCGTCGGGTGCCGAAGCGGCCCACCAGCCCATCGCCGAGGAAGCGGCCGGAGGTCATGGCCACCATGTAGAGGGTGAAGCCGACGGCGGCCAGCGCTTTGGGCGCCTGCACGGTCTGGGTGAAATACACGCCGGTCCAGTCGTAGAGCGTGCCTTCGCAGGCCATGGAGGCGAAGGCGATGAGGCCGAATTTGAGCACCGGCTTTTCGGGCCAGGAGAAAAAGGACCGGGCGGCCGGCGGCGACGGCGGCAGGGCCAGTGTACCCGGGAAAAACAGAAACGCCAATGCCGTCAGGACCATCGACACGCCGACGAAATGCGTGGTGGTGCCCACATCGTTTTTAATCAGCAGCGTGCCCACGCCGGCCGCCGCGAAGCCCGCCACGCTCCAGATGCCATGAAACGTGGCAATGATGGGCCGGGCAAACATGGTTTGCACACCCACCGACTGCGCGTTGACTGACAGGTTGAGCAGATTGCGCGAGCAGCCGAAGCAGAACAGCAGCGCCGCCAGCTGCCAGGTGTGCGCCGCAAACCCCAGCAGCCCCAGCGCCAGGTTGTAGAGCACGGCCCCCACCAGCATCACCTGCCGGCTGCTGAAGCGCTGGAGCAGGTGGCCGGTCACGGGCAGGGTCATCATGAGGCCGGCGGGCAGGGCCAGCAGCACGGCCCCGAGCTGGGCTTCATCGAGCCCTAACCGATGCTGAATGAGCGGAATGCGCGAAGCCCAGGTAGCAAACCCAAAGCCCGACACAAAGAAAAACAGCGCCACCGCCACCCGTGCCCGCACCGGCGAAACGACGGGCATCACCAACTCTTCCACTTCGCTCATAACGCCCGCAAAAGTAGCGCCGCCAATGGCGCGGGCCTACTTTTGCCCCGTGCCTTTCCTTTCCGACGCCCGCCGCCTGCCGCTCATCTTCGCCATTATTCTGGTCGATGTCGTTGTGGGTGCGGCTATCGGGCCGGTAATGCCGGAGTTTGTGCGCGGGCTGCCGCAGGCGCAGCTCTGGCTGAGCGTGGGCACGGGCATCTTTCTGGGCGTGCAGCTGTTTTCGGCCCCGCTGCTGGGCCGGCTGAGCGACGGCTACGGCCGACGGCCCATTTTTATCTTGTCGGCGGTGGGCACCCTGCTGGCCAACACGCTCCTGCTGCCCGTGCGGGCAGCGCTGTACTTCACCAACCGCGTATCCGACGGCCTTACCAATGGCATGTACGCCACGGCGCGCTCGGCCATTACCGACGTATCGGCACCGGAGCAATTGTTTCGTAACCAAGGCATTGAAGGCGCAATCATTTCGCTGGGCTTCGTGCTGGGGCCAATGGCGGCGGGCCTGCTGCTCACGGTGTTGCGCGTGCCGCCGGCCCTGCAAGCCACCTACGTGGTGCGGCTGGCCGTGGCGCTGGCCGCCCTCAACGTAGGGCTGAGCCTGCTGCTGCCCGAAACCCACCTGCAGCGCAACGGCGTGCGCGGGGCCGAGCTCCGCGCCGAGCTGGCCCGCAGCGTTAACCCGCTCACCCTCTGGGCGCGGCTGCGAACCAAGGACGCGGCCAACCCCGGCATCCGGCGCATTGTGCTCACGCAGGTGGCGCTCACGCTCAGCACGGGCTATTATTTCTACTTCGTGCCCTTCGTGAGCCTCGGTCCGCTGCGCCTCGATGCGCAGGGCATTTCCTACCTGTTCATGTTTTTCGGGGCGCTGAGCGTGGGGCTGAACTACGGCTTCTTTACCTTCTTCGCCGACGGCCTCAACCAGCGCCGGGCGGTGGTGTGGCTGGCGGCGCTGGGCGTGCCCGTGCTGCTGGGCTACGGCTTGGTGGGCACATCGAAAGCGGCATTTTACGTCTTCGTTTTTCTCGATTGCTGCACGCTTTCGCTCATTCAGGGCCTGCTGGAAGGCCGCCTGGCGCGCCGCACCACCGAGGCCGACCGGGGCGAGATTTTCGGGCTGAATCAGGCGTTTCAGTCATTGGCCAGCGTAGCCACCACGCTGGTGTTTGGTGGGCTATCGGTGCTCGATTTGCGGCTGCCGTGGCTGTGGTTTGCGCTCTGCCTGGCAGCGGTGGCCCTGCTGGCAGCCCAGCGCCAGCCATCGAGCAAGAAACTACGCCCTCAGGAGCAAAGCGGGGCTTGACAACCAGACGGATTCATTGGCATAATCCAAATAAACTCACATTAAATCATTCCCTCGAAAAGTGTTTGGCGGCATTCGCTATCAGCGGATAAACCCGTATGAATCGCTGTGCTGACCTCGTGTGCATTGCACAGGCCCGCACGCCACTCAAATTCTGCTTATCTTGCATCAGCCACCACATTTCCTTCGCTTCTAGCTTTCGTCTAAATCACCCCCGCCTTCAGGCCCTCACTATTGCTGAGCAGTAGCATTGTTTCTAAAACAACGGCCGGCTCTATCCGCTCGCTTCTATCCCCTGTTCGCCCGTATGAAATTCCCTCCTGTATTCGCGCTAACGCTTATTTTGGCCACTGGCACGGCCCATGCCCAGCAGCGTGCTGCCACACCGGCCGCGCCGGCCGTGTCTCCGGTCATCAACCAGGCCGCACCGGCTCAGACACTCCCCCCAAACTCGCCCAACGAGCTGGACTGCCGGGTGCTGACCGGCCGCGTAACCGATGCCATGAACCACCCGCTCATGGGGGCCACCATCATGCTACGCAGCCGCAGCAAGGGCTTCAACGCCGATGCCTTCATCACCAACGCGGAGGGCCAGTACATTGTCACGTCCAAACAACCCATTCCGCGCAATACGGTGTTGGAAATATCGGCCGGCGGCTACAATACTTACGTGTTGCCGCTGGAAAACTGCCGGCCTGTTGATGCGGCGCTGGAACCGCTGCCCGGCACGCGGTTTAAGTCCGATGGCCGCATCAAAAAGACCAGTGCTACGGGCAAGATTCACTAACCCTGGCCGGTGGCTAGCTGGCGGCTGCGGCAGCCACCGCTTTCAGAAAAGCATAGGCCGTTTGGGGATGGCAGATGTCGGAATGGCCGCTGATGTAGGTGTCGGCCTTGAGGTTGCTAATCTGGCCGGGGCCGAAGGCATAGGCAAAACCCACGTCTTCGAGCTGGCCGTTGGTGGCCTCGGTGGTTTTTTGGGCCCCGTTGCTGCCCAGGCCGCCAAATTTATCGTTGGCATCGCCCAGCCCCTGCCCTACCTGGCCCGCCAGGCGTGAGGCCAGTGGGTACATGGTGCCCACGGCGCTGTCGTTGCGGGTGTGGCTGACTACGATGGGGCCGGCCACGAGCCCGTCGCTCACCACGCGGCGGAAAAAGCCGGCGTGGCCACCGTTGTCGTAGCTGCCCGAGAAGCCGTAGTGCGAGAACGCGCCCTGCAGCAGCGTCATCGAACCGACTGGCACGCTGTGCCCGGCATCGGCCCCGGCTACGGCAGCCGACAGCAGCCGGCAGCCGAAACTGTGGCCAACAAGGTGCAGCCGCACGGCCGGCAGCTCCTGCCGCACGCGGCGCAGCACGGCATTCACGCCGCCCTGGCCCACGGTGCCGGCGCGGTCCTTCATTTGGTAGTAAGTGGTGAGGTTGAGCACGTTCATGGCCGCCGCTTTGATGCCGCCAAACAGGCTGCTGCCGATGCCGGCGGCGTGGTCTACATCGGGCAGCGGGGTAGTTGGGGAGGTGTTCAGGCGGCTGTCATCGGGCAGTTGCAGGTCGGTGGCGGGGGGCGGCACGCTGAGGGTGGCAAACATATCGGTGCCCGGCATAGCCATGAAATCGGTGGCCGTTTCCAGGCCCGGCGTGGGTGGCGCGGGCGGCAGCACTTCTTTCAGCAGCTGGGCAAACTCGTTCTGGGCGGGGTCGTTGTCGAGCTGCGGCACCAGCGTTTGGGCGCGCGCGAGCTTGGCGTCGGCATCGGGCGCATCGAAGGTGCCTTTGAGGCGCTCCAGCTCGGCCACCAGCATGGCGTTGGTGATGGGTGAGTCGAAGCCGGCCGCGCCGCTGGGAATCAGCTCGGCATCGGCAAACTTTTTGGATGGCCAGAGCACGCCCATGGCCACAAAGCGGCGGCCGGCCAGGCCCAGCGGGTGCTGCGCATCATCGAGCAGGGGCCGCACGCAGCCGAGGAAACGCTCGTACAAATTACGCGCTTCGGCCATGTCGTTATTCCAGCCGTGCGACAGGACGATGAGGTCGGTGGCTGCTTCGGATTGCAGGCCGGCCAGCAGGGCATCGGCCTGGGCGGGTTGGGCCGGGCTGCCGTCTTTGGCAAACTCGACGGGGAAGTACGGGAATCCCTGGATGGTGTCCATTGCAGAAAGGGTGAGAGGTGAGAAAAATCAGACGGCCTGAATGGCCCGCATCAAATCGACGAGGCCACTGCCCTGGAAATACTTTTCGCGCTTGAGGTCGGTGGCGGTGCTCGTGAACAGCTCCTTCACCTGCCCGGGCCGGCCGATGAACTCGCGCCGGATGGACAGAAACGCCGCAATGGCCCCCGATACGTGCGGCGCGGCCATGCTCGTGCCGCTGTCCTCCACGTAGTCGCAGGCCAGCGGCGGGGTTTGGGCGGCCATGTCCTGCCGGGCTTTGCCGGCCGCGCAGGAGAGGATTTTTTCGCCGGGCGCCACCAGGTCGGGCTTGGCGCGGCCGTCGCCGGTGGGGCCTTTCGAGGAGAAGTACGACACGCCGTACACGTGCGGCATGTCGCGGTGCGTCGAGCCCACGGTGATGGCCAGCTCGGCATTGCCGGGGTCGTTGATGGTGAGCGGCATCCCGGCCGATACCACGCCGTTGAAGCGGCTCTGGGCCACGCCGTAGCCGGTGTTGCCGGCCGCCACCACCACCACCACGCCGGATTTTACCAGCCGGTCCACTTCCACGCACAGCGGGCTCTGGCCGCAGGCAAACCATTCGGGGTCGAAGGCATAGCCCACGCTCATGTTCACGCCGTGCACCAGCAGGCGGCGGCCGTAGCCGTTCAGCTCCTGAATGAGGGTGATGGCCGCAATCAGGTTGCTCACGTTGCCCTTGCCGTTGGCATCCATCACCTTCAGGCTAAGCAGCTTGCACTTCGAGGCCATGCCGCTTAGCTTGTTGGTGTTCACGGGCACGTAGGTGATTTCACCCATCTCGCTGCGGTTGCGGTTGTAGGCGCGCGGTGGCGCATCCTGGCCCCAGCGCCCGCCGATGATGCCGGCTACGTGGGTGCCGTGGCCCATGCCGTCGGTGAGGGCGGTGGGCGGCTGGCCCTCGGGCGCGGGCGGAGCGCCGGTGAAATCGGTGTGCTCCAGCGGCTTGTCAACCTTGAGGTTGGCTTCGGCCTCGAAGTGCGGGTGGGTGCCGTCGATGCCCGAGTCCATCACGGCCCACACAATGCCGTCGCCATACGCGCCGTAGGAGGCGTGGGCCGCGTCGCACTTGATGGTGGCAATGGACTTGTTCATCTGGGCCACAATCTCGAAATCGGCCCAGACGTGGTAGATGGCCCGGGGGCCCTTGCTCATGGTGCTGTCGGCGGCGGGCACGCCTTTGTGGTCGCCCTGGTCGGCGGCCACCAGGTCCAGCACCGTGCGGGCTTCCAGCTCGGCGAAGAAATACTGCTGGTTGTACTTGTTTTTGGGGTCCTGGTCGCCCAGGAAACCGGGTTCCAACTCCTTTAGCTTGGCTATTATCCAGTCCCGCGCCTCGGTGCGCCCGCCCGGGTATTCCAGGTTCAAATCGATGATGATGTGGAAGCGCTTGGGCGGCAGCATGACCTCGCTGCTGAGCTGGCCCACGCTGCCGGCCGGCTCGCTGGCCAGCCGGTCGAGCCGGTTCTTCTCGTCAATGAGCTGCTGGCGGAGCGGCATGGCAATGGTGCTGGAAAGCAGCACGTCGCGCAGGTGCGACACTTCGGGCGGGGTATCGGCCATACAAAAAGCGGTTAGGTAGAAACCAACTAAGCCGGCGATTTCCGGACTGGCAATATTAGAAATAATCCCTCAATAAATATAATATACAATATAAAGCATACGTAAACAATCCAGCGAACAGCAGCCCGGCTTACTGCGCCTGCGCCACGGCAACCTCGGCCGACTGCCGGAAGGCGGCGGGCGTGAGGCCGGTTTTGTCTTTGAACAGGCGGCTGAAATAGGAAGGGTTGTCGAAGCCGAGGTGAAAGGCGGTTTCGCGAATGCTCAGCGACGTGCCCAGCAGCAGCTGCCGCGCTTTTTCGAGCAGCGCGTGGTGCAGGTGCTGCTGGGCGCTCTGGCCCGTGTGCGTACGCAGCACGTCGCCCAGGTAGGCGGGCGACACGTGCAGGGCGTCGGCAAAGTGCTGCACGGTGGGCAGGGGCTGCTCGGCGGCGTGGTCGAGGTAGGTGGTGAGCAGGGCTTCGAAGCGGCTGAGCAGGTCGGGGCCGTGGGCCGGCTCCTGCGGAAATTGCCGGTGGTAGGCCCGGCTGGCGTATTGCAGCAGCACGTCGAGCTGGGTGCTCAGCAGTTGCTGGCTGAAGGCATCGGCCGGCTGCTCGCTCTCGTGGCGCAGGCCGGTGAGGGCGTAGGTCAGCAACTGGTCTTCGGCGGGAGACAGCGCCAGGGCCTGCTGCACGCGATACCCGAAAAACGGGTAGCCGCCCGACCGGCGGGCCAGCAAATCGGGATGGAAAACCACCATCCAGCCCTGCGGTGCGGGCGGCGCGGGCACGGCGGGGCCGCCCGGCGGGCAAAACTGCACGGGCTGGCCGGGGGCGTAAAACCCCAGCACGCCCTCCTTGTAGTCATACACCTGCTGCCCGTAAGGCAGCTGGCCGTGAAAATGCCGCTTCAGCACCACCAGGTAGAGGTGGCGCAGGGCGGGGCGGGCCGGGAAATCCGATACCGGGTATTGCGCCAGGTCGATGACGGTCAGGAGCGGATGGGCGGGCTCGGCAAAGCCGTAGTGCCGGGTAAAATCGGCCACCGAGTTCAGGACGGCAAAGCGTTCCGCAGTAGGTTTCATGCGATGGGTTGGAAATAGATATCGGGTAAAGCCCTGTCATCCTGAGCGAAGCGAAGGACCTTATCACGCTTGCAGCGGTTGATTAAGCAAACTGTTCTACGGTGATAAGGACCTTCGCTCCGCTCAGGATGACAGTGGATTACTAAACACAGCAACCGCGCCGTAGTTGTAGCTGCCAACATTCCGTTTCGACCCATGCCAACGCTTACCAGCCAGCAGCCGATACCCGTCTATCCCTTCAAGCCCGACTCGGCTACCGGCAACCCGCTGTTTCACATCGTGCGCTCCGAGGCGCGGGTAGCCTGCGAAGACGGCCTGCTGCTGCCGCACCGCAAGGCCTATTACATGCTGGTGTTTGTGAAGCATCATCGCGGCCGGCACTGGGTCGATACCGTGCCTTACGAGCATCAGGACAACACGCTGTACTTCTCCGACCTCCGCCAGATTCAGGTGAAGGAGGTGCTGGCGCCGTTCTGGGGCACTTCGCTGCAGTTTACGCCCGAGTTTCTGGCCCTGCAGCAGCACGCCGGCCTGCGCGAGCTGCCCATTCTGCAGAACCCGCACCACGGGCACGAGTTGCGCCTCACGGCGGCCGACGGCGCGTTTGTGGACGAAATGCTGGCGAAGATTGAGGCCGAATACCAGCAGCCCGGCGAGTGGCAGCACCGCATGCTGAGCGCCTACCTCACCGTGCTGCTCACCTACCTGAGCCGGCGCTACACCGAGCAGTATTCGGCCGACGAGCCTTCGGCCGACCAGCGGCTGCTGGAAACGTTCCAGGCCAAAATTGAGGAAAACTACCGCGAGCTGCACGAAGTGGGGGCCTATGCCGCGCTGCTGCATATTTCGGCCGGCCATTTGAGCGAAGTGGTGAAAGCGCAGAGCGGCAAGTCGGCCATCAAGCACGTGCACGACCGGCTGGTGCTCGAAGCCCGGCGGCTGTTGTTCTACACCCCGCAGTCGCTCAAGGAAATTGCCTTCGACCTCGGGTTTTCGGACGCGTCCTATTTCAACCGCTTCTTCAAGCGCGAAACCGGGGCCACGCCGGCCGAGTACCGCACCAGCATCCGCAAAATGTACCAGTAATACCGCAGAATGGGTGCCAGCCTCGCCGCCCGCGCCCAGGACCTTTGTGCTGTTCATTCAGATGACCATCACAACCATGAAAAAAGCATTCATCACCGGGGCCAATCGCAGCATTGGCTTCGAAGCCGCCCGCCAATTGCTTCAGCAAGGCTACTACGTGTACCTCGGCAGCCGCGACCTGCAAAAAGGCCGGGAGGCCGCCGACCAGCTGAAAGCCGAAGGCCTTTCCGAAGTCGAGCCCATCGAAATCGACGTGGCCGACAGCGCCTCCATTGCCGCCGCCCGCAAAACAGTAGGGCAGAAAACCGACGTGCTGGACGTCCTCATCAACAATGCCGGCATCAGCGGCGGCTTTCCGCAGCCGGCTTCAAGCACCAGCATCGACACCATCAAAGAGGTGTTCAATACGAACGTGTTTGGGGTGATTGAGGTGACGCAGGCCTTCATCGACCTGCTGCGCCACTCGCCCGAGCCCCGCATCGTGAACGTGACTTCGGGCCTGGGCTCGCTCACGCTGCACAACGACCCCACCTGGCCGTTCTATGCGGTGAAAGGAGCCGCGTACCCGCCCTCTAAAACTGCCCTGAATGCCTATACGGTAATGCTGGCCTACGAGCTGCGCGATACGCCCTTCAAGGTGAACGCCGTGTGCCCTGGCTACACTGCCACCGACTTCAACCACCACAGCGGCCCCGGCACCATCCCCGATGCTGCCGCCCGGCTGGTGAAAGCCGCCACCCTCGGCCCCGATGGCCTGACCGGTCAGTTTTTCAGCGACGATAACGCGCCGGAGACGGGCATCAGCCCCTGGTAGGAAGTCCGCCAGTTTGTAGGGGCGGGGCTTGCCCCCGCCCGAATCGGTCGGTTTCGTCAGTGCGATTCCGGTCAACGATTCGGGCGGGGGCAAGCCCCGCCCCTGCTTTTTTTATCTAAGCGCGTCCAGCTCCTGCATGTCCTGCGCCGTGAGCTGGATGGTGACTGCCCGCATGTTCTCTTCCAGATGCCCGATGCTGCCGGTGCCGGGAATGGGCACGATGTTGGGCGCGTGGTGCAGCAGCCAGCTCAGGGCAATTTGCCGGGCCGAAGCCTGGTGCCGCGCTGCCACCTGCTCCACCGTGGCCATGTCCTGCACCATGCCCCCGCCGATGGGAAACCACGGAATGAAGGCAATGCCCTGCGCGCGGCAGTAATCCAGCACCGGCTCCGAAGCGCGGTTGAAGACGCTGTACATGTTCTGCACCGAGGCTACCGGGAAATGCTGCTGGGCCAGCTTAATCTCCTCAACCGAGACTTCGGACAGGCCCAGGTGCCGCACCAGGCCTTTTTGCCGGGCTTCGGCCAGGAAGGTGAACGTGCGCTCGGCGGGTACGCGCTGGTCGATGCGGTGCAGCTGGTAGAGGTCGATTTGCTCGCGCCTGAGCCGGCGCAGGCTGCCGTGCAGCGCCTCGTGCAGGTGCTGCGGGGTGCCGTCGAGCAACACGCCGGCCGGCGGCTGGCCGAAGCTGACGCAGCCGCCCTTGGTGCCGATGACCAGCCCGGCGGCGTAAGGGTGCAGGGCTTCGGCAATCAGCTCTTCCGAGATGAAGGGGCCGTACATGTCGGCCGTGTCGATGAAGCTGACGCCCAACTCCACCGCCCGGCGCAGCAGCGCGAGCGTGGCCGGGCGGTCGGCGGGCGCGCCCCAGGCGGGCTGCGCCGTGAGGCGCATGGCCCCGAATCCGAGTCGGTTGACGGGTAAGTCGCCGCCAATTGAGAAAGTGGGTTGCGTTGGCAATTCGTGGTTCATTGCGAAAAAATCGGTTGGGGATGAGTAGCTGCCCGGGCAGCCGTTGTGAGTGGCAAAGGTCTGAGCCCGAGCCCACGGGCGGCTTATACAAATTCCGGTTTGTGTGGCACGAATCGCAGCATAGCCCGGCCGGCGGACTTCCCCTGCGCTCATCCGGCAGGTATGGCTTCCGGGCCTCCTGGTCGATTCGCAGCCCTACGTGGCCGATTTCAGTTCGCGCTGCACGGCCGGCGGGGTAGTTTCGGGCGTTTCCTTCTCAGCACCATTCCTTTTTCCTATCCGAGGCACCCTTACGCCATCCGCGCCGTCCGGCCGCGGCTTTTTGTTGGACCAAGCTTCCCGGGGTATGAAAAATTTTGAAATCATTGTGTCGTTGCTGGGCGTGCTGAGCGTACTGGCCGTGCTGGCCAATCGGTACAAGCTCCCCTACCCCGTGCTGCTGGTGGGCGCGGGCCTGCTCATCGGCATCGTTCCCGGTGTGCCGGTTATCCGGCTGCACCCCGATGTGGTGTTTCTGCTGTTTCTGCCGCCGCTGCTCTACGATGCCAGCGCCACCGTGTCGTGGCACGAGGTGAAAGCCCATCGGGGGCAGATTTCGCTGCTGGCCATCGGGCTAGTGTTTTTCACGGTGGGCGCGGTGGCGTGCGTGGTGCATTTCGGGCTGCCGGGCTTCGGGTGGCCGGTGTCGTTTGTGCTGGGCGCCGTGCTGGCCCCGCCCGATGCCGTGGCCGCCGCCGGGGTCACGCAGGGCCTGGGGCTGCCGCGCCGCCTCACCACCATCCTCGAAGGCGAAAGCCTGGTGAACGATGCCTCGGCGCTCATCGTGTTTCGCTACGCGCTGGGCGCGGTGCTCAGCGGCTCGTTCGTGTTCTGGGAAGCGGGGCTGCATTTCGTGCTGATGGGCGTGGGCAGCCTGGCCCTGGGGCTGGCGGTGGGCTACGCATTCAGCTGGCTGCACCAGCGCGTGGCCGACCCTACCGTGACAACGGTGCTGACGCTGCTGGTGCCTTTTGCAGCGTATCTGTTGGGCGAGCACCTCAACCTCTCCGGCGTGCTCACGGTGGTGACGGCGGGCCTGTTCATGGCCTGGCACGCCCACAAAATCTACCCGGTGCAGGTCCGGCTGCAGAAAAGCAACTTCTGGAAAGTGTTGATTTTCGTGCTCAACGGCTTCGTCTTCGTGCTCATCGGCCTGCAGCTGCCGGCATTGCTGCAGGCCAGGGCTTTGGGTGCCTATCAATGGTCGTTCCTGCTCGGCTATGGCTTGCTGCTGAGCGCCGTGGTGCTGCTGGTGCGCTTCGTGTGGCTGTTTGCGGTGGGCTACGTGGGCTTTCGCTACCGGCGCTGGCGCGGCCGGCGGCAGCCCCGCGCCGGCCGGCAGCGCAAGGAGCTGGCGGTGCTCTCATGGGCGGGCATGCGCGGCGTGGTTTCCATGGCTACTGTTCTGACCATTCCGCGCACGCTGCCCGGCGGCCAGCCGTTTCCGCAGCACATGGTGCTGGTATTCTTCACCTTCTTCGTACTGGTGTTTACGCTGCTGCTGCAGGGCATCACGCTGCCCTGGCTGGTGCGGCGCCTGCGCCTGCAGGCCCCGCCCTCCAAAGCCCAGGCTGCCGCCCGCAATCTGCGGCAGGCCCTGGCCCAACGCTCCCTGGCGTTCATCGACCAGACGCTGGCGGCCGAAACGCCCGCGTGGCTGGTGCAGAACCTGCGCGGCGCTTTTGCCGGGCCGCAGGCCGGGCTGGAAGCGGCCGTGGCTTCGCTCGACATTGCGCCCCGGCCGACGGCGTCGGGCACGGCGTTTCAGCAGGTGCTGCGCCACCACCTGGCCGTGGTGCAGGCCCAGCAAACCTTCCTGGTCGAATGGCGGCAGCGCGGCACCTTTGCCGAGGAAAGCATTCACCATCTGGAGCAGGAGCTTGATATCGTGGTGCTGGCCCTGGAGGCCCAGACGGCGGCCCTGGCGCGCTAACCAACCGCTCAGGCGAACGGGAAGCCCGGGCCGCCTGCTCATCACACAACAGCAGACATTATACGCATGGAAAATAATCAGCAGCAATGGTCCCGACGCAGGTTTGTGGCCACCGTAGCCGGGGCGGGTGCCCTGGGTTTATTGAAGCCGTGGGCAGCATGGGCGGCTGATGCGCCGGACCCGCGGGTGGCCGCCATTGTGGCCAAAACCATGGGCATCGACACGCACAACCACGTTGATGTGCCGCTCAGCGCCGCCGATTTGCCCGGCCCTGCACCCGACCTGGCCGGTGAGCTGAAGAAATCCGGCCTGACGGCCATCTGCATGACTTTCGCCGTCGATTACCAGCAGCTCCGCAACCCCGGCGAAGCCTACGACCGGTTTCTGAATGGCTTAACCGCCATGGACAAGGTACTGGCAAGCAACCGCATGAAGCGGGCCCTGAACCTGTCCGACCTCCGCGCCGCTCATCAGCAGCGCCAGCCCGTTGTCATTCAGTCGGTGGAGGGCGCGCACTTTCTGGAAGGCCAGCTGGACCGCCTCGGCGTGGCCTACCGGCGCGGCGTGCGGCACCTGGGGCTGCTGCACGACAATGATGCATCGGTGCCCCTGGGCGATGTGTACACCAACCCCGCCCGGTGGGGCGGCCTCACCCCGCTCGGGGCCGATGCCATTCGGGAATGCAACCGGCTGGGCATTCTGGTTGACCTGGCCCACGCCAGCAACGACACCCTGAACGCCGCCCTGAAAGTGACCACCCGGCCCGTGCTCATCTCGCATACCGGCCTCGACACCCAGCTCGGCAGCAAGCCGTTTATGGCCAACATGATGCGGCCCCGGCTCATCAGCAAGGAGCAGGCGAAAATCGTGGCCAGTGCCGGCGGCGTGATTGGCGTGTGGACGCACCTGGCCGACACGCCGCTGGAATACGCGCAGAATATTCGCGCCCTGGTTGAGGTCGTCGGCATTGACCACGTCGCCCTCGGCACCGACACTAAAATGACGCCTCCCTACCGGGCTCCCGGCAACCCCGGCCCCAAACCGGGCGCACCGGGCCCGCCCCACGACCATAACGGCCAGAAAGACTCCGGCAACGAAAAAGGCGGTGGCCGGGCCGGCGAGCGCACCAACAACGCCTGGCAGGACCAGCAAACTGGTTTCTACTACGCCGTGGTGGACGCGCTGCTCAAAACCGGCTTTACCGGGGAGGAGATTGGCAAGGTGGGCGGCGGCAATTTCTGCCGGGTATTCGATGCGGCCACGGCTGCCCGTCGGTAATGCCGGCGGCAGTAGCTGCGCGGGCAAAAGTGTTGCGCGCGCGGCAGCGAGGTTCTTCGGCCACCTAAGCAGCGGCCGGCTTACCTGGCCCGATGGGCTGCACGAATACGTGCTTCACGTCGGGGTGCGCGGCCTGGATGGCGGCGCACAGCCGCTCCACGGTTGCGGTGAGCTGGGCGGCGGGAAGCGCGGCCTCAAACTCCACATTCAGCACCAGCAGCAGCTCGTGGGCGCTGAGGTAGGACGAGAGCGGCGGCGCGGTGCGGATGATGACGGCTTCGGCCTGAACCAGCGCGGCAATCTGCTGGAGCACCTCGGCAGCAGCAGGCTCGCCCAGGAGCAGGCTTTTGGTTTCGCGCAGCAGCAGCCCGGCTACCACCAGCAGCAGCAGGCCAATGAGCAGCGACGCCACGCCATCGAGCACCGGCAGGTTGAGCTGGTGGCTGAGCAGCACCCCCAAAAAGGCAATGACAAGCCCCAGCAAATCAGAAGCATCCTCAAACAGCACCACGAACGTGGAAGGGTCTTTGCTGGCCCGAAAAGCCGACCAGAACGACTGCCGCCCCCGCTGGGCGTTGAAGGCGCGCCGCGCCACCAGAAACGACGTGCCATCGAAGCAGAAAGCCAGGCCCAGCACCACGTAGTTCCAGGTAGGGCTTTGCAGCGGCGCGGGGTGCCGGATGTGCTCAATGCCCTCGTAGAGCGACAAGCCGCCGCCAATGGCGAAGATGAAAACCGCCACGATGAAGGCCCAGAAATACAGCTCGCGCCCGTAGCCAAACGGCCGCGACGCATCGGCCGGCTGCTGGCTTCGGCGCAGCCCGAGCAGCAGCAGCCACTCGTTGGCCGTGTCCACCACCGAGTGAATGGCTTCGGCCAGCATGGCCGAGCTGCCCGTGAACCACGCCGCCACAAACTTGATGGTGGCAATGGCCAGATTGGCCCCCAGCGCCGCGATGATGGCGAGTTTGGAAGAGGATTTGGCGGAATCAGACACGCGTCAGAACGAATAAGCGGCTTACGGTTTGTCTTCCAGCTGCGCCACTGCGTTGGCTTTGCCTTGCAGCGGGTCGGCCAGGTCCTGGCCCTGCCAGTCGCCGCGTCGGTACCAGAGCAGCGCCAGCGTGGCCGCCAGCACGTTGGAAATCACAAACGACCACCACAGGCCATGAAAGCCCAGCGCCGTGTGCTGCGACAGGTACCAGGCCACCGGAAACTGAAACACCCACACGCCGATGATGGTCAGCATCATGGCGGCCAGCGTGTTGCCCGACCCGCGCAAGGCCCCCGACACCGACTGCTGCGCCCCCGTGAAGCACAGGCTGAAGACGGCAATGCGCACGAACTCTACCGCGTCGCGGCTCACGGCCTCATCGCCTTTGAGGAAGAAATTGACCAGCGGCACCGCCGCCAGGTAGCCCGCCAGGCCCACCACCAGCAGCCCGCCAAAGCTGATGGCAATGGCGTAGTTGGCCGTGCGAATGGCGCGGGGCATGTTGCGGGCGCCAATATTCTGGGCCACCAGCGTGGAGCAGGCCAGCGAAATACCCAGCGCCGGAATGATGCCCAGCGCCAGAATGCGCGACCCGATGCCGTAGGTGGCCAGCACGGTGGTGCCGAACGCAGCGGCCAGCACCGTCATCATCGACAGGCCCAACGCCCGCGCCGACAGCTCGATGGACGAGGGAATACCCAGCTTCACGGCCCGCTGCATGAGCGCGAAGTCGGGCCGGAAGCCTTTGAACGAGAGCTGGATGCCCGAGCGACCGCGCAGTAACACGGTCATGCCCACGGCCACGCTCAGCACCTGCGTCACCAGCGTGGCCATGGCCGCACCCGCCACCCCAAGGCCCGGCACCGGCCCCCAGCCGTAGATGAAAAGCGGGTCGAGCAGAAAGTTGAGCGCCAGCGTGCCGATGTTGATGTAGAGCGGAATCCGCACCTCGCCCACACCCCGCATCAGCGCCTGAAACATCAGAAAGCCAAAGTTGAACACCAGCCCCAGAAACAGGATGCGCTGAAACTGGTCGGCCTGCGCGAAGATGTCGGGCCCCACCCCAATCAGCCGCAGAATGAGCGGCGAGCCCAGGTGCGCCACCACCGTGAGCACCAGCGCCAGCCCGGTTTCGAGCACCAGCGTTTGGGCGGCAATGTGGTTCACCATGGGCAGGTTGCGGGCCCCGTAGTTCTGGGCCACCAGCACCGAGCCTGCCACCGAAAAGCCCGAGCCCAGCGCAATCAGCAGGAAATTGATGGGGAAGCTCACCGCCACCGCCGCCACCGCCCCGGCCCCCAGCCGCCCCACCCAAAAGGCATCCACCAGCTGGTAGCCGGTCTGGAGCAGGTTGCCGAACACGATGGGCAGCGCCAGCGTGAGCAGCGCTTTCAGGATGGAGCCTTCGGTGAGGTTGGGACGGGAGCGGGCGGCGGCAGGAGTCATACTGCCGCAAGTACGGCCAGGGCCGGCGTTTGGCTGCCGCGCCGCCTGCCATCCTGAGCAAAGCGAAGGACGACAATCGCAATAAAAAAAGCAGCCCGCCGGCGAAAACGCCAGCGGGCTGCTGTGGTAGCCGGCGCTGCAAAAACTACAGCAGGTCGGCCGTGTGGGCCTTCATGATTTGACGGGCCTGGGCGAGGTTGGTGTCGCGGGCGTTCACGGCCAGGTACACAAACTGGTCGCCTTTGGGCGAAAGCTTCAGCAGGTGCAGCTGGTCGGTCAGGGTCAGGAGGATGTCCTGCACGGTCTGGTTCAGCTTCAGGGCTGCGATGGCTTTCAGCTTGGCTTTCACCACTTCGGTGTTGTAGGCGGCGGCCGTTTCGATGTCGAAATCGGAAATATTGGAATGCGAAGCCAGCGGCATGCCGGTTTCGGTTTCAACTACGGCTACGGCCAACAGAGTGGGCAGTTCGGCCATGATGTCTTTAACAACTTGTTTGGGAGTGGTTGCCATAAAAATGGTTTTTAAGAAAAGAATTGGGGTTGTGAAAAAAATTTAAGCAATGGCGCCGAGTGAGGCCGCTCAGCTGGTGTGTCGGCGCATGATTTCCTTGGCGATGCCCAGGTTGGCATCGGCCGTGTGCACGGCCAGGAAGCAGTACCACTTGCCGTCGTTCATGGGGCGCAGGTGGTGCAGCTGGTCTTCCAGCATCACCGATATATCGGTAAGCGGGCCGCCGGCCCAGGCTTTGGCCGCCAGCGCATCGTCCATGATGCGCAGCAGCTTGGCGTTGCGCAGGCTAATCTGGTTGGGGTTGTAAGCAGCACTGACCGTGTAAGACGCCACCACGCGCCCCGACTGCGTGTTCACCACACAGGCCATGAGCAGGTCGGGCAGGTCGTGCAGTAGGCCTTCGATTACTTCTTTGGAGCGCTTTGCCATTTCATCGTCGGTTGCTACGGTCACTTTTCTTAAGGGCAGTCGATTGAAAAACGGTAAGTTCATAGGATTCAATAGCGAGGGTATTCCGACGGTGCTTTTCTGGTCCGGCTATGGCAGCCCGGCCTTTCTGCTTCCCCCCACCCGGCCAGCCAAAAAGGTCAGACAAGAGGAAGCAGGTTTTTCGGGAAAAGCACTCGGCAATACAAGGGCTTCCGCAATTTCCCTTTTCGCAAATCCCGGCAGCGGCCGGCACGAAACTGGAGTTGTCGAAGCAGGCTAATCAACGCGGGCCACTGGTTGGTCGCCCGTATCCTTACTCAGAGCATGCTGCCGCCAAAACAGAGTGTCCCGAAAGGAAATTAGCGGCTTAGAACTGCCACCAATGGTGTTTTTTAACCTTGGTTTTGGCCTGGGGCACCAACGTCACGTTTTGAACGCTGTAGCCCTTCACCTGCACCTGCAGGTCTTCGTCGCTGTAGCCGCCGTAGCCTACCTGCAGCTTCGATACCTGGTTGGCCGGCACCGTCAGGGAATAGTTGCCCTGTGCGTCGGTGCTGACGCCCCGGCCACGCGATTTGTCGAGCACGGTAGCGCCAATCAGGGGCTTGCCGTTCTCGTCCAGAATGCGGCCCGATACGGTCGTCATTTTGGTTACGGCCGCAGCAGCTTCCGGAGCGTCGGCGGCCGTGGTCAGGCCCTCGCCCATGGCGGCTACTTCCGAACCTTTGGCCAGCGCAACACCGGTGGTGCTGTGCAGGTTGTTGCCGGCAAAAGCCGCGCCGCTCAGCAGAGCAGCGACCAGCACGATGGAGCCGGCGCGCCGACGGAACCGGGCCGGCTCGGTACGGATAAGGTCGAACTGGCCTTGGAGCCAGCCCACGGGGCGCACATCGTGGCCCTTGGCCTTGAGGGTGTGAAAGCGTTGGAACGCCTCACCGCCTTTGTCGGGGTTGGCTTTCAGGTAAGCGTCCACCAGCTCGGTGTTCTTGCCCGATAAGTCACCCCTGAGATAGGCATCCCGATACCCGGGAAGCAACTCCTGGGTGACGGGATGAAATGGGTGTGCAGTTAATGCCATAGAAATTGAGAAAATGAGAAGAGGAAATGATTATGGCGGCCAACACGGGCTTTGAGCTCGTACTGTTTGACAAGATTACGAGCAAAAAATAGTGCAATTATCCTGTTTTCGATGAACAAGGTTGTTTCGGCCGCCAACGCAAGTATTCACCAGTCAGATAATTAACAATTACAAAATTTGGAATACAGCCGAGGTTAATTAAATCATGAAAAAATACCCCTATACAGCTTGAAAAGACATATTCTAGCCCCTCGAATCAATTTTTCAGTGTAATTAAATATGGACATAATCCCAGCCAGTGAAAAATATTGCCAACAGCTTTGCCGGGCATTTTGTCAAATTCCAATTATGGGAATTATTCAATTGCGTTTCCCTCGCTGAATAATCTCAATTATTTCCGAATTAGTGCAGCCGCGCGGCGTGCCTGCCGGGCGCTGGTTTCACGGGCTTGTTTCGCTTCTTTTAGCCAGGTTGCGCAACCTGTGGCCGGGTAGCCGAGTTAGCAACATAGTTTTGCTACGTTATTCCTGTTAGCCGCTTTGCTTTGATAACCATTATTGCCGGGACCAACCGGCCCCACTCCCGCGCCCGCCGCATTGCCAACTACTACCAGACCGTGCTGACGGAGCTGGGGGCCGAAAGCCAGATTCTGGACCTGGCCGAGCTGCCGGCCGACTTCGTGGGCACGGCGCTCTACCACAATGCGGGCACCCACCCGGAGTTCAACCGCCTGGCCGCCCTGCTCGATGCCGGCCCGAAGCTGGTGCTGGTGGTGCCCGAATACAACGCCTCGTTTCCCGGGGCGCTCAAGGCGTTTATTGACGGGCTGGCCTATCCGGGCGGTATTCAGGGCAAGAAGGCGGCGCTGGTGGGGCTGAGCAGCGGCGGGCAGGGCGGCCTGCTGGCCATGGCCCACCTCACCGATGTGCTGATGTACCTGGGCACGGCGGTGCTGCCCCAGCGCGTGCGCCTGCCCTTCATCAACCAAGATTTAAACGCCGAGGATGGGCTGAACCACGACCTCTCGCGCAAGCTGCTGCGCGAGCAGGCGGCGGCGCTGCTGGCGTTTTGAAATGACGCCCTGGAGCGGTTTCGGCTTCTTCAGTGTACAGCGCGGCAGTAGCGCGGACTTTTAGTTCGCGAGCTGCCGTGTCTATTTACTCACGGACTGAAAGTCCGCGTTACTGTACAGCAACGTCGAAATGGCTTTAAATGCCTTCTGGCGCGGCCTCGGCCAGGGTGGCGCCTTGCCTGGCCAGCACCCGCCGGAATACGGCCCGCAGGATGAAGTACAGCACGGCCACCAGGGGCACCGATACCAGCGCCCACAGCAGCAGCGCGCCCAGCTCGGCGCGCCAGAGCAGCTTGCCCACGGCGGCCCAGCCTTCGTGGTCGATGAGCTGGCGGATGCGCGCTACGGTCAGGCCCTTCACCTTGTCGCCCTGGCCCATGATGGTGGCCCCGGCGCGCAGAAACGGAATGAGCAGGATGAGCTGAAAGGCGCTCATGAGGTGGGCGGCCAGCTGCATGGCGGCCACGTTGAGGCGCAGGCGCAGGGCCGTGGCCACGCTCACCAGGGTGGTGATGCCGAACAGCGGCACCAACCCAAACGCCACGCCGAGGCCGATGGTGAGGGCCAGCTTGCTGGGCGAGAGGCCGGCCTTGAGCAGGTCGAGAAAGGGGTCGAGCACGCGGCGGCGCAGCCAGGAGCGGGGCGGGGCGGCCACGGGCTGCGGCTCAGTTTCGGGAAGCGACATAAAGCAAAGGGGCAAAAGAACCGGGCCATTCGGCAGCCCGTACCTTCGTCGGGGGCATTCCGGTTGTACGGCTGCGCCCGAGAATGTTGCCCGTGGGGGATTATGACAAAGTTAGATTCGCCGGCCGAGCTGCCGGGCCCGTGGTGGCGCGAGCTGCCCATTTTGCTGCACCGCGCCGCCCGCGAGCTGGGCCAGAACGACCCATTGCGGCTGGGCGCGGCCACGGCGTTTTTCACGTCGTTTGCGCTGCCGCCCATCCTCATTATTCTGATTCAGCTGCTGAGCTCGCTCTATTCCACCTCCATGGTGCGGCAGCTGCTGCTGAGCAAAATCAGCAACCTGGTGGGGGCGTCGGCGGCGGGGCTGGTGGCCCAGATTGTGATGAACGTGGCCGACCCCATGCGCAGCCGGCTGGTGACGGTGGCGGGCTTCGCGTTTCTGCTCTTTGTGGCCACCACGCTGTTCACCATCATCCAGCACTCGCTCAACCAGCTGTGGCAAATCCGGCCGAAGCGCGGCACCGGGCAGCTCTCGCAGGCCGTGCGCGAGCGCACCCGCTCGGCGGGCATTCTGCTGGCCACGGCGGTGCTCTCGCTGCTGGCTTTTGGGTCGGATGCGGCCCTGGGTTTGTTTGCCGAAACAATTGCCGACTTCGATGCCACCTTCGCCTACTACGTGGTGCGGGGCCTGAACGCCCTCATTGCCTGGCTGATTCTGGCCACCTGGTTCGGCATCACGTTTCGCACCCTGAGCCTGGCCAAGGTGCCCTGGCGGGCCGTCACGCGCGGGGCGGCGCTCACGGCGCTGCTCATCAGCCTGGGCGAAGTGGTGCTGGGCCAATTGCTGGTGGCCCGGGACCTGGGCCCGGTGTACGGGCCGGCCTCCAGCCTGGTGCTGGTGCTGCTGTTCGTGTTTTACTGCGCCATGATATTCTACTTCGGGGCCGCTTTCACGAAGGCCTATGCCCACCGCATCGGCATGGACATCCGGCCCAAGAAGCGGGCCGTGCGCTACCGGCTGGTGAACGTGGAGGAGTGACGCTGCGCTTAATGAGGAATGAGGAATGAGGAATGAAGAATGAGGAATGGACGCCTGTCATCCTGAGCTTGCGAAGGACCTTATCACGTTTGAGCCGATTGCGCTTACTGCCCGTCGCTCTACGGTCATAACGTCCTTCATTCCTCATTCCTCATTCCTCATTAAGCGCAGCGGCTACCTTTGCCCCGTGCAAACTCCTGATACCTCCGCTGTCGGCGCGGCGCCCGCGCCCAAGCCCGCCCTCCAATTCGCCGATTTCGCCCTCTCCCCCGCCCTGCTGGCGGGCGTGGCCGAGCTGAATTTCACCCAGCCCACCGCCGTGCAGCAGCTGGTGCTGGCCCCCGCCCTCGAAGGGCAGGACGTGGCCGGGCAGGCCCCCACCGGCTCGGGCAAAACCGCGGCCTACGGCCTGGCCGTGCTGCAGCAGATTGACCCCACCTCGGCCACCATGCAGGCGCTGGTGCTGGTGCCCGCCCGCGAGCTGGTGCTGCAGGTGCGCGATGCCCTCCAGCGCCTCGGCAAGCACATTCCGAACCTGCGCGTGGCCGGCTACTACGGCGGCCACGCCATGCGCGACGAAGTGAAGGGCCTCCAGCAGATGCCCCACGTGGTAGTGGCCACGCCCGGCCGCATGCTCGACCACCTGGAGCGCCGCACCATTGTGCCCAACCGCCTGAAAGTGCTGGTACTCGACGAGGCCGACAAGCTGCTGGAGCTGGGTTTTCAGGAAGAAATGGCCACCATCGTCAGCCGCCTGCCGCAGCGCCGCCAGACGCTGCTGTTCTCGGCCACCATGCCCGACAAGGTGCTGAGCCTGGTGCGCGAGTACCTCACCCGCCCCCGCGTGATGAACGTGGGCGGCTCCAACGCCACCACCCTGCCCGACACGCTGGTGCTGCGCGGCCATGTAGTGAGCGCCGCCGACCAGAAGCCCGCCGCCCTTTATCACCTCATCAGCCAGCCCACTGCCGGCCGCTCGCTCGTGTTCGCCAACACCCGCGACCGGGTGGAGGAGCTCACCCGTTTCCTGCGCGGCCGGGGCCTGGCGGCCGAGGCTTTGCACGGCAAAATGCTGCAGCCCGAGCGCGACAAGTCCATGATGAAGCTGCGCAACGGCTCGGCCACCGTGCTGGTGGCCACCGACGTAGCCGCCCGCGGCCTCGACGTGAACGACCTCGACACCGTGGTGCAGTTCGACCCGCCCCACGAAACCGACACCTTCCAGCACCGCGCCGGCCGCACGGCCCGCGCCGGGGCCGTGGGCACGGCTCACCTCATTGTGACGCCGCACGAGCAGCAGAAAATTCAGCAGTGGCCCACCGCCCGCAACGTGCAGTGGGCGGGCCTGCGCCCGCCGGCCCTGCCCGCCGCCGCGCCCAAGGCCCCGCGCCCGAGCACCGTCACGCTGCACGTATCGGCCGGTAAGAGCGAGAAAATCAGCCGGGGCGACCTGGTCGGCGCCTTCGTGAGCGTGGGCGGCCTGGAGCGCGACGCCGTGGGCCGCATCGAGGTATTCGACCACCACAGCTTTGTGGCCGTGCCCGAAGCGCAGGCCGAGGAAGTGCTGGCCCGCATGCAGGGCGCCAAGGTGAAAGGCAAGAAGGTGAAGGTGGCGCTGATTCGGTAAATCTATTTCATCTGTCATCCTGAGCGCAGCGAAGGACCTTCTCACGTTAGAAGATTCTGAACGTGAGAAGGTCCTTCGCTGCGCTCAGGATGACAGACGGGTTTACATCCTCCCCCATGCGCCTCCTTTTCATCTGCAGCCAGAACAAGTGGCGCAGCCTCACCGCCGAGCGGCTGTTCGACGACCACCCGCACCACGAAGCCCGCTCGGCCGGCACCGAGCCGGGCGCGCGGGTGCGCGTCACGGCCGGGCACCTGGGCTGGGCCGAAACCATTTTCGTGATGGAGCGCCGCCACGCCGACCGCCTGCACGAGAAGTTTGCCGAGGAACTGCGGGGGAAAACCCTCGTGGTGCTGCGCATTCCCGACAAATACCCGTTTCAGGACCCGGCGCTGGTGGCGCTTCTGCGCAAAAAACTAGCAGACCAGCTAGGCCCCGAACTGTTTTCGGAGCATTCGGGCTAATCCGGTCAACCCCTACGCCCCGGGGCCGTTTAATCGGCCCATGCCCTACATCATCTCCCTGGCCGTGCTGGTGGCCATCCTGTACGCGTTTTACCAATACGCCACCGCCGACTCGCGCCGCCGCACCGCTGCGCTGGCCGAGGAATTTCCGGCTGCCTGGCGGCAGATTCTGGCCGAGCGCGTGGCCTTTTATCTGGCCCTCACCACCAAAGAAAAAGCGCGTTTCGAGAAGCAGGTGCAGGTGTTTCTGGCCGGCACGCGCATCACCGGCGTGCAAACCGAGGTGGACGATACTACCCGCCTGCTGGTGGCGGCCTCAGCCCTGATTCCGGTGTTCGGCTTTCCCGACTGGGAGTACAGCCACCTGGGCGAAGTGCTCATTCTGCCCGATGCCTGGCAGCTGGAAAACGACCCGGCCAAAGAGGTGAAGCCGCTGCAGGGCACCCTGCTCGGCTCGGTGCAGGGCTTCCAGAACCAGCACTACATGCGCCTTTCCAAAGCTTCGCTGGAGCAGGGCTTCCGCGACGCGGTGGACCGCCAGAACGTGGGCATTCACGAGTTTGCGCACCTGCTCGATGAGGCCGATGGCGTGATTGACGGCCTGCCCAAAGCCGCCCTGCCCCCCGAGCTGCTGCAGCCCTGGGCCGAGGTGATGCAGCGCGAAATAGCCGCCATTCGGGCCGGTAAGTCCGAAATCAATCCCTACGCCGCCACCAACGAGGCCGAGTTTTTTGCCGTGGTCACCGAATACTTTTTCGAGAAGCCCGAAAAGCTCCAGGAACACCACCCCGAACTGTACGAATTGCTCAGCCGGGCCTTCCGCCAAAACCCCAAGAAGCGCTTCCTGCGCTTTGCCGTGGACCCGCGCGAATGGCTGAAGACCCTGCGCAGCCGCCGCAAGTTTGGCCGCAATGCCCCCTGCCCCTGCGGCAGCGGCAAAAAGTATAAGGAGTGCCACCTGGCCCAGGCAGCGTAGCCCGGAAGCGCCAGGTGGCAAGACCTTATTTTACCAGCAGCGCCCGGGTGGCAGCGCCAGCCCGCAGCACGTATGCCCCCGGCACCAGGCCACCGACAGGCAGGCTCAGCTCCGTGGCGGCCGGCCCAATGGCCACCGTGCGCACCAGCCGGCCCAGCGCATCCAGCACCTGGAGCTCGGCAGTGCCAGCCGGTACGATTACGCGCACGGCCTCGTGGGCGGGGTTGGGATACGCCTCCAGCGCCAGGCGGCTGCTCTGTGGCCGGGTGGCCAGCGGGGCACTGGTGCCGCCGTTGAAGCGTACGCTCAGCGTGCTGTTGTAGGAGTTATTGACGGTTACCAAATCCAGGTCGCCGTCCCCGTCCACGTCGCCTGTGGTCAGGCCCACGGGGTAGGGTTCTACGGCCACGTCGGCGGCGGTGCCGAATACGCCGCTGTTGTTGAGCCGCACGCTTACCAGGCCTGTGTTCTGGTTGTTGGATGTTAGCAAATCCAAGTCGTTATCGCCGTCCACGTCGGCCAGGGCTGCATCGAAGGGCAACGGGCCCGTTGAAATTTCGTAGCCGCCGGCAAACTGGCCAGTGCCATTGCCCAGCCGTACGCTTACCGAGCCGGCACCATAAGCGGTATTCACCGTGAGCAGGTCCAGGTTGCCGTCGTTGTTGATATCGCGCAACAACACGCGGCGCGGCCGCAGGGTGGTCGTGCCGACCGCGCCCCCCGAGGAGGCGGTGAAGGTGCCATTGCCAGCGTTCAGGCCAACGGCAAAGGTGCTGTTGAATGAGTTGGTAGTCACAATGTCCAGGTCGCCGTCGCTGTCCAGGTCGGCCGCCACCACTTCCACCGGGCCGGAGTTGAAGGCGCCCATCTGGGTATCCGGGAAGCGGTGCGTAAAGCTGCCGCTGCCGTTGTTAACGCACACCGCTACCGTGCCCGTGCCGTTGGTATTGGCCGTGAGCAGGTCCAGGTCGCCGTCGCCGTCCACGTCGGCCGCCGTCACACTGGCCGGGAAGTCCAGCACCTGCGTGGCGGTGCCCGCCCCAAACTGCCCATTGCCGTTGTTGGGGCGCACCAGCAGCGAGCCGCTGTTGGCTAATGTCAGCACCAAATCGAGGTCATTATCGGCATCTACATCGGCCAGCATCAAGCCATCGGCTTTGTCCGCGAGGGTCAGCGTCGAGCTTGTGCTGAACGTCCCCCGACCGTCGTTGAGCCGCACGGTGATGGTGCCGCCACTGCCGTTGGGCCAGTCCGTGGTGAGCAGGTCCAGGTCGCCGTCGCCGTCGATGTCGCCGCTGATTAGTTTGCGCGAGCTCAGCCCGGCCGAGGGGTCGGAGCCCCCTCCGAACGCCCCCGTTCCGCCCACTGCCGCCACGGTGAACTGCGATACGTAGGCACGGCTCAGTGGCTGGCCGGCACTGGACTGAACGGCCGTGGTGAGGCTGATGCTAACTTTTTCGCCCGGCGCAAAGCTGTGGGCAGGCGCAAATTGCAGCACGCTCCCACTGACAGAGGCCGTGCCCGCGAGCTTACCGCCCCGCTGCGAACCATATACCCGCAGCGCCCCTGCACTGGCCGCGCTGCTGCTCAAACCCTGCGAGAACGTGAGCGCCACACTGGCGGCATAGGGAATAGCCGCCGCATTGCGGGCGGGCGTCTGGCTGGTGAGAACCAACGAAGGCTGGGCAGCTGCCGGTACTGCCAGCAGTGCCGGCACGAAGAGTAAAAAGTGTTTCATGGGGTGATGATTGGAAAGGAAATCTTCGGTAATGGCTTGGGCGCGATGGCGTCTTGCCAGCAAGGTATATCGGCAATAGCGCATTATGCAATCTATTATTCAAATACTTGTGTTGTACATCAGACACAGTACCACCCGGCAGAATCGTATTTTGTGCTTATTCCATGACTACTTTGTGGCCCCGGTTTTCTGGCTGAACTCCTGCTACGCGCAGCACCAAACCTTAGCGTCGTATATGAAAAAACACTTCCTCCCACTTCTGGCTGCCGCCGCACTGGCAGCCTGCGCACCCACCGCGAAAGCGCCCATAGCCACTACGCCAACGGCACCGCCCGCGCCGCCCGCCGCCCCGGCCCCACCCGACTACCGGGCCCTGGCCGAAGACTTTCTGCGCGGCTATAATGCTGAATATGTGCGTCTATACACGGCCTCCAGCGAGGCCGAGTGGCGCTCCAACACGCACATCATGCCCGGCGACACCAGCAACGCCGGGGCCACCACCCGCGCCAACCAGCGCATGGCCGCCTTCACCGGCAGCACGGCCAACATCGAGCAGCTGCGCGAGCTGCTCAAGCACAAGGACGCCCTCACGCCCATCCAGGCCAGGCAGCTGGAAACGGCCCTTTACAACGCCGCCAATAACCCCCAAACCGTGGCCGATGTGGTGAAGCAGCGCATCAGCGCCGAAGCCGCCCAGACGGAAAAGCTCTACGGCTTCGACTACAAATACGCCGGCAAGTCCGTCACCACCAACGACCTCGACGAGCTGCTGCGCCAGGAAACCAACCCCGCCAGGCGCCAGCAGGTGTGGGAGGCCAGCAAGGCCATCGGCCCCACCCTGAAAGACGGCCTGCTGAACCTGCGCGACCTGCGCAACCAGACCGTGCAGGCCCTCGGCTACCCCGACTACTTCACCTACCAGGCCAGCGACTACGGCATGAGCCGCGAGGAAATGATGGCCCTGGTGCGCAAAATCAACGCCGAGCTGCGCCCGCTCTACCGCGAGCTGCACACCTACGCCCGCTACGAGCTGGCCAAAAAGTATAAGGTGAAGCAGGTGCCCGACTACCTGCCCGCCCACTGGCTGCCCAACCGCTGGGGCCAGGACTGGGGTTCGATGGTGGACGTGAAAGGCCTGAACCTCGACGCCGTGCTGGCCAAAAAGGGCGCGGAGTGGCAGGTGCAGCAGGGCGAGCGGTTTTACAAGAGCCTGGGCTTTTCGGCGCTGCCAGCTTCTTTCTACGAAAAAAGCAGCCTCTACCCATTGCCCAAAGGCGTTGACTACAAGAAAAACAACCACGCCTCGGCCTGGCACATGGACCTGAACCAGGACCTGCGCAGCCTGATGAGCGTGGAGGCCAACACCGAGTGGTACGAAACCGCCCACCACGAGCTGGGCCATATTTTCTACTACCAGTCCTACTCCAACCCCGACGTGCCGCCCCTGCTCCGCCAGGGAGCCAACCGCGCCTACCACGAAGCCATTGGCACGATGATGGGCCTGGCAGCCAAGCAGAAGCCCTTTCTGGTAGGCCTGGGCCTGATTCCGGCCAACACCAAAACCGACCAGACCCAGCAGCTGCTGAAGGAAGCGCTGAGCTACGTCACGTTCATTCCCTTCGCCTCGGGGGTGATGAGCGAGTGGGAAAACAGCTTTTATGCGGATAAGCTTCCCGCCGACCAGCTCAATGCCAAGTGGTGGGCGCTCTGCAAAGAATACCAGGGCATGGTGCCGCCCACCCCGCGCGGCGAAAACTTCCTCGACCCTGCCACCAAAACCCACATCAACGACGACCCCGCGCAGTACTACGACTACGCGCTGAGCTACGTCATCCTGTTCCAGCTCCACGACCACATTGCCAAGAACATTCTGCACCAGGACCCGCACGCCACCAACTACTACGGCAACCGGGCAGTGGGCGATTTCCTGCGCGAAATCATGCGCCCCGGTGCCAGCCGCGACTGGCGCGTGGTGCTGAAAGAGAAAACCGGCGAAGACCTCTCAGCCCGGGCCATGGTCGACTACTTCCAGCCCCTGATGGCGTACCTGAAGGTTCAGAACAAAGGCCGGAAATACACGATGTAATTTCTGGTATCTGGGCGGCCCGGCATTATTAAAGAACGGTCATGCGCCCTTATTTCCCGCCCTGCTGCAATACCCAGTCCCGCACCACGTCCAACATTGCCGGGTAGATAACCGGGTCCACGGTACCGTCGGCAGCCGCTATCTGCTCGGAGGCCGGGGTCTGAAACCAGTGGTTGACGGCGGACAGGCGGCGCACGGTCACGCGCTTGTTGGCGCGGAGGCCTTTTTCGAGGCTCGCGAGGTTGGCCGCGGCGTTCACCTCAACATCGCCGGTGCCGTTGAGCAGCAACACCGGGCATTGCACGTCGGCCAGCCCGGCCAGGGGGTCGAATTTCAGGTAGTAGCGGTACCAGGGGCTGGTGAGCTCGACGGCCCGGGCGCGGGCCGCCGCCGGGTCCAGCGCGGGGTAGCGCTGGCGCAGCATGTTCACCACGATGGCCTGCGCCTGGTCGTCGTTGGGCGTCTGCCGGATGATTTCGAACATGGCCCGCCGAAACCTGAGCATGGCCTCCAGCTCCCGGCGCTCCTGCATCTTGATTTTCAGGCGCTGCTGCGACACGTAGGTTTCCACCTGCGCCGCGTTGGAGCCGCTGGTGCGCAGGGTTTCGGCTTTGCGCAGCACTTCGGCCCAAGCCTCGCGCCGGGCCGCCCCCACCCGGGCCGTATCGGCGGCGCTGGTCACGGGCTCGGCCTGATTGGCCAGCAATTCCTGCCCCAGCTGCCCGGCCGCCGCCAGCGTCACCACAAAGGCCGGGGGCAGCGGCTGCGCGGCGGCCAGCAGGGCCACATTGCCGCCCTCCCCATGCCCGATGAAGCCGGTCCGGGCCGGGTCGAGACTGGGCCGCAGGCGCAGGTAGGTCAGCGCCGCTTGCGCGTCGCGCACCAAATCGGCAGTCGTCGTCAGTGCTGCTACGCCCGTCGATTCGCCCACGCCCCGGTCGTCCAGCCGCAGCACCGCAATGCCTTGCCGGGCCAGAAACGAGGCCATGCCGGCAAACAGCCGGTAGCTCCCCTGCCGGGCATCCCGGTCCTGCGCCCCCATATCCGAGAGCAGCACCACTGCCGGATAGGGCCCCGCGCCATCGGGAATACTCAGGGTGCCCGCCAGCTTCACGCTGCCGGGCTGGCTGGCCAGCGTCACGGGCTCAATGTGATAGGTAGTGGCCTTCACCACTACGGCGGGAACGCTGCCGGCTGCTGCCACGGGCGCATTGCGCCGCAGCGTGACGGGCACCCGCAGCCCGGGCTGCGTCCAGGTGCCCGCCATCTCCTGCCCGTCGGCACTCAGCCGGCACACGAAGCGGCTATCCGCCTTCACGGCGTAGAAAATCAGCGTATCGCCCCGAAACGTGAGCGATACCGGAATGCGGTTGAGGCGCTTGGCCGGAAGGTCGAGGGTTGAAATCAGCTTATTGGCCCCTACCGCCACAATTTCCAGCTGAATGGGCAGGCTGCCCCCCGGAATGGGCAGCGGCCCTTGCCAGGTACCGGCCACGTCGGGCAGCGCCGCCACCGCAGCAGCCCGGGCCGTCGAGTCGGGGGCCGGGGTTTGCTGCGCCTGCGCTATGCCGGGCAGCAGCCCTACCAGCCCGCAAATACCAATCAGCCAATAATCAACGCGCAACAGGGCCGGCCGCAACCAGTTCCAATACCTCCGTACCACTATTCTGTTCTTACCTTAAAATCACGGCGCTACGCCGCCTCCCGGCCCTGTATTCGTTCAGGGCAGCAACACCCGGTCCACCACGTGCACCACGCCGTTGGTGCACTGCACGTCCGGAATCACCATGTTGGCCGGCGTGGTAATGCCGCGCGATTTCACCGTGAGCACACCGTTGGTGAAAGCGCCCAGTTGCAGAGCGCCGGTGCCAAACGTTGTCACCGAAGTGCCATCCGGCAGTTCAGGGGTAAACTTGTTGCCCAGGTTTCCGGTCAGCACATGATTGGCCAGAATAGCGGTCAGCGTTGTTGTCGACATGGCATTAAGCGTTGCCAGGTCCGGAATGCCGGCATCCTTAAAGGCCTGGTCGGTGGGTGCAAACACGGTATAGGGCCCCGGCTGTGAGAGCAGCCCCTGCAGGTTACACTTCACCACCGCCGCCACCAGAAACGTCAGCTCGGGGTTGGCAAATACCTGCGCGGTCTGCAGCGCCACGGCCGATTCCACCACGTTGCCACCGGTGGCAATGAGCACTTTGTCGATGGGATGAATCAGGCCATTGGCGGCTTTCACGTCCGTTCCCAATATTCTGGAGCCGTTCACATACCGCGTGCCATCGGCCCGCTGAATGATGCGCCGCGTGAGCCTGAGGGCCGAAGGCGACGTGCTGGCCGCCGCGAGGGCGCTGCCCGCCAGCGTCCCGCTATATACATGGTAGAGCAGCGTGTTGGTAAGGAATCCGGGCTGCAGGGCCGTCAGGTCGGCTGCCTCCCTGATGCCCAGCCGGTTGAAGGCCGCATTGTTGGGCGCAAACACCGTGTAGTTGCCGTCGGCCGCATCCGGGTTTTTATTGCCCAGCGTGATGGCCACCCCGCCGCGAATAGCCGCATCTTCCAGTAGCTGAAAATCGGGGTTCGTTACGGCAATGTTGGTAATAGATGGCTCAATATCTTTATTTTTTGCACAGCCGCCCAGCAGCAGCAGGGCAAGTGCCAGCGTACCGGCTTTGGGTAGAAATTTATTTTTCATCGGGTAAATACTTGATTTTATCGACTTAAAGTGCGCATTTGGCCCAAAGCGCTGACTATAAACGATTTTAAAATGGCTTTGGATTGGGCGAAGATAAATCCATTACCGCAAACTCAACCGTAAATTGCGCCTTGCTTAGCCATTCGCATGTAAGTTTATGGGCTGGTTTTGCAGGCTTTTACCTCTATCTCCGATTCATTCGTTTCTTGCCATTATGCAAAAACTCTCCTCCTTCTCCGTTGCGCTTCTACTGGCCGCTGTGGCTACTACTGCTCAGGCTCAAAGCCTTGTGGGTGGTTTTATGGCGGGCAAGGGCCACGGCTCAGTGGTAGTATCGGCCACGGCCGAGCGATACGAAAGCGCCTACTTGGCCCCGGTTAAAGCCGAAGGAATTCCGGTGTTTCAGGAAGTGCGCGTGAATTCGCTCAACCTGTACGCCACTTATGGCTTCACCGATAAGATTGATGCCGTGGTCAGCCTGCCCTACATTCAATCGAAGGGCCGGGCCGCCGGCGTTACAATCAACGACCTCAACCTGCAGCGGCCCAACGAAGGCTTCACCAACTCCCGCCAGGGCTTTCAGGACGTAACGGCGCTGCTCAAATTCAAGTCGTATTCCCGTGAAATCGGCAGCAGCATTCTGGATTTGCTGGGCGTGGTGAGCGTGAGTACGCCCGTGAGCAACTATCAGACAAACACGGGCTACGGCTACATTATTGCCATCGGCAACCGGGCCACCAAATATTCGGCCGTGGGCATTGCCCATCTCAAAACCAGCTCCGGCGTGTTTGCCACCGGGCAGGTGGGCTACAGCCTGCGCACCGGCGAAGTGCCCAACGCCCTCATCGGCGAAGCCAAGATTGGCTACGCCGGCCCCAAAAACTACATCGAAGGCTACGCCTCGTTTCAGGAGTCGAACGGCGGCACCGACATTTCGGAGCAGGGCTTCATCGGTTTTTTTCCTTCCACGCGCGTCAACTACATCCGCGTGGGGGCCAGCGCCTACCGGCCCATTACCAACGGCTTTGGCCTGACGCTGGGGGCCAGCACCTACGTGGCCGGCCGCAACATCGGCAAATCGACGGGCTTCTCGGCCGGCATTACCTACAACTTTTAAGCAGCGGCCGAAGCAACAGACCGCAAGCACGCTGCACGAAAAAGGCCGGACAGTGTCCGGCCTTTTTCGTGCAGCGTGCTTTTTGCAGGGCTTAATAATTGGACTCCGACGACGGCAAATCAATCAGGATGAGCTGCGCATCCTTGGCCGCCCGAATCTGCACCACGTCGTCGCCGGTCATGCGGACCTGGTCGTTTGGGCCCAGCTCGGTGCCATTCACGAAAATTACGCCCTCTTTCACGTAGATGAAGGTGAGGCGAATGGGAAAGGTTTTGAATTCCAGCTCCTTGCCCTCGCTCAGGTTCGACCAGTACACGGTGCTGTTCGAGTTCATGTACACCACGTCTTCCAGCACTTTCTGGCCCGTCACCAGGGGAATCAGCTCGTTTTTGCTGCCGTCGATAAAGCCGATATCCTTTTGCTCGTAGCTGGGCGCCAGGCCTTTCTGGCCGGGGATAAACCAAAGCTGGTAAAGGTGCAGGGGCTTGTCCTGCCGGTTGAACTCGGAGTGGGCCAGGCCGGTGCCGGCCGTCATGCGCTGCACCTCGCCGGCTTTGATGGTGGTTTTGTTGCCCATCGTGTCCTGGTGCGTGATTTCGCCATCGAGCACCAGCGTCACAATTTCCATCTCGGAGTGCGGGTGCTGCGGAAAGCCCGACTGCGCCGCCACACTATCATCGTTGAACACCCGCAACGGCCCGAAGTGCAGGTTGTCGCGGTCAAAATAATCGGCAAACGAAAACAGGAAATAGCTGCTGAGCCAGGCAGCCGGGGCAGCATGGTGGCGGTCGGCGGCGGAAATGTATTTAAGCATCGTGCAAAGGCTTGGGGGATGGGGGTGCCCCCCATACGCGCCAGCCGGGCCGTAAGTTGGCAAATTGCCCGAAACAACAACGCCCTGCTGAGCGCAGCCGAAGCTTCTCCCCTGCAGTAGTAAATGCATTACTTCTACGGTAGAGGTGCTTTGGCTGCGCTCAGCAGGACGTTTTGCCTGCCCGAACGGCGTGGACGGCTTAGGCCTTTTTCAGCAGTGCCACCTGCTGCTGCAGGTCGAGCACGAGGCTGGCCACGCGCTCCAGCGACAGCTCGGCGATGGGGAACGTGCTGCTGATGTAGCTCTTGGCCTCCCATATTTCCAGCACCTCGTCGGCCTTCACATCGTAAGGCGAAAAGTTCGGATTGTCGGAATGCAGCACAAACATGGCATTGGAGCGCAGCTTGTTGAACACGCGCTTGAACACGATGCCGTCGCGGCTGCTCACCACAATGCAGGGCGTGCCGTCCTTAATGCTGGTCCACTCGTCCACGTAGCGCCCCACAATAACGGTGCCGCTGGCAATGGGCAGCATAGAGTCCCCGGCAATTTCGAAAGCGCGATAGGTGCCGGCCTGCGTGAGCATGGGCAGCCGGAACTTGGGCAGCACCTCCAGGTATTCGCGGTCGGCGTAGCCATTGAGGTAGCCGGCGGCGGCCTTCTGCGGCACCAGCTCGATGTTCTCGTTCTGGTCCTTGTCCACGGTGAAGGCCAGCACGCGGAGCTTGCCGCCTACGGGGCTGGGCGGCTCGGGATTATCGTCGGTTTCGGGCGCGTTGGGGTCGGGCGGGGGCAGCGAGCCGATGATTTTCGTATTCTTTTTCTTGCTGAAGTCGGTGGTCACCAACTGGTCGAGCGTGATGCCGAACAGGCGGGCCATGTTGACCAGCGTGGCCAGGCGGGGCTCGGCGCGGCCTTCTTCGTAGGCCCCCACCAGGGAGCGTTTGATGCCGAGCTTATCAGCCATCTGGGCCTGCGTGAGGGCCAGCTCACGGCGGCAAAACTTAAGGTTGGTGTTAATCATGGGGAGGGGCAGCAGCCGGGAATGACGTTGGTTTCAACGCGAATTCGGCTGGTGAAGTTAGCAACGCGAGTGCGAAGATACTAATTCACTTAGCTAATAATTTTCTGCCCACCACTTTAGCGTCGAGCTAATGTTTTTTCCGCCCACCATTCGTCGTTTTGCCAGAAAGAATTCCAGCCCACGCGGGCGTACCTGGGGTTGATGTGGGAATCCCGCTCGCCGATTTCGAAGCGCGTCAGAATCTGGCGCGTCACGGCAATGCCCTGCTTCCAGATGGCAGGCACGGTGGTTTCGGCAGCGGCATCTTCGCGCCAAACGCCGTCGAACAGCAGGCCGCCGTTGCGCGTGGCGGGGTTGCTGGTGTAGGTCAGCAGCTCGGCCCGATTGCCGGCATTCAGCTTGAAATCGAGCGCCACGCGGCCAGTAAACTGCCCGCCGAGGCCGTGGCTGCTGGTAGCCCGCAGGGCGAAGCTGCCGGTGGCACAGTACGCGGGCGTTTTGGTCTGCTCGTAGCCAGCATAGGCGGCCAGTTCGGTGGGCAGCAGCTGCACCTGCTGCACCTCCACGCTGCCGCGAAAGGGCGTGACATCGCCGTAGCAGCGAAACTGGCCGGCCACCAGGTAGCGGCCAAGGCTTTGGGCATCGGGCTGCACGGTGGTGAAGACAAACTCAATGCGCCGCCCGTCGTAGCCGAAACAACCGTTGAGTACGTCTTCGCTGCCGCTTTGGGCCTGGTGCTGCCAGAGGCGGCCCAGGCCGGCGCGGGCCAGCAGGGCATTGCGGGCAGCGTTGGAGAGTACCGCGCCGGGCGCGGCCAGCGGGGCGGCCGCAGCAGCATTCTGGCCGGGGCCGGGGGGGGCGGGCAGGCGCAAGGGCCGCGCCGCGCCGAGTAGCAGCGCAGGGGCCGCCAGCAGCAGGTGGTAACGCATAGAAACCGTGAAAAACCGTGATTGAAGCCCGGCTATATTGCCAGATGGCGCTTCTGTGGTTTTTAACGGTATGCGGCGGGGTTTTAGTATCAGAGGCTCAGCAAGGGTTTGGCCGGTTTGGCCCACCATTCCTCGTTTTCCCAGGCGTCGCTCCAGTCCAGGCCGGCGTACTTAGGGTTGATGTTCTCGCCCCGGTCCCCGATGTATAAATCGGTCATGGCATCGGGCACCACTGCCTGGGGGTAATTGGCAAACGCGACCACCTGCCGGCGCCCCGTGCGCTGGCTCCGCCATTGCCCCCGGAACAGCAAGCCGCCGCCGCCGGCCGGAAACGCTTTGTCAGGAAAGGTTTGCAAAAGGTCGAGCTTGCCGGTTCCCAGCCGGTAAAAATCGAGGTAAGCCGTGCCCCGGAAGGTACCGGCGCCCGTGGCGGTACTGTCTTCGCGCAGCACAAAGCGCGCCGTGGCGGTGTAGCTGCGGGCCTGCGCCGTCTCGGCCGAATCGAGGTCCAGAAACGCCTTCATTGCCCGGATGCCCACCACCGAAATGGTGCCAGCGAAAGGCGTGATGTTTTTGCGGAAGCGCGAGCGGCCCCGCACCCGAAACGAGCCAGCCTGGGCAGTATCGGGCACCACCGAATCGAAAATGAAGGCTATGTGGCGGTGTTCAGCCCCGTAAAAACCGTCCAGCACGGTAGGCCGGGGGTAATTGTTCTCGCGTTGGCCAAAATCGGCCTGCCACAGCGGAGCCAGGTCGTTGGCGGTTAGAAATGCTGAAACGTTCGGCACGGCTGGGCCTATTTCGACCTGGGTGGGGTTTTCGGCACTGGCCTCGTCCGGCCCCAGGTGAGTTACTACGGGCGGCGGTGTGGCAGTGGCTGGCCGGCCGCTGGCCACCATGCTTGGCGGGGTTGCTGACCGGGCCTGCGCTGCCGCGTGCGGCTTGGCCTGGGGCTGGCAAGCGGCGCTCAGCAAACCAGCAGCGGCGAAGGCTAGGGCCCGACGAAACGACTTTTCCATGGCAATCAGAGGGTAAGTGTTGAATTATAGGCTGAGCTTGGGCTTGGGCGAGGTGGCCCACCATTCGTCGTTCTGAAAGTAGTCAGTCCAACCGTATTTACGGTATTTCGGGTTCACCGTCGCCATGCGGCCCCCAATGTCAAAATCGCTAAGCACCGCATTCGCTACGGGCGCAAATTCATTGGCCCACAATACTCGCTGTTTTTTGCTTGAGTGCACATCGGTCCACTTGCCTTCGAAGGCAAACTGCCGGGTGCGCGGCCGAATGGCCCCTTCTTCCGCAAACAGATAGCATTCATTATGACCCACCCCAAAATCGAGCGCTACGATACCATCCAGTCGAGCCAGAAGGTGTTTTTTAGCGTTGAATTGCTGAAAATGAAAGGGGCCGGTGGCAATGTAAACGCCATTGGTACTCTCGGAAAAACGCCGGGTCTGGCGAAACTCGATAGTACCCGTCAACGACGAAATCACGCCTGTCACGCGCATTTGGCCAGCAATGTGGAAAAGACTTGGTGCCGCTCCATCGCGGCGCACCTGAGTGAATACGACCTCCAACCGCTGCTCATGCGGCCCGAAGAAACCGTTTTGCCCGGACCCATACAAGGTTTGGAATAAAAGGGCCAAGTTGTGATGCCCAAATAAGGTATCCCGCTGGTCGCGGCTCAGCGTATCGGCCAGTTGCATGAGGCGCTGGCTTTGGCTGGGAAGAGTCATCTCGTCATCGGCCAGCTGCTGTCGTTTCTCTACATGAGCCCTAGCCTGCCGGCGGCCGAAGCCAAACAGACCCGCGCCAACCAGTACCACGATGGCGACTGCGATGTAGTGTATGACTCGTTTCACCAGAAGACAAAAAATTTACGCCGCCAATTTACCGCGCAAATCCGGCAGAAACTCGCGCAGAAAATACCGCCCCAGCCCGCCTTCCAGCAGCAGCTCGATTAGTATCAGATTGCCCACCCACGACAGCCACGTCACCGTCAGGTACGTTTCTATCGGCTTGGTTTCGAACGCATAGTACATCACGTAGCTTTCGCTGCGCAGGGCCAGGGCGGCCAGCGTCACGGCGTAGGAGCGCAGCATCCAGTCGACGTGCAGGGGCCATTGGCGCTGGCGGGCGGCACGGTAGGCCTTCCAGGTGCAGCCCCACCACACCAGGCACTGCAGCGTGAAGCCCACCTGCGCCGCCAGCCCGCCGTTGGCAAAGCGCGCCAGAATGAGGCCCGACGGTGCCGCCAGCGCCAGAATGCCGATGATGTAGCACTTGCCCAACTGCCGGTGCAGCCCCGGCCCGCGCCGCGCCAGCCACGGCAGAAACTGCAGCAGCCCCGCCACCAGCACCAGCAAACTGGTGGTGATGTGCACGTAGAAACCCAGCCGAAACACGGGATTGTCGTTGGTTTCGTCGCTCTTGGTGGTGAGGAAATGGATGCCCTTCTCGAAGGTGTAGTAAGGCAGTGTTTTGGTCAGCATCAGGCCCGCGAAGGCGGCGATGAGCAGGGCCGCGAGCAGCAACGCAAGTTGGGGCAATCTGGGCTTCATGAACAAGTAAATGGTGCTGTTATCTTGCAAGGAAATTCACTCCTTCCCTTTTCTGAATGTTTACCCCTCGTGCGTTAAAAATTGCTGCTATTGTGGCAATGGTGCTGTCTACTCTGGGCCTCTTGTTGAGCCTGTTGATGGTTGGCCAATCCGGCAGCTTTATTATGGGCGTCGTTTCGTGGAGCCTGCTTATCTGGGCCAGCTATATTGGGTTCAAGCTGTCATCCTATAAGCTGTATGAAGACGAATATAAGAAAGTAGGCTTCCGCATTTACGCCATCATTGCCGCATTTATTGCCTTTCTCACCTTCGGAATGATTATCGGACTGGTATTGGCGGTTGTGCTACTTGGTAGCTTGTGGGGCCTCAAAAAGAATTACGACGAGTGGCCGAGCAACCCGCCTGCCGAAGCCCCGGAAACTGAGGTGCTCTGATTACATAGGCAAATCAGAGCAAGATAAAGGCCGATGTACGGGATGTAGGGACGAAAAATATTGCGTCCTTACATCCTGTACACCGGCCTTCAACTGCTCTAACTGCGCTGGCTTACTGCCCGCGCAGGCGCTTGTGGTAGAGCGCGGCCATGCGCAGCTGGAAGTAGTCGTACTTCTCGCGCAGGTGGTCGAAGAGGTCGCGCAGGGTGGGCTCGCCGCCGAGCTGGGCGCGGGCGGTGAAGATTTCGGCCAGCTCGGCATCGCTCACGAAGTCGTGGATGCGCAGCTCGCGGCCCTTGGCGTAGGCGTTGTAGAGGTGGGTTTTCACGGTGCTCAGGGCCAGGCCGCGGCGCTCGGAAATGTCCTCGGGCGTGAGGCCCATGTGGTGGAACTGGATGGTGGCGTCCTCGGAGTCGCTCACGGGCTTTTCGGCCACGGCCACGCGGGGCCGCGGCTCGCTGAACATGTTGTCCGAATCGGAGGGTATCGCGCCCCCGCCATCTTCGAGAATGAGGCGAATGAAGGCCTCGCCGTAGGTTTCGAACTTCTTCATGCCCACGCCCGACACGCCCAGCATCCCCACGCGGTTGACGGGCCGCTCGGCGGCCATTTCCTGCAGCGTGGCATCGGAAAACACCACGTAGGGCGGCACGCCCTGCTCGTCGGCAATCTGCTTGCGGAGCTTGCGCAGCTTGTCGAAGAGGCGCGCTTCGGGGGTGCCGAAGGCGGCAGTGGCGGCAGCCGTGGCGGCTTTCTTGCTGGCGCGGGTGGGCTTTTCGGCCTTTTCGCTAGGCTGGAACTTCTTGAGCGGCAGCGTGAGCTGGCCTTTCAGGACTTCGTGGCCGCGCTCGGTGATTTTCAGGGCGTAGCCTTCCTCGTAGGCGATGTAGAACAGGCCGTCGTTCAGCATCTGGTGGATGTAGCTGTACCAGTCAAGGTAGGGCAGGTCGCGGCCCGCGCCGTAGGTTTTAATCTGGTCGTAGCCGCCCTGCAGCACGGCCTGATTGCGCATGCCGCGCAGCACGTCAATCAGCAGATTGATAGCCACTTTTTCGCGGCTGCGGAATACGGCCGACAGGGCCTTCTGGGCAATGAGGGTACCGTCGAAGGTAGTGGGCGGGTTGCGGCAGATGTCGCAGTTGCCGCAGTCCTGCGGCAGGGTTTCGGAGAAGTAGTTGAGCAGGATTTTGCGGCGGCACGAGGCGGCTTCGGCAAACTGCTGCATGCGCTCGAGCTTGGCGGTATTGAGCTGGGCTTGGCGCGCGGGCACGTCCTTGGTCACCATCTCGCGCATCTGCATCACGTCGGCGAAGCTGTAGAACAGGATGGCGGTGCTGGGCGCGCCGTCGCGCCCGGCCCGGCCGATTTCCTGGTAGTAGCCCTCGATGTTTTTGGGCAGGTTGTAGTGCATCACCCAGCGCACGTTGCTTTTGTCGATGCCCATGCCGAAGGCGATGGTGGCCACGATTACCTGCACATCGTCCTGCAGGAAAGCTTCCTGGGCCTTGCCGCGCTGCAGGGGCGTGAGGCCGGCGTGGTAGTGCGCCGCCTTGATGCCCTTGGCAATCAACTTGGCCGAGATGGTTTCGCAGGTTTTGCGCGAGAGGCAGTAGATGATGCCGGGGTCCTGCGGGTGGCGGCCGATGTAGTCGATTATCGAATTGATGCGGTCCTGGCCGCCGCGCACGATGAGGTTGATGTTGGGCCGGTCGAAGCTGGAGAGGAACACCCGGGGCTCGTGCAGGTTGAGCTGGGTGATGATGTCGCGCTTGGTGAGGCGGTCGGCCGTGGCCGTGAGGGCGATGATGGGCGTGCTCGGGAAGTGCGTCCGCAGCTGGCCCAGCTGAGTGTATTCGGGCCGGAAGTCGTGGCCCCAGCTCGAAATACAGTGCGCCTCGTCGATGGCAAACAGGCTGATATTTACCCGCGTGAGAAACTGCAGAAAGCCGTCGCTCAAAAGCTTTTCGGGGCTCACGTAGAGCAGCTTGAGGTAGCCGCTGGTGGCGGCGCGGGCAATGTCGTTGGCCTCGCTCTGGCCCACGCTGCTGTTGATGTAGGCCGCCGCGATGCCGTTGGCTTTCAGGGCTTCCACCTGGTCCTTCATCAGGGCAATGAGGGGCGACACCACCACGCAGGTGCCCTCGCTCACCACGGCCGGAATCTGGAAGCAGACCGACTTGCCGCCGCCGGTGGGCATGAGCACCACGGTGTCCTTGCCACCGAGAATGTGCTGGATGATGTCGCCCTGCATGGGGCGGAAGTTGTCGTAGCCGTAGTACCGTTTCAGGGCCTGGCGGGCGGCGGCGAGTTGCGGGGCGGTGGCTAGTTCGGGCATGTTGTTCGGGCGGGTCACCTCACCCCCCGGCCCCCTCTCCTGCGGAGAGGGGGAGCCTGACGACTCCAGGAGTTGGTTGGGTGAGAGGATGTTTTCTTTGATTGTGTTCAGGACTTCGTCTAAGCTGTTTAGCACTTGCTGATTGGTGAAACGCAGCTCGCGGTAGCCTAATTCCGTTAATGTGAAGGTACAGCCGGCGTCGTATTCGGCGTTCTCAGAGTCTAGGTGAATTTCGCCGTCGAGCTCGATGGTGAGCTTGGCGGCTACGCAGATAAAATCGACAATAAAAAAGTCGATGGCGTGCTGGCGGCGAAACTTCACGCCCAGTTTATTGCCGCGTAGCTGCTGCCAGAGCAGGTTTTCGGCGGGCGTGGGAGCTTTGCGGTTCTCGCGGGCGTAGGTTTTCAGCTTCTCCTGCCAGGGGCGCGGGGCCGTGGTGTAGATGTATTCCTGCGGGCCGCTGAGCTTGGGCGAGGTTTCCATATGGGTAAGGTAGCACCACCTGGCGTCAACCTCACCCCCTGCCCCCCTCTCCCAAAAAGAGGGGGCACCGGACTTGCTTTTCAACCGTAGCACATGCTTTAGCTTGTGCTTGATTAAAAACCTGGGCCTCACGCCGCACAAGCTAAAGCATGTGCTACAAGAAACGTCTTCACGAACCGGTGCCCCCTCTTTTTGGGAGAGGGGGTCAGGGGGTGAGGTTTTCCGGCCGCGCCGCCCGCGGCTCCCGCCGGCTCCCGCCATACAGCTCATACTTCAGCAGCCGGCAGTCAATCGGCCCGTTAAACAGCGGAATGCGCCGCGCCGGCTTTAGCCCGATGCTCTTCGCCGCCTCCAGATTTCCGGTGAACACAAACGCGTTGTAGCCCTGGAAATTCGTCTTCAGCGTGTCGCCAATCGTCTTGTACAGCGTGGCCATCTGGGCTTCCTCCCCTATCCGCTCGCCGTAGGGCGGGTTCATCAGCACGATGCCGGGCTCCTCCTTGGCTGGGGCCACGGCGTCTTTTACATCGCGCACCGATAGGCGGATGCAGTCTTCCAGGCCGGCGGCGGTGATGTTGGCGGCGGCCAGGTCGATGGTTTTGGCATCAAGGTCGGAGCCGGCGAGGTAGGCTTGCGGCTCTTCGAGGCGTTGGGCCTCGGCCTCGGCACGCACCTGCTGCCAGAGCTCGGAGTCGAAGTCGTACCAGTTTTCGAAGCCGAACTTGCCCTGGTGGAACAGGCCGGGCGCGATGCGCTGGCTGATGAGGCCCGCCTCGGTGAGGATGGTGGCCGAGCCACACATCGGGTCGATGAGGGGCTGCTTGCCATCCCAGCCGGAGAGCAGCACCAGCCCGGCGGCCAGCACCTCGTTCAGCGGGGCTTCGTTGGTGTGCTGGCGGTAGCCGCGGCGGTGCAGCGAGTCGCCGGCCGCGTCGAGGCTGAGGATGACTTCGTTCTCCGTCATGCGCAGGTGCAGGCGGATATCGGGCGTGCGGGTGTCGATGCTGGGCCGCTCGCCGGTGCGCGCCCGGAACTGGTCGACGATGGCATCTTTGGTGAGCTGGGCCACGAACAGCGAGTGCTCGAAGGTGGAGCGGTTCACCACCGGCGTAATGGCGAAGGTCTGGCCGGGGCCGATGAAATCCTGCCAGTCGATGCGGCTCACCTCGCGGTAGAGGGCTTTTTCATCGGCGGCATAAAAGGCGGCAAACGGACGCAGCAGGCGCATGGACAGGCGGCTCCACAAGGCCGTTTCGTAGAGCAGGCGGTGGTCGCCGATGAACTCGACGGCGCGGGAGCCGACGTGCGTGATGTCGGCCCCGAGGGCGTAGAGCTCGTCGGCGAGCAGTTCTTCCAGGCCGAACTGGGTGGTGGCGGTGAGGTGCATCGTAGCGCGAACGTTGTAGTTCGCGTCCCCGCGCCGAATTCAGGAATATCCCGGCGGCACCGAAACGCGAACTACAAAGTTCGCGCTACTTTCGCCTTTCGCCGTCAACCTGCTGCATTATATGGCTCTTGCTCCTTCCTCCGTCCCCACCGCCTCGGCTGCGCCCGCCCGCTCCTACGCCGGCCCCATGGTGCTGATGACCACCCTGTTCTTCCTGTTCGGGGCCGTCACGAATTTCAACGACGTGCTGATGCCGTATTTGAAAGACGTGTGCCAGCTCACCGATTTGCAGTCGTCGGCCGTGCAGTCGGCCTTTTTCGGGGCTTATTTTCTCATGTCGCTGCCGGCGGGCTGGGTGCTGAAGAAGCTGGGCTACCAGCGCGGCATCGTGGTGGGCTTGCTGGTGATGGCGGGCGGCGCGCTGCTCTTCATTCCGGCAGCCGACTCGCGGGCCTTCGCCCTGTTCCTGACGGCGCTGGCCACGCTGGGGGCGGGCATCACGCTGCTGCAGGTGGCGGCCAACCCCTACGTCAGCATTCTGGGGCCGGCGCGGGGCGCGGCGGCGCGGGTGAGCGTGGTGGGCGTGGCCAACAACTTCGGCGGCAGCCTCTCGCCGCTGGTGGGCGGGCTGGTGCTGTTTGGGGGCTCGGTGGCCCTCAAGGCCCGGCTGGCCGCCCTGCCGTTGAGCGAGCGCCTGGCCGAAGAGTCGCAGCTCGTGAAAGGCCCCTACATCGGGCTGGCCGTGTTTCTGGTGCTGCTGGCGGCGCTGTTTTTCTTCCTGGTGAAGCTACCCGACATCGAAGGCATTCCCGAAGAAGCCGCCGAAGAAGCCCGGCCCATGGCAGCGGGGCGCACCTCGGCGCTGTCTTTTCCACATCTGGTGCTGGGCGTGGTGGCCATTTTCGTTTACGTGGGCGTCGAAGTAGGCCTTGGCTCCTTCCTCATTCGCTACGGCGAGGCGCAGGGGATTCAGCAGCTGTCCGGCTTCACCCAGAGCCTGGTGCGCGGCCTCAACGTGGCCACCAACTACGTGGGCGTGCTGTTTGGCCAGCAACCGGCCCCCATTGACACGGCCGCCGGCTTCACCAAGGCCGTGGGCGCGGTGCTGGTGTCGTCGTACTGGTTTGGCTCGCTTATCGGGCGGGTGGTGGGCATTCCGCTGCTGCTCAAGTTTCACAACCGCGTGCTGCTGGTGGCGGTGTGCGCGGCCGGCACGGCACTGGTGGGCGCATCTATTCTGAGCACCGGCGAAACCGCCCTCTGGCTCATCGTGCTCTGCGGTCTGATGAACTCCATTATGTGGCCCGTGATTTTCCCGCTGGCCATCACCGGGCTGGGGCCGTTCACCAAGCAGGGCTCGTCGTACCTGATTATGGCCATTGTGGGCGGGGCGCTCATTCCGCCGCTCATGGGCTGGCTGGCCACGCACGGCGGCGGGCTGCGGGTGGCGTTTGTGGTGCCGGCGCTGTGCTACCTGTACATGCTATTTTATGCCGTGAGCGGCTACCGGGTGCGGTAGCGCAGTAGCGCTACCCTTCCCCCAGATACTGCGGCGGCACGGCATCCACCAGCCACACGCCGTTGCCGGATTCGTAGAACACCGCCCCGACGGCGTGCATCGCCGCCGCATCCACTGTCAGAATCACCGGCGGGCCGCGCCGGGCGCCCACGCGTCGCGCCGTCTCCGCATCGGGCGAGAGGTGGACGTGGTGGCGCTTCATCTTGTGCAAGCCCTCGCGCCAGATGGCGGGCAGCGCGGCCGGGGCCGTGCCGTGGTAGAGCACGGCGGGCGGCACCGCCGGCAGCAGCTGCAAGTCAATCTCCACGCTGTGGCCCTGCTGGGCGCGAATGCGGGTGCCGTCGGCATCGAAGGCAAAACGCTGCTTGTCGCAGCCAGCTACTATTTCGGTCAATTCTTCCGGGCTGATGCGGGTGCCGTGCGCCGCGCAGGCAGCCAGCAATTCGGCCACGCCCACCCAGCCGCCCTCCTGCAAAGTCAGCCCGATGGCAGCCGGTTTATGGCGCAGATGCAGGCTCAGAAACTTGCTGAGGCGAGTTGTTTGCTTGGTATTCATGTTATAAAGGTAGTAGCCTGCAATCCGCACCAAGTGGTTGGGAACCGGTCCAGGGTGGTGCGGAACCGGTCCACGGTGGTGCGGAAACGGTCCACGGTGGTGCGGAACCGGTCCACGGTGGTGCGGAACCGGTCCCAAGTGGTTCGAAACCGGTCGGGAGTGGTGCGGAACCACCTCCGACCGGTTCCGAACCACCCTGGACCGGTGCGCGACCGGGAATACCTTTGCGGCATGGTACTCGAAGAAAATGTCTCCCTCCGCCCCTACAATACGTTTGGCCTAGATGTGAAGGCCCGCTATTTCGCCCGCTTCGCCTCGGCCGATGCGCTGCGCCAGCTCCTGCAGCTGCCGCCGGTGCAGGCCGCCGACAAGCTCATCCTCGGCGGCGGCTCCAACCTGCTTTTCACCCGGGATTTCGACGGCGTGGTGCTCAAAAACGAGATTCGCGGGCTGGAAATTATTTCGGAAAACGGCGAAGACGGCACCGTCCTCGTCCGCGCCGGGGCGGGCGAGAGCTGGCACGGCCTCGTCGAATACGCCCTCGACCAGCAGTTGAGCGGCATTGAAAACCTCTCGCTCATTCCCGGCACCGTGGGCGCGGCCCCGCTCCAGAACATCGGGGCCTACGGAGCCGAGCTGCGCGACACCTTCGACCACCTCGAAGCCGTGGAGATTGCTAGCGGCGCCCTGCGCGTGTTCTCGGCCGCCGAGTGCGGCTTCGGCTACCGCGAAAGCGTGTTCAAGAACGTGCTCAAGGGCCAGTTTGTGGTCACGGCCGTGGTGCTGCGCCTGCACCGCCAGGCCCGGCCCAACGTGCGCTACGGCGCCATTGCCGATACCCTGGCCGAGCTGGGCATCGAAGGCGAACCCACGCCGCACGACGTGAGCCGGGCCGTCATCCACATCCGCCGCAGCAAGCTGCCCGACCCGGCCGAAATCGGCAATGCCGGCTCCTTCTTCAAAAACCCCGAAGTATCGCAGGCCAAGTTCGACCACCTCAAAAGCGAGTACCCCGAGCTGCCCGGCTACCCCGTGCCCGGCGGCGTGAAGGTGCCCGCCGGCTGGCTCATCGAGCGGGCCGGCTGGAAAGGGCTGCGGCGCGGCCCCGGCCCCGGCACCCACGGCGTGCACGCCCGCCAGGCCCTGGTGCTGGTGAACCACGGCGGCGCCACCGGCGGCGAAGTGCGCCAGCTGGCCGAGGAGATAATCTCGTCCGTACGCCAGCAGTTCGGCATCGAGCTGCACCCGGAAGTTAATATTTTGTGATTGTATAGCACTCGCCTTGCACGGCGGCCAATTCATCGAATATGAGCAAGGGAATACCGAATTTGTTAGCAACTTTGTAGAAGCTGACCCCATCTGGTCTGCGTATATTTCAATTTGCTATGCTGACAAACGTATTGCTTTCCGTTCTGCTTATTGGGACCTCAGCGCCCACCTCTACCCCTCCCTCCAATGCGGCCGTGCCGCCCGTTCTCACCGTGAAAGCTGCCCGGGCGCAGGGCGCGGGCAGCACCGTCACGGTGCGTGCCGTGGTGCTGAACGGCCCCGAAATGGGCAACATTCGCTACGTGCAGGATGCCGAAGCCGGCCTCGCGCTCTACGCGCAGCCGGCCAAGCTGCCCGGCTACGGCGACCTGCAGGCCGGCGACAGCGTGCAGGTCACGGGCCAGCTCAAGAACTACAACGGCCTGCTGGAAATGGACCCCATCGTGTCGTTTCACAAGCTGGCCGGCGGCCGGCGGCTGCGGCCCGTGCGCGTGCCGGTAGCCCAGGCCGCCTCGGCTTTCACCGAAGCCAACGAAGGCCGCCTGCTGGAAATCACCGGTGGCACGAAGCTGCTTACCCCGGCCGGCACACCAGCCGGAGCCCTGGCCGGCAATTCCAACTACCTGCTCGACGGCCTGCCCGGCGCACTGGTGCGCGTGGGCATGGCCAGCACCGGGGCCGATGGCCTGGTGGGTGCCACCGTTCCCACCAACGAGCCATTCGACGTGCGCGGCATCATGAGCCAGTATTCGCCGGGCGGCACGGGTGGCTACCAGCTGCTGCCCCGCCTGGCCACCGACTTTGTGCGCGGCGGCGGCCTGCCCCGCCTCACCGAGGAGCCCGTGCCGGTGAACGTGAGCGCCACCGGCTTCACGGTGGTGTACTCCACCCTCAACCCCGGCGACACCCGCATCCGCTTCGGCCTCGATGCCAAGCAGCTGAAGGAAACCCGCCTCGACCCCGCGCAGACCACCCACCACAGCCTCACGCTGGAAGACCTGATTCCGGGCACCACTTACTACGTGGAGGTCAGCTCGCACAACGCGGCCGGCACCGAAACCGCCGCGCCGGTCCCGTTCATCACCGCCAGCGGCAAGCGCGGACGCAGCAACGCAAAAAATTAACCTGCCCGCGGGGAACGGTCGGCCGGCCCGGGCGGTTCGTTTGGCTGAAATGCAGCATCTTTGCATTTCGGTTTAATGCCTAATAATTAAAAGTTAACCGTTTCGTAAACCTGTTTTTTTTATGAAGAAACTTACCCTGCTGGCGTTGATGCTGGGAATGGCTGTCTTTCGGCCGGCCGCAGCCCAAACGCCTATTACCATCGCGGCCGCCCGGGCGCAGCAGCCCACCACCAATGCCACTGCCGGTGCCACGGTCACGGTGCGCGGCATTGCCACCAACGGCAGCGAGCTCGGCCCGATTCGCTACTTTCAGGACGGGACGGCCGGCATTGCGGCTTACGGCGGCAGCGCCGGCACCACTCCGGCCGTAGCCGCCACCCTCAACTCGGTGCAGCCCGGCGACAGCATTCTGGTAACGGGCCAGCTGAAGCAGTTTTACGGATTCCTGGAAATCGACCCCATCACCAGCGTCACCATTCTGGCCGGCAACCGGCCGGTGGTGCCGGTTTCGTTCCCGGCCGGCAGCATCACGCCTGCTTTTGCCGAGCAGTACGAAGGCCAGCTGGTGCGCATCAACGGCATCACGTCCATCAACACCACGGCCGGGGCCCCGGTCACGGCTTTTGCGTCGGTTTCGGCCGGCTACCGCATCAACAACAACGCGGCTACTCCGCTCTACATCAACGCGGCCAGCACCGGGCCCTACGGCCTCATCGGCAAGCCCGCGCCCACGGGCCTGTATGATGCCATTGGCCTGATTAGCCAGCACATGACCAGCAACACCGGCGCGGTAAACACCACGACGGGCTACCAGCTGCTGCCCCGCCTCTACGCCGACTTCATTCAGGGCCTTACCCCGAACCTGATTGGTACGCCGACCCCCAGCAACATCACCAGCACGGGCTTCACGGTGAACTTCATCACCCAGAACGCGGGCGACACCCAGCTCAGCTACGGCACTTCGGCCACCGGCCCGTTCACGCTCGTGACCAACGCTGCCAGCACCACCACCCATAGCCTGGCCCTCACCGGCCTGCAGCCGGCCACGGTTTACTACGTGCAGGCCATTTCGGTGAACAGCGTGGGCCAGTCGCAGTCGCGGGTGGTGCCCATGATTACGGCTTCGCTCTCGAGCGGCCGCATGAAAGTGTACTTCAACAACCCGGTGGACAACACCCTGGCCCTGCCCGGCAACAGCGCCGTGTACCTGCCCAGCGGCCACATTGCCGATACCCTGGCCAGCTACATCAACAAGGCCCGCAAAACCCTGGACATCGCCATCTACAACTGGAACAGCCCCACCATTCTGACGGCCGTGAACGCCGCCCGGACGCGCGGCGTGAAGGTGCGCGTGATTTATGAGGACGACAACGCCAACGTGAGCATCAGCAACGGCCTGCTGGCTTCCATCCCGCGGGTGGGCCGGCCGGCCCAGGCCGGCAGCAGCGGCAGCGCCATCATGCACAACAAATTTGTGGTGATTGATGCCGACACGACCGTGGCCAACGCTCCCTGGGTATGGACGGGCTCGACCAACTGGACCGCCGCCCAGCTTTCCACCGACCGCAACTCGGCCATTGCCGTGCAGGACCAGGCCCTGGCCCGCGTTTATACCATCGAATTCAACGAGATGTGGGGCAGCACCACGCTCACGCCCGGCACGCTGCTGTTTGGCAACCGCAAAACCGACAACACGCCGCACTACCTGCGCATTGGCGGCCGCGACGTGCAGTCGTGGTTCTCGCCCACCGACAACGTGAACGGTCACCTCATCGAAACCGTGCAGACGGCCGATAACGACATGCACATTTCGTCGATGCTGATTACCCGTTCTGATATCGCCCGCGCCATCCGCGACCGGGTGACGCTGCGCGGCATCGCGGCCTGCACCGAAGGCGTGACCAACGACACGTCGGCTACCGACGGCTCGGGCAACAACTTCCGCGTCATCAAATCGGCCATCGGCAACCGCATGATTCTGAAGCGCGGCTCCTACATCTACCACCACAAATACCTGCTGGTGGATGCCGGCGCTTCCCAGTCGGACCCCACCATTTTCCTGGGCTCGCACAACTGGACCAACTCGGCCGATAACGAAAACGACGAAAACACGCTCGTTATCCACGATGCCCGCATCGTGAACCAGTATTATCAGGAATTCTCGACCCGCGTTTCGGAGCAGAACGTGGCCGGGGTAACCGTGTGCCGCCTCACGCTGGCCACCCAGAACGGCACGGTGCAAACCAGCACCATGCAGGTGTACCCCAACCCCGCCAGCGGCAGCTTCCAGCTGCACCTGGCCAGCACCAGTGCCCGCACGGCCACCATCGTGCTGCGTGACGTGACCGGCCGCGTGGTGCTGACCCAGACCCAGCCCCTGACCGGTGCCGACCTGAGCATCAATGCCACGGCCCTGAAATCGGGCCTGTACCTGGTGCAGGTGACCACGCCCGAATCGACGCAGGTAAGCCGCGTGGTGGTGCAATAGCCCGCCCCGCCTTACGGCCAGCAAAAAAGGCGGCTCCCACGCGGGAGCCGCCTTTTTCGTTGCTGCCAAGCCGGCTTTATTGCCCGGCTACGTCTTTGTTGCGTTTGCGCTTGCGCTCGCGTGCATCGTTTTTCGACACCAGGGTCATGCGCTCCGGCACCACGAAGGTGGTTTGGTTGGCCACCACCAGCCACTTGCCGTTGCGCTTCACGTACATGTGCATGGTGCGGTACTCGCCGCTGGTGATGTTGCCGTTCAGGCGGCCCCGGAAGCTGGTGTTGTGCACCACCAGGCCCGAGTTGTTGTACACGCGCACAATGTATTCGAAGGGCTTGTTGATGTCGCACTGGGCTTCGTCGTTGGCAATGGCGGCCAGCACGTCGGCCTTGCCCGTCACCATTCCCTGCGAATTGACGGCCACGTACTCGTCGGCCAGCAGGTGGGTAATGGTTTCGGCATCGTTGCGGATGGTGGCCTGCGCCCAGGCTTCCTCGATGCGGAGCAGCTCAGTCGCATCAGGACCGTCGGATACGGGCATGGCGGCGGCCAGCTTGGCGGCCGCTTCGGCGCGGCGGGTGCGCTCGGCTTTTTCCTGGGCCGCGCGGGCGGCGGCCAGCTTGGCCGAGCGCGACTTGGCGGAGCCTCTTTTCTGGGCCCAGGTGGGCGAGGCGGCCAGCAGTAAGCCCAGCAGAAAGAAGGTAAATAACGATTTCATAAGCATCAGCGGGTTAAATGAGTGCCAATAGACGCGCAGCGACATTCGCGCTCAACTCTCTACTTAGCAATTTTTTTTCAAATATATATCACAATCAATATTATTTACATAACAAGACAAATAATAATTATACCAAGCTATCTTTACGCCCTGCGGGTCGGGTCAGTCTTCGGGCCGGGCCGGGGCGGGCGGCGTGGATGGCGGATATACCGCCTGCGCACTGCCGCCAGCGTGGTGGATGTGCACCTTCAGGCCCGTGCTTTCGACCCGGCATACCACCTGCACGCCGCCGGTGTGTATCACTACTTCCTGAAATTTTTCGGCAGGCGCGTTTTTCTCCCACAGCTTCTTCACTAGGTATTTCAGGCCGTCCTTCACCAGGTCGGTGGCGGCACTGCCCAGGGCGGCCCCCACAAACCCCAGAGCGGCCGTGGCCGCCGCCGAAACGGGCGGGTGCGCCACCAGCTGCATGGCCATTTCCACGTATTCGTGGGTTTGGGCTTGGTCGTCCGTCTGGCCCCAGCTGGCCACGTTCACGGTCGGGTCGGCATCGAACAGCTCGTGCAGGGCCTGTGCCCGCCGCCGGTGGTAGCACCACGCCTCGGGCGAGTTGGGCGGGGCCAGCAGGTTGTTGCAGTCCGTGCGGTAAACGCCAACGGTGAACACAGGAGGGGTTGAATCGAGGGCCATGGGGGAAAGTGCAAGGGAGTGAAACCCGCACAAATTTTCAGCATTTAAAATAAATATCTTTATTATAAAATATCATAACCCCAAAAAAGGCCAGCGACGAGGTCGCTGGCCTTTTTTTTCTACCCGGGCAGCGGCTTACTTCAGCACGGCAATGGTGACGCCGTCGCCGCCCCTATCGGCGTGCTCGTCGGCTACGCTTGCCACGGCGCGCTGGCTGCGCAGGTAGTCGCGTACCACCTGGCGCAGCACGCCGTTGCCGCGGCCGTGCAGGAACTTGATTTCGGGCATGCCCAGCATCACGGCGTCGTCCACGAAGCTCATGGTTTTGGTGAGGGCGTCTTCGGCGCGCTCGCCGCGCAGGTCGAGCGTGGGGCTGAAGCCGGCCATGCGGTCGGTGATGTTGAGGCCGTTGCCGCCACCGCCACTGCCGCCCAGACGGCCGGCTTTGGCCTTGGCGGCCTGCTCGCGCTCGCGGATTTCGGCCCGGCCCAGCTTTTCGAGCTGGCTGAGCTTGGTGAGGGTTTTCAGGCCGCCGAACATGACTTCGGCCGTGTTGCCCTTCACGCTCACCACTTCGCCGTGGCCTTCCTGGCCGAAGAGGGCCACTTTGTCGCCGGGCTGCAGGGCGCCGGCCTCGGCGCGCTCGCGGGTGGCCTTGGGCTTGGGCGGCTCAATCTGCAGCTCCTTTTGCACGAAGGTTTCCAGCTTTTCGCGGGCCGCTTTGTTCACTTCCTTCTCGGCATTGCCGCGCCGGATTTCGCCAATGGTGGCTTCGATTTGCTGGTTGGTGTTCACCAAAAGGGCCTTGGCCTGCTGCTTGGCGGTGCGCAGGGTTTCCATCTTGGTGTCTTCGAGGTGCTGCTTGAGGTCCTGGTATTCCTGGGCGGCGCGCTTGAGGCGGCGCTCGGCTTTGGCGGCTTCGGCGGTGCGCTGCTCGAGCTCGGTTTTCTCTTTTTCGAGGCCTTCGAGCAGGCGGTCGTAGCGAATTTTATCCTTGCCCACCAGCTGGGTGGCGCGCTCCACCACCTCCTTCGGCAGGCCGATTTTGCGGGCAATTTCGATGGCGAACGACGAGCCCGGCTTGCCCACTTCCAGCCGGTAGAGGGGCTGCAATTTCTCCGGGTCGTAGCGCATGGCCCCGTTGATGAGGTGCGGGGTGCGCTCGGCGAAGTTCTTCAGGTTGGTGTAGTGCGTGGTGATGACGCCGAACACGCGGGCGCGGTTCAGCTGGTCGAGCACGGCCTCGGCAATGGCGCCGCCCAGGCTGGGCTCGGTGCCGGTGCCGAATTCATCAATCAGCACCAGGCTTTTCTTGCCGGCCAGGGTCAGGAACTGCTTCATGGCCAGCAGGTGCGAGGAGTAGGTCGAGAGGTCGTTTTCGAGGCTCTGCTCGTCGCCGATGTCCAGGAAAATGTCCTCAAACACGCCGGCTTCGGAATTGTCGGCGCAGGGTATCAGCAGGCCCATTTGCAGCATAAACTGCACCAGGCCCACGGTTTTCAGGCTCACCGACTTGCCGCCCGCGTTCGGGCCGGAAATGACGAGGATGCGCTGCTCGTGGTTCAGCTCCAAATCCAGCGGCACCACTTCGCGGGCATCGCCGGAGTCTTTTTTGTGCTGGGCAAAGGCCAGCTGCAGCAGCGGGTGGCGCACCTTCACCCACTTCAGCAGGGGCTTGTTGTGCAGCAGGGGCAGCTGGCAATCGAGGGTGACGGCCAGCCGCGCCTTGGCCCGGATGAAGTCAATCAGCCCCAGGTACGAGTAGGCCTTGCGCAGGTCCGGAATGTGGGGCCGCAGCCGGGTGGTGAGGTCCGTGAGGATGCGAATCAGCTCGCGGTGGTAGGCATTGTCGAGGTCCTTGATGTCGTTGTTGAGCTCAAACACCTCGGCCGGCTCGATGAATACGGTCTGGCCCGAGGCCGATTCGTCGTGAATCAGGCCCTTCACCTTGCGCTTGAATTCGGCAATGACGGGCAGCACCAGCCGCCCGCCGCGTATCGTGGGCTCGGCATCGCCGGGAATCCAGCCCTCGGTTTTGGCGTGGCGCAGAATGCCGGCAATCTGCCGGCGCAGCTGGCCCTGCCGGGCAATGAGCTCCTGCCGAATCTGGCGCAGCAGCGGGCTGGCGTCGTCGCGCACGCCGCCCTCGTCGTCCACCACCTTGTCGAGGGCGGCCAGCAAATTGCGGTCGACCTGCACCCCGATGCCCAGCAGGCGCAGCGTGGGGTAGAGGCCGGCCTCGGCGTCGGAGAAGAAGCTCAGCGCCTGCCGGATGGTGCGCAGGCTCATCTTCACCTCAAAGAAGGCGGCCACGTCGAGGTAGGCCCCCGGCAGGGCGGCGCGCTTGAGGTGGGCCTGGGCATCGTGGTAGTGCGCGGCCGGAAAATCGGCCCCGGAGCGCAGCAGGTACGTGAATTCGCTGGTCTGCTGCAGCACCTTCAGCAGCGGCTCGTGCTTGGTCTGGAATTCCATGCGGGCCACGTAGTGCCGGCCCAGCGCGCTCAGGCAGTTGGCTTCGAGCTGCTCGCGCAGGGTGCTGAAGCCGATTTTTTGTTCGAAGTGTTGGGGTAAGAGCAAGTAGGTAGTGGTTCGGTATTTACAGTAATCGGATACGAAGGTAAACAGCCGGCGGGCCGGGAAGATTCGCCGGCCCTGCATCTTCTCTTTCGCCCGGCCCGCCGGCGCGCCCCCGGCCCATTTGCCCCAGTACAACGGCATGCCCCACCAGAACAACGGCCAAACACCTCAGACCAACGTTTACAAGCATCTGAACGCCGGCAAGCGCACTTAGCAGGCCGTTTCCACCGCTTAGAAGGCTGCTCCCGTCACCTAGTAGGCCGTTCTCATCCATCTGAACGATGTTCGCACCAATCAGTACACCCTTTGCGCTACCGGAAACCATTTATGAAGAGGCGGGAAAGCCCGTAGGAGTGCCGGGAAAGCTGTTCGAAAGCACGGGAAAGCCGTTCGAAAACACGGGAAAGCCGTTTGAAGAAGCAGGAAGGCTGTTCGAAAGCCCAAAAAGAGGCGTCGTAGTGCCGAAAACGCCTGACGATTTACCGGATAGGCCGGACGGTGCGGTATCTTGCGGCCGAACGCCGCCTTTGCCCTGCCCCGCGCCATGCTCCCGCCCGATTCCTTAGCCGCCCGCTTTGCCCAGCGCATTCACCTGCGCGACAACCCGCCGCCCCCGCCGCCCTTGCGCCACGACCCGCCCGCCGTGCAGGCCCGCGTGGCCCACTGGCTGCGCACCCAGCACCCCCAGCGCGACCGCCGCACCGCCGAAAGCCAGGCCCGCTTCCTCCTCGCCCTCATGGACCATCCCGAGCTGACCGTGCAGCAGCTCCTGCCCCTGCTGAAACTCACGGAGAGCCGCGTGGCCCGCCTCGGCCTGGTGCTGCAGGGCTATGGCCTGGTGTACTACACCAGCCGCATCGGCAAGCGCCACTGGCGCCTCACCAGCACCGGCGAGGATGCGCTGTTGCTGGTGGTGGCGGGGGAGCAGGCGGCGGACCCGGTGGCAGGTTAGCCCTTAGCTGCTGTGCCGCTGCCGCCTAGCGGCCCGCCAGGCGGCAACAAATGCAATGAATAACCCAAATGAGCCGAGCGCATTCGGCATGAATTTGTGCCTGATAACCATCAGGCAGATAGCCGTGACTACCACGACTGCATAAACAACTAACAAAACCGTCGCTATCGGCTTTTCGAAAAATGTTTTCTCTCTCAATACGGGGATGTATTTTCCCTGTAATTGCTGGTACTCACTTACGACTGATTCAAATGCCGCAGCCATCGCAGCAAAGGCAGCTGTATCAGCTGCTGATACTAACTCACCTCCGGTATTCAGCTTTTGCACGTCACCATTCAACAGCCTTATTCGCAATTCGTAGCCGCCATTAAATACCTGATACCGATACGAGCTAATGTCATTATAGCCAATAGAAACTGGCCATTCATTGCATCTTCTGATGGTTATTTTTTTATCAGTAATAAAGATTTGTGCCTCATAAACGCATATTTTTTTACCTAATTGAATTATCCCGTATAAACCACCGAAAAAAATCAATAAGAACAAGGCAATCAAGCCAGCGATGCCGCCCATTTGATACCCTATGGTATAAAGAATTGCTGCAAAAAAAACAGCAAGAATAATTACTAAAAGCCCGCTAAATATGAGCAGTATCGTCTTCCATTGAACGACTAGGCGAAGCTGAAAGGTAGAAGCAGTCATGGGTAGTGGTCAAATCATTCTGAAGATGTGCAATGCGCGGGCTTTCTATCGACAGAGCTCGTTTTCCATTACGCACGCCACCCTTGTTGGCGCGCGTCTGCGACGCGTGCCCACTGGGCTCGAGCCTGTGGCTCGCCGGCGCACGGCTCTGAGTGCGTCGTCCGCAGAGCGAGTCAGAGACTCGAACCCAGTCGGCACGCGTCGCAGACGCGCGCCATCTTCTGGCTACTACTTATCCACGCCCGCCCCGAACAGGGCGAAATCGTACTTCACCGGGTCCGAGGGGTCTAGTTTGCGGAGGTTGGCGGTGAGCTCTTCGGCGGCTTCCCAGTCCACGAGCTTGCGGGTGAGCAGGCCGAGGGGGCGGGCCTGGCGCTCGACGTGCAGGTCGATGGGCATGATGAGGTCGGCGGGCGAGAGGCGCTGCCAGAGGCCGAAGTCCACGCCGTGGTCGTCGCGGCGCACCAGCCAGCGCAGGTACATGTTCACGCGCTTGCAGGCCGATTTGCGGGCCGGCGTGGCCACGTGCTTGCGGGTGCGCTGGGGCGCATCGGGCAGGCTGAAAAAGTGCTGGTGGAAGTTGATGAGCCGCTCGCGCTGCGAGTGCCCCACCAGAAACGCCGTTTCCAGCGACTCGTGCTGGCTGTACCAATGGCGCAGAAAATGTACGAAGTACAGCAAATCAGTATCGCAGAAGGTGCGGTGGCAGAAGCCAAGCAGCTTTTTTAAGTCCTCGTCCTGGTGCTGGGTGATGAACTGGTAGGGCGCGTCGTCCATGCGGCGCAGCAGCTCGTTGCACTTGCTGATGATGGTGGGCCGCTGCCCCCAGGCCAGCAGCGCCGCAAACAAGGCGCTGATTTCAATGTCCTGCTTGCGCGTGAAGCGGTGCGGGATTTGGATGGGGTCGTTTTTAATAAAGTCCGGGCGGTTGTAGCGCTCGTATTGCGCGTCGAGCTGGCGGCGGAGCTGGGCGATGTTCAAGAGAAGGGAAGGAGAAACAACGCCTGTCATCCTGAGCGCAGCGAAGGACCTTATCACGTTCGCAGTGTCTGAATTACTGCAAACCGTTCGACGGTGATGAGGTCCTTCGCTGCGCTCAGGATGACAGGCGGATTGAATGGCTGAATATCTGCCCGCCTTACTGCGGAATGTAGTTCGTTTCGACGCGGAAGCGGGCATCGGCGGTGCCCAGCTTCTGCACCGCGCGGGGCGAAAGGCGCACCAGAATGTCGTTGTTCTCGCCCGTATCGGGCAGCTTGCCAATGACGCGCACGTACACCGAGAGGCCGTTGCCGCTGTTTTTCACCTGCATGATGGTGCCCACGGGGGCCGTTTTGTGCAGGGCCAGGTACTTATCGGTCACGCTTTTCTCGATGGGCGCGCCGAGGCCGCTTTCCACCACGCGGGCCAGCACCTCGCTGGCGCGGCTGGGGGTGCGGTCTTCTCGGGCCTCTTTTTCCTTTTCCTCCGGCTTCTCGGGGGTTACGGTGGCCACCTGGGCGGGCTTGTCGGGGGCCGGGGCCGGGGTTTTGGCCGAAGTCACGGCGGGCACCGACTCTACTTCCACGGGGCGCGCCGGCGGGGCCGCTTTGGGGGCGGCGGCCCCGGGGGCGCTGGCTTCGGCAGCCGTCGAGGTCAGGATAAGCTGCTGGCCCACGCGCACCGTGCCGCCCGCCGGCAGCTTGTTGAGGCGAATGAGCTCATCGGGGGTGAGCTGAAACTTGCGGGCAATGCCAAACAGGGTTTCGCCCTTGGCCACGGTGTAGCGGGCGGGCACCGGGGCCGGAGCCGCGCCGGTGGGCGCCTTGGCCGTGGCGGGCGCGGCAGCGCGGCCGGCCGCCGGCCGGGGCACAAACACAATCTGGCCCACGCCGAGGCCGTTTTTAATCTGGGGGTTGGCCTCCGTGAGCTGGGCCAGGGTGACGTGGTAGCGGCGGGTGAGGGCGGTGAGGGTTTCGCCGGCCGCCACGCGGTGCTTCACGAAGCGCTGGCCGCCACGAATTTCCTGGCCGATGGAATCGGCGGGGGCACTGGTGCGACGGGACGCGTGGCCGGGGCCGGGGCCGCCCAGGGCCAGCAGCGTGAGCAGGGAAAGCAGTACAGTCATAGAAATCAGTCGTATCAAAGTTGGGGCCGCCGCCGCACCAAAAACGCAGCCGGGCGGGCAACGGAGGCAAAATAACGCAAAAACCGCCGGGCAAGAGGTGCGCGCCGGTCACAAACGCCCGCCAACCCCGTTCTTTGGGAGAATATTGCGGGGTTTGCCCGCGTCCCACGTCCGTTCTCCCCCGCCTGTTTATGGTCCTCGGCCTCATTCCCGCCCGTTTTGCCTCCACCCGCCTGCCCGGCAAGCCCCTGCTCGACCTGGGCGAGCAAAGCATGATTCAGCGCGTGGTGCTGCAGGCCCGCCAGGCCAACCTGGCCCGCGTGGTGGTGGCCACCGACGACGACCGCATCATGCGCCACGTGGAGGATTTCGGGGGCGAGGCCGTGCTCACCAGCCCCGCCCACCCCAGCGGCACCGACCGCGTGTGGGAAGCCTTCCAGCAGCTCGGCAGCCCCGCCGACGTGCATTGCATCGTCAACATTCAGGGCGATGAGCCGTTCATCAACCCGCGCCAGATTAATGCCCTGGTCGATTTATTTGCCGATGCGGCCACCGCGCCGGCCATTGCCACGCTGGTGAAGCCCGTGCTCACAGAGGAAGAGTTATTCAGCCCGCACCTGCCCAAAGTGGTGCTCAATCAGCTGGGCTACGCCATGTACTTCAGCCGCCACCCCCTCCCCTACCAGCGCAGCCACGAGCGCGCCGAGTGGCTGGCCCACCACCGCTACCTGCGCCACCTGGGCCTCTACGCCTACCAGCCCGCGGTGCTGGAGCAGCTCACCCAGCTGCCCGTGTCGCCGCTCGAAGCGGCCGAGAGCCTGGAGCAGTTGCGCTGGCTGGAAGCCGGCTTCCAGATTCGCTGCGCCGAAACCGAGCTCGAAGCCTTCGGCATCGACACCCCAGAGGATGTGGTGAAGGCGCGGGCGTGGCTGGGACGCTAGCTGTCGGCCCGCCGCACGACCTCGCTTTCGGGGGTGGTTTCCCGGCGCTCTTCGCGCATTTCGCGCGACAGGAAATAGTTGAGCGCCGTCCGGATAACGGCAATGGCCCCGAGCTTGCCAATCTGCTCCCAGCTTGGGGCAATGGCCGTGCTCAGAATATCGGCCCCGAGCTGAAACTCCAGCGCTAATGCCAGGTAGCGCGCCAGCGCCAGCCGGATGGCGGTGAAATCGGCCGTCTGGCGCTTGGCCAGCGCCTTAAGCAGCAGCCAGCCCGCGCTCAGAATGCCCAGCACAATGATGGTAGCCCCCACGGCTTCGACCCCCAGCTTCAGCCACAGCACGGCATTGATGACGGCATCTTCGGCCTGCCCGTGCAGGGAGGTGACGTCGCGGGCGGTTTCGGGCAGGGTGGAAAGGTCAAGCATAGTTACAGGCCGTGTTGAGCACCGGCAGCATACGTGAGGTGAGCTATCCGCCGGCCTTCTTGGCCTTATAGCCTTCTTTGAGCAGGATTTCCAGCACCTTGTCGCGGAAGTCGCCCTGCACCACTATTTCGCCGTCTTTGGCGCTGCCGCCCACCCCGCACTTGGTTTTGAGCAGCTTGCCGAGGGCCTGCAAGTCGGCCTCAGTGCCCACAAAGCCGGTAATCAGCGTCACCTGCTTGCCGCCGCGCTGCTTCTTATCGAGCTGCACACGGAGCTGCTGCTGTTGCGGCGGCAGCGTGGTGGCCTCGGCTGGCTCGTCGGACTGATAGGAGAAGTCTGGATTGGTGGAATAAACCACCCCGGTGCGGTTTTTCATAGGTAATTCGTTGTAATCAAACGGCCACGGCCAGCGCCAGCGGCATCAGCTCTACCTCAAACGCGGTGGCGTGCCCCAAGTAGTCGCCATCGACATGAAAGCCAATGGGCGCTTCGGCCACCACCCGCCCGCGCGGCACCCGAAAATACTCGGCCGCCGAGGACTTCGGCAGCGTGCCGAGGGCCATGGCCAGGCTCACGCGGAAAGCCCGCACTGCGGGCAGGGCATCAATCAGGCACACGTCGAGCTGGCCGTCGCGCAGGTCGGCCAGGGGCGCAATGTAGGCGTTGTTGCCATACTGCGAGGCATTGGCGAAGGCAAGCACGTAGCAGTCGGTGGCTCTTTCCTGGCCATCGAGGTTCATGCGCACCGGCACCGACCGGTAGCGGCGGTACTCGCGCAGCGTCACCTGCAAATAAGTGCTCAGCCCCCGCGAGCCGGCCTGGGCAAAGTGCTGGCTGACGTGGGCATCGAACCCCAGCCCGGCGGTGCAGAAAAACGGGTGGCCGTTTATCACGCCCACATCCATGCGGCTGAAGGTGGGCGCGGCCAGTCGCTTCAGGGCGGCCGGCAGGCCCAGCGGCACTTTGAGGTGCCGGGCCAGGCCATTTCCCGAGCCTTGGGGGATGATGCCCATCGCCGCGGCGGTGCCCAGCAGGCCCCGGCCCACTTCGTTCACGGTGCCATCGCCGCCCACGGCGGCCACCACGGCAAAGCCCTCGGCGGCGGCAGCGCGGGCCAGCGCCACGGCGTGGCCGGCGTATTCGGTGAGCCGGATTTCGTAGTCGGCTTCCAGCGCGCCGAAGTGCTGCGCAATCAGCGCGGGCATGTTGTGGCGCTGGCTGGGGCCGGCTTTGGGATTAAGAATGAAGCAGGTTTTGGGCATGAGCAACGCCCAGCGCAGGCTTGGCGAATGGAGGAGGAAGGAACAGCCGGCCCGCAATCGGCCGGCCTACTTAAACAAAAACGCCGCCCGCCCCGCCACGAGTGGCAAAGCGGACGGCGTTTATTACGGGTTCGGCAATTAACCGTTCATCTGCTCGCCGAGCTTCTGAATCAGGTCGGCCGTGCGGGTCGAGTAGCCGGTTTCGTTGTCGTACCAGCCAATCACCTTGGCCAGCGTGCCGTTGGCCGACGTCAGCTCCGAGTCGAAGATGCAGCTGTGGGGGTTACCCACGATGTCGATGCTCACAATCGGGTCGGTCACGTACTCGATGATGCCTTTCAGGGGGCCTTCAGCCGCCGCTTTCAGGGCAGCGTTGATTTCCTCCTTGGTCACCTCTTTTTTCAGGATGACGGTCAGGTCGGTCATCGAGCCATCCGGCACGGGCACGCGCATGGCCAGGCCATCGAGCTTGCCCTTCAGCTTGGGCAGCACCAGGCCCACGGCCTTGGCAGCGCCGGTGCTGGTGGGAATGATGCTGTAGGCAGCGGCGCGGGCGCGGCGCAGGTCCTTGTGGGGCGCATCCTGCAGGTTTTGGTCCGAAGTATAAGCGTGCACCGTGGTGATGTAGCCTTTCTCGATGCCGAAGGCATCGTCCAGCACCTTGGCCATCGGAGCCAAGCAGTTGGTGGTGCAGCTGGCATTGCTCAGAATGGTTTCGGAGCCGGTGAGGATGTCCTCGTTCACGCCCAGTACCACGGTAGGAATGTTGCCGGTGGCGGGAGCCGAAATCACGACTTTCTTGGCACCTGCGGTGAGGTGCTGGCCGGCGCCGGCTTCGTCCACGAAGCGGCCGGTCGATTCGAGCACCACGTCAACGCCCATTTTGCCCCAGGGCAGCAGTTTGGGGTCGCGCTCGGCGAGGGCGGCAATCTTCACGCCGTTCACGGTCAGGCTCTCCTCGTCGTAGCTCACGGTGCCATCGAAACGACCGTGCACGGAGTCGTACTTCAGCAGGTGGGCAAGGGTTTTGTTATCGGTCAGGTCGTTGATTGCAACGATTTCCACGTTGTCGCGGCCCAGCAGCGATTTGAAAGTGAGACGGCCAATACGGCCGAAGCCGTTGATGGCGACTTTAATTTTTGCCATGGTGAAACAGGGAGATAGTAAGTGACAGCCGCCAGACGGACGACCGGTTTAAAAGCGGGGCGAAGATAGCAGAATGGCGCGGGTTGGCGCGCATACGGATACCATGGCTCGGCAGAGGTTTGATTTCCCCTACTGAATACAGCAACCTTAAAGCCCCGGCTGGGGTTTCGCTCATCGGGGAATGTGCGGCTCTTTGAATGGGCCACAAATTTTTCAGCCTGAAAAACAGGCCATTTCCATCTATGCCCCATTTTTTTTAGGCCTGATACTTGCAGCAAAGCTCGCGCGCCGTACCTTTGCATCATCAAAACGAACAACGGTCCGTTCGTCTAGGGGTTAGGACAGTAGATTTTCATTCTACCAACAGGGGTTCGATTCCCCTACGGACTACTTAAAGGCTCTCAGAAATGGGAGCCTTTTTCTTTGTCTATCAATCAGTTACGCGGTTTTTGCCCTCTGAATGTTGGATAGAATTGTTGGATAGGTTGGATTGCCCAAAGGTGGGCGGATGAGAAGAATCCTATTCGACTTCAACGGCTTACGACGGTGCCCCTCTCCTACTGGATAGCTTGCCGACGATACCGTGAATGCCTATGAGGCTACAATATGGAGTCACTACAGGCACTCAGAGCGGCACCCGTTGCCGTAGATTCTTCGCTTTGCCCCGTTTCTTGACCTCTGAGCGACGCAAGCGCCGTAGCTATACAATCACCTTGGCGGGTTGGCGTTCGTTCAACGTGGTAGCTGTTTGGAAAACCTCTGTAGTTCCCGCGCTTGTATTGGCGTATCTTCGGGCTTCACCAACCACATACCTTTTACCAATGGCATTTTTCACAATCAAAGGGAAAACCGCAACCTCTCCTTCACTGTCCGTTAACCCCGGTAGCGTCGTTTATGTCCGTTCAAGCGTCAACGGTCAATTCTTCATTCAACTTCGCATACAGGGAGTAGAAAGTGAAGTGACGATTGCCTATGCTGACCCCAAAGAGCGGGATGAAGCTTTTGATGCTCTGACCAAAGAACTCGCCAAAGAGCAAGCTTCATCTGACAAAGCACCGGCTTACGATAATCGTTTTGCTTACGACCAGCAACCCGGCTCTTAATATTCGGGCAATCGAATATTCAACCCCCGTTCAGCAATGGATGGGGGTTTTTTCATGCCCAACCCGCCCGTTTTGGGAATATGGTTCAGCACCCGCCCCGGTTGAATACTCTATCGGTACATCAAAAACGGCTGAATGTGCCTCAATTGGCTGGAAACGGGGTTTCACTCGTCGGCATCGTTGGCGGCTATCTATTCACCAACCTATAAAACCTTAACAGTAAACCCGTTGAAAATTATTTTCTTCAAAACGTAAAAATGTATGCGGTTTTTACGGTCGTCCACATAAAAACGTCTTATCTACTGTTGAAAGAAATATAATATTCAATTACATGAACGATACAATTACAAAACTGCTGGCATCGATGGGTAAGACCGTCAAGCTACACAACGTCAATACACGGCTTTCTGATACCGAATTCTTCGCCCTACGCTCCTACTGTATCAAGAACTACACATCGTACTCCGAAGTGATTCGGGAAGCTCTCACTCAATATTTACAAAATCAAAATAATTAAGATACTACTATGATTACTCAGAAAGAAAACGATTGGATTCAATCAATACACGCCAATTACATCGCCGATGTCGAAGCCTATAAGCAAGCTCTTACCGGTTACGGCTTGCCACTGGTCGCAACGGCTGAAGCTCTTACTACGGCTTACAAAGCCATGCTATTTACTCCCTTGATGGCTGCTGACAAAGGCTTGAAAGCGCGTTGGGATTTGACCAAAACACAAGCCGGTCAGATTGCGCTTATCAATGCGACGATTGACACAGACGGACACGATGAGCATGACCAACTTCAAGCTTCGCTGAATGGCTTACGCACCAAATACGGGTATGTCCTGAATAATACTTACAGTGTGCTGAACAAAGCAACTTTCGAACAATTCGCAGAGGTTTACCAATTGGATTTGCCCCGTGTTATTAATGAAAACACCATTGACCTTTCCGATAAACAAGACATCATTACGCTATTTACTGACCTTGCTGGCACGTTCGGCAAGTTGCGTAACATCTTCATTGCTTCCGGCAATTTGCATACCAATGCGGGGCTTCATGAGGTCGGTGACATTACCGCGCAAATGTTTGAGAATACCGATTGGAGCAACTACAACCCGACGGTAAAGGATATGGCAGTATGGCAGTTGTCGAATGCTTTGAATAAGGCTGGCAAGCGTGACTTGATTCCGAAGATTAAGAAATAATAATCAGCAACAATGAAACTACCTGTATATGAACTGAATGTAGATGAGTTTGACGATAGCACCGGAATGTTTTCGGTGTCTATGGTTGACCGTCCTGCTATGCAAGTTGCTGCTGTAAAACTTACCGATGTTGTCCCATTGGTACAATTGAAAGCGACGAACAAGGACAAGCAATATTTAACGAGTGCCGTTATCATTCCGAACAAACCCATCTACCGAAATGACGATGAGCATGGAGAACATTACATCGTCTTCACTGAGAACGACGTTGAAAGGATTCGGAATAAGTTCTTCCAATCAACTGGCAATCTACGGTTAAGCAACAAGAATCACGTTCAAGATGACGTGGTACAAGCTCAGTTAATTGAATCATGGATTATCGAAGATTCGAAGATTGATAAAGCCACGGCGCTCGGTTTCAACCTACCGAAAGGAACGATGATGGCGACCTATAAAATCTTGGATGAAAAGTTCTGGAATGATGAGGTCTTGACCGGTAATGTAACCGGGTTTTCATTGGAAGGTCGTTTCAAACATTCTCCCGTCAAACTATCGGTACCAATGACAGAATTCGAATTAATGAACGAATTACTTGACATCTTGGAAGGTATTCCGAAGCATCAGAAATAGAAAGTTGGTCAGGTTGTCGTGACCGGTAACGAGCGATAGGTTTTTTATTTCCTTGTTTCAACCCGACCAACTTCTATTCGAAAGACTGACCTACACGGTTGGTCTTTTTTTTTGACTTGGGTTGACTCGTCATCAATTCATCTCATGTAGTTGGGCTATTCGGTCGTCACCTCCCTCACCCGACGCCCTATTGGCTATATATCATGCTCTTATGATAGTCAATTATACTGATTATTAATCTTTTATTCTTTTGGTTGGGTGTGCTTGGGGCACCCCTTTCTATTCGGATTTCGTGCATTCAATCAATCGTTGATGAGCAGGTACAAAAAAGGACACATTATAAGAAATAGAATACCACCAACCATACGGGGGGATAAGGATAGGATAGATGGGTATGTGTCCTTTTTTGTACCTATCAGAGAAAGCCAAGGGATTAACCCATCGTATTGCGGTTAAGACGAGCAACATCAACGAAAATAATTCACTTGAATATCAATAATTTATGAAATAAATCAAAGAATACACCGAAAATATTTAAAACCAATATGAGCAGTGGATATATAACTATAAAGCAAAACATAACAACCCCAACACCTATGGCATACGACCGCAAAAAATATGAAAACAACTGGAAGCAAGTCACCATCCGACCGGATACCAAAGACTTGCTACAAACGCTCTGCAAGCAATTGACCAACGGCTTCGGAGAACTACCGCAAGCAACGGTCATCGACCTCTTAATCAAAGAGAAAATCGAACAACTGAACAACCAAAAATAATAGAGACTATGACGTGCCAAGAAAGCGAATCAACAACCCCGTTACCTTACTATATCCCAACCTTTTATCAGTGCGAGAATTGAAGTTGGAAGTATTGAATTATCATAAAAAAGAAGTGAAAGACCGTGACTTTTTCCTGTTCTTTCATATCCTATTGGAGCCGTACTTATGTCTCGATGAGCGACCGGACAAATACCTACAGATTCATTCCGATATTATTCAAGACATATTCGGCAGCGATTACACGAAGATTATCAAGGCATTGGTGAAATGTGACTACATCTTATGCAACGAGTATTCAAGCGAATACCTTGGCATATGCAAGTCCTACGCTATCCATCCCCGATTAATGGATGAAAGCAAACCCGTGTTGGTATTCAACTCCGAATATGATACCGTTCTACATAACAAGCTTGAACGGATTGGAACGCTGAACCTCACGAAACCAGCGGACAAAGACAACCCAACGCCGTTGGATGAAGGTCGTCAGCACATCATAGCTATGACACATCAACTGCTATTGAAACCGGATGCAGCAGCAACGGCATACGTGCAAGCGCAATACGATGCGACCGGCAACGTCAACTCTCCCGCTGCCTACTTCCATCACTGGAATACCAACCCGATGCGCGGTTGTTGCATGGATAAGTTCGGGCGTCGGATGCATTCGGACATTACCAATATGGTGAAGGTGTTGCGCCGTTGCCTACGATTCAAGTCAGCGCCAGACGTGCCAACTGTGGAACGGGATATTGTCAATGCTCAGCCGTTTTTCCTGTCTGTAATCGATGCAAACTTGATTAACCAGTTCGCCCCCGAATGCGCAAGCGCGGTACCCGTGTACGTCAAATACAGAGCGAAGCCGGACTACATTGAATTTGCCGAGTTGTGTACGGCTGGTCAGATTTACGAAAGCTTTATAGAACGCTACTACAAGCGGTATAACGAACGCTACGGCACGAATGATGAGGATGCACGAGACATCACGAAAGGACTCGTGTACTGGATGTTTTTCGGTGACTACAAGTTGATATTGAAAGGACTTGAAACAGATTCACGAACGGAATTAACGCACATTAAGAAGCAATTCTTTCGCATGTTTACGGTAGAATTTGAATCAGTCTACCGGTTGTTTACTGAATTGAAATCATTGTACTGGTCGATGACCGTCAATAAGCGCGGTATCTACAAGCAATACGCCAATAATTGCTTGCTTGCACAACGAATTGAAAGCGCAATCATGTACGAACGTGTAATACCTGACCTGCTGAGCTACGACATTACCGACGTACTGACCGTCCATGATTGCGTGATTGTAAAAGAAACGGATGCAGCAGCAGTAACGGCGGTCATGATGCAAAGCTTTGAAGAAATGAATCTTAAACCACGAATAGAATAATAATCAAACATGAGAAAGCAAAACGAAAAGATGTACGATAGCATTCAGATGGCTTTACAATTCGACATCGATGTGCAGCACCTACACTTGACGGTCGAAGACGTACTATCACAATACAACTACTTTGGCTATTACAAAGGCTTGCTATTCTTCACCAAAGAATATGCCCCGTCAATACGTGGACACAAATTCACCGATTATATACGACTTGATGACTGCGCTTGCTTTTTCTCCGATTGCATCGAAGACTTCAACCCCGGTTACAAAGACGAATTGCTTTACCCCATCGGCTTGCTCTATGATTACTTGCCGAATCGAAAGAACATCATCGATGAGATATTGAAAGACCTTGAATCATAAACCTTTTGTAGAATCCGACTATAATAAATGTTGATTCCCTACGGCGGTCGCACATCGTCATGAAACAAGAAAGGCAGCCCTATTGTAAGGCTGCCTTTTCTTTTGTCCGGTTGGGTAATCTTACCGTTTGCTTGCCCGTGTCTTTGCGTTGGCTTTGGCTTTGTCATCCAACGCTTTGTCATGGACTTGAATGTACTTCTGTAGCTCCTTCATGTCCGAACTTCCCAACATTGCGAGTACATCCGTATGATTGAACTCCGATGAGTTAATATGACGTGACACAAAGGAACGGCGGTTGCTATGGGTGCCCAATTCCTCGTTCTTGGGGGTTATCGTCTCATGTACGGCACCTTTGGCATCTTCCCGGTTAACGATGACGGTCGGCATTACAACCCCGTGAAACGCGTACAATTCGGCAACGATTTCTTTAATGCTGCGATTGTAATACGCCTCTGTAATCAGTGCCATATTGTTCTTGTTGGCGGTCAAGATTTCTTTAATTCGGCTGTCCAACGATAACGGCACCTTGTACAACCCGCCCGTTTTCTTGCAAGTGCCGGTCAGGTATTCAACGGTTTCTCCATCGTCGTTGGTCTGTTTGGTAACGTGGTGAACTTTCGCCGTGTCACTGATACGCAAGCCGGTGAGTGATTGGAATAGGCAGAGGTCAATTTGCTTCGCGTATTCGGGTTTCACTTGCTTGTACGCCCAAAGCATGTCCAATTCTTTGTCATCCAAGTAAACGACCGTCTTCGCTTCCTCTGTGATAGCAAAACCATCGTTCTTGTGTCCCTTGCCCACCGTGTAGCCGTTTTGCTCTGCCCACTTCATAAACGACTTCAACCGCTTCACATGAGCACCGAACGTGCTCAGCTTGTTGCCTCTGGTTACCATCAGATACGACTTGTACTTGGCGTAAAACTTCATGTCAATATTGAGCAACGTCAATACGATGTTGCTATGCTGAGCGCATTCTTCCAACCGTAGTTTCCAAGATTCCCACATCTGATAGTCTCGTTCCTTCACCGTGTCCTTGCGTTCTTCCATAAAGGCATCAATAGCTTTCACAAAGTCCTTGCGTTCGACAAGGCTGGCAACGGGAACGGGAGCCAAACCGGGGTCTTCCGCTTCCATCTTTTTCATGGCATTGTGAACCAACACCAATTCCTTTTCCAGCCATTCAGCGCGTCGGGTTAACTCACTATACTTGTGCCAATCGGCAAACGTCTCCATTGCTTCAACAACGTCTTCACCCTGTTGGGCTACTCGTTCCCGTTCCCAACTGGCTTTCAACTGTGCGGGGACAAGTGTTGAGCCAACGACTTTACCGGCTCTGCTGAGCAAGCTTTGAAGCATAAGGTTCAAGTCAGAGTCTGCAAGCTGTTTGGTCTTGGCGTTGAATTGGTGCGGCATTACATAGATGTCCGTAGCCAGATACGCCAACACTTGCCGGGCATGAGTTACACGTAGGGTGACGTGGTGCCCGTTTTGCTTTTTTGTGTAGGGACGAGCCAAGTCGGGGGTAACGGTTGCCCCGTTGATGTTCAGGGTTAACGGCGTTGATTCGTTTATCAGTACTTTCATCCTATTTTTCCTTTAAAAGTGCAATACGTTGGATAGGTTTTGCCGATGGGCGCGGCTCAAAGGTAGCCAATATCTATCCAACTCCATCCAACAATACCCGTACCATAGCAAGAAAGCCATTTTTATCCTGTTTGATAATTATCCAACAACGCTCAAAACCTATCCAACACCCCTATTTTACCCTACCAAAAACCGCTTTTAAATGGCATTAAAGGCACATTTTAAAAAGTCCTACTCCCCTACGGACTACACTAAATGCCTCTCACAGCTTGTGAGGGGCATTTTTGTTTTTCTAGTATCGCTCAGGTATCAAAAACGACAACGTTTACGCCGAATCGTTTTTGAGCCGCTTCAAAGCCGAATTGCTCGACGGCGGAAGCTTTCCCGGGGTGGCCGAAGCCCGGCTGGAAATCAGCCACCACATCGTCTATTACAACGCTGAACAGAGGCAATTCGCGCTCGACTACCTTGCCCCCAACCGCTTCGAATCTCAGCTCAAAACTACGTCCCAATTGTGTCCGGCTTAGCTAAATCACCTCACTGCAACAGCTACCGTACCTTATAGGGCCATGAAATAGCACTCGTGCCCTTATCCAACAAGAGACTATCTTGAGCAGGTAACTTAAAAGAAGAAACCCAAGCGGATAAGCGGCAAACGGCCCTCGTTCGAGAAGCCATACATGGCGGCCAGCACCACCTGCGGCGTGGGGGCCAGCCACAGACCAGGGCCATAGCCTTGATGCCACCGGTGCGAATCTTCACCGGGCAGCCACACTCGGCCCACGTCATGGAAAGCCAGCAGCCCTACAGTGGCGGGCAGCAGATAGCTGCGAAAACGGGCGACTTGCAGGCGCACTTCGGTGTTATTGTAAGCACTCTGGCGGCCGGCGAAGCGTGTGCGGCCGAAGCCACGCAGGTTGGAGAGCCCACCCAGGGTGGCGGCCTGAAAGAATTCGTAGTCCTGGCTGAAGTTAACCGTGCCGCCGAAACGGGTGGCCAGGGTCAGGCGCAACGGAAAGCGGAAGCTGCGATACGCCGCCAGCGAAGCGTTGAGCTGCGTGAATGGCCGGGCGCTCGTCGTGAGCGGGCGCTGGGCTAGTAGTTCGGCCTGGCCGGCTACGCCCTGGGGCAGCTCTGCGCGAGTGTGCAGGCTGGCAAGCTCGTAGCCCAGTCGAACACCGGCGTACTGCTTGGCTTCGAATAACTTATCGGGATGCAGGCGTGGGTCGGGGCTCAGGCCGAGGATGCGGCCGGGCTGGTCTTCCACATCCACGCCTTGGTACACGGGTCCGCCAAATACCGTGCTCCGCGCACTTAGCTTTCGGCGCAGCAAGGCAGCCAGCGTCAGGTTGCGAAAGCGCACCCGGTAGTAGGCCGCGCTGGTGGGCTGGTCGGGCGCGAGTTCGGTGTCGTTACCCAAACCGTAGAAATTGCGCACATAATTCGGTGCTTGCACGGCAGCGCGCACCTGCAAGTCGAAGGGTCCGACTACCTGGGCAAAATTGCCCTCGTAGCCGAAGCTAAAGGCCCCGGTGCGCAGAGCCACGTTGGCCGTGAGCTGGTGGGTGGCGGCCCAGGGCTGCTTGCGAAAGCCCGGCCGCTTAAGCAGCAACCCCAGGCCCACAAACAGGCCGTCGTCCACGTTGTAGTTCCAGGGGTATAGCGGCCCGGCAAAGGCGTATTGAAAGGCCTCGCGGTTGTACTGGTTCACCTCGGGCCGGGCACTGAGGCGCATTTTAGTATCCGGCCCCTGCACGGCCACGGCCAGGCCAGCGGGCACATCGTAAGCCGTAACGCGCCGGCGGCCGCTGCGCACGCGGGAATTATCGCGTAGCGTATCAAGTCCTTCGCCCCCCACCACGCGCACTACCGGCCCGTGCTGCACCTTGCCATGCAGCGCAAACACGTCGGCCCCGCCCTGCCCGTAGAGGCGGATTTCCCGCGTTTCTGCGGTTTGAAACGTGCGCTGGTAACGAACGGACCCGCGCTGGCCATTTTTAGACAGCTCATACACCGTTACCTGCGTGTGCGCGTCATCCTGGCGCAGTACCTCAAACAGTTCGGCGCCGTCGCTCCCTGCTACATCTACTTCGCGGGCCAGGAAGCGGTAGTATTGGTCGGCCCACGCGGGCAGGTGTTGCCGGTGGGCTTGCAGCTTGGCCAGCACCGTGGGACCCGAAAGCTGATAAATCGAGTCGGGCCACTGGCGCAGTCCTGCGGCGAATACACTATCGGTCAGGCTGGCCTGCACCGAATCGGCCACCGCCTGCCAGTCGGCGCGGCTGAGCCGGGTCAGAAAAGAGCGGTCGAAGTAGCGGGCATTGAAATTAAAGCTGTTGACATTTTGAAACTCATAGTCAAACCCTTGAATGCGCGGCAGCAGGTATTCCACCCGGGCGCGGCGCGGCAAAAAGCCTTCGTTGACGAACAGCGCCTGGTCGCGGTCGCGGGGCACGGCCCGAAAGAGCTTGCCACCTCCCGGCCGGGGGTAGGCCAGCCAGCGCCACTGGTCCTCGTGGCGGTCCCAGTCGGCGAGCACCATATCGAACAGGCGGGCGCGCAGCACGGCACGCTGGTCTACGCGGGCGTGCGGGTCGGTTTGCAGCTGGGCGAGCACCTCGGCGGTACCGTATTTGCGGCGTTCGGGCTGGCCCGAAAAAATCCTGGGCGGGGCCGGGTCGCGGGCTTCGAGCAAGGCCAGTGAGCCGGCAAACTCGCGGCGGTAAATACCCAGCCGCGGGTCATCGGGCACCAGCACAAGCTGCGGGCTGGTGTGCCCTACCCCGGCGGCATCGGCCAGGGGCGGCACCAGCAGCGCTGCGTAGGGGTGGGCGGCCGAAATCTGGTCCTGCACGATGGCAGCAGCCAGTGTGTGGTGCAAAAAATCGGGCACCGAGCCATTGGTGTTCTTCTCAATCGAGCGCAATACAAACTCCTGCCCATTGGCCGCGCGCAGGCGCAGCGACTGCGTTTGCATCCCGCCCCCGCGCTTGAGCGGGGTCAGCCCGCCGTGGGCCGTGGCCAAATCCAGCACCGGCACGCGCACCGGCTGCTGCCACTCGCGGCGATAGTTGGCCCCCTGCAGCCAGCGCCGAAACCGGCCCGCCTGGTAGTGCGTGCTGGCGGGCACTACTGCGGTAGCTACCTGGAGCGGGTGCGGCCGACCCACGGCAAAGGTGTCGGTGGCTGGCAAAGGGAGTAGGTTGGGGGTGAGCCAATGCCGCTCGGCTACGACCGACTGGCCGTTGGGATGCGCGGCATCGGGCACCCAGTAGGTGGCCCGCACCTGGCCATCGGGGGCATAGTCGAGCCGGGTGAAGCCGTGGTAGGCCGACGCGGCGGGGGTTGCCAGCACATCGGCCTGGGGCACTCGGGGCGAGGCCGGGCCGCTGCTGAGGAAATGGAGCGCGTGCTCTTCGTCGTAGCGGGCGTGGCGGGCGCCCTGGCCGCTCACGTAGGTCAGGCCGGGGTATTTTTTGAGGACGCTGCGCAGGGAAGAACGCAGCAATTCGTAGCGTGGGTTGGGCAGCAAAGGCAATGGCCGCTGGGCCAGCGCCAGCGCCTGCTGCCCGACCAGCAGCACCTGGCGGCCCTGGTTGCGGCGCAGGATGTCGTCGAGCAGCGTGAGGACGGCGGTGGGGTCTTGGGTGGTGCAGGGGCCGGGCTGGTCGGGCGGGGCCGGGGCGCGCAGCCACCAGGTCGTGTTGAGCACCACCAGCGTGTGGCGCTCGTCCAGCCGCAGCTCCACGGGGTCGGGGCAACGGCCATCGGGCAGCAGCACACCGGAGCGGCTGGCGGGCGTAGTCAGCAGCCTGGCTACCTGGGCATTGGCATGGGTAGCCGACCAGCCCGGCACGACAACCAGCCGCCCCGGAAAGGCGTGCAGCTGGGCCAATAGGGACGCCGCCACTTTGCTTTGGCTGCCGCTGGCGAGCAGGTGGTCGCCGAGGCGGTCATCGAGCAGCACCAGGGTGCCGCGCCCCCCAAGCGGGACCGCCTGCGCAGCCACGGCGTGCAGCGTCTGGATTAGTTCTGTCGGCCCCTGGCTACGGCCTCCAACCACGAATACGGTGCTGGCCGCCACTGGCTGCGCCTGCGCTGGCCAGCTAGCTGACAGCCCGGCTATAAACAGCAACGCTGGCCATAAGTAAGCATGTCGCATAGCAATCGGATGCATTGGTGAAATACCTGCCCTTCGGCTCCGAAACTACTTTATAGAGGCAGTGCAGGCATTTTTGCCTTTGAGGGGTATCAGAAAGCCTTGCCACATTACCAGATTGGTGCCAGTGGCTTTGATGTTACCTGATGAATTAATCAAGCAGCAAGTAGCATCTTAAAACTGAAAAAGCAGCGTGGGTTTGAAATAGCTCAGGGTGCGGCCGGGAGTCGTATCGCGAACATGGTCACCAACTGGCAGCCAGGCATAAGTAAATTCGAGCACTACGTGCCGGCTAGCCTGCCAGGCCCAATCGGCCGTGAGCTGCCGGCCGATGTAGCGCCGGGTGGAAAGCGGTGGGCCGGCGGGCCCGGGCACGTCGGCCGCCGGGAGAAGCGGCAGCATGGCGGGGCCGTAAATGGCATCCCGGGTACTTTCGCGCCAGAGCCAGGCTACATCGACCAGCAGCGTCATGCGGGGGCGCAGGTGCAGCTCCACGCCAGGGTGCAGGTCGAGCAAATTGCTCGGGCCGATGGGGCGATGGCATTGCCAAAAAATGGCCGGGCAAACAAGGCATTAAAGGTCTGCAACCCGGCAGCACCCCGCCCCTGGTCACCACTGATGGCATCCGTGGCAACGCGAAAATCAGGAGTGAGGGGCCAGCGGGGCACCTGGCAGGAGACGATACCGGAGGCGTAGTACGCCCGAATCTGCCCTGGCCCGAATCGACCAAACTGCCCAATCAGCTCCGTGTTGTAGCCGAAGGGATGCGCCGGGGTGCTGTTGCGCCAGAAGCGGGCGCCCACGGTCTGGCGTTGCTCTTCGCCCACTCCCTGCAAGAAGCGCCCCCAGGGGCGCATTCACTTCCACAAACGTCTGGTAAACATCCAGCACGTCGTGGTCAATCTGCGGGCGGGGGCCGCCCCGACGGCCTGTTTCGTTGTCGCTCAGCAGCTGCCCAAATACCCGCAGGTGCGGCCCCAACTGCCAGCTAGTATGCACCATGTGCCGCTGCAACAGGTAGGCATTGGTCAGCGGCGCGTCGGTGGGCGCGCCGGCTCCCCAGTTATCGTTTTGATGACTTCGTACTGGTAGCGCACATCCAGGCCCACGGTCAGGAAATGGCCGGGCCGCTTGCGCAGCGGCACATACTTGAGCGGGTCAAAGAAGTCGGGCGCTACCGGGTGGGCCCGCAGCGAGTCGGGCTGCAGAAATCCAAAATCCTCTTGTTCCCGCAGAATGTGATAAGGCAGACGGGGCGAAAGGGCAGGCCACTTTTCGGCCGCGCCAACGGCCGCCGGCTGCTGCGCCTGGCCGGGTAGCCCACTCGCCAGGCTAACGCCTAAAACCCCAGCCAAGAATAGAGAATGGTTGCTTTTCAAAGCAATGACGGCAAACAATGACCAGTGCCGGAAGCCTACCGACCACCGGGCCACGCCGCCTGGCGTGGCCCGGTGGCGGCGGCCTGCTTATTGCTGCTGCAAAGCGGCGGCGAGATTACCCAACACGCCCAACTGCCCGAAAATGATGGTAGCGGCCGTGTAGCAGTGGAAGGATTTCACCTTGCCGTTTTCAATGTGAAAAACGTCGCAGCAGGGAGCGTGCATTTCATTGCCGGTGGCCGCGATGGAGCCCATCGACGTGACCAGGGGCCCGTTGTGGGTCCCGTTCAGCGACAGCTCCACGGTAATTACATCGCCGGCCACGTAGAGGTCGTACAGCTCGCGGTGCATGTCGGGAAAGGCGGTGGCATAAATCTCCACGGGGCGCCCTATCTCGTCCCCATAGTATTTCTGCCCGGCCGATACGTCATAGAAATAGCCGTCTTCGGTAAACAAATCCCTGAACTGCTTGGGGTCTTGCAGTTCGGCTACTGCGTAGAGGTTGCGGATTACTTCTTCGTTGGTCATAGTTGTTTGGGTTTGAAAGGGTTAACAGGATGGATATAAGGTGCGTGAATCGAGAATTGGCGTCTGGCAAGGGTGGGTGGAAACCGGCTGCTCAGGCTTGCATGGGCACATCGAGCAATAGCACCGTAGTCAGGCTGCGGGCTTCCAGGTGCAGGGCATCCAGGTCCCAGCTGCCCAGGCCATCGTGCCGGTTGAGGGGCTGTCCGTTGGCTACTACCTCGCCTTGCAGCACGAAGGCGTACACCCCATTGCCGGCTTGCTTTGGCTGGTAGGCGAGCGTCGTACCGGCCGCGAGCGTGCCCAGGTGCAGCCAGGCCTGTTGGCGCAGGCGCACGCCGGCCTCCCCTTCGTGGGGCGAGGCTAGCTGCACCAATCGGTTCAGCACGGGCCTAATGGCTTGTTGCTCGTAGCGCGGGGCGGCATCGGGCTGGTTGGTGGTCAACCAGATTTGCAGGAACCGCACGGGGTCGTGCAGGCTGTGGTTTTTTTCGCTGTGCGCGATGCCCGACCCGGCGCTCATCACCTGCACTTCGCCGGTTTGAATCACGGCCTGGTGGCCGAGCGAGTCTTCGTGCTCCAGCGCGCCGGCCAGGGGCAGCGTGAGAATTTCCATGTTCTGGTGCGGATGCCGGCCGAAGCCCCGGCCGCCGGCCATCGTATCGTCGTTGAGAATGCGCAGCGCGCCAAAAGCCTGTCGATTGGGGTCGTAGCTGCCGCCCGTGTTGAAGCTGCGGTAGGCATCGAGCCAGCCCAGGTCGGCGTGCAGGCGGGTGGCGGCCGGGTGAAAAATGGTGGAAGCCATGAGGTAAGGAGTTGAATAAAAGCCAAGCGTCAGGAGCGAGCACTCGCCAGGCATTGTAGCGTGACTACCCGAATTGGAGGCGCGGCCAACAGCACAAAGATTCAGCCCGGCCTGGGGCTGAACCGTTGACATTTATCAAGGAATTGGCGGCGGCTTACCGAATGCTGTTACCGACCTAAACCTGGATACAATTCATTATTTTACAGACAGTTAAGGCAATGCAATTATCATTTATCAAGACGTTTTTTTGATAAATGTCAATGGATTGGGGTAGCGCAGGTCGGGACCTTTGTGCCGTCGGAATGACCCGCCTGAGCGAGGCCGCCGACCTACTTAGCCACCCTGCCTCATGGATATTATCGAAGCGCTGAACTGGCGCTATGCCACCAAAAAAATGACGGGCCAGCGCGTGCCGACGCCCGTGGTCAACCAGATTCTGGAAGCCGCTCACCTGGCCCCGTCGGGCATCGGCTTGCAGCCCTACGAGATTCTGGTCATTACCAACCCCGCGCTGAAAGCGCAGCTACTGCCCATCGCGTTCAACCAGGCCCCGGTGGTGCAGTCATCGCACCTGCTGGTATTCGCGGCCTGGGACCAGTACTCCCCCACCCGCATTCACCACGTGTTCGATTACCTGAACGAGCAGCGCCGGCAGGACTCCGCGGTCACGGCCGGCCAGCGGGCGTTTGCCCTCAATTTCTTCGGCAAGCTGACGGCCGATGAGCAGTTTCACCACGCCGCCAAGCAGGCCCACATCGCCCTGGGGCTGGCCGTGGCCGCCGCCGCGCTGGCGCAGGTTGACGCGACCCCGATGGAAGGCTTCGACCCCGCCGCGCTGGATGAGCTACTGGGCCTGCGCGCCAAGGGCCTGCGCAGCTCCATGCTGCTGGCGCTGGGCTACCGCGACGAAGCCGCCGACTGGAACCTCAAGCTGAAAAAAGTCCGCAAGCCGCTCACCGAGCTGGTGACGGAACTAGCCTAAAACTCAATCCCCATTTCACTGAAATCTCCCATGAGCTCCCTTTTCAACCTGCGGCCTGGCAAACCGGCCGCGCTGGTGGCTGCCTTCGCGCTGGTGGCCACGCTCGTCGTGGCACCGGCCCAACATGCCCAGGCCCAGGCGCCCGACATTATCGGGGTAGACCACGTCGGTATCAACGTGCCTGACCTGAACCAGGCGGTAACCTTTTTTAAGGATGTGCTGGGCTTTACGCCCGTGACGCAACTCGGCCCCGTGCCCCTGGATGCCGCCTGGAAGCAGGCCAGCCGCCTGCACGCTGGCACCAGCTCCGTGACCATTCGGATGGTGCGGGCCGGCACCGGGGCCAGCATCGAACTGTTTCAGTATGAAAACAATGGCGGCACGCCGCAGCAGCCCGGCGGCGATGACGCCGGAGCCACGCACATTTCGTTTTACACCACCGATATCAAGGCGACGGTGGCCTACTTGAAAGCCAGGGGCGTGAAATTCCTTGGCGAGCCGTTTCTGATGCCGGTCGGCGATACGGCGGGCGAAACCTGGGTGTATTTCGAAACCCCCTGGGGCTCGAAGATGGAGTTGAACTCCTACCCCAACGGCAAGGGGTATGAGAAAACGAACCCGGCGGTGAAGCTGTGGTCGCCTAAAGACGCGGCGCTCTCGGCCACCGGACAAGCCCTGACCCCGGCCGAAGCCAACTCGTTGGTCACCCGGCACCTGCAAATCTGGAACCAGCAGGACGACGCCAAGCGCAATGCGCTGCTGCCCCAAACCTACGCCCGCGACTTTGAGATGGTTGACCGCCACTTCATCGTGAACAGCTACGGCAAGCTCAATGAGTTTGTGAACGACCTGCACCGCAAGAGCCCCGGCTACGTGTTTGCCCCGGCCAGGCCCATTGTGGCCCACAACAACGTGGTGCGCCTCTACTGGCAGTGCGGCCCGGCCGCCAACCCCAAGACCCTGACCGGCATGGACTTATTCGTGGTGGAAAACGGCAAGGTGCAGAAACTGTATGTGTTCGTCGACGAGCCGCAGCCGGCGAAGAAATAACCCCAGTAGTCCACTTCCTTTCACTCAACCATTCCAACCATGACTGCAGAAGAAATAACGGCCTTGCTGACGCGCCACGTCGGCATTCTCAACAACCTGGACCTGGCCTCCCGCACCCCAGCCATTGCCGAGGTCTACGCCGAAAACCTCGTTTTCGTGGACCCGCACCAGGAATTTACGGGCCGCGAGCACCTCGATGGGTTTGTGCAGGGCCTGCACCAGAAGTTTTCGGGCGCAATCTTCAGCTTGGCCCAACCGATAGACGCTCACCATCATATAGCCCGCATCAACTGGCAGTTTGGCCCACCGGCCAATCCGACTGCGGTGACGGGGCAGGACATTGCCGTAGTAGCCAACGGGCAGATTCAGGCGCTCTATATCTTCCTCGACGGGGCCGGGCAGTAGCGCGGACTTTTAGTCCGCGACGCCAAATGCTACGAGGACGACGCGGACCAAAAGTCCGCGCCACATGGCAAAATCTGCTTCCTTTGCGCGGTATTGCTACCTCCCAACACCGTGCGGCATGTTCGAGCTTTTTGAGAAATACCTGCGGAGCAAAGCAGCCTTCACGGACAGCGAAATGCAGCAGATTGAGGCCGTTAGCGTAGTCAAAAAGCTGCGCAAGCGCCAATACTTGCTCGAAGAGGGTGACGTGTGGACCTATAACGCCTTCGTGGCCAGCGGCTGCATGCGCACCTACACCGTCGATGCCAAAGGCGCGGAGCACATTCTGAACTTCGCCATCGAAAACTGGTGGACCGGCGACCGCCAGAGCCTGACTTCCGGCCAGCCCTCGCGCTTCAACATCGATGCCATCGAGGATTCCACCGTCGTGCTCATCAAGAACGCGGAATTTGAACGCTTGCGCCAATCCATTCCGACGCTCAACGAGCTGGTCAACGAGGTTTTGCACCGCAGCTTTCTGGCATCGCAAACCCGCATTCACGCGGCCATCAGCTACTCGGCCGAGGAGAAATACCGGGAGTTTCTAGCGCAGTTTCCGGACTTTGCGCTGCGCATTCCGCAGCACATGGTGGCCTCCTACCTGGGCATGACCACCGAAACCCTGAGCCGTATTCGGCGCCACATCGTGTAGCTGCTGCCGGGCTAAGGAGCTGGGCAGGCGCCCCCGGGCGGGCCTGCCCATAGCTGGTGGCCCTGCCTGACGTTTGCCCAGAACAGACAGGTCATTGCTTCGACGAGCTTTCCGGCTAAACACCAAATAAACAGCAGGATAAGCACATTTCATTGACAATTATCAACGCGCTTTTTTGACAAATGTCAATGGAGCCGGATGAGGCTGTGCGGGACCTTTGTCATGTTAACGGAGGCCGCCAAATGGCAGCCTCTTCCCCACCAGCCCGGCGAAAATCGCCCCGCTAACCACTCCATTCCATTTTCTTTTTAATCATGAGCACTCCTCAAAAATTAGCTGGTAAAGTAGCCCTCATCACGGGCGGCACCGCAGGCATTGGCCTGGGCGCAGCCCTGCGCTTCGTGGCCGAAGGCGCCTACGTGTACATCACCGGTCGCCGCCAGGCCGAGCTGGACGCCGCCGTGCAGCAGCTCGGAGCCCAGGCCAAAGGCATCCGCAGCGACGTAACCAGCCAGGCCGACCTCGACCAGCTTTTCGCCACCATTAAAGCCGAAAAAGGCCAGCTCGACGTGCTGTTTACCAATGCGGGCGGCGGCGAGTTTGCCGGGCTGGGCGGCATCACGGAAGCCCACTTCGACAACACCTTCGACCTGAACGTGAAAGCCACGCTTTTCACGATGCAGAAGGCGCTGCCCCTGCTGCGCGACGGCGCTTCGATTATCCTGATGTCGTCCACGGCCGGCTCGCAGGGTGGCGCTAACTTCAGCGTGTACAGCGCCTCGAAGGCCGCCGTGCGCTCCTTCGCCCGCACCTGGACGGCCGACCTGAAAGACCGTAAAATCCGCGTCAACGCCATCAGCCCCGGCCCCATCGACACCCCCGGCCTCAGCGGCCTGGCCGCCGATGAGGCGCAAGCCGAGCAAATCAAGGCCTACCTGGCCAGCACCGTGCCGCTGGGCCGCCTGGGCACGCCCGACGAGGTGGGCAAGGCGCTGGTGTTCCTCGCGTCAGATGACAGCAGCTTTGTAACGGGTGCCGAGCTGTTTGTGGACGGCGGTGCGGCGCAGGTGTAAGGCTGCAGGCCCGGCCTGATTTGTGAGCTTTGGAAGCCGGTTCATTCGAGCCGGCTTCTTTTCCTTATGTGAAAGCAGCCGGTGCATAGGTCTTTGCGCTGGTTGTGATGGTGCCAAGCCTTCTTTTACCAGCTATTTTACACGATGAAGTTTTGGCAGCTGCTACTGCTCCTGGTGCTCCCACCCCTCATTAGCAGGGCCGAGCCTTTGCACCCGCTATTGAACAAGGCGCAGGCGGACAGCTTAAAAGCCAGGCTCGCAGCCACGCCAGCCGGCCCGGCCCGCGTAGGCCTGCTGCTCCGATTAGGCAACGACTTGATTGCCAAAACAAGCGCCGCCGGCGCGCTGGCCGACAGCGCGGCTGCCGTTGTGCAGCAGGCCCAGGCGCTAAGCCGCACGCTGCACTTCACGGATGGTGAGCTGGCCAGCCGCTACAGCACTGGTTGGCTGCTTTGCAATACGGGCCAACCGGCGGCTGGCCAGAAAGCCATTCAGGAGGCGCTGGACCACAGCCGTCGGCTGCACAATGCCAGCCAGGAGGCGCTCGGCTGGTACTACTTAGGCCTTACTACGGCTAGTGCGCCTGCAACGATGGCTACCCGCCTGAGCTATTTCGAGCAGGCCGCCCGCTGCTACGGGCAGCTGCACGACCTGATACGACAAGCCTACTGCCTGAAAGAAGTAGCAGAAATACATTATAACCAAGGCAAGTACCTGCCGGCCTGTCAAGAGCTGCTGCAAGTCGAAGCGCTCTACCGCCGCAGCGGCACCCAAAAGCTGCACTATACTTTCGAGCTGCTAGGGGCAGCTTACACTGCCCTGGGCAGTTATAAAAAAGCGCTCCAATACCAGCTGGCAGCCATCCAGAATATTAAGGCAACGCGCGATACTACCGCGCAACAGCTGGCTTATGCCTACGACCAAACGGCCATCACGTACCAGCAGCTGAATCAGCGGGAGAAGGCTATTGTGTATTTCCGGCTGGCTTTGCGGCAAGCGGAGCAGGAACACCAACATGATGTTGTGCGTCAACTAGTGGGGGCCATTGCGCAAAACCTCGTTTACCTGGGGCGTCCGCAGCAGGCCCTCAACCAGCTTTTGCGGGTGCAACGAGACTTCCCGCCGACGACAGTAGCGGACAGCGTAGTGATAGGCCAGGGACTGGCGCGGGGCTACCTGGCCACCCGGCAGTATAAGCTGGCGGCTACCAGCTGCCAGCTGCTCAAACGGCAAGTAGAAAAACTGCCCAACGACGACAGCCACCGGCTGGGCCCGTATCTGGTGCTGGGCAAATTTTACGTAACGACGCACCAATATGCCAGTGCGCGGCACTACGTCAGCAAAGCATTGGCCTTATGTGAGCGTATAAACGCCAGAAACAGCCTGGCAGGCAGCTACCTGCTGCTGTTCAAAGTAGATTCGGCGCAGGGCCGCTTGCGGGAAGCCATCGTGGACTTTCAACGCTACAAAGCTGTGCAGGATGCCATTTTTAATGAGCAGAACAGCAAGGAGGTAGCGGGCTTGCAAATTGAGTACGACACCCGCGCAAAGGAGCAGAATATTGCCCTCCTCACCAAGCGCAACCAGATGCAGCGCATGACCATCCGGCAGCGCGAGTATCAGCGCAATGCCTTTTTCGTCGGGGCGGTGCTGCTCGTGCTCGTGCTGGGCCTGGGCTATAACCGCTACCGGCTTAGGCAGCGCAGCAACCGGCTGCTGGAAGAAAAGCAGCTACTGCTGGAAGCCCAGCAAGCCGAAATCAGTCAAAAAAACCAGTCCTTGGAGCAGGTGGTGAGCGAGAAAGACCAGCTGCTGGACGAGCGGCAGTTGCTGCTGCTGGAGAAAGACTGGATGCTCAAGGAAATTCATCACCGGGTAAAAAACAACCTGCAGGTGGTAAGCAGTTTGCTCGCTACGCAGTCGCGCCACTTGCACGACCCGCAGGCCCAGGCCGCCATCCGCGAAAGCGAAAACCGGGTGCAGGTAATGGCCATTCTGCATCAGAAACTCTACCAGGCCGATAGCATCGCCCGCGTAAACATGGCCGAGTATGGGCGTGAGATAGTCACGTATCTGCTCCAGTCCTTCGACCACTTCCACGCGGTACAAACGAAGCTGGACCTGGCTGCCGTTGAGCTCGACGCCACGCTGGCCACTCCCCTGGGGCTCATCATCAACGAGGCCGTGACCAATGCGCTCAAGTACGCCTTCCCATCGCCCCGTCGGGGCACCATTACCGTCAGCCTGATATGCCGGGCTCCGCAACAGTACCAGCTTACCATTGCCGACGACGGCGTGGGCCTGCCGCCGGGCTTCGACCTGAAGCGCAGCCGGAGCCTGGGCATGGTCATTATGAAAGGCCTGAGCCGCCAGCTTGACGGCGAGCTGGCGGTGAGCACGGCCGCCGGGGTGCACCTCACCTTGCAGTTTGCCACCACCAAAAAGCCGGCTTATTCCGAAGCCGGGTAGGCCCGTATTTTACCCGGCGCGGCTTTCCTTGCGCGAGGCGATGCCCAGCTTTTTCATGCGGGCTTCCAGCGTGGTGGCCTTCACGCCCAGCAGCCCGGCCGCGCCGCGCGGCCCCCGGATGCGGTAGTTGGTCTGGGCCAGCGCGGCCAGAATGGTTTCGCGCATAGTATCCTGCATGGGCTTCACCTCGGGGCGCGCCGGCGCGCCGGCGACCAGTGGCGCGGCCAGCTGCAAGGTGGGCGGCGCCGAGAGAATAGCGGCCCGCTCCAATACATTTTCCAGCTCCCGGATATTGCCCGGCCACGGGTACTGCTGTAGTTGCTGCAAGGCGGCGTTGGCAATGCTGGTAAATGGCTTTGCCAGCTTCTTACTCAGCTTGTGCAGCATGTGGGTGGCCAGCGGCAGAATGTCGTCGGGCCGCGTGCGGAGCGGGGGCAGCGTCAGCGGGAAAACGTTGAGCCGGTAGTACAAGTCAGCACGAAACCGGCCGGCGGCTACCTCCTCCGCCAGCTCGCGGTTGGTGGCGGCCACCACGCGCACATCTACTGCAATTGGCCCTTTACCGCCCAGGCGCTCAATTTCTTTCTCCTGGAGCACGCGCAGCAGCTTGGCTTGCAGCTCCAGCGGCAACTCCCCTATTTCGTCCAGGAAAATGGTGCTGCCGTGCGCCAGCTCGAACTTGCCCACGCGCCGCTCGGTGGCGCCCGTGAAGCTGCCCCGCTCGTGCCCAAACAGCTCCGATTCCATGAGCTGCGGTGGCAGGGCGGCGCAGTTCACCTTCACCATCGTGCGGGCCTGGCGGCCCGAGCGGCTGTGTACGGCCCGGGCAATTAATTCCTTGCCCGTGCCGGTTTCGCCCAGCAGCAGCACGGTGGCATCGGTGGGCGCTACCTGGGCCACCCCCCGCAGCACCGCCAGCAAGGCCGGGCTAGTGCCAATGATTTCCTCGAAGTTATGGTTGACTTTAATCTCCTCGCTCAGGTAGGTTTTTTCCAGCTCCAGCTGCTCGCTCAGGCGGCGAATACGCTCGTAGGCGAGCAGGTTTTCCAGTGCTAACGCGAGTTGGCTGGCCAGCTCCTGTAGTAGCGCCAAGTCCTTGTTGGTAAAGGCGTAAGCGGCCTTGCTGGCCACCACGAGCACGGCCACCGGCTGGTCTTTCAGGGCAATGGGCACGTACATAGAGGATTTGAGGTGGAGCAAGTCGCGGTAGTAGCGCGTCACGGAGTTAAACTCACCAGCCTGGGCCGCGTCTTCGCCCACGTTCAGGGTTGGTTGCAGCAGGTGAGGCTCCAGCAGGGCCACGGCTTGCTCCCGCTCGGCCAGGCTTTCGGGCAGCGGCATTTCGGCCAGGGGCAGCAGCCGAAACCGCCCGTCTTGCCGGCCCACGGTGGCATCCATCACGTTGGTAGTGCCCAGCACGCGCCCCACCCGGTAAAAGCTAAGCAAATCGAGCGGTAGCAGCTCACTTATGGCCTCGGCAACCTGCGGGGCAATAGCAGCCATGTCGCGGCCGTTGCGAAAGGCGCTGGCCACGGCCAGCTCGGCGGCTTTGGAACGCCGACGGGCTTCTATCTCCTCGTAGGCCAGGAGGTTATCCAGGGCTAAGGCTATCTGCGGGATAACCAGGCTAATGGCAGCATAAGCATCCGTTGTGAAGTCAGCCGCCGCCGTGGTGCCTAGTTGCAGACTGATAAACGAGCGCTGCTTTAGTGCTACCGGGAACAGTGCCATCGCCGCCAGGTCAAATGAGCGATGGGCCGCCTGCGCCAGGGGGTAGTTGCGGCATAATTCATCGAACGCGTTTCCCGTAAAAACGCCTTGCTGCTGGCTCAGGCGCGCCGATTGCAGCTGCTGGGGTGAGGAAGGCCCCAGCAACTCGGACAACGGCACCCGCACGAAGGTATCTGGCGCAGTTTTGCGCAGCATTACCCAATACGTAGCATTTTCTTCGGGCAGGCTGATGCTCAGGTTGAGCACCTCGAACGGCACGAACTGATTGAGCTGCGTGGCAATGGCGCGGCAGAGCTGCTCGCGGTCGTGCAGCGTGATAATGGCGGCATTAACTGCCATCTGGGCCTGCTGCTGCTGCCGGAGCTGGGCCTCCTGGCTGTGGGCGTGGCGGTAGCGGGCTATTTCGAGGGCCGCCAGCACGTCGCGCTCGCGGAAGGGCTTGTTCAGAAAGCCAAAGGGCTCGGTCACTTTCGCGGCTTCCAGCACATCATCGGTCAGGTTGGCCGACAAAAACACGAAGGGAATACGCTGCTCCTTCAGCCAGTGCGCCAGGTCGATGCCGGTTTCGGTGCCTTTCAAAAAGATATCCAGCAGCACCACGGTGGGCCGCCTCTCCGCCACCAGGGCCCGGGCCTCGGCTCCCGACTCGGCCAGGCCCAGCACCTCATAGCCGGCCGCTTCCAGAATGTCGCCCAAGTCATTGGCAATCAAAAACTCATCTTCCACCACAAGGACGAGAGCAGCATTTTCGGCGGATGCGAGCATAGTAAGCGCAGTAACGGAATGCAAAGCTGGCAAGAGCCCAAGGTTTATCCAAAAAAAACTCCAATATGTTGGATAATCCAACCTGGTATGGATTTTTAGAGTGTTCTGGATACTGCGCCTAAAGCTAATTAAATTTCTGTCTAACAACATATTACACAAAACAAAAACACGCTTCGAGAGGCGTGGCACCCATTTGGCAACTATTGGAGCAGCCGGGCAGTAGGCGCGCCGTTTTGCCTCATTTCAGAAGCAGGGGCCGCAGCTGCACGCGCTACCATTGCCTTCGCTGCACGGCTATTTCCTACTCCTATGCAAGCCCTCCGCACCTACATCGACCAGCAAACCCGCGCCACTATTTCTGATGCCGATTTTGCACTGGTTGCGGCCGAGCTGCTGCCCTATAAGCTCCACAAAAAGCAGTGCCTGCTGCGCGCTGGCGAGGTTTGTCAGTATTACGCTTTCGTGGTGCAGGGCGCGCTCAGCTTCTATACGGTTGATGCGAAAGGCGCCCGGCACGTCCACGTGCTGGGGGTGGAAAACCGGTGGCTGGGCGACCGGGAAAGCTGGTCGCAGCTCACGCCTTCCCGCTACTACCTGGAGGCCGTGGAAGATTCGCAGCTCCTGCTCATCACCTGCCCGCAGGCGCAGGCACTTGTGCGGCAGGTGCCGCTGGTAGCCGAGCTGGTGCGCATTCAGGACGAGCAAAATGCCGCCGAAACCCAGAAGCGCCTGCACGCGGCCATTTCCTACACGGCCGAGGAGCGGTACCACGCCTTCGCCGCCGAACACCCCGACTATTTACAGCGGTTTTCCCAGCTCATGATTGCCTCTTACCTGGGCATTTCGCCCGAAACCCTGAGCCGCATCCGGGCCAGGCCGGCGCTCAAATCCGCCACCGAAGCGACCAATTCTTAGGTGGATTTCTTCGGCCAGGCTATTGGTCACCCGCCACTTACTTCCCGCGCTCCCCCCCTCACCTTATGCTATGCAAACCCTGCGCACGTACCTCGATGCCTACATCGCCCCGCCCCTCAGTAATGCCGATTTTGCCATCGTTTGCGCCGCTTTCACCCCAAAGCGTTTACGAAAGAAGGAGTTTCTGCTGCGTGCCGGGGAGATTTGCAAATGCATGGCCTTTGTGCTGCGCGGGGCGCTGCGCCTGTACAGCGTAGATGGCAAAGGCACCGAGCACATGCTCAGCATTGGCGTCGAAAACTGGTGGGTGAGCGACCGGGAAAGCTGCGTACTGCTGACGCCCTCGGCCTATTGCATTGATGCGCTGGAAGACAGTGATTTGCTGCTGATAACGCACGCCCAGCTACAAGCGCTTACCCGCGCTGTACCTGCCATTGCCGGCCTGATGCGGGACCTGAACCATCGCCACCACATTGCCACGCAAAAGCGGCTGTACGCGGCCATTTCCTGCACGGCAGCGGAGCGCTACACGGCGTTTGCAGCGCGGCACCCCGACTACCTGCACCGGTTTCCGCACCACCTGATTGCCTCCTACCTGGGCATGCTGCCCGAAACGCTGAGCCGCATCCGGACCAGGCTGCTGAAACATCAGGTTCAGGTAGATAGGGTATTTGTTTAGCAGGCGTCTCTCCTGCGCCGCTGGAGTTAACGATGGCACTTCGCTTTCTTGATAAAAATCAAGAATGGCCGCCTTCTGGGTTTGTCACTTTTGCAACCGCAGCGCCGCCAGCCGCTGCCAGCTCGCACACACGCTATGACCAAGTCAATCACCGCGCAGGTTGGAGGCACCAATGCCAAAGCGGGCAGCTTCCTCGTCAATCGACTGCTGCCCAGCCGGATGGTGGCCGCCGTGGGGCCGTTTGTGTTGCTGGACCACCTGTACCCCACGCGGTTTGAATGCCAGACGCCGAAGACGCCCAGCGGCGAAACGGCACACCCGCACCGGGGCCTCGCCACGTTTACCTACGTGCTGAGCGGCGTGCTGGAGCACTACGACAGCCGCGGCCACCACGGCGTAGCGGCGGCCGGTGGGGCCCATTGGCTGAAAGCGGGCGCGGGCGTGCTGCACGACGAAACTCCCGGCCTGAGCTTTTTGGCCACGGGCGGCGTGTTGCACGCCCTGCAATTCTGGATAAACCTACCGGACCGGCACAAAGCAGATGCCCCCGCCTACCTGGCGCTAAAGCCCACGGCCATTCCCGAAGTGTTGCTGCCGGATGCCGCGGGCAGCCTGCGCGTGCTGCTGGGGGTCCTGGGCGATGCTGCCTCGCCGGTGCCCACCAGCAGCCCGCAGTTTCTCTATCACCTGCAACTTAGTCCGAAAGCAACGTTCACCCTGGCCACCAAAGTTGGCCTGGACTACGCCGCCTTCGTGCCCGCCGAGCCGGTACGGGTCAACGGCCAGCTGCATAGCCAGAGCGAGCTGCTGCTGTTTGGGTCGGAAATAGGGGACATTACCTTCACCAACCCCAGCATCACGCCGACGAGTATCCTGCTCTTTGGAGGCGAGCCAGTGACCGAGCCCACGGTCATGCAGGGGCCTTTTGTGATGAGCAGCCACGCAGAAATAGCCACGGCCTACGAAGATTTTTTCGCCGGTGCCTACGGGCAGATTCACTACGAAGCAGTGGCGCCGCCCCAGGACCTGTCGGCCTGCATCACCATGCTTTGAGATAAGCACCGCTGGGTTGGTTCGGGCAGTCTGCGGCAATTCTTGATGTTTGTCAATGTTCGGCCGGAGAAGTGACGGGCACCTTTGCGCTGGATAAATAAGCGAGCTATTGGGTAAGACAGGTTCCCTACCACTGCGCTGGTGCAGTGAATGTGGCCTCCTGCCCCACCGCTTTTGTGCCACCCTGGCCAGGTGGCTGGCCAATAGGCTGATGCGACTTTCGCTCCCCCACAATTATTTGCAGCAACCTGCTCATGAAAAGCTATTTAAAGACGTTGGTTTTCTGGGTGCTCGTGGTCATTGCGTCGGCAGCCCACGCTCAAACTCATACCTCACATAGTCCGGCCGCGACGAAAAGCCCCACGCCGCCCCACGCCGCACATACCATGACCGCAATGGCCGGGATGGACATGGCTCCGGCCGCCTTAGCGCCTGGCTCCCCGGCCGCGACCTTTCACCAGCAGATGGATTCGGTGATGGTGGTGATGGACCACGGCATGCAGCAGATTGGCGGCGTGTCGCCCGCTGACCTCGACGCCAGCTTTGCGGCCATGATGGTGCCCCACCACCAGGGGGCCGTGGACATGGCGCGCCTGCAGCTGCTCTACGGCAAGGACCCGGAGCTGCGCCGGCTGGCCCAAAGCATCATCGCCGAGCAGCAAATCGAGATTCAGCAGATGAACGCCTGGCTGCGGAAGCATCAGGCGGCAACTGCTACTGCGCCGGCTGCCGAGCAACCCTAGCTTTTACATTCCTCTGCTTTTACTATGAAATACTTGCTTTTAGCGCCGCTGCTAGCGGGGGCGCTGCCGGGCTTCGCGCAGGCCGTGAGCCACCGCGACCGGGTATACACCGCCGACCAGATTTCCAATACCGTCTCGGTTATCGACCCGGTCGACAACAAGCTGCTGGGCCAGATTATCTTAGGCAAGCCGCAGCCCGATATTCTGACGCCGCTTTACCGGGGGCAGGCGCTGGTGCACGGCCTGGGCTTTGCGCCCGACCACCGGACGCTGGCCGTGGTATCCATTGGCTCCAACAACGTAACCTTCATCGACCCGGCCACCAATGCCATCAAAGGCAGTGTGTACGTGGGCCGCGCTCCGCACGAGCCCACCTTTCGGCCCGACGGCAAAGAAGTGTGGGTGACGGTGCGCGGCGAAGATTACGTGTCGGTTATCGACGTGGCCACGATGCGCGAAACCCGCCGCGTGCAGGTGGCCAACGGGCCGGGCATGGTCGCCTTCAGCCCCGATAGCAAGCTGGCTTTCGTGTGTTCCAGCTTCTCGCCCGAGCTGGCGGTGGTGGATACCAAGACGTATCAAATAGTCAAGCGGATTCCGGTTGTCAGTCCGTTTTCGCCCAACATCTTCGCCACCAAAGACGGCCAGCAAGTCTGGTTCACGCACAAGGACGTGGGCAAGGTGTCGGTGCTCGATGTGAAGGAGCAGCGCATCGTGGGTGTGCTCGATACCGGGCCGATTACCAACCACGTCACTACTCTGGAAACCAAGCTGGGCAAAGTGGCCTACGTGAGCGTGGGCGGCGAAGACGTGGTGAAAGTGTATTCCCGCGAGCCGGGCTTTAAGGAGCTGGCCACCATCAAAGTGGGGGCGCTGCCGCACGGCATTTGGGGCGCGGGCGATGCCAGCCGCGTGTACGTGAACCTGGAAAACGGCGACTCGGTGGTAGCCATCAACACGGCCACCAACCGGGTAATCGGTAAAATGAAGGCCGGCCAGGCCCCCATGGCACTGGTTTATATTCCGGAAGCGGTGCCATCGGGCGCTACGGGCCTCAGCAACCTGGGCCGCCAGCTGGTAGACCAGCCCGCTGTGGTGCGCGAGCTGAAGTCCGTCGGGGCCGGGGCGGCGGCCGGCTCGCTGGTGACGCGCTCGGAAGGGCTGGTCGACCTGGTTTCCTTTTCGCTGCTGCACTTGCAGCCAGACACGGAATACGACATCTACCTCAGCCGGGCCACCCAGGCCCCGTACTCCCGCGACTACGCCCTGCTCACGGTGCGCACCGATGCCAAAGGCGGCGCGATGGCCCAAACGCTTGGCCCCGTGCAGGCCGTGCCGAATGCCGACCTCAACAGCAACGCCAGGGCCTACCAACGTGTGGTGGTGGCGCCCAAATTGGCTGGCAGTGCCGCCGTGCTGGTGGGCGAGTAACGACCGGGTGATTGCGTTGATTTTTTGAAAATGACCTTATGCAACAGTTTCTGGATGTTTCGTACCGGAGCCAGGAGCATGTATTGGTAGCGCGCTGGGTGCAGCAAATGCGCACCAGTATCGACTTTGAAGCCGGCTACCGCTACTTGCTGCGGATGGCCCGGCAGCACGACTGCCCATTTTGGCTGCTTGACGTGCGGCGGTGCCCACCCAACTGCGCCCAGCAAGCGCAGTGGCTGCTCCACGAGTTCTGCCCACTGGTTGAACAGGCGTTTAATAATGTGTCTCCCATCTTCGGCGCTCACCTGGTGTTTCCTGCGCATTTAGCTCATTACACGGAAGTGGTATTGCCCATCCTGGCCCATCCAGCGAATAGCAGCTATCAGGTGGCTGCTTTTATCGACGAAGGCCCGACCATTAAATGGCTGCATAGCCAGCAGCCGGCCTAATCCATCCCCTCATTTCACCCTCAACTAATACTCTAAATCATGGCAAAAATCACCGTAAAAGACGGCACCGAAATCTACTACAAAGACTGGGGCTCCGGGCAGCCGCTGGTGTTCCACCACGGCTGGCCGCTGTCGAGCGACGACTGGGATACCCAGCTGATGTTCTTCCTGAACAAGGGCTACCGGGTGATTGCGGCCGACCGCCGCGGGCACGGCCGCTCGGCCCAAACCGCCACCGGCCACGACATGGACACCTACGTGGCCGACATCATCGAGCTGGCCGACCACCTCGACCTGAAGGATGCCATCCACATCGGCCATTCTACGGGCGGGGGCGTGGCCATCCGCGTGGCGGCCCGCTCGGCCAAGGGCCGCGTGGCCAAAGTGGTGCTCATCAGCGCCGTGACGCCGTTGATGCTGCAAACTCCCGCTAACCCCGACGGCGTGCCCATGTCGGTATTCGACGAAATCCGGGAGGGCACGGCTACCAACCGGGCGCAGTATTTCCAGGATTTTACCCTCCCGTTCTATGGCTACAACCGCGAAGGGGCCCAGGTGAAGCAGGGCATCCGCGACAACTGGTGGCGGCAGGGCATGATGGGCGGGGCCAACGCGCACTACCTCGGCATCAAGGCGTTCTCGGAAACCGATTTCACCGAGGACCTCCAAAGCGTGGACCTGCCGGTGCTGGTGCTGCACGGCGAGGACGACCAGATTGTGCCTTTCGCCATCAGCGGGGCCAAGTCCATCAAACTGCTCCAACACGGCCAGCTGATTTCGTATCCGGGCTTTCCGCACGGCATGCCCGCCACGGAAGCCGCGACCATCAATGCCGACCTGTTGGCCTTTATCCAGGCCTAGCGCGTTGTCCAGCCCTTTGACATAAGAACAGCTACCCTGCCGTCAGGGTAGCTGTTCTTATGTTGAGATGCTCTTGCCAGGGCATACGGCCAATTAGCCGCACCAGCGGAGGGTGGCAAAGAAAAAGCAGAATCCAAGAAAACTGGCGGCCGTTTTTTCGTAGCGGGTGGCCAGGCGGCGAAAGGCCCAGCCACACGGTCAGGTACAGTCAGCCGTCGCCCTGGCGGGGCAGGCACGTAATGTCGCTCACCCACACCCGGTTGGGGGCCGGCTGGCCCGGCAAGCGGTTGGGCGCGGCGCGCACGGCCGGGCCCGGTGGTGCGCGGCACGAACGAGCGGGGCTGTTGGGCCTTTTGTCAGCGGTAGAGCAGCTTGGGGCTGATGCCGAGTTGCCGGGCAGCTGCCTGGGTGCTGCGGCTTTCGCCGGCCAGGCGCAGGGCCTCGGTCTTGAACGCCTCGTCCTGTTTACGCCGTTTGTCGGGCGACGTCCCGCTGGTTTTTGCTTGCCACAACAGAAGAAAGATACGTCCCTCTTCTGCCCGTCACTCCCAGACTACCTCAGGTGCGCGCATGGTCGTAAAGGCTGAAAGAAAAAAAGGCCACTACCCTCACGCTAGGGGCCGCCGTCTCGTCGGAGGCACCACCGTCTCCACCCGGCCGGTTTTGACGTCATAGACGAGGCCCGAAATCATGAGGCCTTCCGGCAGCTGTTCGTTTGCCTGAATTGCACCAAGGTCAATAGCCACCGCTTCATGAGGATTCTCAATGGCAAGGTGCTCAAGCTCCGTGGTTTCAACCCCGAGGTACTGGGCAAGCAAGTCCGGAGCATGATGATAGCACCCAATGATGCCGCAGTCAGTGTGGTGAAGCAAGACCAGATTGCGCACGCCGTCAGGGCGGCCAGCGGCCGTCGCCACGACGCGAAGAATGGCGAGCGTCTCCAGCAACGACTTGTTGACCCGGCCACCAACATTTCGAATCACCGCCACTTCGCCTTGTTGCAACCCCAGCACATCGGCTGGGTCAACGCGTGGGTCAACGCAGCTGACGACCACCGTTCCGGTTGATGGTAACATCTTAAGGCCGGGCGCAAATTCCGACTCGGCGAAGGCGGCATTGCGCTCATGCATAATCTCATTGAAATCCATTTTCTTTATTGTATTAGGAGACAGGACCGCCCCGGTTAAACATTTGAAGGAGACATTCAGCAGGTTATGCGCGGATGAGCGCCCACCGCGAATGTTGAATGCAGCGTGTTGTTAAGCGAATAGAGTAAACCTCCGCCTACGGGTACCTCATTGCCAGGAAGTGGAATCAGCTGGCCTCCCCGGCGCCCACGCAGGCTAGAGGCGCGCCGCCAGGTAGGCCGCTACTTCGGCCAGACGGTTCGAGAAGCCCCATTCGTTGTCGTACCAGGCCGCCACCGACAAAAGGTTGCCTTCTTTGGCCGTCAGCGGCAGGTCGATGAGGCAGGAATGCGGGTCGCCCACGATGCGGGAGGAAGCCCACTCGTCTTCCAGCACGTCGATTACCCCGTGCAGGAAGTTTACCACGCCCTCCTGCGCAGCGGCGCGGAAAGCGTCGTTCACCTCCTGCACGGTGCAGTCCTTTTCGGTTACCAGGTTTAGCTCCGCGATGCTGCCGGTGCGGGTGGGAATGCGGTAGGCTTTGCCGGTTATTTGTAGGCCAGGCCAGATGAATTGCAGCGCCCGGGCCGCCCCCGACGAGGAAGGAATGATGTTCTCGGCGGCGGCCCAGGAATCGCGCCGGTCCTTCATCGGCTGGTCGGTCAGCGACTGGGTGTTGGTGTAGGAATGCAGGGTCGAGAACAGGCCGTACTGAATGCCGAAGTTTTCCAGAATGACCTTAATGGCCACGGCCAGCGCGTTGGTGGTGCAGCTGCCCATGCTCACAATGCGGTGCGCGGCCGGGTCAAAGGAATCGAGGTTGATGCCCTTGAGCAGCACGGCGTCGCAGTCGGCCAGGGTCTTGCTGGCCGTGCTCACCAGCACGCACTTGGCGCCCCGGTCGAGGTGCACCTGGGCCCCGGCGCGGGTGGTAGCCCGGCCCGTACAGTCCACCACCACCTCTGCCCCCAAAGCGGCCCAGTCCGGGACTTCTTTGGCCGAGTTGAGATAGGGAATTTTTCGCGCTCCAATCGTCAGTTGGTCAACGCTGCCCGCCACGGGCTCGTGCCAGCGGCCATAGTTGGTATCCACGGCAAAGAGCGCGGCCAGGGTGGCCTCCTCCCCGATGTCGGCGATGGCCACGGGCTCGAATAGGTCCTCGAGCAAGCCAACCCGTAGAAATTGCCGCCCAATGCGGCCGAATCCGTACAATGCAATACTGGCCATGATGCAAAAAGTAAGTTGGGTTACAAAGAATCGGTTGAGTCCCGGGCGGCAGCCAGTGGGCGGCAGCTAATGGGCTGGCAGGCGCCGCCGGCTACTGCGCCAGTGCTTGGTTAGTATTCAGCGGCTTGCCCGTTATGAGTTGCCGAATGGCGGCCAGATGCGCTAGGACGACCAGGGGCACGATGCAGGCCGGCAGCCACACGAAGGGGAAGTACAGCACGGCAATGTTGGGCTGGTCGAAGCCAAAATGCTGCAGGGGTCCGGGCACGGAGAGCAGGGCATTGACCAGAATGTTGAACACCAAGCCCAGGCACAGCAGGTTCCAGGCGAGCAAGGCGCCCCGACCCAGCAGCTGCCGCCGAAACACGAGGAAGTACAGCACCGGCGCGCTCAGCCCGGAAAAAATGTCCCAGTTGCGGCCTTCGAAGGTCATGAGCTTGGGTACGGCGTGGTGCAGGTACAGCACCAGCAGCCCTACTTCGACAAAAATGCGAACCGTGTGCAGCAGGGTGAGCTGGTCCAGCCGCAGGCCGTCGACGTACGCCCCCCCCCGGGCCGAGAGCATCAGACCGACGATGACCAGCACCGGCGGCAGCACGGCCAGCGCCAGGCGCGGCGGCGTGGAGCCGGGCGCAGCCGTGTAGAACCCGCTCAGCCCCAGGGCGGCTTGCAGCCCTAGCCAGGCCAGCAGCACGTAGAGCGTCGTGCGCGATTTGTTGGCGGCCCGGTAGAATTGCCAAACGGTGAACGCCGTGAGGAGCGGAAAAACAACGAACAGGGCGGTGGGTACGGTTTGCATGAGCGTGGTACGGTTGGTGTTCGACAAAGGAAGCGGGGCGCGTCAGCGCGTCTCTTGCCATAAGGCAAGAAATCAGCGGGGCTCCGCTACGCGGCGCGCTGGCCGATAAGCCATGCGTTAGCCGGCCCTTCGTCGATGAAGGCCGCCGCACGGTAGCAGGTTGTCAGCGGGTTGGAAAGCGCGGGCGCTACCGTATGCGCGTAGTGATGGAGGGAAGACGGAGCCACCAGGTAAGCGGCGTACACCAGTTGGTTGTTCGGGAAAACGGCATTGAGCATGGGACAGAACTCGTGGAGCACCCATTGGTCCTGTTCAACTGTGTTGCTGCCCCGCCGGCGCAAATCCAGGAGCCACTGCCAGCAATCGTGCTGCACCGCCACATCCAGCAGCGCAAAGTAGCTGGCCCGGAACAGCTCGTCGCTCGGCACCGGGCACAGCCAGCGGAAGACAATTATCCGCTCCTGGCTGCGGTACGAAATGCTGAGAAAAGACGGAAGCAGCGTGCGGACGGTAGCATTATCCATAGCAGGGAAAAGGGCTGCCTGAACGACAAGCGGCTGCTTGCCCACTCATAAGGTTGAGAAAAAAGCGCGGCGGGCAGCGTGGGCGCTATTTGATAATCGTCAGCAGCGTGCTCGTGACCTGGTCGGGGATGGCCAGGAACGGGCAATGACTGCTGTTGAGCTGGTAGGTATGCGAAACTCCGGCGGCCCGCACCATGCGTTTTTGCAGGTTGTAGCCCACCACGTGGTCTTGCAGCGTGTGGATGTAATACTTGTTCACCTTGCCGAAATTGGCCGCCGTCAGCACGGCAGGGTCCAGGAAGGGCAGCGTGGGCTCGGGACGGTAGTTGGTTACCAGCAGCTGCTGCACTGCGGCCGAACCATCCTGCAGGAAAAGCCCGGCCAGGTTGGGCGTCGGAATGCCCAGGGTGGGCGGGGCAATGGGCGGGATGATGTTGGCGCTCAGCTGCGAAGTGCTGTCGGTGTTGGCCAGGTCCAGCAGCGACTGTCCGTTGGCCGGCAGGAAGGCCCCGATGTAAACCAGTTTGTCAATCCGGTTGGGAATCTGCTCGGCAACCACCGAAATAACCATCCCCGCCAGGCTGTGGCCCACCAACACGACATTGCCGGGCAACGGATTAATGGCGGCCACTACTTTGTCGCGATACTTGCTAAGGGTTAGGGTGTTGGGGTCGGTCTGGTCAGCGCCGTGCCCCGGCAATTCCACCAGCACGACCTTCTGCCCCTGGTCTTCCAGCTGCTTCTTCACAAACTGCCAGGCGAACGGGGCTTGCCACGCCCCGTGCACCACGACAAACGTGGTGGGTGCGGGCGTAGCGGCCTCGTCGTCATCGGAACAGGCCGTAAGCCAGAACGTGCAGGCCAGGGCCAGGAGTAAACGGAGCATCAGGGGCTTTTTCATAGCAGTTCGAAGGGTTAGTGATAAGCGTGGGCCTGAATTCTGCTGGCCTGGGGGCTGAAAAGCCCCTGGTGAAAACGTCCACTCATTTCCCGACTCATAATCAGGAGCAGTCGGGTGTTTTGCCAGCGCATTCCCGGCGGGAAACACAACTGCAGTGCCACGAGCCAGGAATCATAAAAATGACCTTCACCCAGCCAAAATATTTTACACAATATTCTATTAATCAATACTATAAATAAAAATCAGTTACCGTTAGTTTTGATTTTCCGGCGAATAAGCGGGCTGGATATCTCCAGGATTTTCGGATAAATCCCATGGTGATTTTGGATAAGCAGGTCGCGCTGTTTCCACTGCCCAGTCCCGGCACGGCGGCAGCGGATAAGGCTGCGCTACAAGCCTGGCTTGGGCCCTCCAGGCATCATCCAGTTTTTCTGGAGTTCTACCATTATTTCGGGGGTATCAAGCTGGAGCCGGCTCATTACGCACGGCCTACATCTTTCAGGCTGAGCTCGAAAGCCAGAAAATAACCTATTGCTTCGGACTGGCCCCAACTTTGGACGGCACCAAGCCCCCATGCAATCGGGGCTGAAAAGCTTTATAAAGGATTCGGCCCGGTCTTACTTTTAGCAGTATCTTAATTGGTTGGTAGCATCCTGTGCTTGTTGGCCAGTAATGCACGGTTCCGGGTAATGGGTTAAGTGCCCTAAATAGTGACAAATGGAAGCTCTTACTCCCTCAGCGCCAGCCCCTCCCTTCCACTGTCAGGTTCTGATTGTAGAAGATGAGTACGTCATTGCCAACAACCTGCAGCTGATTCTGGAGCAGGCCGGCTATGGGGTTATCGGGATAGCCGATTCCATTGCGGAGGCGCACGCCCTGATGGCCGAAACCCGCCCGGACATGGTGCTGCTCGACATCTACCTAAAACGCAAGGAGCGCGGCCTGGACCTGGCCAAGCACCTGTTCGATGAGCACATTCCCTTCATCTACATTTCGGCCAACGACAACCCGAGCGTGCTCGAAGAAGTGAAGGCCACCTTCCCCAGCGGCTACATTGTCAAGCCCTTTCGGGACCAGGATGTGCTCATGGCCCTCGAAATTGGCCGCTACCGGCACGCCCACGGCGTAGAAATGGCGTTGCGCAAGGAAAAGGTGCTGCAAATAGCCATTACGGAAGCGTTGGCCGGTAGTGATGGGTGGGAAGTGAAGCTGCTGCAGCTCGCCCAACTGCTGCAGGAGCACATTCCATTCGACTTCTTTTCGGTGCGGCACCGCAAAGCCGACGCCGATACCTATTATCGCTACTGCCAGGTCGGATTTCAGGAATATCAGAGCATTTCGCCCGCCGGTTTCCTGCAAATGACGAAGCGGGCCACCGCCCTGCCAGCCGAAGAAACGGCCGCGTCCGACCTCTACAACCACGAAGCGTTCAAAGCGCTGTGCAGGGAGCACGCCCTTGTTCAGCTCACGGCCAAAACGTTTAAACTTAATTCGGCCCTGCTGTTTTCCCTGGCCGCCGGCCAAGGGGAAACCTTTGACATTTCGTTCTTCAGCCGCCAGCCCGACGCGTATCGTTTCGAGCACTCGGTGCTGCTGGACCGCCTGGAACAGCCCATCTTGTTTACGCTCGAACGGGCCTTGGCTTACGACAAGATTGCCCAGCTCAGCGAGCAGCTGCGGCAGGAAAATGCCTACCTGCAGGAAGAGGTCAAGACCTCGGCCAATTTCGAGGAGATTATTGGCACGAGCCCTCCCCTGCTGCAGGTATTCAACCAGGTGACGCAGGTAGCCCCGACGGACACCACCGTGTTGATTTTGGGCGAGAGCGGCACGGGCAAGGAGCTGTTCGCCCGGGCCATCCACAACCTATCGGCCCGCAAAGACAAAATGCTGGTCAAGCTGAACTGCGCCACGCTGCCGGCCACGCTCATCGAGTCCGAGCTGTTCGGCCACGAGCGGGGGGCCTTCACCGGGGCCACCGACAAGCGGGTGGGCAAGTTCGAGTTAGCCAACGGCGGCACCATTTTTCTGGACGAAATCGGGGAGCTGCCGCTGGAGCTGCAAGCCAAGCTGCTGCGCGTGCTGCAGGAAAGGGAAGTGGAGCGCGTGGGGAGCAATACCCCCATCAAAGTAGATGTACGCATTATAGTAGCCACCAATCGCCACATCGAGCAGGAAGTAACCGCCGGGCGCTTCCGGCTGGACCTGTACTTCCGGTTGGCCATCTTCCCCATCCTGCTGCCACCGCTTCGGGACCGGCCCAGCGACATTCCCTCGCTGGCCAGCTTCTTCGCCCAGAAGTCGGCGCGCCGCATGGGCAAGCCTTTCGCGGGCATTCCGGAGGGGATGCTTCAGGAACTCCTGAACTACTCCTGGCCGGGCAATATCCGGGAGCTGGAAAACGTCATCGAGCAGGCCGTGATTATCAACGACGGCAAGTCCCCGCTGTCGTTGGGCCGGCCCTTGTCCAACAATTTGTTTTTGGGGTCTTCGCAAGCTGCCACTGCGGAAGGGCCGACAGTACCGGGCACCGCTCCTAAAGACCTTACGGATGTGCGGCTGATGCAGGAAGAAACCGAGCGCGAATACATCCTCTCCATTCTTCAGCAAACCAACGGCCGCGTGCGCGGCAGTGGCGGCGCGGCCGAACGGCTCAACCTCAAGCCGACCACCCTGGAGTACCGCATGGAAAAATTAGGGATTCGCAAGACCATTGCGGTCAAGCCCACCGCGAGTTCACCAGGAGACAACTAGCAGATTGGCTGCTGGCTTTTGCATTCAGTCATCGGTATGAAATATGCCTTCTCGTTCCTGCTGATGCTTGCCACCTGCTGGACTACGCGCGCGGAACCGCTAACCCCTTTGTTGACGGATGCGCAAGCCAGCAGCTTACGAAAACAGCTTTGGCACAGCCCCGCGAATATTGACAAAGTAGGCGTCCTGCTAGCGTTAGGCAATGATTTGGTTTCCAGGCAAGACGAGTTTGCATCGGGGCTAGATAGCGCTTATGCATACGCCCACCGTGCCAAATCATTGAGCGAAGCTTTAGCCTACAAGAGCGGCATAATAAGAAGCCTCGTTCTGCTTGGACGCATCATGCCCTACCTAAGTCAGGCAGCGCAGGGAAAAACGGTGTTGCACCAAGCGTTGGCACTTAGCCGACAGCAGCACGACAAGCATTCCGAAGCCGAGGCCTGGTATTACCTAGGCTGCTCCTACCGTCCCATTGCCGCTGATATTCCAAAAGGAATCAGTTGCCTACGGAAAGCAATGGAGCTGTACGCATTGACAGCGGAGCGTTCGAAAGAAGCTTACACGCTAAAAACAATTGCTGATATGCACCTCGTGCTCGGCAATTATGCCTTGGCGCGTGAGGAGCTCTTGCAAGCCTTGGCAAAGTATCGCAAGATTCACTATCCTTGGCTGCACTACACCTTTGACTTACTCGTGCCAGTTGATATGAAGCTGGGGCTATACCAGGAGGCGTTGGGATTTCAGCTGGCGGCCATCGAAAGCGCTAAAGCAACTCATGACACGGGCAACTTGGTCTATTTTTACCTAAGAGCAGCGCTCTTATATGCCGAGTTAAATCAAAAAAGGCTCAATCTTGATTTTCAATACAAGGCGCTGGCCTTGGCAGAGAAAAACAAGGTTTTTAAAAACAACCAAAACCCCGTTTATGTAGCCCATACCATCGCGAAAACCCTGGTTGACCAGCACCAGCCGCAGCAAGCCTTGGCGCTTTTTCAAAAAGAATGCCGAGCATTTCCTCCCACGAATGCATACACCCGCTTAATCGCCACGCAAGGATTCGGGCTGTGCTACCTCGCCACGAAACAGTACGCATTGGCCGAGCAATACGCACGACAAGGCGTCCAGCTGGCCGAAGCCAACCGGCAACACAGTACTCAGCTCAGTGCTCAGCAGTACGTATATAAATCCAATCTGCTTCTGAGCAAGGTCTATATGGCCACCCGTCGCTACGATGCTGGCCGCCTGCTGCTCAATAAGGTGCTTTCCTCAAGTAGCCAGTTCGCTAGTGTAAAAGAATTATCAGCCATTCACTTACTGCTTTTCAAAGCCGATTCTGCGCAAGGGCATTTTACGGAAGCCCTCAAAGATTACCAGCACTTCAAAACCCTAAACGATTCCATTTTCAGTGAGCGGAATAGTAAACTGATTGCGGGGCTACAAATTCGCTACGACACTGAAAAGCGCGAGCATCGCCTGGCACTGCTCACCAAAAAAAACGTATTGCAGCAATCACAAATCCGGCAGCGAGAGTTGCAGCGCAACGGCTTTTTGGCAGGAACGCTACTATTGGCTTTGTTGCTGGGCGTGAGCTACAACCGCTACCGGCTCAAGCAGCGCAACAACCAGCTGCTGGAAAAGAAACAGCTCGAAATCAACCAGAAAAACCAGGCCCTGGAACAGGTAGTGAGTGAGAAAGAGCTGCTGCTGGTGGACAAGGACCAACTGTTGGAGGATAAGGAGTGGATGCTGAAGGAGATTCATCACCGGGTGAAAAACAACCTACAGATTATCACCAGCCTGTTGCACTCGCAAACCATTTACCTCACGGACAAAGCAGCGCTTTCGGCCATTCGCGAGAGCCAGAACCGGGTGCAGTCTATGGCCCTTATCCACCAGAAACTCTACCAGGGCACGCAGCTGGCCAGCGTGCCCATGCAGGCCTACGTACTGGAAATTGCGAATTACCTGATTGCCTCCTTTGATAGCCAACGCTTCGTCCGGGCCGAGCTTGCAGTAGCCGACGTGGAGCTGGATGTGTCACTGGCCGTGCCCGTGGGCCTGATTCTCAACGAGGCCATTACCAATTCCCTCAAATACGCCTTTCCAGCCCGGCAGGCCGGCATCATTCGCATAGAGCTCACCCGTTCTGTGAAAACTTACGTGCTTAACATCAGTGACAACGGAGTGGGCTTGCCCGCCGATTTCAACCCCCAGCGCAGCCGAACCCTGGGACTGAGTCTGATTCGGGGCCTGAGCAAGCAGATTGATGGGCGGTTGCGAATTGACGGGCAGCAGGGCGTACGCATCACGTTGGCGTTTGATGACGTAGAGGCCGTGACCCGGGCAAGCCGGCCCGATGCGCGCGTGTTGGCCCAGGACTAGCGAAGTGCATCCGCAAAGCACGCCCTGTTGCCCTGATGTAAGCTAATTTCGGGCATTATTGCATGAGCCAGACAATTGCCGTATCTTAATATAGTCAAGCGCTGCCTTATCCATCCATTGGAGTTGATGGTCAACATGAAACTCCGGCTACTTTTTCTGCTGCTGCTTGGTGCTGGCCCGATAGTGAAAGCTGAGCCATTGGCCCCCCTGTTGGGCCGGGCCTCAGTGGACAGCCTAAAAGCCAGGGTATGGCAATGCCCGCCGGATACAAACCGGGTGAACCTTTTGCTACGGCTAAGCAATGCCCTGGTTACCCGGCGCGAAGAGCTGTTGATGGGTTTGGATAGCGCCTATGCCTACAGCCAGCAGGCCCAGCGCCTGAGCGACGAGTTGCGCTTTGCCAGGGGCAAAATAAACAGCCTGTACATCACCGGCCGTATCCTGCTCTTACTCAACCAGACTACCCAGGGCACTTCCTTGCTGCAGCAAGGCATCGCGCAGAGCGTAGCCCTTCGGGACAAGCACCTGGAAGCAATTGGCTGGTTCTACGCAGGCATTGCCTACCGCGCCAATTCGGGCGACCTGTTCCGCGCCATGGAATGCTTTGCAAAAGCCCGGCGCCTTTACCTGGCGACGCACGACCTGGAAAGGGCGGCGTATCTGCTCAAATGGATTGCCGATATGCACCTCGCCCAGGCGCGCTACGCCCAGGCGCACGACGAGCTGCTGCAGGTGCTGGCCGAGTACCGAAGCATCGGCTACCGCCGCCTGCACTACACCTTTGACCTATTGGTAGCCGTGGACGAGCAAATGGCCAACTACCAGGAGGCTATTCGCTTCGAATTGGCGGCGATTGAAAGCGCGAAGGCAGCGAATGACCTGGTCTATCTGAGCAATTTCTACATGCGGATGGCGGAAATCCACGAAACCCTCCGCCAATATGCCCCCAGCCTGACGTACCGCTACCTGGCATTGGCGCAGATGAAGCGGGAAGAGAAAGCCGCACCGGCCGAAACGTACATGCGTGCCGCCTGCGCCATAGCTAACACGCTCATCAAAATGCATCAGCCGGAGCGGGCAGTGGCTTTGCTGCTGAAAGAGAGCCGGGCCAATCCACCCGTCAACGATGTAACCCGCTACATGCTGGCCGAGGGTTTGGGCAATGGGTACGTAGCGAGCAAGCAGTACGCGCGGGCCGAAAAGGCGGCCCTGCAGGGAGTCGCCCTGGCATCCTCCCTGGCCCGCCAAAACAAAAAATTCGAAATATTCTACCGTCAAATTCAGTACACGTCCTGCGTGTTGCTCGGTCGCATTTACACGGATACCCATCAGTTTGCCAAGGCCCGGTTTTACCTCGATAAAGGCGCGGCCATTGGCAGTCAAACGGCATCGCTGACCGAAAATGCGGGCTTCTACTTATTGCGCTTCAAGGTAGATTCCGCCCAAGGAAATTTATCGGCGGCCATCGCGTACTACCAACGGTACAAAGCGCTGAATGACTCCATCTTCAATACCCGCAGCAGCACGGCGATTGCCAACCTGCGCATGCAGTACAACACCGAAAAGCGGGAGCACAACATGGCCCTGCTCACCAAGCAGAATTTTGTGCAGCGCGCCAGCCTTCGCCAGCGTGAGCTTCAGCGCAATGCCTTGCTGGTCGGCGCGCTGCTGATGACGTTGCTGCTGGGTCTGGGCTACAACCGCTACCGCCTCAAACAGCGCAGCAACCAACAGCTGGAAGCGCAGCAAGATGAAATAAACCAAAAAAACAAATCGCTGGAATTAGCCCTGGAGGACAAGGAATGGATGCTGAAGGAAATTCATCACCGGGTGAAGAACAACCTGCAGATTATCAGCAGCCTGTTGTATTCGCAAAGCAGCTATTTGCAGGATAAGGCGGCGTTATCGGCCATCCGCGAGAGCCAGAACCGGGTGCATTCTATGGCGCTCATTCACCAGAAGCTCTACCAGGGCACGCAGCTGGCCAGTGTGCCCATGCAGGCCTACGTGGCCGAAATTGTCAGCTACCTGATTGCCACTTTTGATTGCCAGGAGTATGTGCAGGCAGAACTGGCAGTGGAAGATGTGGCGCTGGACGTGGCGCTGGCCGTGCCCGTGGGCCTAATTCTGAACGAAGCCATCACCAACTCCCTCAAATACGCCTTCCGAACGCAGGAGCCCGGCATTATCCGCGTAGAGCTCAGCCAGGTTGGGAAGACCTATTACCTGCTAATCAGCGACAACGGCACGGGCTTTCCCGCCGACTTCAACCCCCAGCGCAGCGGAACCCTGGGACTCAACCTGATTCGGGGCCTGAGCAAACAAGTGGATGGCCACTTAAAAATCAGTGGAAACGCGGGGGTGCGAATTGACCTGAATTTCGACGAAATAGAACTGTCGGCCCGGGCTGGGACCGAACAACTGGCAGCGGTTTAAGATGCTTGGAACCGAGGCCCACTTAATTTTGTAGTCAACTGAACACTGTTCACTATATTTGCACTGTATTTATTTCCCTAGCATCACCGTGGGCATCACCGAACGCAAAGAACGCGAAAAAACCGAGCGGCGTCAGGCCATCCTGGCGGCGGCGCAGCACCTGTTCAACGAGCAGGGTTTCGAGAAGGTGAGTATGCGCAACATTGCGGAAGCCATTGAGTACAGCCCCGCCACCATCTACCTGTACTTCAAAGACAAAAACGAGCTGTTGTTTGCCCTGCAAAACCAGGCTTTCGGACAGCTAAAACACGCTTTTGATTCGGTATTCGACATCGAGCCTCCTGCCGAGCGCCTCAAAGCTATTGGTCATCAGTACCTGCAGTTCGCGTTTGAGCACCCTGAGCTGTTCGAGCTGATGTTTATCATGAATGGCCCCATGGAAGCAGTGCAAGCGCGGGGCGAAGCCGAGCCCTGGGCCAGCGGCCGGGCCGCCTTCGACCGGGTAGTGCAGGTGATGCAGCAGGGTATGGAGGCCGGCGTGTTTCACTGCAACGATGCCGAAACGGCCGCCCTGATGGTGTGGAGCCAGGTGCACGGCCTGGCCGCCCTGTTTTTGCGCAAGCGCCTGATGATATTTTCCGAGCAGCGCCGCCTCTCCATAATGGACGAGGCCATGGACTTGTTTAACAAAGTGCTTCAGTACGGGCTTTGACCCTTTTTTTGCTCCTAACATGAACACTGTAAACTTATTTATCGGTGGTAACATTGGCTTGCAACGGGTAGCCTTGGGCGTTGCCTTGGCGGGCATTTGGGCAACTCAACCAGCCGCCGCCCAGCTCACCAACCACACCCTGCAAGGCTACGTGGAAATGGGCCTGACCCAGAACGTGGCCCTCCGCCGTGAGGGCATTGCCGTGGCCACTGCCACCCAGCAGGTGCGCCAGACCAGCGGGCTTTTTCAGCCGCTGGTGCAGTTGGGAGCGACTTACTCGCTGGCTAACGGTGGGCGCACCATCGACCTGCCCGTGGGCGACCTGGTGAACCCGGTGTACAGCACCCTGAACACGCTGACCGGCACCAACCGGTTTCCGCAGATTGCCAACGTATCGACGCAGCTGCTGCCCAATAACTTCCAGGAAACCAAGGTCCGCATCATTCAGCCGCTGTTCAACACGGATATATACTTCAATTACAAGGCCCAGAAGGAGCTCTTGACCGCCCAGCAGGCCCGGCAGGCAGCCTACCGCAACACCCTGCGCCACCAGATTGAAGTGGCCTACTACCAGTACCTGCAGGCGGGCGCGGCCGTGGCCATCTACCGCACCACCACCCACACCCTGGCTGAGTTGCTGCGCGTGAACCAGGCCCGCCTGAACGCCGGCCTTACCACTAACGACGCGGTGTACAATACCAAAGCCCAGCTCGCCGGCAACCAGCGCGACCTGGCCACGGCCATTAACCGCCGTCAGCTGGCCCGTACCAATTTCAACTACCTGCTCAACCGGCCCCTCGACGACAGCATTGCCGTGGAAGAGCCCTCCGGCACTACCCTGACGGCACCGGAGGGCGCCAGCCTGAGCGCCTACCGCACGACTTCCCTGGCGCAGCGGCCGGAGCTGGAGCAAGTAGCACACGCCGAGGCCGCCCGCGCCTTCGGCCTGCGCCAACGCCGGGCCGGGCGGCTTTATCCGCAGCTGAATTGGGTGACGGACCTGGGCTACCAGGGCTACGGCTACCATTTTGACGTGCCGCAGCAGCGGTTTCAGTTTATGCAGTTCGCACTGAGCTGGGACCTGTTTCGGGGCGGCATCAAGCGGGGCGAGGAGCAGCTGGCCCGCCTGGCGCTGGACGATGTGCAGGCCCAGCGCGCCGACCTCGTGCAGCAATTGCAGCTGCAGGTCACCCAAGCCTACGACAACCTCGCCTCGGCCCGCGAGGCCAGCGAAGCCGCCCTAGCGGCCCAGCTCAACGCGGAGAAAAGCTACGCCATCGTGCGCCGCCGCTACGTCGAGGGCCAGGCCATCGTGCTCGAATTACTCGATGCCACCGCCCGCCAAACCAACGCGCAGCTCGCCCGGGTCATTGCGGGCTACGACGTCTTCATCCGCGAAGCCGAGCTGCGGCAGGCCATGGCTGCCGAGTAGGCGGCCGCTTTCTTTTTCGCTGTCATTTCAATTACTGGTTTTGCGTCATGAATAAGCCCGGTTTTTCTTTCCCTTTGCTCGCGGCCGTGGCGCTGGCGGGCACCTTGCTCGGCGGCTGTAAAAAGCCCCGGCCCGCGGCCACCGAAGCGGCGGCCACCGACAACGTCGCCGTGACCCTGGCGCCAGTGCAAACGCAGCAGCTGGCCCAGCCCATTACCGCCTCGGGGCGGCTGAGTAGCGAAACCGAGGCCCGGCTCTCCTTCAAAACCGGGGGCCTCGTGCGCCGCGTGCTGGTGAAAGAAGGCGATTATGTGCGGCAGGGCCAACTATTAGCCGCTCTCGACCTGACCGAAATCAGCGCCCAGGTGGCCCAGGCCGAGCAGAACCAGACCAAGGCCCGCCGCGACCTGGACCGCTTCAGCCGCCTGCTGGCCGACAGCGCCGCCCCGCGCGAGGCCGTGGAAAACCTGCGCACCGCCTACGCCGTGGCCCAGGAGCAAGCCCGCATTGCGCGCTTCAACCAGCAATTTTCCGAAATCCGCGCGCCGGTGGCCGGGCGCATCGTGCGCAAGCTGCTCAACGAAGGCGAACTGGCCGCGCCCGGCACGCCGGTCCTGTTTATGAACGCCACGGCCGGCAACGACACCTGGATGCTGCAGGCAGGCGTGGCCGATAAGGACTGGGCCCGGCTGCACGTGGGCGACCCGGCCACCGTGCGCCTCGATGCCTACCCCGGCCGCGACTTTATGGGTCGGGTGAAACGCCTGGCGGCCGGAGCCGACCCGGCCAGCGGGACCTGGCAGATTGACATCCAGGTCCGGCCCGAGGCCGGCGCCGCCCTGGCCAGCGGGCTGTTTGCCCGCGCTACGCTCCACCCGCAGCAGCAGGCCACCTACCACATTATCCCGGCGGAGGCGCTGGTGGAAGGCGAAGGTGAAAATGCCTTCGTGTTCGCGCCGGCCGGGCGCGGCGGACGGGTGCGCAAGCTGCCCATTCGGGTAGCTTTTGTGGAAGGCGCGCAGGTGTACGTGCGCGCCGGCCTCGACTCGGTGGCCCAGGTCGTGACCAAGGGGGCGGGCTTCCTCACGGAATACTCCACCATTCAGGTGCAGCCGGCCGCTGGCCACGCCGAACCGCTGACTACCCGCAACTAACCTTCAAGTATTGGTCATGCGTCGCTTTATCGAATTTTTCGTTCAGAACCGCTCATTCACGCTCATTCTGTTCGTGGCCCTGCTGGCGGCGGGGTTGCAGTCCCTGCTCACCATGCCCCGCGGCGAAGACCCGGAGGTGAATTTTCCCACCTTCACGGTGGTAGCCGTGTACCCCGGCGCCTCGCCCGCCGACCTGGAAAACGACGTGGTGCAGCCGCTGGAAAAGCGGTTCAATGAGCTCGAAAACGTCAAGAAAGTCAACTCCACGGCTGATGACGGACTGGCCATCGTGAAGGTGGAATATGACTTCTCGGTAGACCCCGAAGACAAGTACCAGGAGATGGTGCGCGAGGTGAATGCCGCCCGCCCGGAGCTGCCCGCCAGCCTGCAGCGCCTGGAAGTGAAGCGGTTTCAGTCGTCGGACGTCAACGTGTACCAGTACATGCTGCTGGGTCCGAATGCCTCGTACCAGGACCTGGAATTCTGGGCCGAAAAGCTCCAGGACCAGCTGGAGCAGCGCGTGGCAGGCTTCAAGAAGGTGGAAATCTGGGGCTACCCCCAGCGCGAAGTCCGCGTAGCCCTGAACCTGGAAAAACTGGCCCAGCAGAACATTCCGCCCGCTGCCGTGCTCGGCGCCCTGCAAAGCGAGAACCTCAACATTCCCGGCGGGAGCGTGGAAGTGGGCAGCCGGCGCTTCAACCTGAAAACCAGCGGCGACCTGCGCACGCTCGCCGAGATTGAAAGCGTGGTGGTCTATGCCAGGGGCGGCAAAATCATCCTGCTCCGCGACGTGGCCGACGTGCGCTTTGGCTACGCCGAGGCCCGCCACATCACCCGCCTCAACGGGGTGCGCGGGGTGATGATAACGGCTTCCCAGAAGCCTGGCCAGAACATCACCAACCTCGAAAAGCAGGCCGGCCCGGTGGTAGCGGCCTTCCAAAAAACGCTGCCGGCCAATATGAAACTGGTGACCACGTTCGACCAGGCCGCCAGCGTCAAGCATCGGCTGGCGCGGCTGGGCAAGGACTTTACCCTGGCCATTCTGCTCGTGAGCCTGACGCTGCTGCCGCTAGGTTGGCGCTCGGCGCTGGTGGTCATGATTTCCATCCCGCTCTCGCTCAGCATTGGCCTGTTTCTGCTTAATGCCCTGGGCTTTACCATCAACCAGCTCAGCATCGTGGGGCTGATTGTCGCCCTGGGCATTCTGGTGGATGACGCCATTGTAGTGGTCGAAAACATCGAGCGGATGCTGCGCACGGGCCTCAGCCGCACGCAGGCCGTGATTGAGGCCACCGCGCAGCTGGCCCTGCCCGTCATCGGCGTCACGGTCACGCTCATCATCGCCTTCGTGCCCCTGCTCCGGCTGCCGGGCTCGCCGGGGGCCTTTATCCGGGGGCTGCCCACGGCCGTGGTAACGGCAGTGGCCGCCTCGCTGGTGGTTTCGCTCACCATCGTGCCGTTTCTGGCGTCGGGCCTGCTGCGGGAATCGGACAACCCGGAAGGCAATTTCCTGCTGCGGGGGCTGCACCGGGGCGTAGATGCCACCTACGGGCGGCTGATGCACTGGGCGCTGGGGCATCCCAAAGCGTCCTTGCTCGTGGCCTTCGGGCTGGTGGGCCTGGGCCTGGGGGTAGCCGTGCCGCGCATGGGGTTCAGCCTGTTTCCCAAGGCCGAAAAGCCGCAGTTCCTGGTGAACGTGGAGATGCCCAACTCGGCGGGCATCCCCGAAACGGACCGCGTGACCCGCGACGTGGAGCGGGTGCTGGCCCGGCATTCGGCCGATATCATTCACTACACCACCAACGTAGGCAAAGGCCAGCCCAGCATTTACTACAACGTGCCCCAGCGCAACGAGCAGCCCAATTTTGCCCAGATTTTCGTGCAGTGCCGGGCCGAAACCTGGGAGGAGAAAAATGCGCTGGTGCAGCGCCTGCGGCGCGAGCTGGCTACGTATCCCAACGCCCGCGTCGAGGTCAAAGACTTTGAGCAGGGCCCCCCACTAGAAGCGCCGGTGGCGGTGCGGATATTTGGCGACAACCTCGATACGCTGCGGCGGCTCTCGATGCAGGTGGAGCAGGAGCTGCGCGCCGTGCCGGGCACTACCTACTTCTACAACCCGGTGGCCAACCGCGCTACCGACTTGAAAGTGGACATCAACAAGGAAAAAGCGGGTCTGCTGGGCGTGGCCACCGCCGACATCGACCGCACCGTGCGCCTGGCCGTGGCGGGCCTGCCCGCCGCCGAGCTCACCCAGGGCAACGGCCAGGACAAGCTGCCCGTGACCGTGACGCTGGCCCGCCCCGGCGGCTTCCAGCAGTTGGCCGTGCTCGACCGCCTGTACGTGCCCGCCGCCACCGGCCGGGTAGTGCCCCTGCGCGAGGTGGCCGACGTGCGTCTGCAAACCGCCGCGCCCGCCATCCGCCACCTCGACCAGGCCCGCTACACCACCGTCAACGCCTTCGCCAAAGACGGCTACCTCTACGCCACGCTGCAAAAAGCGGCCGCCAAGCGCCTGGATAAGCTGAAGTTTCCGGCGGGCTACTACTACAAGATGGCTGGCGAGCAGGAAAACAAGGACGACGCCCTGGAAGGCTTTGGCACCACCATTCTGCTCTCGTCCTTCGCCTTTGTGCTGGTGTTGGTGCTGGAGTTTGGCTCGCTGAAAAGCACGCTGATTGTGCTGTCGGTGGTGCCGCTGGGCGCGGTGGGTGGGGTGCTGGCGCTGCACCTGGCGGGCTACCCGTTTTCCTTCACCGCCATCATCGGCTTCGTGGCCCTCATCGGCATCGAAATCAAGAATTCCATTCTGCTGGTCGACTACACCAATCAGCTGCGCGCGCAAGGCCTGCCGCTGCAGCAGGCCATTGAGGAAGCCGGTGAAACCCGCTTCATTCCCATCCTGATGACGACGCTCACGGCCATCGGCGGACTGGTGCCGCTGATTCTGGAAACGGCCCCCCTCTACACGCCGCTGGCCTGGGTGCTGGTGGGCGGCCTGAGTTCCTCGCTGCTGCTCTCGCGCATCGTCACGCCGGTGCTCTACAAGCTGCTGCCGCCGGACGTGGCGGTACTCCCCGCCCCGGCGCCGACGCTAGCCACTGCCTAAACCTACTTTCACTCCCTTTCATTATGCCCGACCTCCTGCCTGGCTTTCCTTATTCCGAAGCCGAAACTGTTGCCTTCTTGCAGCGCGATGTGCCGACCCTGCTCGCACGCCTCGACCCAACTCAGGCCCCTATCTGGGGCCAGATGACGGCCCAGCACATGGTGGAGCACCTGGCCGGCGCGGTGCGCCTTTCCATGGGCCGCTACGGTTTGCCCGTCCCGCCGCCCAGCCCGCGCCTTGCCCACATGCAAGCCTATTTGCAGGAAAATGCCCCTTTCACTATCAGCCCCAGCAACCCCGCCACGGCGCGCCCGCCGGGGCCTCTGCAACTGCCGTCGTTGCCGGCGGCCGTCACCGCGGCGCTCCTGAATCTGGACGATTTTTTTGCGCAGTACGCCCAGCAGCCAGCCGCTACGGCCGTGCACCCGGCCTTTGGCAACCTGAATTATCGGCAGTGGCTGGTGTTCCATTTCAAGCATTTCCACCACCACTTGCGGCAGTTTGGCCTGTTGCCTGATAGTCTGCTACCTCGTCCCGTTAGCACCCTGCAACGCAATTAAGGTAATGATGCTTTGTGTCGAACCAAGAAATTGGCCAGAAAACCCGCAAACGGGTTTAGTAGCATAGTCAATTACTAATCAGTCAGTTACACAAATTCATGCTGTTGTCACCGTTTTCTGCGTTTCGCTACGGATTAGGCAAGTTGCTGCATCGGTTGCTGACCGTGCTGCTACGAAAGACGGGATTGGGCTATGCCCAAGGCACGTGGCCCCTCCCCCACTGGCCCCAGCCAAGCAGAAAGCCATTGCCCTGATTCTGGCAGAAGGCCTATCCATGAACCAAGTCAGCAGGCCGTTAGGTGTGGCCTATGGCACGGTCTACAATTACGCCCAGAAGCAGAAAAGGGCTTAGCGTATAAATCCGCTCTTTAGAACTTCTTTTTGCATAAGGGCGAAGGTATCCGCTCAGTCCTACTGCCGCACCCCGGCAAGGGGGGCGCTAGCTGCCCTCGCCGAGGTACTTCCGCAGTTCCGCCGCCGCGTGCAAAAACAAGGACTTAACCGCCGGCACGTGGGCCAGGCCATTGAGCAGGCCAAAATCGTGAATCATGCCATTGTAGCGGATGGTGGTGGCGGGCACCCCGGCCGCGCTCAGCTTGCGGCCGTAGGCCTCGCCCTCGTCGCGCAGCACGTCATTTTCGGCCACCTGAATGAGGGCGGGCGGCAGGTCGCGCAACTCCTCCACGGTGGCTTGCAGCGGCGAGGCGTAAATCTGCTTCCGCTGAGCGGGGTCGGCAATATACATATCGTACATCCACTTCATGAGCGGGGTGGTCAGGAACCGGTCCTGGCCATAGCGCTGGTACGATTCCGTGTCAAAATCAGCGTCTACGATGGGCCAGAGCAGGATTTGCAGCTTGATGTGCGGGCCGCCTTTCGCCTTGGCTTGCAAGGTGGTGACGGCCGTCATGTTGCCGCCCACGCTGTTGCCCACCACCGCCAGGTTATGGCCGTCCACGTCGATTTCGCCCCCGTTTTCCGCCACCCATTTGGTGGCGGCATAGATTTCGTGAATGGCCTGCGGAAACGGCGCGTCCGGCGTCGGGGTGTAGTTTACAAACACCGCCGCAAAGCACGAAAGCACCACCAAATCGCGCACCATGCGCTGGTGGGTGGGGAAGTCGCCCAACACCCAGCCGCCGCCGTGGATGAAAATAAACACCGGCAACACGGTACCGGCCGTACCGGCAGGGCGCACGATGTGCAGCGGCACGGTGTAGCCGTCCTGCTCGATGGTTTTCTGGCTTACTTCGATACCCGACAAGTCCACGTCGACCGAAGCCTGTGCACCGACCAACACCTGGCGCGCGTCCAGGGGCGGCAGGGTTTCCAGGCCGGGGCCGCCCGTGTTCAAGGTCTTGAGGAATGAGATGACCTGCGGGTCAAGGTGCGGGTCGGTGGCGAAGGGTTGTGGGCTCCGCGCGGGCTGTTCTTCAACAACCGAGAATTCTGCGTTCTTCATGGGGGCAGGCTGAATAAGTGAGGGGGGTAAAAGTGAGGCGTGGGGTACCCGACGGCTCTTGTTGTCGGCAATAGCTGACTTCGTGGAGGCAACAACACGCTCTTGCGTACTGTGACGCGGCAAGCGGCCTACCAGGAATTTCTGCGCGCGCGCGCGGGCTGTCTTAACTCCCCGCAGGGTTATAATGCCGAGATGCTGCGCCCCTACAAGTCAATGGTTTCTCCGTCTTTCAGCCGGCGGATGGCAACTTGCTGCTGGTTGCCTGCCTCGTCAAGGGCGGACTCGATGGCCGGAAACTGCTGGTACACCGGGGGATTGTCAAACTGCGCGTAGTGCATGGGCACCAACGCCGGGGCGCCCAACAGGCGGGTGGCGGTGACGGCCTGCGCCGGGGTCATGGTGCCGAATATGCCGCTCGCCGGGTTCACGCCTGGCACGGCGCCCACCACCCCGTTAACCGGGAGAAAAGCCACGTCCAGGGGGCCGAACCGTTGGGCGATGTTCCACCAGTAGCCGTGCCAGTTGGTGTCCCCGCCGTGCAGGATGGTGTGCTGTCCGTCGCTGACCACGTACGACACCTGCTCATCGCCAATCCAGTCGACGGCGGGGACCGCCGTAATACGGAAGTCGCCCACGGCGAACGTTTCGTAGAGGTCGGGGCAGTACGCAGTGAGCCCCATGGCCAGGGCCGCGCCGTGGACCGGCCCCGGGCCCCAGAGCTCGCCTCCGTTTTTCAGGAGTTCCCCCAAATAGGGTTGGTCGAAATGGTCCGGGTGAATGTGCGTAACGAGTACGTTCGCTGGTCCGAATTTAGGCGCCGGAATGGGCAGAACAGGAAATTTAGGTGGCCCAAGAAAAGCCGCCAAGTGGGCTACGTTTTGCAGCGGGTCGATGTACAGCGTTGTCGAAGGACTTTCCAGCAGCAGGCCGGCCCAGGATAAGCGGGTAATTTTCATGACTGTTTGTGTAATAACACGAATTCAGGTTGGTCGGCGGCGGAATAATAGCGGGGGTCGGTATGCACCAGGTCCAGTTTTTCCATAACGGGCGGGGCGGCTTCTTTTCGGCCGGGAGCGGCGTCTAGGATTGGGCCTGGTAAACGGCGGCGAATTCCTGCGCAAAGTCCGCTAGCGGAATGCCGCCTTCGATGGCCGGCCGCTGGTCCTCAAAATCCTGGAACAGCATGCCGCTGCCAATGGCCTGACCTAATTCCACGTAGGTGCCGGCAATGGCAGGAGACATCCCGGCCGCCGTCATCCCGGCGTACGTGTCCGCGTCGCTGAACTGGACCCAGGGCAACGTCGGCTGGCCAATGGCGTTGCCCAGCACGTGTGCCGCCTCGGCGGCCCGGCATACTTCGCTCGCCACGTAGCGGTAGCGCGGGCCGGGGCCCACGCGTTGCAGTTCCTGCGCTGCCGCGGCCGCAATGTCGCGCGGGTGCGCTAGCACTAAGTTGGTTTGGCCGCCATAGTTATTGCCCATGAGGCCCTGGCGGCGAATCAGCGGAATGTCAAAGAGGAAGTTGACGTAGAATATGCCGGGCCGCAAATGGGTGACCGTAACCCCGTCGAGCGTGTCGAGCGCCTGCTCGACGTCGTAGAGGCCGGCAATCGGGCCGGTGCCGCCGCTCAGGTGGGCCCCCACGCTGCTTAGGTTGACAACCTGCCGCACGCCGGCCGCCTGAATGGCGGCCCGGTAGCCCTCCCCGGTTCGAGCGATGTAGGCCCGGTAATCAGGCACGCTCCAGTTGGGCGGCACCATGGTGTACACGGCATCGGCGCCCCGAAAAGTTTCCGTTAAGAAAGCGGCATCCGCCACCGAGCCGATGGCGGCCGTGGCGCCCAGTGCTTCAATGGCCGGAGCCTTGCGGGGGTCGCTGCTGATAACGGTCACAGAATGGCCGTGGTGTAACAGCAAATCGGCCAACGGGCGGCCAATGTTACCCAGCGAGCCGGTGAGGGTAATGTTCATGAGGGCGGTTAGTTTAATTGAGCTGCAAAACCATTTTTACACTTACTTTCTAACAAGCACCTACCCCAAAGTAAGCAGCCATGACCAGCATTAAAGAAGCGTCCACGCGCAACCAGAACAACGGCATTTCCGAATCGAACTGCCCCATTACGTATGTCATGAACAAGATTGGTGGGCATTGGAAACCCATCATCCTGTACTACTTAACCGTTAGCCCGAAACGCTACAGCGAAATCAAGCGAGCCATTCCCGCCATTACCGAGAAAATGCTAGTACAGCACCTCAAACAGTTGCAAGCCGACGAGTTGATTCTGCGCACGGTGGAGCAGGTGATGCCACCGGTGACGGTCTACAGCCTGACTCCGGCCGGCAAGGCGCTGGAGCCGGTCTTGCTGGGCATGGCCGCCTGGGCGATGCAGGTCAGCAATCAGTTTGAGAATCTGCGCGAAGCCGATACTCACCACTGAAGGGGACACGCGCTCGACCCAGCGGCCACAGCAAACTGTGTATAGTATGTTAACCTTTAGCCTGTTTATAAAAATCAATTCTTATAAACAGATGCGCCTAATACAAAACTTATTCACTAAGCGCACCAGATTTACTATATCAGTTCTGTTGGTGTATAGCCGAAATGCTTTTTGAAGGCAAAAGAAAAGTGTGAAAGATTTTCAAACCCTACTTCCAGATACACATCGATTGGCTTCTGTTTTTTCTCACCCAACAGGTGGTGGGCCAGCGCTAACCTTTTTTGAATAATCCATTTTTGCGGAGTAGTGTCGAACGCCTTTTTGAAGTCGCGCTTAAATGTGGTCAAACTCCTTCCAGTCAAATAGCCAAACTTTTCCATGGTCATGTTAAACATATAATTATGCTCCATGAAATCGACTAGATTGATTTTGATAGGCTGAGAAAAATCTGCCAGCAGATTATCTATGTTCTTGTCAATGGTGCGAAGGATGGCTATTGCCTCCGCTATTTTTATAGAAATGACTCTTTCCGGCAGTTCACTTTCTAAATCAAAATAAGGAATCAGCGAAGCAAAAAAACTCTCTAACAAGGGATGCTTCTCAAACATTTTGATTTTAGGAGCAGGCGCGTCGGTCAGATTAATCGGATTATTGCTGTAAAATTCTTTCAGTCTTGCTGGCGTAAAAAATATCACCACTGCTTTATAAGGTTGGCCGTTCTTTGGACTTTTAATGAGAGTAGACAGGCGATTGCAAGGAAATAGCAAGGTGTCCCCCGGACCAAAGGTGTATGTTTTATCGGCCTGTACCACTTTCATTTCACCCGATACGACGCGGGCAAATGAATGGTGCTCCAATGCAATTTCCTCTTTGAAGTATTTCTCCTCTATGCAAGACAATAGAATTTCAGCGTATTTACTTTGCTCTTTCCCTGCCATAAGATTATATTTTCACGCTGCGAGTAATGAGATTCCGGTAAATGCACCTTTTTATTCTTATCAAACAATTACTGGTTAAATAGTGAAATTCACACCGGTCAACTGCTCACTCATTACCCAAAGCTTCTTGGCGGCCTCTTCTTCCAAGGCATAAGGCAGGACATCCTTCATCAGTTGTGTGTCGCTCGTGCCCTCTTGCGACTCATTCGCTTGCGAGTTATCCAATTCGGCAATGTCGGCATTTTCGCAATAGACCCCGCCGAGTGCATTCAGTTGCGGACTGGTGGCGCACCAAACCGTTGTGGAAGCTCCTTGCGCGAGTGATTTCAACCCCTTGGAAGGGTCGTTAATAACCTGACCACTTTCATCAAAAACGCCATAGCTCACCAAGTCCTCGTGTGGAACATTTCGGCTCAATTCGCTTTCTGAGATGATGCCCGGGTGCAGCGAATACGCGCGGACACTCACGCTTTTCCCGCGGTTATCTAATTCCAGAGAAAATAAAATGCTGGCGGTTTTGGATTGGCCGTAGGCCGCGAAGGAATCGAATTCTCGGTTAAGAAAATTGGGGTCGTCGAATACAAAAGGCGAAAAGTGGTGTCCCCACGAGGAAACATTTACCACTCGGGCGCCACCGGCTTTTGCCAATGCACCCCACAGCCTGGCGGCCAGGTGAAAATGCCCCAGGTAATTGGTGGAAAGCTGCGATTCGTAGCCGCGCTCGTCCCGCTGCAACGGCACCCACATAATCCCGGCGTTGTTGATGAGCAAATGCAAGGGCCGCCCCGAAGCCAGGAATTTATCCGCGAAAGCGTCAATGGATTGGGGGTTCATCAACTCCATCGCGTCGAGTTCCACGTTAGCAATTCCGGCCAGGCTCTTACTTGCTTTTTCCAGGTTTCTGGCCGGGACAATAACGGTAGCGCCGGCCGCCGCCAATGCCTTTACCGTTTCCAGGCCAATGCCGGCATATCCTCCGGTTACAATGGCCGTTTTGCCCGTCAGGTCAATTCCGCTGATTACCTCAGCAGCGGTAGATGCCGCCCCAAACCCGGAGCCGATTGCGTGCTGCAACGCACCTCCATAATTATTCTGCTCCATCGTTAGTATAGTCCTGTGTGAGAGGGATTTTACGTAGCCTGTCGAACAGCAGAACGGCAAGCAGTTTTAATAGGAAAGAGGATTCAGCTTTTATGAACTAGTTCGATTTCATAGCCATCGGGGTCTATTATCCAGGCTGCGTAATAGCCGGGATAGTATTCCGGGAAAACCCGTGGTGCTTCCTTGCTCTGCGCGCCCTCGGCCACCGCAGCTTCGTGGAACGCGTCAACCGTTGCATGGTCTTTCGCTACGAACCCAACATGCAGGCCATTGGCACTGGCCTGGCCTTCTTTCAACCAAAAGAAGATGGTTTTGCCATCGCCAAAACCCTTCAAATCGGGGTGGCCGCTCTCGCCTTTGAAGTCCATTGTCATGGCGATGCCAAGGGGTTTCAGCACCTGGGTGTAAAAAGGAACGGAGCGTTCAAAATTGTTAACGGGGAGGATGACGTGGTCTATCATGGGGTTGTTTTTGTTAGGGCAAAGGTAGCTTTCCCTAAAAGCGCCTACTTTGTTTTAAAGGCCTATTTTGCTTTGTTGAGAGGGCCAAGGTCTTGGGCAAAAGTCATCCTGCATTTCTGCCAGTTGCTCGCTGCTGCTTCACCTCAGCTTAGCAGGCGATGAGCTTAGCGGGGGTTGGGCAATTGGGGTTAACCCTAATTGCCCAACCCCCGCTAAGTATCCAGAAACCTTGCTGTACCTATCCAGAATTCCTGGATTACTCCAGCGAAGCGTCTTCCCGGAATACGTCAGCAAACACAATGCAGTCACCGCACAAAGCAAGTCAATTACCTTAATTACAACGTGTTATATCCTATTAAATTACTGCGCTACAGCTGCACGAAGGTTTGAAAAGTGGGTGGCACAACCCTTGATTTATCCGGCGTAAGAATCACTCCTTCCTATCCTGCGGTATGTCGACTTCCAAGCAAATCATTGAAGGTATCTACCATCGTATCCAGGAAAATAATTTAAGCAAAGTGTTGCCCCTGCTCGACGAGCACGTGCAAATCCACGTGCCGGAATCCTTGCCGTTTGGGGGCATCTACCACGGCCGGGCCGGCTACATCAAGCTATTCTCGGCCATCACCCAAACCTGGGCCAGCCTGCGCACCGAATCCATTCAGTACTTCACCCGCGACGGGGCCCCGGACGATGTGGTGGTGGCCACCGGGGAGCTCATGGCCCAGCTGCGGCGGAATAATGCCCCCTACGCCATGCCGTTTATGAACCACTGGCACCTGAAGGACGGTAAGGTGACGGAGCTCACCGTTTTCTACTGGGACACGGCCTTGCTGCTGGCCACCTTCCACAAAGACCTGCCCGGCCCGGCTTCTTCCAACGGCCGTTACCCGGTCGGCCCCGAAACGCCTCAAGGCTGACCGCTCGCAGCCCCCTCGCTACGCCTGCGCCACCACGCACAAAACGCTGCCCCCAGGTAGGGGCCAGCTCGGCACCGCCTGCCCGAATTTCTTCCACCATTACCCCTAAAAACCCCATGAAAAACAACAAACTCCTAAAACCCAGAATCCTCTGGGCTGCCCCGCTGCTGGCCCTGGCCCTCGTGCTGGCCTCGTTCACCCTGCTGAAGCCGGAAAAGAAAGCCAGGAAGACCTTTGTGCTGGTGCACGGGGCCTGGGTGGGCAAGTACGCCTGGGACAAAGTGAAGCCGATGCTGGAAAAGGCCGGCAACAAGGTCATCGTGTTCGACCTGCCGGCGCACGGCGACGACCAGACGCCCCTGGGCGAGGCCACGATGGACAACTACGTGAAAACGGTGTCGGCCTACATCAACAAGGAGCCGGGCAAGGTGGTGCTGGTGGGCCACAGCCTGGCGGGCATGGTAATCACCCAGGTAGCCGAAAGCATCCCCAACAAGATTGACAAGCTGGTGTACCTGTCGGCCTTCCTCCCGCAGAATGGGCAGTTCGTGCTGGGCATCCCGGACCCCAACAGCCTGTTTGGGCCCAACCTGGTGATGGCGGCCGACAAGTCGAGCGCCACCATCAAGCCCGAGGCCATTGTGCCCATTTTCGCGTCTGACTGCTCCGACGACATCAAGAAAATGGTGGTGGAGCGGCACCGTACCGAGCCCTTGCAGCCCTTCACGGCCAAGGCGGCCGTGACCGACGCCAACTTCGGCCGGGTGCCCAAATACTACATCGAAACGCTGAAGGACGTGGGCGTGAGCACCAGCCTGCAAAAACAGATGGTGGCGGCCAATGGCCACGTCGTGAAAGTATTCACCATCGACAGCGGCCACACCTCCTTTTTCGCCAAGCCCACGGAGCTGGCAGGCATTCTCAACAGCCTGTAAGCGCGGCACCGCCACCGTATGAATAGCTTGTTGCGAAAAACCATTGAGGCCCACGGCGGCCTCGAACGCTGGCACCGGCTGGAGAGGCTGACCGTGAAAGCGAAGTTCGGCGGCGGCCTGTGGGGCATCAAGGGCCAGGCCGAAATCATGGCGCATGAGTTGGCCGTGACCGTGCAGCTGCACCGCGAATGGACCTCGCACCGGCCCTTCGGCGCGCCCGACCACCGCACCGCCGTGACGCCGGGCCGGGTCCTCATCGAAACCACCGCCGGCGCGGTGGTAGAAGAACTGCTGAACCCACGCGCGTCCTTCGCCGGCCACACGCTCTACACGCCCTGGACGCCGCCGCAGCTGGCGTACTTCATCGGCTACGGCATGTGGAACTACCTCACGTTTCCCTTCACCTTCGCGCTGCCCGGCTGCCGGATTGCGGAGCTGGGGCCCTGGGAGGAAAACGGCGAAACCTGGCAGCGCATGCAGGTCACCTTCCCCGACTCCATCGCCACGCACTGCCCGGTGCAAACCTATTACGTCGCGGAGGATGGCCTCATCCGCCGGCACGACTACGACGTGGACATTAACGGCGGCACGCCGGGGGCGCATTACTTCTCGGAGCACACCACGGTGGCGGGCATCACGCTGCCCACCCAGCACCGGATTTTTATCCGCAACGCGGATTTGACCCACGAGCCCGAGCCGCTGATTGTGTCGATTGACGTGCGCGCCATCGAGTTCAGCTAACCCGGGCAACCGGCGCAGCACCACCTGAGCCGGGCCATCCCAGGCGCTTCCAAACCATTCCAACCACCCCCTTACAACTTTCATCATGCGCTACATCAAAACGGGCACCGATGCCGCCGGCAACGACCTCCACGTCCACTACACCGACCTGGGCCAGGGCCCTGCCATCGTGCTCATGCACGGCTGGCCGGCCACCCACGCCATGTGGGAATACCAATTGGCCGAGTTGCCCAAGCACGGCTACCGCGTGGTGGCCCACACCCGCCGCGGCTTCGGCCTTTCCGACCATCCCTGGGACGGCTACGACTACGACACCATGGCCGATGATTTGAAGGCCGTGCTCGACCACCTCGACTTGCAGGACGTGACACTGGTGGGCTTCTCCATGGGCGGCGGCGAGGTGGCCCGCTACATGAGCCGCCACCACGGCGCCCGGGTGGCCAAAGTGGCCTTCATCTCGGCGGTGACGCCCTTTTTACTCCAGTCCGAAGCCAGCCCGGACGGGGTGCCCCAGCAAATTTTCGACATGTTCGAAAGCGCCATTAACGCCAACCGCTTCGGCTTCCTGACCGATTTTGCCAGGCTCTTTTTCGGCGTCGGCCCCTTCAATCCCGCCGTGGACCAGCCCACCTTGGATTGGATGCAGAGCATCTGCCAAACGGCCTCGCCCCGCGCTACCACTGAATGTATCCATGCCTACAGCGCCACCGACTTTCGCGCGGACCTGGCCACCATCCAAGTGCCTACGCTCGTGATTCACGGCCGCGAAGACAAGATTGTGCCCATTGCCGCCGGCGGGGCCCGCGTCCCCGATTTCGTGCCGCAAGCGCAGTTCATTCCCTACGAAGGCGCGCCCCACGGCCTGTTTCTCACCGAGAAAAAGCGCCTGAACCGGGACTTGCTGGCTTTTGCCGGCGGCCAGCTGGTCGATAATCACGCCTAGCAAGGCCGTGGTCCGGCTGTCCGCAAGGAGGCGGAGCGCCTTTCCTATTGCAGGAGGAAGGGGCTGGCCTGGTGGCGGCACCTTCGCGCGGATGGCCGGACTAAGCGCTTTCAGCAGCTGAATTTACCCGCATACCCAGCACCCTACTTCATCTTCATCCAGTTTAGCATGGAAACTCCCCCATTCATTGAGCACCACATCCCGCGGGACAAGGGTAGCATTTACGTGCGTGATTACGCCGGCGCCGGACCAGCCTTTGTGCTCATGCACGGCTTTCCGGACAATCTGCTGATTTATTCGGAGCTGATTCCCTACCTCGTTGCGGGCGGGCGCCGGGTCGTGGCCTTCGATTTTCTGGGTTTCGGCGCTTCCGAGAAGCCGGCCGACGCCACCTACAGCTTCCGGCAGCAGTTCGGCGACCTGCTCGCCGTGGTGGAGACGCTGGACCTGGGCAAAATCGTGCCGGTGGGCCACGACTCTTCGGGCATGGCCGCGATGGATTTTGCTCTGGACTACCCGCAGCACGTCCATTCGCTCTGCATTCTCAATTGCATCTATTCGCAAACGCCTACCCTGCGCTACCCGGCGTTTATTGAGCTGTTTGCCAACGCTAGCCTCAGGGACTTTGGCCGGGCCCTGCTCCAAAGCCCGGAGCAGTTTGGCTGGGTGCTCTATTATCAGCGCGACCATTTTTTGCACGGCCTTACCGACAAGCAAAAAGTTCACAACAAAGAAGTTATCGGCACCATCATCGATAACAATTTCCGGCAGCAGCCCAGCGCCGGCCCGGCCTTCGCTCAGCTGACGGCCCAGTTCAACGACGCCGTGGCGCGCAATACCCGCCGGCTCTACGAGGTGGAGGCCCTCGACATCCCCGTCAAGATAATCTGGGGCGAAAACGACCCCGACCTGCACACGCAGCTGGCGGAAAACTTACAGGCGCACCTCAAGTATCCGGAGCTGCACTTCGTTGCCGCCGGCCACTGGCTGATGATTGATGTGCCCGAGCAGCTTGCCCATCTGATGCTCACCGAAGGCTCCGCGCGGCGGGAAAAGCAGGGCTTGTAATTTCTTTTCTATTCGAATCTCACAACCCCATTACCATGGAAACAATCACGCCGGTACGCCACCAGGTGGTGCACGTAAAGCTGCCTTTCGACCAATTCACGCACAACATTGAAGCCGCCCTGCCCCCGTTGGACCGGGCCCTGATGGATAAAGTCGGGACCGAGCCGGCCATGGTCGAAGCAGAGCTAGCCAAGCGGCATGGCCACGGTTTCCTGTTCATGCAAGTCGACCACGGCCTGCTGCTCACGATAATAGGAGCCCCGCGCAAGGCCAAGCTCTACGCCCTGGGCAATCCCCTGACGCTCTCCAAAATGACCCGGCTGGATATGCGGGCCGGGCTGTACGGGCCGCTGCACCTGCTGGTGTATGAAGACGACAGCCAGCAGGTAGTGGTGGAGTATGATTTGCCTTCCTCGGTTTTTGGGCAATTCGGCAATCCGGAAGTGAAGAAAGTAGCCGAATTTATCGATGAGCGGGTGGCCGAGCTGATTGCGGAATCCGACCAGGCAGCACACTAGACCATTTTCCCGGCGCCGGGTAATCCATCCTTCTCCCCTTTTCCTACTTGCAATTCCTCATGAACGACAGCATCGCCGCCAGCCATCAGGTCGTGAAGGTGGCCTCTTCCTTTGACCGCTTTACCCAGCACCTGGAAGCTGCGCTGGGACATCTTGACCGGACGATATTCGACCAGGTAGCAACGGCGCCGGCCCTGGTGGAGGCATACCTGAAGCAGCTCGGAGGCGAGCAGGAGTTAATCCTGTTTGGAATCGAGGACCACGGGGCCCTCTTGGCCATCATCGGAGCGTCGCGAAAGGCCAGGCAATACGCCATTGGCAACCCCCTCATTGCGCTGACCATGACGCAGCACGACATGCGGGCGGCCCTGTATGCGCCGCTGCACGTGCTCGTGTACGAGGCGCCCAATCAGCAAGTCTGCGTTGAGTACGACCTGCCCTCCTCGCTTTTCGGGCAGTTTGGCAACGCCGAAATAACGAAAGTGGCGGAGTCGCTGGATGGAAAACTCGCGACGCTGCTTGCGCGCGTGGATGCCCAGGGGGTGCGTTAGCCCCCGCGCTGTTCGCACACTGCCATGCGCCAGCTAGTTGATTCCCCTGCTTCCAGCGAGTCCGGAGCGGCGCCGCCGTCCGGCTTGCTGCTGCTGCTCGTTATCCTGACGGCCCCGCTGCTCTCGGTGCTCGACGTGTTCATCGTCAACATGGCCCTGCCCGCCATCCGAACCGACCTGCACGCCAGCGGGGCCGACCTGGAGCTGGTCATTGCCGGCTACCTACTGGGCTTTTCCGCCTTTCTCATCACCGGCGGCCGGGCCGGCGACCAGTATGGCCGGCGGCGCATCTTTGTCGCGGGCCTGGCGCTGTTCACCCTGGCGTCCTGCCTGTGTGGCGTGGCCCCCAGCATCGGCCAGCTGGTGCTGTACCGCTTCCTGCAGGGGGTTACCGCCGCTTTCATGGTGCCCCAAACCATTGCCCTGATTCAGGTAAACTTTCCCGAGGCGCAGGCCCGCAACCGGGCCTTTGGCTACTACGGCATCACGCTGGGCCTGGCTTCTATGCTGGGGCTGTTTTTAGGCGGCTACCTGGTGGGCACGGCGTGGGGCGTGGCCGGCTGGCGGCTCACGTTTCTGGTCAATCTGCCCATTGGCATAGCCGCCACCCTGGCCGCCTGGCACCTGCTGCCCGAGACGCTGCCAAACCGCACCCAACGTTTCGACTTCCGGGGAGTGGCCCTGCTCACGGCCGGGCTGGTCGGCGTGATTTACCCGCTCGGCGTGGGGCACGAGCTGGGGTGGCCCCGCTGGAGCCTGGCCTTGCTGCTAGGCGGTGTGTGCGTATTGGCCGGGTTTGTAGGGCAGCAAGCCCGGCTGGGCCGGCGGGGCGGCAATCCCCTGTTGGACGTGGGCCTGTTTGCCTACCCCTCCTTCAATCTGGGGATGGGCGTGCTGGTTTTCTTCTTCAGCGTGCACAACTCGTTCTTGCTGATGAGCACGGTGTATCTGCAGAGCGGTTTGCACGTCGATTCCTACGCGGCGGGCGCTACGTTCCTCTTTCTGGGAGCGGGCTTTCTGGTGTCGTCCTACGTGTCTATCCGCTACATCGCCCGCTTCGGGCGGCGCCTGCTGCAGTTCGGCCTGCTGCTGATGCTGACGGCGCTGGCGCTCCAGCTGCGGTGGGCGCCGGCGTTTGCGGCTTCCACGGCGGGGCTCAAAGCCCTGCTGCTGCTCTACGGCCTGGGCAACGGCCTGGTCATGCCTTCGCTGCTGAACGTGGCCCTGCGCGGCCTGCCCGCTCGCTTTGCCGGGGGGGCGGCCGGGGTGTACTCCACGTTTCAACAGGTGTCCTCCGCGCTGGGGGTTACCGTGATTGGCGGGCTGTTTTTCTCGCTGTGGCAGCCTGGCCAGGCTGCCAGCTACGTGCACGCGTTTCGGTTTGGGCTGGGAGTAGATATCGCCTGCCTGGTTGTGGCCGGCGTCCTGCTGGAGCAACTCAAGGAACCGAAGGAAACCTTTTGATTACAAGCGCGATAAACAGGAGTCGCGCGGGCTGCCCTATTCTGAACGTGGCGGTGGAAGCCGACGACGCGCCGCCCAGCGCTTCCCGCCTGACCTGTTTTCAGGTCTGCGTTAAAACGAATGGTTGAGACCGGCACCGGCGCCCTCACGCCCAGCGTGGGAGCCAGAAGGGCTCGCCCCGCGCACCTTCCAATACTCGGCTTAGCCAAATGACGACTCGCTAGCTGCAGGACCGGCGGCTAATGCGGGGCTTCTTTGGTGCCCCCGCGGATGCGGCTGAGCGAGGTATCGGTGACGCCCAGGTACGAGGCAATGTACTTGAGGGGCGCGTGCAGCAGCACTTCGGGGCTGGCTTTCATGAGCTTCTCGTACCGGGCGGTCGCCGTTTCCCGGATTTGGTCCAGCATTCGTTCCTGCATGGCGGCCAGCGTCCGCACGAGAACCGAACGGCCGAACTCCCGGAACTCTGGCCGCGCATGAAACAGCGCATTGAACTGCTGATGGGTCACCAGCCACCCTTCGCACTCGGTCAGGGCCTGCATGTACTGCTGCGAGGGTGTGCGGTTAAAGAAAGACGAGGCCTCGAAGGCCACCTGCCCGCCCGAATAGAAGCCGGTGGTGACTTCATTGCCTTCAGCGTCATACACAAAGGCCCGCAACAACCCGCGGTCCAGAAATAAATAGGCGTCGCTAACGCTGTCAGCGTGCAGCAGAAACTCGTTTTTGTGCAGACTTCGGTAGGTGAAGCTGCCCGCAATTTCACCGGCCTGCGCTGCATTGATAAAGCCGCCACGCTGTAGAAAAGCAATTAATTTCTCCTGAGCCATAAATGCTGGTAATGGGCGAGAAAGATACTTCAGGGAGCCTTTCTTCCATCTCCCCCCTCATCCCGGAATTCGAGGTGAATTCCAGGATGAGGTGGGCCTCAGCGCCACGAAGGGCTAGCGCTCCAGCAGGATTTCCGGACCTAGAATCACCAGGTCGACCCGGCCTTTCAGCGTCTGGTCGATGAAGGGCGTGTTCTGGGATTTGGATTTCATGAAATCCCGCGTGAAAGTCGTTTCCGCCTCGGTATCGAACAGGACGCAGTTGGCCTCCTGACCGATTTCGATGGCGGCAACCGGCAGGTCCATCAGGCGGCGGGGCTCGGCCGAGTAGCGCTTCACCACCAGGTCCCACCCGAATTTGCCGGGCTCGACGAAGAAGTGGTGGAGCGAGACCAGGGCCGTATCGAGGCCGGTGATGCCGTTGGGCGCGCTGATGAAATCCTGGGCTTTTTCGAACGGCGTGTGCGGCGCGTGGTCGGTGGCAATGAGGTCGAAGACGCCTTCCTTGAGCCCTTCGAGCAGCGCGTCGCAATCGGCCTGCGTGCGCAGCGGCGGGTTCATCTTATAGTTCGTGTCGTAGTCGCCGATGTGCTCGTCGGTGAACAGCAGGTGGTGCGGGGTCACTTCGGCCGTCACCTTCACGTCGCCGCGCGATTTCCACCAGCGGATGGTTTCCATGCCGACCTTGCTCGACACGTGCTGGATGTGCACGTGCGCACCCGCCGCGTGCGCCAGGCGGATATCGCGGTCGATGATGATTTCCTCGGCGCACGCCGGCGAGCCCTTGATGCCCAGCCGGTAGCTCATCACGCCTTCGTTGAGGGCGCGCGGGCCGGCCAGCTCCGGCACCTCGCAGTGGCTGGCGAAAAACATCCCAAACTCGGTGGCGTACTGCATCGCCCGCAGCAGCACCGCCGGGTCGTTGGTGGTGTCGCCGTCGTCGGTGAGCATTTTCACGCCGAGCTGACGCATGCCCTCAATGCCCGCCAGCTCCTTGCCTTCGCGGTTTTTGGTGACGCAGCCGGAGGTGTACACCGGAATGCGGGACCGGTGCTTGGCGTTTTCCAGCACGTTGTCCACGGCCGTAGCCGAGTCGAGGGCCGGGCTGGTGTTGGGCATCATCACCACGCCGGTTACGCCGCCGTTGATGGCTGCCTCGCTGCCCGTGGTGATGGTTTCCTTGTTCTCGAAGCCGGGGGCGCGGAAATGGACGTGGGCATCGAACATGCCCGGCATCAGCACCCGGCCGCGCGCGTCGATGACGCGGGCACCCGCCGGGATGGCCAGGCTGCTGCCGATGTCCTGAATTTTTCCTTCGACAATCAGGACATCGCCCTCGACAAGCACGGGTGAATTTTCGGAGGCAATGCGGGCGTTTTGAAGGAGAAGCATGGGGTAATAATTGCTGTAAACCGCAAGGGTTATGGGAGTGGGAGGTTTAAAAAGGAGTCAGCCGGCGCGGGCGGTACGTCAGGGCAAAATCACCGGCGCGCCGGCCCGCTGCCGCGTGGCGTAAGTCGATTCCTGCTTCGGAAACTCCCCGCCCGGCGTGAGCCAGTCGAGCACGGCCATGCGAATGGAGATGCCGTTTTCGACCTGGTTGGTGATGAGGCTGCGCTCGTAGTCCATCACGGCATCGCACAGCTCCACGCCCCGGTTTACGGGGCCGGGGTGCATGATGTAGAGGCCCTTGTCGCGGATTTCCGCCAGCCGGGCGGTGGTGATGCCGTACACCCGGTGGTATTCGCGCACGCTGGGGAAAAACTGCACGTCCTGCCGCTCCAGCTGCACCCGGAGCAGGTACACCACATCGGGTGCCCAGGCCATGGCCGCCTCGTAGTCGGTGAAGCGCGGGATGCTGGCCGGCACGTACTTGGGCACCAGCGAGCCCGGGCCGAGGTACGCCACCTCGACGCCCAGCTTCTGGAGCAGCGTGCTGGTGGAGCGCGCGACGCGCGAGTGGAGAATATCCCCGATGATGAGGACCTTTTTGCCCCGGGGGTCGGGAAATTTCTCCCGGATGGTGAAGGCATCGAGCAGGGCCTGGGTGGGGTGCTCGTGCGCCCCGTCGCCGGCGTTGATGACCGAGGCCGTGGTCTGCCGCGCAATCATGCCGGGCAGGCCGGGATGGCTGTGGCGCACCACAATGTAGTCGGTGCGCATGGCCTGGAGCGTCTCAATCGTCTCGCGCACCGACTCGCCCTTGGTGATGGAGGAGTGGGCGACGTCGAAGTTCGTGACCTCCGCCGAGAGGCGCCTGGCCGCAACTTCGAAGGAAGAGTGCGTGCGGGTGCTGGCCTCGTAGAACAGCATGAGCACGGACTTGCCCTCGAGGGCAGGAATTTTCTTCACCGAGTGGGTGAACAGCTTTTTGAAAGACGTGGATTGGTCGAGCAGGAACTCGATTTCCTCACGGTGAAGGGTTGCGATGTCGAGCAGGTCTTTACGTGCCATACCGAAGTTGAGGAAAAGTGAGGTGGTCTAGTTAAAACGCAACGGACATAAAAAAACCGTTTCGGAATCCGAAACGGTGGCGGGGCAACAATCAGAAAAACCAACGGAAATGCCAAAGGCAAAATCGGGAAAACCGATAGCGACGAAGACCTTCCGGTCTGCTCGCGGGCTTCTGCCAAGCAGCGCTCCGCGCTTTGCCAACAAGTTTTTTGGTTGAAGCACGATGCAAAATTACGGCATTGTTACGCCCGGCAATTCATTGGCAATGTTAATTTTTTTCGCGCTGCCTTTCTTGAATTTTATTTTCAACCTAACGGGCTAAACCATGCGCTTTTGCTCATGGCTTGCACCAGCAAAAAAATTATGGCTCGCGTAACCGATTGCCTGGCAAGCACAATCCCTCTTAATTTTGGCTCTTTATTCCGCTGCCCTGGCTGCCGGGCCGCCGTTATCCGGCAATTGGCCCCGGCGCGTTAGCCCCGCACCAAGCGCCGGTGTCTGCGGCTCACCAGCCAGCTATTTCCAGAATATCATCGGGTTGCGAATCGGCGAGGGCGGGTACAACTCTGAGCAACAGCCGGCACGGCGGGCCGGGCCTGGGCATGGGCGCCGGCCACCGCTTTCTTCTTTAACGAATCCAGCGCCGGCCCGCTTCAGACGGGCGCGTAGCGCGCACCTTTGGGGTGCGGGCACTGCCTCAGGGCTCACTTCGCCCACGAGCTGAATCTGCTCCTGGCCTTAATGGCATCATCGTACCGGGGCCGCTTGCCGGGCCGGAAAGCCGAAAAGCGCAACCTTTTGAAAACGGGACAGTAATTATAGAGAAATTCAATTATTCTCTGCAACTACCCTGCTCATGTATCCTTCCTCCTTTGCCCTCTTTGCCCGCGCGGGCAGTGCCCACTGGATGCGCTGGCTGCGGCGCAGCGTCAGGCTCTACCTGGCTTTGGATGAACCCCTGGTTGACAAACAACTGGTGCAGGACCAGCTGGTGCTGGTGGAGTGGCAGCTGGTGCGGCACCTGGTAGATGGCGATATGCCGACGATGGCCGTCACTACACAGGCCCGGGACATTGTGGACATGGCACAGGCCAACCTGCTGGGCTCGGAAACCGAGGTGAGCACCCTGCGGCGGGAAATGTCGGCGACGCAGGCAATGAGCCCCTGGCACCGCGCCTGTGCAGGCATCGCGGCCTGACGGCCGGCGGCACCGCCGGCCCGCTAGCGGCCAAGCAGTGCCAGGGCTCCGGCCGTGAGCGCCCCCACCAGCGTGTTGAGCAGGTTAACGGCATTATTCGAAACGTACTGCCGCCGCTCCAGCGTAGCTCCCAGCACTGAATCGGTCAGGTTGCCGACGGTGCCGGCCACCAGCAGCCACCCAAAGGCCGGGCCCCAGCCGTAGCTCAGGCCGTGCACTGCGGCCAGCAGGGCGCTGCCCGCCGCGCCCAGCAGCGTGCCTTCCAGGCTGACCACCCCGTTCAGGCCCCGGGTGTCGGGGCGCAGGGTAAGGATGTTGTAGTACCGGCGGCCGTAAACGTTGCCCAGCTCCGAGGCCAGGGTATCGGCAGCGGCGGCGGCGAAGCTACCGGCCAGCATGAGCCGCAACAGCGGGGCGTGGGCCGGCATCAGCCAGCCCAGCAGCCCCAGCAGGCCGGCCACGCCGGCATTGGCCAGCACCTGGCCGGCCGTGCGACGGCCCTGGTTTTCTTCGGCCAGGCCCAGGCGGTGTTTGTCGGCCACCTTCCAGGCCGAGGCAGCCGTGCCCAGGGCAAAAAAGAGCGCCAGCAGCGCCAGCCCCGTGAAGCCGGACCCGAGAAAGATAAGCAGCCCCAGCAAGCCGCCGGTTGCGGCAGCGGCGGGGGTGAGCTTACCCGCCCGAATGCTGTAGCCCATGCCCAGGCCCAGCAGCAGCAACACCAGGCCAAACTGAAGCGGAAAGGTCATCGGGATAAAAGTAGCGCCGAGCCGATGAAAACCACCCACAGTAAAAGTGCGCGCAGGGCACGAAAAATACTGCTGTCAGGTGCGGGTGCAGGTCCAATCGCAGGTACGCGAGCTAGCCGCTCCCGCTGCCGAGCGGCCCGTGGCTTCGGCCGGCGAGTAAAATCAGCCGTTTTGCGGCCCGGCAGGTCACCGGTACTACGGTTCGTTCCGTTTCGCGAAGTAGCCTTTCTGAGTGAGCCTGCTTTTTTATTCAATAACAGCTCAAACCCGAGGCGTGGCCAAGCCGAAGCAGCTGCCGCCAACTAAAGCCGCTTTCTGGCAGAAACAGAACGGGGATTTAAATCCGGTGGCACTCGCAGCAAAGCCGCCGAATTACCTGGCCCTTTTCAGAATCATAAATTCGGTGCGGCAGTTGCGCTGAAAGTCGGCTTCAGTTGTTGGGTGGCGCACGATGGGACGGGTGGCGCCGTAGCTTTTGGTTGTGAGGCGTGATGGGTCAATGCCCTTGCTCACCAGATAGCTCACTACGGCCTGGGAGCGTTGCTGCGAAAGCGTAAGGCTGCCAGCAGCCGTGCCACGTTCGCGCTGGTCAGCGTGTGCATCCAGCTCAAGGCGGACGTTGGGATAATTGGCGAGTATGCGTACCAGCGTATCGAGGAACGCAGCGGCATCCGGACGAACGTTGAACTTGCCATAGGCGTAGTGCACATCCGGCAATGTGAAATCCACAATCCGATGTATCACGCTCATTGTTATATCCATAGGAATCACGACGGCATCAGGCCCGGGATTGTGCGCCTCCTTGGTGCTTACAGTGGCCTTCGCTATAAAATAACCGGGACGCTCAGCCCGGACGGTATAGTCCGTTGCCGAGTCTAACTCAAGAGTGAATTTTCCATCGGGGCCGCTGGTAGTGGTCGAGGTCCTGCCAGCGGGGCCAGTAGCGGTGATGGTGGCCCCGGCGACAGGTTGTGTGGCACCGCCCGCGGCTTCGCGTACCCGCGCATTGCCATCGAGATGGAAACGGCGGATGACAGCGCCGATATGCAGAGGCACTACCGCCTGGCCGGGCTGCCAGTCGAGCACGTACACGTGCTGCGGGGGCAGGTTTTCGAGGGTTTCGCCATCGCCCTGGCCGGTGCGCTGCACGAACAGGCTCAGGATGCCCTCGTTTTTCCAGCGCTCGGTGTCGTAGCTGGGCTCCCAGTTGCCCACGGAGGTGGCGGTGAGGTCGGCGGGCGTCCACTGGTTCTGGGCGAGGTCGCGGCACTGTAGCACGGAGGCGCGGGCCTGGCGCTCGGCATCGCGGTAGAGCAGGTAGGCGGCGGTGCGGCCCTTGGTGGTCGAAACCAGCAGCTGCGGGCGGGCAATCGGAATCTTCTTGGTGCCCACGCCGCTCAGGCTGAAGGGCGTGGTGCGCTGGCTGATTTGGGCGGTTTTCCAGGTGTGGCCGGCGCGGAAAATGAGCTGGTACTGGGGCACCTGGGTGCCGGCCGGGCGCCAGTAAGTGGCGATGTAGGGCTGCCCCTGCGCATCGGTGGTGATGCTGGTCTGGTTAATCAGCTCGCTGTTTTGGGGGATGCGGGCGGCGTACTCGGCGGTTTTCTCGGTGATGGGAAGGGCGTACTGCTCGCCGGTGCTGCGCTGCCAGGTGCGGCCGCCATCCTTCGAGCAGGCGTAGGCCATGTCGTGGTTGGAGGCCACGTTGGGGCTTTCGCGCCACACCCAAGACACGTGGATGGTGCCCCGCGCATCGATGCAGGCCTGCCAGTAGGCGTTGCGCTGGCCCTCGCCGTCGATGAGGACGCTGTGCAGGCGGGTCCACTGCTGGGTTTTCGGGCTGTAGCGGTTCAGCACGAGGTTGCCGTTGCCGGAGCCGCCGTCGCGGTACATAAACAGCAGGTCGCCGCCGGGGAAGCGGTGGAATTCGGGGTAGCTCACCTTCTGCTCCTGCTGGCCGGTCATGGGCTGGAGCGGGCCCATTTCCAGCGAGCCGGGGGCCTTGCCGCGGCAGTAGCGCAGGGGGTTGTTGTGGTGGTCGAAGGACAGGTGTACGTAGCCCGCGCCGTCCACCAGCAGGCTGATGATGTTGTGGGCGTCCTGCACATGGCCCTGGTAGGGCGTGCGTTGCACCTGCCAGGGCCCGGCCGGCAGCCGCCGTTTGGCCAGCACCACGTAGGCGGCCGAGTCGTAGTAGGCTACGTACTGGTCGCGGCCCTGGGTCACCACGGAGTTTTTGCGAAACACTGCGCCGTTCACGTTATTCTTCGCCCAGCCCAGGCCCACCGGCGTTTGAGCGCGGGTGCTGAGGAGCGGCAGGAAGCTGCTGAGGAGCAGGAGCAGCAGGGCGCGGAGGTTGAGCATCAGGGGAATCAGGGTTATTTAGTTAGGCGCCTGCAGGCGTACCGTCCGGGCCGTTCGCAAATCGTTGAAGCGGCGCGGGGCGCGGACTACAAAGTCCGCGCTACTCCTACGGTTGGGGCGTTTTTTCATCCACCAGGCGCAGGGTGTAGGTGTAGCTATACTGCTTGGCGAGCAGGCGGTAGGGGTCGTGGGGCAGGGCGCCCCAGCTGTTGTCGCCGCCGACGCCGCGCTGCTTCAGGTCCACGCTCAGGTACACGCGGTCGGGGTGGCGGCGCACGTCGCTGGTGTGCTGCTGCTTCTTGCTGAGGCCGGGGTCTAACTCTTCGGTGCGGACATCGAGGGCGCTGAAGCTGAGGGCCTGGGCACCTTCGACGCGCAAGCCCTGGCCGGCGGCGTTGGTGAGAGTGAGCCAGCGGGTATCGGTGTGGTAGCCGCCCTCCTGGGGGCGGATGTAGTTGTTGAGAAACTGGTTGCGCACCGAGTCGCGGAACAGGCCCAGGAAGCTGGCAGTGTTGCGGTCCTGGTAGTTTTCCCACGGGCCGCGGCCGTAGTAGGCCAGCTGCTGGTAGCGGCCGGGCAGCTCCAGCCGCATGCCGAAGCGCGGCAGCTCGGGCAGCTCGCGGCCGGCCAGGTCGATGGCGGCCGTCACTTGCAGCGCGCCGTCGGGCTGGACGAGGTAGGCCACGGTGTAGGGCACGTTGATATCCGTGAGCAGGTATTCGAACTTGATGGGCAGGCCGGCGGCCGACTCCTCCCCCACCGTGACGCGCTGCACCTGCCGGGCCGCGTGGGCCGTGCGCCACACGCCCAGCCGCTGCGGCATGCCGTTGCCGAAGTCGTTATCCGTCGGCGCGCGCCAGAAATAGGGCTCCGGGTACTGGTTGATAACCTGCTCGGTGCCGCGCCGGTAGCTGCTCAGCCGGCCCTGCGCGGTGTTGAACTCGCCGCTGATGTCGCCCGCCGTAAACGTCAGCCGGTCGCCGTCGCGCTTGATTTGCAGGCCGCTGGCCGCCACGGCGGGCCGGGCGAAATACGCGTCCTCGGGCGTGAGGCGGAACTGCTCGCGGGCTACCTCGTGGCCGGCGGGCACCAGCGGCTGGGCGGTGCGGGTGGTGGCGAATACGTTGAGCACGTACTCGGCGCCGGCTTCCGAAGCCAGCCTGGGCAGGGGCAGCTGCACGTTCTGCTGCTGGCCGGCGGCGGCTTTGGCAGTGAAAGAGCCGTCCTTCACCACCGCGCCGTTTTTCAGCACTTCCCAGCGGAAGGCGTAGTTGCGCAGGTCGCGGAACGAGAAGCCGTTCGTGACCGTGATGCGGCCCGAAGCCGGCTGCGCGGCGCTGAAGCGGATGTCCTGGTACACCTTTTTCACCTCCCACAGGCCGGGGTGCGGGGTGCGGTCGGCGGCCACGAGGCCGTTGGCGCAGAAGTTTTCGTCGTTCTGGCGGTTGAAGGCGCCGAAGTCGCCGCCGTAGCCGAAGTAGGGCAGGCCGTAGTTGCTGGCCAGCAGGCCCTGGTCGACCCAATCCCAGATGAAGCCGCCCTGCATGCGCGGCGTGGCCCGAATCAAGTCCCAGTATTCCTGAAAGTTGCCGTTGCTGTTGCCCATGGCGTGCGAGTATTCGCACATGATGTAGGGCCGGGTTTTGTCGGTGGCTTCGGCGTAGCGCTTCATCGAGCCCATGCCGGGGTACATCGGACACACGATGTCGGTGTCCACGTCCTCGCCGGCCTGCTCGAACTGCACGGGGCGGCTCGGGTCGCGCTGCTTGAGCCAGGTATAGGCCTCGTGGAACACGGGGCCGTTGCCGCACTCGTTGCCCATGCTCCAGATGATGACCGAGGCATGGTTCTTGTCGCGCTCCACCAGCCGCTCAATGCGGTCGCGGTGCGCAGGGGCCCACTGCGGCAGGTAGGCCGGGTGCTTGCTCTTGTCGAAGCCGCCCTGCAGTTCGGCGCCCATGCCGTGGGTTTCGATGTTGGCCTCATCCACGAGGTAGAAGCCCAGCTCGTCGCAGAGGCGCAGCCACCGCTCGTCGTCGGGGTAGTGGCAGCTGCGGATGGCGTTGATGTTGAACAACTTCATCAGCTCCAAATCTTTCCGCATGCCGGCTTCGGTCACCACGCGGCCGGTGGTGGGCTCCAGCTCGTGGCGGTTCACGCCGTGCACCTCCACGGGCCGGCCGTTCACCAGCAGCTGGGCGTTTTTGATTTCGACGGTGCGGAAGCCCACGGCGCAGCCCGTCACGGCAAGCGCCTGGCCCTGGGCGTCTGCCAGCGTGAGGCGGCACTGGTAGAGCGTGGGGATTTCGGCGCTCCAGGGCCGCACGTTGCGGATGGTCCCGCTGAGTTTCACCAGCTGGGTGCCGCTGGCGGGCGGGTTGACGTTGCCTGCCACCGAAGGAATCGACTGCTGCTGGCGCAGCACGGTTTTGCCGCTGGGGTCCAAAACTTCTACCGTGAGGCGCGATGGGCCCGCAGGAGTTGTGGCGAAATTGCGCAGCGTGACATCGGCCGAAAACTGGCCGTTTTTGTAGCTGGGGTCGAGGCCGGCGTGGGTGAAGAAGTCCCAGATGGTTTGCTTGGGCAGGCTGTAGAGATACACGTCGCGGTCGAGGCCGGAGAGGCGCCAGAAGTCCTGGTCTTCGAGGTAGCTGCCGTCGTGCCAGCGGAATACCTGCACGGCCAGCGTGTTCTCGCCGGGCCGGAGGTACTGCGTGATGTCGAACTCGGCCGGCGACTTGGCCACCTTGCTCATGCCCACGCGCTGCCCGTTCACGAACACCACCGCGTAGCCCGAAATCGAGCCGAAGCTGAGCAGGACTTCCCGCCCGGCCCACCCGGCCGGCACCGTGAAGCTGCGCCGGTAGCTGCCCACCGGGTTGTCGCGCCCGTCGATGAACGGCGGGTTTTTCGGAAACGGATACGTGATGTTGGTGTAAATCGGGGTGCCGAAGCCCTGCAGCTCCCAGTTGGCCGGCACCTGAATGGTTTTCCAGCCCGCGTCATCGAAGCCGGGCTGCTGGAAGGTGGTGGGCCGCTGGTCGGGCCGGGCCACGTAGCTGAATTTCCAGGTGCCGTTCAGACTCTGATACCAGGGCGAGCGGGCGTAGTCGTTGGCCGCCACGTCGGCCGCCTTGTCGTACACCATGAAGCTGGCGTGGGGCTTCTCCTTGCCCTGGTCCACGGCCAGCGGGTTTTCCCACTCGTTGGGCGGGGCGGTTTGGGCCAGGGCCGCGCGGCCGGCCAGCAGGCCGGCCAGGGTCAGAAATCGAAAGACACGTTTCATGCGGGTGGGATTGGGAAGAACATGGGCCCGCGTGGCCCGCTGGATATTGTGTCTGCAATACTACTTCGCCACCCGTCGGGGCAGCGGGGGCATTTTGGGAGATTGGGGGGGACGAATTCGTCGGGACACTTCCCGCTTATCTTTCGCCCTGAAACCCAACCTCTCCCCTGCCGCCCGTGAAACTGCTGGCCTATTTTAAAGACCTGAGTTGGCAACAAGCCCTGCCGCTGTTTCTGGCCGAAAACCTGCTCGTGCTGCTGCTGGCGCTGGCCTTTGGCTATGGGCTGCAGGCGCTTTTTGGCCGGCGGCGGGCGCTGGGGCCGGTGCATCACCCCATCAGCGGCCGGGAAATCCGGCTGGCGACCTACACGCTGCTCATCAACACGGCCGTGACGTTTGCGGGCTTCGTGCTCTGGCGGCAGGGTTTCATCACCATTCGGGAAGCTGTTTCCTGGCGGCTTCTGCTCGATTTTGCGGTGCTGTTTCTGGGCATGGACCTGCTGATGTACGTGTTCCACTACGTCATTCACCAGACGGTACTCTACCGCTGGATACACGGCCTGCACCACGAATACCCCGAGCCGCAGCCCATCGACCTGTTCGTGCTGCACCCGCTGGAAACCGTCGGCTTCGGCGGCCTGTGGCTGCTGCTCATGGCGGTGTATCCGGCCAGCTTCCCGGCCATCGTGGCCTACCTCACGGTGAATGTGCTGTTTGGCGTGCTGGGCCACTCGGCCGTCGAGCCCTTCCCAGCGGCCTGGGAGCGCGCCCCGCTGTTGCAGCTCATCGGCTCGTCGGGCTTCCACTTCCAGCACCACCAGAACGACCAGTCCAACTTCGGCTTCTACACCTCCATCTGGGACCGGCTGTTTGGCACGTTCGCCAGCAGCCCGGCCATTAAAAACCCGCCCCGGTAAGCTGCGGGGCGGGTTTTTATTTTAAGCCCGGGCTGATGCCAGCGGGCTACTTCCCGGCCGGAGCCGCCGCTTTCAGGCTGAGGGTTCCGGCTTTCAGGCCCTTGCCGGTCACGGTCAGCCTGATGTCGCCGGGCTTGTCGCCGGCCTGCACAATGGCCACCAGCTGGCCATGAAACGCGTGCATCTGCGGTTGTTGGAAAGGCTCCAGGCAGGTAGGGTCGCCGTTGCCGATGGCCCGGAAGCGGCCCGCGCCGCTCACCGCCACCTGCAGCTGGCTGGTGGCCTCGGGGCAAAGCGTGCCGCTGGCGTCTTCCACGCGGGCCGTCACGTAGGCCAGGTCCTGGCCATCGGCGGCGAGGGCGGTGTGGTCGGCCACGAGGCGAATGTGGTGGGGCTTGCCGGCAGTACGCACGGTTTCCTCGCCCACGGCTTTGCCCTGGGCATCGTAGGCCACTACTCTGATGCTGCCGGGCGCGTATTTCACGTCGTTCCACATCAGGCGGTAGCGGGTCTGGGGCTGGTCGGAAGGGCCTTTGGTCTGGCGGCCCTGGCTTTTGCCATTCACGAAAAGCTCGGCCGACGGGGCGTTGGTGTAGCAGTACACGGGCGTGGGCTGGCCCTCGCGGCCGGGCCACGTCCAGTGCGGCAGCAGGTGCACGGTGGGCGCGGTGGTGTTCCAGCGGGCGCGGTAGAGGTAGTACCGGTCTTTGGGCAGGCCCACAAGGTCCAGAATGCCGAAGTAGGAGCTGTGCGAGGGCCATTTCTCGTCGTAGGGCGTGGGCTCGCCCAGGTAGTCGAACCCGGTCCACACAAACTCGCCGATGACGAAGCCCAGGTCGTCCTGCTTCACAAATTCCTCGTCGGGTATCTGCGACCAGCTGCAATACTCCAGGTCGTAGCTCGACGACTGGTTGTCGGGGTACTGCTTCTGCTTGGCCTTCTCCACCGGAAACTTGTACACGCCCCGCGAGCTCACCGTGGAGGCCGTTTCGGTGCCCAGAATAAAGCCCTGGGGCAGCTTGTCGTTGGCCTTTTCGTACTGCGCGGGCTTGTAGTTGAAGCCGGCAATGTCGAGCACCGAGGCAAAGTTGTTGTTGATGGCCGCGTCGATGCGGTCCATGCCCGCCGTGACGGGGCGCGTGGGGTCTTCGCGGTGCACGATGTCCTGCAGGCGCCGGGCTATTTTGCCGCCGCCGGGCGCGCTCTGGTCGGGCACCTCGTTGCCGATGCTCCACATTATCACCGAGGGGTTGTTGCGGTAGTGATGCACCATGTTCACCAGGTCCTTCTCGGCCCACTGGTCGAAATACTGGCTGTAGCCGTTTTTCACCTTCGGCGTTTTCCACTCGTCGAAGGACTCCACCATCAGCATGAAGCCCATCTCGTCGCACAGCTCCACCAGCTCCGGGGCGGGCATGTTGTGCGAAGTCCGGATGGCGTCGCAGCCCATGTCCTTCAGCAGCGTGAGCTGGCGGCGCAGGGCGGCTTTGTTGATGGCCGCGCCCAGCGGGCCGAGGTCGTGGTGGTTGCACACGCCCTTGAACTTGCGGGTTTTGCCATTCAGCGAAAAGCCTTTGCCCGCCTCAAATTTGAAGGAGCGAATGCCGAAACGGGTCCGGTATTCATCCCTTAGCTCGGAGCCCATGAAGAGGCTGGACGTGGCCGTGTAGAGCGTGGGCGTTTCGGGCGACCACAGCTGCGGCGTGGGCACCACCAGGTTCTGCTCGAACTCCTGGCCGTCGGTGGGCAGCAGCGTGGTGCTGGTGGTGGCCATCACCTTGCCGCTGGCGTCGCGGATTTCGGTTTCCAGGCGCAGCGGCTGGAAGGCATTGCCGGGCGTGGCCACCTTCGTGCGCAGCTTCACCTTGGCAAATTCCGGCGTGATTTCGGGCGTGGTCACGTAGCTGCCCCACACGGGCACGGCCACGTCGTCGGTCACTATCAGGTGCACGTTGCGGTAGAGGCCCGCGCCGGGGTACCAGCGCGAGGCTTCGGGCTGGTTGCGCAGGCGCACGGCCAGCAGGTTGTCGCCGCCGGGCTGCAGCAGGCGGGTGATGTCGACGCTAAACGAGTTGTAGCCGTAGGGCCACGCGCCCGCCTCCTGCCCGTTGAGGTAGATTTGGGCGTCGCTCATGGCCCCGTCGAACAGCAGCACCACGCGCTTGCCAGGCCCGAACTCCGGCACCACCAGCTTGCGCCGGTACCAGCCCGTGCCGATGAACGGCAGCCCGCCCGTGCGGCCGGATTTCTGAGTGGCCTGCGCTTCGTTGTTCTGCTCGATTTTAACCTTTTGCAGGTCGTTGTTGCCATCGAACGGGCCCGAAATGGCCCAGTCGTGCGGCACGCTCACGGTGGGCCATTTGGCATCGTCGAAGCCGGGGCGGGCGGCTTCGGGCATCTCGCCTTTGCTGAATTTCCAGCCGTCGGTGAGTAGAATGTCCTGCCGGGACTGGGCAATGCCGGGCAATGCGCCCAGGCCAAACAAAGCAGCGGCTGACGTTCGGAGAAGCTGCCGGCGAAGGGATAAAGTCATGAAAACAGGAGTTGAAGGCCGTGTTGAAAACGCAAAGAACAGGCTTTTGCCCCATAGCAGCCGGTCCTATAACCATCTACCTGGGCTGCACCACAAAGCCGCCGTGCGCCGGGAGCACGATGCTGATTTTGTCGGGCGACTGCGCCAGCGGATAGGTCCTGAACTCGCGGTTGGTGGCACCATCGGCAATAACGGCCCCGGCGCCCAGGCCCAGCTTGCTGGGGTCGAGCACGATTTCCCGGGACGCGTCGGTGCCGTTGATGCCGGCCACGTACCAGCGGCCGTCGGGCGCCTGGCGGGCCAGCACGGCGTACTGGCCGGGGTAGCCGTCGATGAACTTCACATCAACCCAGCGCGGCGGCAGTGTTTTGATGAATTCCTGCACGTAGGCCGGCTGCGCGGCCATGCCCTCGGGCACCTCGGCGTAGTGCTGCACGCCCGACTGAAACAGCACCGACAGCGCCAGCTCGAACGCGTTGGAGGTGCGGCGCTGCTTGCCCTTTATTTCCGAGAAAGCCATCGGCGTGAAGTCCATCGGCCCCACGGCGTTGCGGGTGAAGGGCAGCACGGCGCAGTGCGTAGGCTCCTGGTCGGTGTTGGCCTGGTCGAAGGTCAGGAACTCGAAGCCCCGCACGGCCTCCATGCTCATCAGGTTGGGGTAGGTGCGCTGCCAGCCGCGCGGAATGGTGGTGCCGTGGAAATTGACGACCAAACCGGCCTGGGCGGCATCGGTGAGCAGGTCCTGGTAGTAGTTCATGAACGACTGCCCATCGCCCCCGAAAAAGTCGATTTTCACCCCGGCAATGCCCATTTGCCGGATGCGGGCAAACTCTGCGCGCCGCTGCGCCGGGTCGAACATGATGCTGTTTTTGGGCGACTGCGGCGCTTCATTCCAGCTGCCATTCGAGTTGTACCACACCAGCAGGCCCACGTTTTTGGTGCGGGCGTAGGCGGCCAGTTCGGCCATCTTCTCGTAGCCGATTTGCTTGTCCCACAAGGCATCTACCAGGCAGTAGCGCCAGCCCATGTCGGCCGCGTAGTCGATGAAGCGGTGCTGCACATCATACACCACGCTGTTGTCGCCCAGCAGCACCCACGACCACGCCGCCTTGCCCGGCGCGTCGGTCAGCAAAGCCGTTTTGGCCGGCGCGCTCAGGTCCGTGGTCAGCGTCGACTCGACGATGGGCGCCAGCGAATTGCCCACCACCAGCACGCGCCACGGCGTGCGCCAGGGCAGGCGGCTTTCGGGCAGCAGCGGGGCCTGGGCTGTGGTGCGCTCCGGCGCCTGCGCAAAGGCGATGCCGTACTCGGCATCGGGCGCGGCGTGGGCCAGGTGGCTGCCGCAATACGTGCGGTCCATGCCCGCCTCGGTGAGCAGCACCCAGTGCCCGCCCGCCTCAAACAGCGCCGGAAACGACCACCCCTGCCCCAGCGTGGACGGCGTGCCGGCCGCCACGCCCAGCTGGTAGTATTCCTCGTACGAGGGCTGGGTTTTGGCCCAGCCGGTGTGGGCCACGGCGTGCGGGTGCAGCCAGCCTTTGGCCGCGCCGGGCAGGTGAAAGGTGGTGCGCTCGGCCGTGATGCGCTGCAGGTCTTGGGCCTTGCCTTCCAGCAGGTATTGAAAGGCCACGCCGTCGTTCGACACCCGGAACACGACGCTCAGCGACAGCCCCCTGGCGCCCGCGAACCGGAACACGCGCTGGTTTGCCTGGTAGCGGCAGCTGGCGCGCTTGTCGGTGCGCAATTCGTAGCTGTCGCTCACCTTGGTGAGCTCGCCGGCCTTTTCCAGGCGCAGGCCGGTGCTCACATCGGCCCCGGCCAGCTCCAGGCCCAGGCGGGAGGGCCGAAGCAGCTCGGCCTCGCGGTAGCGCACGCGGTAGGTGGGGCGGCCCCCGGCGGCCAGCGCCACGGTCACGCGCACCGCCCCATCGGGGCTGGCCACCTCAAGCGGAGCAGCAGTCTGGGCCGAAGCAGCCATGGTCATCAGGACGGTAACGAGCAGCAGGCAGTAAGTACGCATAGCGGGTCTATTATTTCAATTCCAATACCACCACCGACTTGGCCGGCAGCGTCACGGCCAGGTTGCCGCCTTTCTTTTTGGCGCCTTTGAAATCGGCTAGGGCCACGGTGTTGGGCTTGTCGAAAGTATTGTAGTCGTTGATTTTGGCCGAGGTCAGCACGCGGCCGGTCACGGTTTTCCAGCTCACGCCGGGCAGGGCGGTTTCGATGGTCAGGGCCTTGTTGGGGTCGAGGTTGACGAGGGAAATGTGGACCGCGCCGCTCTTGTCTTTGGAGGCCGAAGCGTTCAGGGCCGGGATTTTTTCGTTGCCGAAGGTATACTCGGGGCTGGTGAACTGCAGGGGCAGGTACTCAGCATCCTGGTGCACCTGGTAGAGGTCGAACACGTGGTAGGTGGGCGTGAGCAGCATCTTTTCCTTATCGGTGAGGATGACGGCCTGCAGCACGTTCACGGCCTGGGCCAGGTTGGCGCCCTTCACCCGGTCGCAGTGGTTGTTGAAGATGTTGAGGGTGGTGCCGGCCACTAGCGCGTCGCGCAGCGAGTTCTGCTGGTACAGGAAGCCGGGGTTGGTGCCGGGCTCCACGTCGGTCCACACGCCCCACTCGTCCACCAGCAGGGCCACCTTCTTGTCCTTGTCGTACTTGTCCATGATGGCCGCGTGCTTGGTAACGATGGCGTCCATCTTCAAGCAGTTGCGCAGGGTGCTGAAGTACTGGTCTTCGCCGAAGCCGGTGGCCTTGCCCTTGCTGCCGCTCCAGCTGCCGGTGGGCAGGGTGTACTGGTGCAGGGTGAGGCCCCACATCTGGTTGAGGGGAATGTTTTTCATGCACGTTTCGGTCCAGTTGGCGTCGTCGCCGTTGGCCCCGCTCACGATGCGCTTGAGCGGCGTGCCGGGGTAGTTGTGGGCGAAGGTGGCGTAGCGCTTGTACACGTCGGTGTAGTAGCTGGCCGTCATGTTGCCGCCGCAGCCCCAGCTCTCGTTGCCGATGCCCCACCAGCTCACATGGTAGGGCTCGGGGTGGCCGTTTTTGCGGCGCTCCTGCACCATGGGCGTGTCCTCGTTCGAGTTGAGGTACTCCATCCAGTTGCTCATCTCCTGCACGGTGCCGCTGCCCACGTTGGCGGCCAGGTAGGGCTCACAGCCGATGAGGCCGCACAGCTCCATGAATTCGTGCGTACCGAAGCTGTTATCCTCCAGGGTGTTGCCCCACCACAGGTTCAGCATCTTGGGGCGCTGGGCGGTGGGGCCCACGCCGTCGTGCCAGTGGTAGGTATCGGCGAAGCAGCCGCCGGGCCAGCGCAGGTTCGGCACGTGGATTTTCTTCAGCGCCTCCACCACATCGAGCCGGATACGGCCCTGCTTGGGCACGTTCAGGCCGGGGTCCACCCAAAAGCCGTCGTAGATGCAGTGCCCCAGGTGCTCGGCAAACTGCCCCTGGATGTGCTTGCTGATAACCAGTTTAGGGTCGCCGGGCTGCACGGTCATCTGCACGGTTTGGCTTGCGCCTTCCTTCGGTTGGGCCGGGGCCAGCAGCGGCGCCATACAGAAACCGGCCAGCAGCGCGGAGCCGCTGGCGGCGCGGCGCAGGGAGAGAAATGGGGTCATGGGGAAAATCTGAGTGAGTATGTGTTTCCTGGGTCGGCCATGCTTCGACTGGGCTCAGCATGATGTTTTTTTACCTGGTTGGCTTCTTATAATCAATTTCTTACGGCTTGTCATTCGGCAGCACGGCCCAGCTGAAACAGGCACCGTCGCGGTGGTCGGGGCGGGTGCCGGGGGCATCGGCCGAGCAGAGGCTGCCCACGCCGGGGTCGGCAAAGAGGTAGCGGTGCGTGCGGAGCGACTGCAGCATGAGGTCGCCGCGCTGCATGTCCTGCCACTGGAAAAGGGAGGCGTCGCCCTGCTCCGCGGTTTCCAGGCGCACGTCGGCCATGCCGCCCAGGCCGCGCACCGTGACCCAGCCGCCAGTGGCCACCGACTGCAGAGCCACGCGGCCCCGGCCTCGGTCGACTACCCGGAAGCGGCTGGCCGGGCCTTCGGCCCCGAGCCGGTCGTGGGCCGGCAGCGGGCGCACGAAGTTCTTCCAGCTGGTCAGCACCGTGCTGTCGGCCCGGCTGGTGAGCCGGATTTCCTGGCCGTAAGGGATGGGGCGCGTGAGGCCGCGCGGGCGGGGCTCGGCCACCTCGAAGGTGTTAAAATCGGCGTAGCCCCCCGCCTGGCCCTGGGTGTTATAATTGAACAGCCCGTAGCGCACGCCCTGGAAGGTGCGCAGCTGAAACACCATCGTGCATTCCGGCCCCAGCTCGGTAAAGGTGCGTCCATCCAGACTGTAGCTGAAGCGGGCCTTTTCGGTATCGAAGTTGCAGCTGGCGCGCAGCCACAGGTGGGCGCTGCGGAGCGGTTGGCGGGCCGTCTGGCCGGTCGTGTGGTCGTACTGGCGCAGCTCCAGGCCGCTGGCGGCGCGGGCCGCGCCCAGCCAGGCGTAGGGCCAGTTGAGCAGGGCCAGGCCGGCCACGTCGCCGGGCTGTAGCTTGCCGAGGTCGACCTCCGTGGTCACCACCGACTCGGGGCCGATGGCGCGCTGGGTCAGGGTGTTGCGGGCCTGCCAAAAGTCGGGCGCGGGCAGGGCGTGCAGGCGCAGGTAGCCCTTGCGCTCGGCCAGCGACCAGTGGCCGGCCGCGGGCGTGTGGTTCCACTGCCACACGGGCTGCAGGGCGGGGGCGGCAAAGTCGTCGCTTCGCCGGTAGGGCGCGTGCGGGGTGTCGGTGGCGCCGGTGTTGGGCTTCACCCAGGTGCCGGGCGAGCGGGTGAGGTTGCCGGGCAGGCCGAAGTAGGGCCAGCCGTCCTGCCAGGTCATGGGCGAGAGGCAGGTGAGGCGGCCAACGGAATTGTGGTCCATCATCGACCAGCCCCACCACTCGCCGCTCGGCGTCTGGACCAGCCCGCCCTGGTGCAGCGTAATGCTGCGCACGAGGTTGGGCACCGGCGCCACCAGCCTGAACGGAGGCTGGCTGCCGCCCGCCAGCGTGTAGCCCGTGCCGAAGCCCAGGTTTTCCTTGGCGCTCATCACCTGCACCTGGTAGGGGCCGCGGGGCTGGTCGGCCCGCAGGCACACCTGGTAGCACAGCGGGTCGTAGATGGTGTTGGTGATGTAGTACTTGCCATCAATCTTGTAGAAGTGGGCGCCCTCGCCCGAGCCGCTGCCTTTGGTGACAATAACCTGCTCGGAACCGGGCCGGATGTCGGTCAGGTCGTCGGTTAGCTCGGCCAGGTGCACGTCCTCGTAGCCCCACACCACGTACACTTTGCCATCGTCATCAAACAGCACCGACAGGTCGTGGAACGACTTTTTCAGCTCCGTGTGCGTCCAAGGGCCTTTGGGGTTGGTGGCGGTGTAGAGCTGGGTTTTGCGCCCGTTCACGTTGGTGAAAATGTAGAACGTGCCGTTGTGGTAGCGGAAGCTCGGCGCCCAGATGCCCTGGCCGTAGATGCTCTTGCCGTCTTCGAGCCGGTAGGCCGGGCCAAAATCGAGCGGGCCGGCCGCGTAGGTCAGAAACTCCCAGTTTACCAGGTCTTTGGAGTGCAGCACGGGCAGGCCGGGCATGGCGTGCATGGTGGTGCCGGTGAGGTAGTAGTCGGTGCCCACCCGAATCAGGTCGGGGTCCGAAAACTCATCGTAGAACAGCGGGTTGGTGAAGGTGCCGTTGCCATTATCGGCCACCCAGGTGGGGTTTTGGAGGAAAGCCGGGCCCTGCGGCCGCTGGCCCACGGCCGGCAGCGCCGCCAGGGCGAAGGTGAGCAGCAGCAGACGGGTAAGGATTTTCATGCGGGTGGGTTCGGGTGATAGCAGGACACTCTTCAGTAGCCTGCAGGGCTTTCTCAGGACTTTCTACCGTTTCCCCGCACCCGAATCACGGCCAGCGAATACGGCGCGACGGTGTAGGCGAAGGACTTGCCGGCTTTGAATGGCGACACCTTGGGCAGCACGGCCTGCGGGATGGCGAAGGTGTTCTTGGCATCGCGGGCGCCGGTCAGCACGCTTAGCGTGGCGCTGGAAGTCAGCCCCTTGAAGCGGGCGAGGCTCACGCCTACCACCTGGCCTTTGCCGCTGGGGTTCACCAGCTTCAGGATGACGTCGCCGGTTTGGGCGTCGCGCACGCAGGAGCTGACCACGGCCGAATCGGTGGGCGGCACGGTGGACGCGGGGGTGGCGATGCCGGCAAAGTATTCGTCGCCCTGGTTCTGGCCGAACAGGGCCTGCACGTAGTAGTTGGCGGTGGGCACCACGGTCGAGTTGTTGAAATAAATCAGGTCGGGGTTCCACTGGGTATGGTTTTCGCGGGCCAGCAGCGGGGCGTAGGAGGCCAGGCGCACCACGTCGCCGTTGCGCTCCAGGCTGGTCATGTAGGCGGCTTCGGCCAGGGCGTTGAACAGGGCATTGCCGCGCGAGGCGTACTCGCCGAGGTACACCTGGGACTTGCGGCGGTCGTAGCTGTCGTAGCGCCGGTTGTTGGCCAGAAACCACTGCGGGCTTTCGTAGTAATGCTCGTCCACGAGCGGCACGCGCAACTGGTTGGCGAAGGCCCAGCCCTGGTCGTAGTCCTCCCCTTTCGGCGACGGCCCCACGGTGCCAATGACCTCCACGTTCGGATATTTGGCCCGCACCGCGTCGTAAATCAGCTTGAACCGCTCGCGGAACTCGGGCGTCTGCTTGTCCTCGTTGCCGATGCCGATGTAGTGCAGGTCGAACGGGGCGGGGTGGCCGGCGGCGGCGCGTTTGGCGCCCCAGGTAGAGGTGGCCGGGCCGGTGGCGTACTCAATCAAATCGAGCACGTCCTGGGTGTAGGCGGCCATGTCGGGCAGCGGGACGCACTGCTGGCCGGTGCCGCCAATCTTCCACGAGCCGCCCGAGTTCTGGCAGCTCACGCCGGCCGCCAGCACCGGCAGCGGCCAGGCCCCAATGTCTTCGCAAAACTGGAAGTACTCGAAATAGCCCAGGCCGGCCGTCTGGTGGTAGTTCCAGATGTTGCGCTGGGCCACGCGCTGCTCCACCGGACCGATGGTTTTTTTCCAGTCGTAGAGGTTGTCGAGGCCGTCGCCGTGGGCCAGGCAGCCGCCGGGGAAGCGCATGAAGCGCGGCTTGAGGTCGGCCACGGTCTGGGCCAGGTCGGCGCGCAGGCCATTGGGGTGGTTATGAAAGGTTTGCTGCGGAAACAGCGAAATCTGGTCGAGGTCGATGATGCCCTTGGCGGTGGCCAGCACCACCAGGCTGGCATCGGGCGCGGCGGCGGTGGGCGTGAGGGTGGCGCGGTACTGCTGCCACGGCCCGGCCTGCGCCGACAGCGTGGTTTCGGCCAGCACGGTGCCTTTGGCGTCGCGCAGCTGCACCAGCAGCGGCAGGGCCGTAGCCGATTCCAGGCGGGCCCACAGCGAAAAATCGTATTTCTCCCCCGCTTTCAGCGGGATGCCATCGAAGCCGTTGTTCTTCAGCCCCAGCCCTTTCTGAAACGGGCTTTCCACCCGCAGCTGCACGTAGTGCGGGTTGTTGGGGTGCAGCGGCGCGGCGCTTTCTACCGAGAGGCTGCCCATGGCGTAGCCCTCGTGCAGGTAGTCCCAGCTGGTGAGCGGGTGCCAGCCGCCGTGGTCGCTGGGGCTGTATTCGAACGAGCGGTTCTGCACCAGCTCGGCGTAGAGGCCGCCATCGGCCGCGTAATTGATGTCCTCGAAGAAGATGCCGAACAAATCGGGGCTGATGGGTTTGCCGGCGCTGGCTTTTTGCGCGGCGGCCGGCAGCGTAGCCAGCGCGAGGGCCGCCAGGAGCAGCTGGGTGGGAAATTTCATAGGGGAAATTCAGGGCTTGGCGGGCCGTAGCGCGGAGGTTGTCGTCCGCGCTACGGCCCGCGCCGTTCATCAATCGTTGCAGCGGCGCAGGGACGCGGACTAAAAGTCCGCGCTACAGCTCATTTCTTCTCTTCCTTCTGCGCCACTTCGTGCGTCACCACGTCCACATCCACGACTTTGGCGGGAAACCAGACGGTCATTTCGCCCTTGCCCCGGTTGGCCCAGGCGTAGTACGGGATGGCCGTGAGCGTCTGCGGCACGGTCTGGATGGTGCCGGCGGCCTCATCGACCTGCACGGCGGGCACGGTGGCGGTGAGGGTGGTGACGCCGTTGAGCAGCGTGGGCTGGTAGGTGGCCGTGAACCGGGCGCTGGCGGGCACCAGCAGGTTGGCGGCGCGGCCCTGGTTGTCGGGCCACTCGGCGCAGTACATGAGGGGGCCGCGCTGCAGGGCCACTTTGCCGAGGTCGGCCTTCACGTGGGGGTTGGCCACCACGCGGCGCACTTCCATGGGCAGGGTCACGTCCACCACGTCGCCCTTGCGCCACTTGCGGGCCAGCACGGCGTAGCCGTTGCGCAGGGTGTAAGGCGTTGATTTCCCGTTGATTTTCACGTCCACTTTTTCGCTGGAAGGCGTGGCGAAGGTGTAGAGGTTCGAGGGCATGGCCGCGCCGCGGGCCCAGCCGGGAATGCGCACCAGCAGGTTGAAATCGGTGGCGGCGGCGGGGTTCACGGTGAATTTCAGGCCACCGTCCCAGGGGTAGTTGTTCTGCTGCACCAGCTGCACGCGCTTCTTGTTCACCTGCAAGTCAGCCGTGCCGCTCACAAACAGGTTCACGTACACGTCCTTATCGTGCTGGCCATACACGTAGCCGGGCAGGCTCGGGAACAGCCGGGCCAGGTTGGTGGGGCAGCACGAGCAGTCGAACCAGCCCGCCCGGGCCGGCTCGGTTTGCGGGAAGCTGGTCGAGTTCTTTATCTGCATGGCGTTGCTGTAGAAAAAGGACTTGCCATCGAGGCCCACGCCCGAAATCAGGCCGTTGTAGAGCACCTTCTCCAGAATGTCGGCGTACTTGGCGTCGCCGTGCAGCTGGAACATGCGCTGGTTCCAGTACACGTCGGCCACCGAGGCGCAGGTTTCGTTGTAGGCCGTGGTGTTGGGCAGCTCGTAGTTGTCGCCGAACCGCTCGCCGCCGGGCACCGCGCCGGTGCCGCCGGTCACGTAAAACTTCTTGCTCACCATGTTCTGCCAGATGGTGTCCACGGCCGCCAGCAGGGGCTTGTCGCCGGTGAGGGCGGCCACGTCGGCCATGGCCGAGTACAGGTATTCGGCGCGCACGGCGTGGCCCTCGGCCTCGGTTTGGGCCGTCACGGGCTTGTCGTCCTGCCAATACTGGCCGTTGCTCCACTCGTCCTTGCTCTTGGTATCGTAGCCCTGGTACCGGCCGCGCTGGTCGAGGAAGAACTTAGCGGTTTGCAGGTACCTGGGCTGGCCGGTGATGCGGTAGAGCTTCACCAGGCCCATTTCCACGATTTCGTGGCCCGGCGCCACGGCCCGCTTGCCGGGGCCGAAGGTGGCGCACACCAGGTCGGCATTCTTAAGGGCAATATTCAAGAAATTCTTCTGGCCGGTGGCCTGGTAGTGGGCCACGGCGGCCTCGTAGAGGTGGCCGGAATTATACAGCTCGTGGCTCAGTTCGCGCTCCTTTTCCCAGCGCTCCTTACCGGCCCAGGCGTGCGGGTGGGCGGGGTCGATGGTGCGGGCGGTGTAGAGGTAGCCGTCGGGCTCCTGGGCGGCGGACACCTTGGCAATGAGCAGGTCCACATACTCCTTCAGGTGCTCGTCCGGGTACAGGCTCATCGAGTACGACGCGCCCTCGATGGTCTTGTAGATGTCGGTGTCATCGAAGGGAAACGTGGTGGCAAACTTGCCCGACTTCGCCGCCGCCATCTCGAAGTTCTTCACCCGGTTGGTGGCCTCGCAGCGCTGAAACGAGGCCGGAATGGTCACGTCGGTGTTGGTTTTGAGGCGCGGCAGCCAGAAGTTGTCGGCCAGCTTCACCTGCGTGAACGGCACGGGCCGGATGGGATAGTCGGCCACGACCTGGGCGCGGGCCGCGCCGGTCAGGGCCAGCAGCCCGGCCAGCAGCAAAGAGGAACGAAAAGGACGCATAAGAATCGAAGAAATGAGTAGTGGCCTGCCGCCGGGCCGGGCTAGCTCACCAGCTTCCAGCCCCGACAAAGTTGCAAATAATTTACACAATCGTTTGTGTAATGATTAAAAAAAGCCCTTGAGCCCGTTTATATTGCCCGGCCCGGTGGCCAAAACCCCGGCTATCAGCGCCGCCCAGCCTTGATTTTCGTCGGCTTCACCGGCTCGAAAACGTTCACCGGCAGAATGTTGCCCTGCGCGTCGAAGCGCATGGGCGCCAGGCAGGTTTCGCGGTTGTAGCCGTTGCCGTCGGGGATGTGGAAGCGGTGGAAGGCCATTACCCACTGGTCGGTGCCAGGAATCTGGAGCACCGAGTGGTGGCCGGCGCCCTTCACCACGCCGTGGCCTTTCAGCACGGGATTTTTCTCCGCTTTGGTGAAGGGGCCGAGCGGCGAGCTGGCCGTGGCGTAGGCCACGGAATAGCGCGGGTCGCGGGTATCGAACTCGCTCCACATGAGGTAGTATTTGCCCTGGCGCTTGAAGGCGAAGGAGCCCTCGTTGTAGCCCGGCGGCTTGAACTCGATGACGGCGGCCGGGTCGTAGCTCACCATGTCGGCGTTCAGCTTCACCACGTGGCACTGGCCCTGGCCCCAGTAGAGGTAGGCGCTGCCGTCGTCATCAACAAACACCATGGGGTCAATCACCTGGCCGTGCAGGAAACCTTTGGGCACCAGCGGCTTGCCCAGCGGGTCTTTGAACGGGCCCGTAGGGGTGGAGGCCACGGCCACGCCGATGCTCTGGGCGGCGGTGTAGTAGAAGTAGTACTGGCCGTTTTTGGTGGCGATGGCCGGGGCCCAGGCGTTGCGGTTGGCCCAGGTCAGGTCGCGGGGCAGGTCCAGAATCACGCCCTCGGACTGCCACTTCACCAGGTCTTTCGACGACCAGCAGGTGAAGCTTTTGGCGCCCCAGCCCTCGATGCCGTCGGTGGTGGGGTACAGGTAGTAGGTGCTGCCGAAGGCGGCAATGTGCGGGTCGGCGTACAGGCCGGGCAGGGCGGGCGGCGGCGCGTGCAGCGTGTCGGCGGGCAGATGCTGGGCCTGGGTGCTGAGAGATAGGAAGAGAAGGGCGAGGATGGGGAATCGCATGGATTTGTTTGTCAGTTTTTTAGAACGTCATGCTGAGCGCAGTCGAAGCATCTCGCTCGCATTGCCTGACGGGTCACCTCACCCCCGGCCCCTCTCCCGCAGAGAGGGGAGCCTGACGAAGCGGTAAAGCAGCTGCGCTCAGCATGACGTTCCTATTGCTTTATCAGCAACGTTAAAAAAATACGAACGCTCGGTACTGGCCAGCGGCCGGGAGGAGTCCCACCTCTCCCCGGGCCAACCGCCTTTGCAGAGGCGGCGCGGACTCACTCACGCAGCGGGCGGGGGGCTTCGCTGCAGCCTGGTCAGGGCCGGGCGTTCGTTAAGTTGGGGGCGCTTGGGGTTCACTCAAACGCGATGGTTTTGCTGGTGCCGTCGGCGAAGGCCACGGTGTAGCAGCCGGTTTTCGGGTCGGGCTTGATGGTTTTCACGGGCAGGAGCTCGGCGTCGGTCCAGGTTGAGCCGGATTTTTTCCAGAGCAAGAGGGTGGCGTAGGGCTGGCCGGGCGTGAGTTGGGCCGAGACGTTGAGCAGGGCGCTTTCGGGTCGCACCGGGTTGAGGCCGGTGGTGGTTAGGGTTTCGGTTTTGGTCCAGCCGCTGAGTGAGATGAGGGCCAGCTGCCAGGTGCCGTTGTCGAGGAGCTGGGCTTCGTGGCCGTTCACTTTGCGGGTGCTGCGCCGGATGGTGCCGGTGAGGTTGGGCAGGGCGTAGTGGCCGAGACGGGCGGCCACGGGCGCGGGGCCGGCGGCCAGGTCGAAACGCATGATGCCGTTGGGCAGGGTCATTTCGGCCAGGTGCAGTTTGGCATCGGGGTTGGTTTCGAGGGCGGCGTCGCGGTAGTAGATGCCGTTTTCGTACTTGCGGAAGGTGTAGAAGCGCAGGGCTTCCCACTGGTCTTTCTGGTTTTTGAGGACGTAGCTCATGGCCACTTCGCCGTTGGGGCCATCGGCCTGCCAGGGAAAGGCGCTGTTGTAGCTCAGGCGGTTGTAGTTCTCGTTGCCGCGGTTGGCGTCGCTGGCGGGCTGGTGGGGCGCGTCGCGGATTTCGGCCGCGCCGCTGTTGGGGTAGTCCGTCACGAGGAAGTTGGGGCCGGGCTCGAACTTGTTGAACACCGTGCCCGGCTTCAGCTCCTTGGTCCAGGGGCCTTCGTTCTCGGTGGCCGTCCAGAAGGGCGAGTCGGCCGGCACGAGCAGGCCCAGGAAGGCTTTGCTCATCCAGAACACGCTGCCCCGGCAGCTGTAGGCCTGCACGGCGGGCTCGAACGGCCCGTAGAAGCCCAGCGTCGGAATGTTGTCCTGCAAAAAATCAGGGTTTTGCAGAAACTGCAGCAGCGCCCCCGAGGCAATGCGCCGCATCCAGCCGAAATTGGTGCCGGGCGCCACCGGCTCCAAGCCCATGAGCGGAAAGGGCACCACCGCGGCGAAGCGGTAGGTGATGCTGCGGCCCCACATTATCATACTACCGTCGCGGCCGAACTGGTGGGGGTAGTTGTCCTTCAGCGGAGCAAAATTGGCCGCCAGCTGGGTGGCCACGGCCGGGTAGTGCTGCCGGCCGAAGTAGTGCGACCACAGCCGGCCGTACATCTGGAAAGCCCACATGCTGTAGTAATCGAAGGTCGGCGCGTCGTCATACCAGCCCTCGCCCTTATAGTGAGTGAGCTGCTTCTGCAGGTATTCTTCCAGCAGCTTGGTGTTGACGGTATAGCCCCGGCTCTGGTAGAAGCTCAGGATGAATATGTTGAAGTAGCGCCAGTTCTGCGGCACGGTGGGGCCGTCGCCGTAGCTGAGCATGGTGGCGGCCAGGGCATCTTTGGTGGCCTGGGGTAGCGGGTCCCAAAGGATTTCGGGCGCGGCAAACAGGGCCACGCTCAGCCCGCCAAACTCCACCAGGTTCTGGCTGGGGCCGCCGTCTTTGGCGCGGGGCTGAATGAACGACGGGCTGGCCGGGTTCACCAGTTGGGCCAGTTGGTGGCGGTAGTAGTCGCCCACCTTCACGCCGTTCAGCGTCAGGCCGGGGTCTTCCTTGAGCAGCGGCGCGGCCATGAACAGCGTGCGGCACAGGCCCTCCAGCTTCTCGGTGGGCACCTGGCCGGCGCTGCGCGGGTAGCTCTTGCCGGGCTGCTTCGGAAACTGCATCGGGTCGTCGAGCTGATGCACGTAGCTGAACGCGCCCGTGAGCAGGTAGCGGGCGGCGTCCTGCCAGTGCCGGCGCGTCATGCCGGTGAAGGGGCTCAGCTTCTTATCGGGACTTTTCACCTCGAACAGCGGCAGTCTGGTGGCAGCAGGCGCCACGTGGGTGTCGAAGTACGGCGCGGGCGGCGCGGCCTGGCCGTGGGCCAGGCCGGCCGTCAGGCCCGCTAAGAGAAGAAGAACAGTGCTTTTCATCAGCTTGAGGTAACGCAGAAGCGGTGTTCCGCATCAGGCAGCCGGCTTACCTCACCCCGGCCCCGGTTCGCTTGATGCGCGAAGCCCGCGGAGAGGGGCCGGGGGTGAGGTGATACTAGTACCCCGGGTTCTGGCCCAGCGTAGCGCCCACGTTCAGGTCGATGGTGGACTGCGGGATGGGCAGCAGCAGGTTCCTGGTGGTGAGGCCGATAACCGGGGCGGGGTTCAGGCGCGTGACGCGGTCGATGAGCGTGCCGGTGCGGATGAGCGTGAGACGGCGCTGCTCCTCCCCTATCAGCTCGCGGGCGCGCTCGTCGAGGATGAGGTTCAGGTCGACGCTGGCAGCCGACACCTGCGCGGCCTGGGCGCGGGTGCGCAGCACGTTGATGCTGGCGGCGGCCCCGGTGGTGTTGCCCTGCTTGAACTGCGCCTCGGCCAGCAGCAGGTAGGTTTCGCCCAGGCGCATCATGGTCAGGTCTTTGATGGTGCCGAAACCGAAGGTGTCGGTGGGGTCAAACTGGTTCCACTTGGTGGTGTAGGGCGTGATGTAGAAGATGGTATCGGAGCCGGTGAGGCCGGTTACGCGCTGGCCGAATTTGGCGGGCACGGCGGGGTTGTTGTAGTAGAAGCGGCGCTTGAGGTTGTACTTCGAGTTGCGCATGTCCTGGCTCGAATACAGGCGGTAGTCCACCCAGTTGCTCAGGCGCAGGCGGCCGATGCCACGCCCGCCCAGCGAGTCGACCAGCAGCATGCCGTTCACGTTGTAGTAGGCCGGCACCCACATGCGGCGCTGCTGGGCGCTGGTGGTGCCGCCGGGCACGAGCAGCTGCTGCTCAATGCCCCAAATCAGCTCGGTGTTGCCCTGGCTGCGGCGCTGGTTGCCCACGATGAACATGTCGGCAAAGTAGTCGCCGGGCTGGGTCGATTTCACCCCGTAGCGGGCCTGAATGAGCCGGTACTGCCCGCCGCTGATGACGGCCTGCAGCTGGGCTTCGGCCAGCGCGGGCTGGTTGGTGCGCAGGTACACTTCGCCGAGCAGCTGCTGGGCCGCGCCCTTCGTGATGCGGCCTGAGGCGGCGCGGCTGGCCACGTACAGGCTCGGAATGGCCGTGGTGAGGTCACTGATGATGAGCGAGTTGACCTGCGCAATGGGCGTGCGGGTGAAATCGGTGCGCGGCGTGGTCACGGGCTCCGTAATCAGCGGCACGTCGCCCCAGAGCGTGGCCAGGAAGTTGTAGGCGTAGGCACGGTAAAAGCGGGCCTCCCCGCTGATGCGGTCCTTGTAGCCCTGGCGCAGCGTGCCTGGGGCCGAGGCCGCGCCCTGAATAATCTGGTTGCAGTTGTTGATGGTGCGGTAGGCCCAGTTCCACATCACGCTGGCCGCCACGTCCTGCGAGTTCATCAGGGCGTAGTTGTAGTACGGGATTTCGGCACCCTGCACCTGGCCGGGAATGGCCACGTCGGTGCCGAGCTGCATCATGCCCAGCAGGCCCTGCTCGTCGGAGCGGGTGTACTGCTCGCGCACCACCGATTGCAAACCAGCCATCGCCGCCTCAAAGCCCAGCGAATCGGTGAGCACGGTCTGGGGCGTGTAGAGTGACTTGGGGGCTTCGTCGAGGAAGTCTTTTTTACAGGAGCTCAGCAGCTGCGCGGCTGCCAGCAGGGCCAGGCCCATTAATCCAATGCGTTTCATATAATCGGGAGTGGGAAGTCGGGTGGGAATGGGAATTCAGTTTTTTTGAACGTCATGCCCCGGCTGTGCCCGGCATGAGGTTCTGTTTCCGGACTGCCAACTACAGCGTCACGTTCAGGCCAAACACGAAGGTGCGGACCTGCGGAAAGTTGGGGTTGGTGCCGCTGCCGGGGTTGCCGAGCGTGGTCAGGTTGTCCACGTTGCCGGAGCCGTTGCCCAGGGTGTAGTTCTGCTCGGGGTCCCAGCCCACCCACTTCGTCCAGGTGTAGAGGTTGCGGCCGCTCACGTACACCGATACGCCGCCCATTTTCAGGCGCTCGGTGAGCGGGGCCGGCAGCGAGTAGCTCAGCGTCACGTCCTTGAGGCGGGTGTAGCTGGCGTCCACGGGGTAGCCGTACTGCCGGTTGTTGGTGTAGCTCAGGCTGGGGCGGTCGTTGCTGCCGTTCTGGGGCGTCCAGTAGCCCACTTCCTGCGGGGTGTTGAGGCGGCCGCCCAGGTCCACGAAGTTCAGGGTCGGGTTGTTTTTCAGAATGCCCTGCGCCGTCTGCAGGAACACGCGCAGGCTCAGCCCCTTGTAGGTAAAGGTGTTGGTGAGGCCGGCCGTGTAGTTGGGCAGCGACGAGCCCAGGTATTCCCGGTCGTTGCTGTCAATTTTGCCGTCGCCGTTCAGGTCCGCAAATTTCAGGTCGCCGGGCTTGGCGCCGGGGTCCTGCTTCGAGGCGTCTTCGCCGGTTTGCCACACGCCCACCAGGCGGTAGTCGTAAACGGCGCTCAGCGGCCGGCCCAGGAAGCGGCGGTTGCCGATGTCGTCGGTGTTGGTGTAGCCCAGCTCCAGCAGGCGGTTGCGGTTGGCCGAGATGTTGAAGGCCGACGACCAGCTGAAATCCGCTTTCTGAATGTTCACCGTGTTCAGGCTCAGCTCAATGCCGCGGTTCTGCACGCTGCCGATGTTGTCGAGAATGGACGAGTAGCCCGAGATAATCGGAATCTGGCGGGCCAGCAGCAGGTCCTTGGTTTTGGCATCGTAGTATTCCACGGTGCCGGTGATGCGGTTTTTCAGCAGGCCAAAATCGATGGCGTAGTTGGCGCTGGTGGTTTGCTCCCACTTCAGGTTGGCGTTGCCGATGTTGTTGGCCCGCACGCCCACCGCCGACACGCCGCCGTAGGCGTATTGCAGCAGCGCCCCGCCCGTGATGGTCTGGTAAGGGTTGATGCCCTCGTTGCCGGTCGTGCCGTACGAGAAGCGCAGCTTCAGCACGTTCAGCAAGGAATTATCCTTCAAAAACGCCTCGTTGGCCACGTTCCAGCCCACGGCCACCGAGGGGAAAACGGCGTATTTGTCGGCGTTGGCCCCGAACACGGACGAGCCGTCGCGCCGGGCCGTGGCCGTGAACAGGTAGCGGCTGTCGTAGGAGTAGTTCACGCGGGCCATCTGCGATTCCAGGCGGCGCATCTCGCTGTAGGAGCTGATGGTGGGCGTGTTCGAGCCCGAGCCGATGCTGTTGAAGCCAATCTGGTCGTTGATGAAGCCGCTGGCGTTTTCGCTCGTCGTGAAGTACTTGTTCTGCTGGGCGCTCTGCACCAGCGTCACGTCCACGTGGTGCTTGTCGAAGTCCCGGTTATAGGACAGCACGTTTTCCACCGTGTAGTTGGGCCGCTCCTCGTTCACGAGGGCGGCCGAGCCGCGCAGGTCGCCGCCGGCCCGGCCCACGTAGTTGGCAAAGCGGTAGGTACGGTAGCCGTAGGTCACGTTGAGGCGGTATTTCAGGCCGCTCAGGAAAGTGGGCGCCACCTCCAGGTAGCCCGTGCCGGTGAGCTGGTTCACCCGGCTTTCGCGGGTGGTGGTGGTGCCAATGAGCGGGTTGGTGAACAGCTGCTCGGGCTGCTGCGCGTAAATGGTGTAGGTGCCGTCGGGGTTGTACACGTTGGCGTAGGGGCTCGAAATCATGGCCGAGCTCAGGTTGGCGCGGCCGCCGCCGTCGTCGTTGTTGGCGTAGAACGCCGAGGTGCCCACGCGCAGCCAGTTGGTCAGGTTGGCGTCGATGTTGGTACGGAAGCTGATGCGCTGGTACTGATACCCTTTGATGATGCCCTGCTGCTTGAAATAGTCGCCCGACACGAAGTACTTCACGTCGTCGTTGCCGCCCGAAATCGACACGTTGTGGTCCTGAATAAAGCCCTGCTGCTTGATGAGCTCCATCCAGTCCACGGTGCGGCCGGCGTTGTAGTTGTCCACCTCGCTCAGGTTGGGCACGTAGCCGAAGCTGATGCCCCGCTGTCGGGTAAACTCCTGGTACTTCGCCGAAAAATCGGGCCCGTTCAGCGGGTGCAGCTTGGCCACGATGTACTCCGGCCCGGCGTAGCCCGCGTAGCGAATCTGGGGCTTGCCGGTTTTGCCGCGCTTGGTGGTCACCAGAATCACGCCGTTGGAGCCCTTCGTGCCGTAAATGGCCGTCGAGGACGCATCCTTCAGAATCTCAATCGAGGCAATGTCGTTGGTGTTGATGTCGTTGAGGTTGCCGGCAAACGGCAGCCCGTCCACAATCAGGTACGGGTCGGTATTGGCCGTAATCGAGCGCACCCCGCGAATCTGGATGCTGGACTGCGAGCCCGGCACGCCCGAGCCGCTGGTGACCTGCACGCCGGCCACCGCGCCCTGCAGCGCCTGGGCCACGTTGGCCACCGGCAGCTTCTCCAGCCGGTCCTGCGGCACCGACACGACGGAGCCCGTCACGTCGGAGCGCTTCTGGGTGCCGTAGCCCACCACCACCACCTCGTTGAGGTCCTGGGTGCTGGGCGCCAGCTTCACCGAAATCGTGCTGCGGTCGCCCACCGCAATTTCCTGCTTCACGTAGCCGATGGACGAGATGACGAGCGTGGCGCCGGTCGTGCCCGCCGGCACCTCCAGCGAGAAGCGCCCGCCGGCGTCGGTGGTGGTGCCCATGGTGGTGCCTTTCAGCAGCACCGTCACGCCGGGCAGGCCCTCCCCTTTTTCGTCGAGCACGGTGCCCGTGATGGGGCCCGCCACGGCCGGCGCTCCCAGCCCCATCGGGGCCTTTGGCACGCCAGCTCCGCTGGCGGCGGCCTGGGTTGCTACTGCCAACGGCAGCGCTCCGCATAAGAGTAAAAGTTTTGTCTGCATACCTTTTTTAGAAAAATTTGCAGCGGGCTGACGCCTGCTTCGGGTGGGAAAAAGCAACTTGCAAGTGATAAAAATCCAGTTGAATTGATTGGGTAAAAGTAGCTGGCGGCGCAGGTGGCAAGCAGGGCTTTTTTAAGCAAATGCGGGGGTTAAATTCAGCCCTCACGCATTATTTCAGCTTCCGCCCGTCTTGCATCAAACTCATTAGCTGCGTCTTAATTAAAAACGGTGTTGACTCACTCACCGGAGCGCCAGCCCGCCAGGTGTGCACGCTACGGGGTAGCAGCCGCGCCCCTGGGCCGGCCGGCATCGAAGGCGCTCAGGTCCCAGCGGTCGGCCCAGCGCAGGCGGGGCTGGTCGCCCTCGAAGAACAGCGGCAACCAGATGTAGCCGCCGTCGATGGGGTTCTTCGGCGTCCAGCGGTCGGCCATGAAAATGAAGGCATTCTTCTTGCCGGCCACCGGCAGGATGTAGGTGCTCTGCGAGTGGTAGGTGGAATCAGCATCGGGGCCGGTGGCGGGGTTGTCGAGCTGCCGCCACGGCCCCCAGATGGATGCGGCTACAAACGAGCGGGCGGCATTGGGCGCCCAGCCGGTGCAGCCGGAGGCGATGAGGTAATACCGGCCGCCGCGCTTGCACAGGGCCGGCGCTTCGTTGTGGCCCGCCGGCGCAATGACGTTCCAGCGCCCCGTAAAGCCCTGGTAGTCATCAGTCAGCTCGGCAAGGTGCAGCGTCAGGTTTTCTTCCGAGGCGTGAATGCTGTAGGCTTTGCCGTCGTCGTCGACGAAAATGGTCATGTCGCGGGCCATCTGGCCGGGCTCGAAATCACGGCGCACAAACAGGCCCTCGGCCACGGCCGTGCGCCATTCGGGCGTCCACCATTTCAGGTCCTTTTCGCCCGGCACGGGCTGCTTCCATTCCTCCTTAAAGCCGAGCGGCCACTGCCCCGCGCCCGGCCGGTACGAGCGCACGTAGGCATACGGCCCGGCGGCTTTATGGCTGACGGCCACGGCGGTGCGGGCGGCGGCGTAGCCCTTGCCCTTCAGCTCCAGGTGGAACCACATCACGTACTGGCCGGTCTTCTTGTTGAACACCACCTTGGGCCGCTCCAGAATGCAGCCCTTCTCAATTTCCGAGCCCGAGCCTTCGGGGGCCACGGCCAGGGCAATGCCCTCGTCGGTCCAGTTGTAGAGGTCCTTCGAGGAGTAGCAATGCACGCCAACCTGGGCGCTGTTGCCCTTCGGCCCGGCAATCTTGTGCTCGCCAAACAGGTAGTAGCGGCCTTTGTCGTAGAGCAGGCCCGCGCCGTGGGCGTTTAAGTGGATTCCCTTGTTATCGGGCCACGCTTTGCCGGGCTCGAAGGCGGTGCGCGTCTGCGCCTGGGCCTGGGCCTCCGTTGCCAGCACCAGCAGCGTCAAAATGAAAAGGGCCGTTTTCATGGTTGGGCGGCAGCGGCAGCGGGCGACAAGTCGCTGAGGATGGCGTGGTTGAGGAAAGAGAGCGTAGCCTGCTGCGGCTTGAGCAGCTCCAGAATGGTGACTTCGTTCGCGCCTTTTTTCAGCCACTCGACGGGCACGTAGACGGTTTGCTGCGGGCCAATCGCCCAGTAGCGGCCCAGGTTGTGGCCGTTCACCCACACCACGCCCTTGCCCCAGGTGCGCAGGTCGAGGTAGGTATCCTGGGGGGTGGCCACGGTGAAAGTGGCGGTGCGCAGCACCGGCGCAGCGGTGGCGGCCGGGGCTTTGGCGGCAGCTTTCGTCACCGTCGGAGCTTTGTCGAAGGGCAGGCCGAACATCTGCCAGCCTTTCACTTCCCTGCCGCCGAGCATTACCTGTTTCGTAATGCCTTTGTTGTTCTCCAGCAGGTATTTACCAAAGTTGATGCGGCCCAGGTTTTCCACCAGAATGTCGAGCTGCACCTGGCCGGCGGGCAGGGCCACGCGCAGGCTGTCCTGGCGCAGGCGGCGGTCGAGGGTGCCCACGCGCTGGCCGTTCACGAGCACCACGGCGTAGTCGCGCAAGTCGTTGATTTTCAGCAGCTGCGTGCTGCCGCCAGGCACCGTGGCGCGGTACAGCACGAAGCCGTAGGCTTGTTTCAGGTTTTCGAAGGTGAGCGGCGTGGCATTGGCTACCGGCGCGGGCAGCTGGTCGAGCAGGCTGGTGGCGCGGGTGAGCTGCACGGCGGGCAGGGCCGTGCTGGGCTTGGCCGCCGGCACGGGCGGCAGCGGCTGGTTGGCAGGCCGGTAGCGGGCAATGACGTCGCGGAAGGCCCGGAACTTGGCCGTTGGGTTGCCGGCTTCGTCGAGGGGCGCGTCGTAGTCGTAGCTGCTCACCTGGGGCTCGTACTGCGTGCCCTCGCCCTTGTAGTTGGCCCCGTTCAGGAAGCCCCGCGTGGTGCCGCCGTGAAACATGTACATGTTGATGGACATGCCCGCTTTCAGCACCGAATCGAGGCCGGGCGTGTACTTGGCGGCGGGCACGGTGTGGTGCTCGGTGCCCCACCAGTCGAACCACGCCGGGTACCACTCGGCCACGTAATAGGGGCCTGTGCCGCCGTGGTTGGCCTGCACCAGCTGCCTGATTTGGCTGGGCTTATCGGTGCCGTTCACAGCGGGCAGCAGGCCGTCGAGGTGGCCGGCCGCCACGTCCTTCACCGGGTCGCAGGTGTAGAGCAGGCCATCGAACCCGGCTTCCTCGAACAGCTTTTTGTTGAGGGCCAGGTAAGCTTTGTCGGCGCCGTAGGAGCCGTATTCGTTCTCGACCTGCACCATCAGGATGGGGCCGCCGTGGCTCACCTGCAGCGGGGCCAGCTGCTTGCCCACGGCTTGCAGGTAGCGCCGGTAGGCGGCCACGTACTGGGGCTCCTGGCTGCGCACCTTCAGGCCGGCAATGTTCTGGAGCCAGTACGGATAGCCGCCGAATTCCCACTCGGCGCACACGTAGGGACTGGGGCGCAAAATCACCCACAGGCCTTCTTCCTGGGCCATCTTCACAAAAGCGGCCACGTCGTTGTTGCCGGTGAAATCGTACTGGCCGGGCTGGGGTTCCTGCGCGTTCCAGAACACGTAGGTGCCCACCGTATTCAGGCCCATGGCTTTGGCCATTTTGAGGCGCGCGCGCCAGGCCTCGCGCGGAATACGCGGGTAGTGCAGCTCGCCCGAAATCATCTGGAAGGGCTTGCCGTCGAGCAGGAACTGGTCGGGGCCGAGCGCGAAGGTGTGCGTGGGCGGGGCGGCAGCGGCCCGGCTCAGGCTATTGAAGCTCAGCGCCAGCAGCAGGCTGCACAGAGGCAAACGGTGGAGGGAGGAAAGCAGGCCCACGTTCTTGATTTACTAAAGGTTTCGGGGCAAAAGTATCGGGCCTGGCGTCGGGTGGCCGGGGGCTTTTTCGTTAGAAAGCGGGGGTGAAATTGACCCTTGCCCCCAAAATCCCCGCGCACTTGTTGCTGATGCCGAAGCCCGCGAAAAGAAGAAGTTCACCCGTTCGGGCGCTGCGGCAAAACCGCTACCTTGCATGCTGATACCATGCTGCCAGCGCATGAAACCGCTGCCCAGCCCGTTTCCTTCTGCCACTGCATTCACGCTCAATCCCACCCTCCGTGCAGGCATTTCCGCTCCATAAGTGGGCACTCACCTTTCTCTGCTTTCTGCTTCTGGGCGGCCCCGTGGCGCAGGCCCAGGACGTGGCACCCGGTGATTTCCGCTTCGAACACCTGACCGTGGACCAGGGCCTGTCGCACTCCGACGGCATGGCCGTGGCCCAGGACCGCGCGGGGTTCATCTGGGTGGGCACCAACCGGGGCATCGACCGCTACGACGGCTACCGCCTGAAACAGTACGAGCTGCCCATCAACCCGCGCAACGGCATTTCCGGCAACCGCATCCGGGTGCTGCTGGTGGCGCCCGACGGCCGCCTGTGGGCCGGCACCGAGCGCGCCGGCCTGGGCCTCTACGATGCCACCGCCGACCAGCTCCTGAACTTCGACGAGGACCAGGCCCCGCCCGCCTGCCGCCCGCTGATGCAGCGCCTGGCCCAGAGCAGCGTGACGGCGCTGGCCACCGACCGCCGTGCCCGCCTTTGGGTAGGCACCGCCGCCGATGGCGTGTTCATCCTGACCTTCGACCAACAGGGCCGGCTGACTGCCCTGCGCCAGGTGCCCACGCCACCAGGCGCTGACAGCTACCAGGTAAGCAGCCTGGCGGCCGATGCGGAAGGCAAAATCTGGATTGGCACTTTCAATGCCGGCCTGCGCGTGGTTCGGCCCGAAAGCCCGGACTTCCGGGCCGAGCCAACGGCCGTGAGCGCGCTGGTGCGGGTGTTGCACATCGACCGGCGCGGCGACCTCTGGATTGGGATGGACCAGCAGGTGCTGTGGGTGAGCGCGGCCAACCGCCGCACCGTGCGCGAGCTGCTGGCACACCCGCAGCCCCAGACCTATCCGCAGCTGCAAGCCCTGCACCTCGACTCGTTTGGCCGGCTGTGGGTGGGCACTATCTACGGCCTGTATGTGTGGGAAGCGGGAACCGTTTCGGGCAGCACCCCGCCCCTGCGCCCCGGCCCGCCCGCGCTGCTGCTGCCCAAGGATAACGAGCCGTTTGGCATCAACTCGGAGCGGATTCATCAGATATTTGAGGACCGCAACCAGGTTGTGTGGCTGTGTGCCTCGGCCGGTGGCCTCAATAAGGTAGACCTGCGGCAGAAGCCGTTTGGGCGGCTGCGCCAGCAGCTTTCGGGCAGTTCCACGCTGTCGAACAACTACGTCAACAGTGTTTACAAAGAAGAAGGCCGAAACCTGCTCTGGGCGGGCACGCGCAACGGGGTAGCGAGCTACGACCTGACGCACAATACTTACCGCAACTACCTCAACCAGACCTGGGCCGGCAACACGCGCGGCGTGGACGTGGCCACCATCTTCCAGACCAGCAGCGGTACGCTGTGGTTTGGCACCCGTGGCAGCGGCCTGAGCAGCCTCACCCGCCAGGCGGGCACCGAAAAGCTGCGCACCTACGAGCGCCTACCCAACGGCCTCAGCCTGAGCAGCACCAGCATTGAGGGCATGGCCGAGGACCGGTACGGCACGCTGTGGGTGGCCACCTTCACGGCCGGCCTGGTCCGGCTCAGCCCGGAGGGCAAATTTCTCGGGGCCTACACGCAGGCCAACAGCGCCCTGCCCACCAACCGCTTCACCTACCTGCTCTACGACCGGCGGCAGGACGTGCTCTGGGCCAGCACCACCGACGCGGGCCTGCTCAAGCTGCGCGTCACCCCCGATTCGCTGGTCCTGCTCAAGCAGTTTCGCCAGGCGGCGGGCGCGGCCGAGGGGCTGCGCGTGAACTACGTGTGGCCGCTGCTGCTCGACCCGCAGGGCACGCTCTGGATTGGCACCATCGGCGGCGGGCTGCACCAGCTCACCACCGATAAGCAGGGCCGCGAAGTCATTCGCAGCTACGCCAGCTACCTGCCCGAGAGCGACGTGGAAAGCCTGCTGCCCGACGACGAAGGCCACCTCTGGATTGGCGGCACCGGCCTCTACCGCTTCACGCCGGTCACCCGCCGGTACCTGCGCTACGACGTGACCGATGGCCTGCAAAGCAACGCTTTCAAGATTGGGGCGGCGGCGCGGGCACAGGATGGCACGCTGTATTTCGGCGGCATCAACGGCATCAGCTATTTCCAGCCGCACGCCATTCAGCCCAACCCCTACCCGCCGGTGGTCCAGATTACGGGCCTGCGCATTGCCAACCAGCCCGTGACGGTGGGCCAGCCGCTGAACGGCCGCGTGGTGCTGCCCCGGCCGCTGTCGCAGCCCCAACTGGTGACCATCAAGGCGTCGGAGAATGACTTTTCGGTGGAATTTGTGGGCCTGAACTACGCCAACCCGCAGAAAAACCGCTACGCCTACCGCCTGGTGGGCTACAACGAGGGCTGGGTGTACCCCGCCCCCGGCCAGCGCACGGCCAGCTTCGCCAACCTGCCGCCAGGCCCCTACACGTTCGAGGTGAAAGCCAGCAACGGCGAGGGCGTATGGTCGAAAAAGGCGGCCACCATGCAGTTTGACGTGCGCGCGCCCTGGTACAAAACCGGCTGGGCCTACCTGCTCTACGCCGTGCTGGCCGTGGGCGCGGTGGCGCTCTACCGCCGCATCGAGATGGCCCAGCAGAAGCTAAAAAACCGCTTGGTGCTGGAGCAGTTCCAGACCGAAAAGGAGAAGGAGCTGACCGGCCTGAAGCTGGGTTTCTTCACCAACGTGAGCCACGAGCTGCGCACGCCGCTCACGCTGATACTGGGGCCGATGGAGGAAATCATGAGCAGCCCCGGCCCGGTGGCCGACCTGCGCGGCAAGGTGCAGCTCATGCACAAGCAAGCCCGCAAGCTGCTGGAGCTGGTGAACCAGCTGCTGGACTTCCGCAAGGTGGAAACCGGCAACGTGCCCCTGCGCGCCACCCACGCCGACGCCGTGCAGTTCCTCGCCGACATCTATTCCGTGTTCAGGCTCAAGGCCGAGGAGCGCGGCGTTGAGTACCAGCTGGATGTGCCCCAGGAGCCGGTGCGGCTGTATTTCGACCACAGCAAGCTGGAAATTATTCTGACCAACCTGCTGGCCAACGCCTTCAAATACACCCGCGACAAGGGCCGGGTCGTGCTGTCGGCCACCACCGTGGGCAACTCTGGCGGGGAGGCCGTCTACAGCGACGGGCAGCTTACCGGCAATTACCTCAACATCACCGTCTCAGATACCGGCGTGGGCATTAAGGCACACGAGCTGGACCGCATTTTCGACCCCTATTATCAGGCCTCGCACACCAACACGCTGCGCATGACGGGCACGGGCATCGGCCTGTCGCTGGCCCGGCAGTTTACCGAGCGGCACGGTGGCCGGCTCACGGTGGCCAGCATCGAGGGCCAGGGCACTACGTTTGAGCTGCGGCTCCCATTTGGCCAGCAGCATTTGCAGCCCGAAGACATTCAGGCTGCAGCGCCCGTGCCCGAACCAACGGCCGAAGCCGCTCCGCTCCTGCTCGAAACCGACCTGGCACTTCCGCCCGCCGACGCCGCCACCCGCCCGCCCCGCCTGCTGGTGGTGGAAGACAACGACGAAGTGCGCCAGTACCTGCGCCAGCTGTTTGAGGCCGACTACGAAGTGACCACCGCCGAAGACGGCCTGGAAGGCTGGAGCGCCGCGCTCAGCCAGCTGCCCGACCTCATCATCTCGGATGTTATGATGCCGCGCTCCGACGGCCTGGAGCTGTGCCAGAAAGTCAAGCAGCACCCCAAAACGGCCCATATTCCGGTGCTGCTGCTCACGGCCCGCACGGCCGAAATCCACGAGCTGGAAGGCCTCGGCATGGGGGCCGACGAGTACGTGAGCAAGCCCTTCAACCCGACGCTGCTGCACGCCAAGGCCGCCGCGCTGCTGCGCAACCGCCGCAAGCTGCACGAGTTCTACCAGCGCCACATCCTGCTGCAGCCCACCGAAATAGTGGTGGCCGATGCCGACCGCGAATTCCTGGAAACCGCCATGGCCGTGGTGGAGCGCAACCTCGACAATTCGGAATTCAGCGTGCAGGTGCTGGTGAAGGAAATGGCCATGAGCCAGTCGGTTTTCTACCGCCGCATCAAGAGCATCACCGGCCAGACGGCCGTGGAGTTTATCCGCGACGTGCGCATGAAGCGCGCCGCCCAGCTGCTGGCCCAAACCACGATGCGGGTGTCGGAAGTGGCGTTTGAAGTAGGCATTGAGGACGCCAAGTATTTCCGCAAGGCCTTTCAGAAAATCTACAACCTCGCGCCTTCGGAGTACGCCAGGCAGCACCGGCAGGGCCGCGAAGCCGCCTCGGCCGAGCCGGTGGGGTAAAACGACGTGCCGAGCGCGGTCGAAGCAGCTCCCCCACTTCGTCCGGCTGCACGCTCCTCTGTAGGAAACGGGACGGCGGTGAGCGTGCCTCGTCGGGCCGGGCACGCGCGCGGCTTCGCTTTGCGCGGCCTGAACGCCTTTACGCGAGCCAGGCCATTGCCGGCCCGACGAAAAATTACCCCCTATTCTCCCAAAACGCCCCCGCCGCATTCCGGCGTGAAGGCCTAGTATTGCGGATAGTTTCTTCAGCCACCGCCGTCCGGATTCGTTGGCTTCATTTCTTAACCCACCCACATGTCCCTTTCTGTTCGTCCGCTGGCCTGCGGGCTGCTGCTGCTGCTTTCAGGTTTCAGCCACGCCACCCAGGCCCAGGAAATAGCCGCCGCCGACAAGGCCGTTTTCAAGCCGAAATTCATCCGACAGCAGCTGCTGAAAGCCACCCGGTGGCAGCTGGCGCACCCCCGGCACAAGGCCACGGACTGGACCAACGGCGCGTTTTACTCCGGCGTATTTGCCGCCTACCAGGCCACCAAATCCGGGCTGATTCTGGATTCGCTCATGGCCATGGGTGAGCGCACCCACTGGCAGCCCGACAGCCGCTACGACCACGCCGACGACATTGCCATCTGCCAGACCTACCTCAACCTCTACCGCCTCAAAAAAGACCGGCGCATGATAGCGCCCACCCTGGCCGTGGCAGAGAAATTTCGCACCGAGCCCGGCCCCGAAGTGGCCAAAAACGGCATTGCCTGGTGGTGGTGCGACGCCCTGTTTATGGGCCCGCCGGTGCTCGTAAAGCTGGGCATGATTGAGAATCAGCCGAAATACCTGACCCTGAGCGACACCTTGTACCAACAGACCTACAAGCGCCTGTTCAACCACCAGGAGCACCTGTTCTCGCGCGATGCCGGCTACCTGTGGAACGCCGCCGGCGAGGGCAAGAAGGAAAGCAACGGCCAGCGCATTTTCTGGAGCCGGGGCAATGGCTGGGTGATGGGCGGCCTGGTGCAGATTCTGCAGGAATTGCCTCAGAACCACCCCACACGGCCGTTCTACGTGGGCATTTTCAAGGAAATGAGCGCCCGGCTGGTGCAGCTGCAGCAGCCCGACGGCCTGTGGCGCTCCAGCCTGCTCGACCCCGCCGCCTACCCCGGCGGCGAAACCTCCGGCTCGGGCTTCGATACCTACGCCATGGCCTGGGGCATCAACAACGGCATCCTCGACAAAGCCACCTACCTGCCCGCCGTGCAGAAAGCCTGGGTTGCGCTCAACAAAGTGGTGTCGCCCGAAGGCCGCGTGGGCTGGGTGCAGCCCATCGGGGCCGACCCGCGCCGCGACTTTTCGGCCGACAGCTGGGAGGTGTACGGCACCGGCGCTTTCCTGCTGGCCGGCTCGGAAGTCATCAAGCTGAAATAGCGCAACCCATTACCAGCCAACATGAAGCGACGTTCGTTTATCACCGGCGCGGGGGCGGGGCTGTCGGTGCTGGCGCTGCCGGGCGCGGCGTTGGCGGGCACGGCCAGCCGCCTGCCAGCCGCCAAAACCCCCACTGACCGCGAATACTGGCTGAGCACGCTGCTGCGCATCGTGGAGCCGGTGCTGACGGCCGGCGCGCAGGGCAAACTGAAGGCGACCATGCCCGTGGAGGCTGCCCCCGGCCAGCAGGAAGGCCGCCGCCAGGTGACGCACCTCGAAGCCCTGGGCCGCACGCTCAGCGGCCTGGCCCCCTGGCTGGAGCTGGCCGACGCGCCCGCTGCCGAGCGCGCCCAACAGCAGCGCTGCGCCGAGCAGGCCCGCCAGGCCATTGCCCACGCCGTGAACCCGCAGTCGGCCGACTTTCTGAACTTCAGCCAGGGCGGCCAGCCGGTGGTCGATGCCGCTTTTCTGGCCCATGCCCTGCTGCGGGCCCCTGCCCAGCTGTGGGCCAGGCTGCCCGCCGCCACGCAGCAGCAGCTGGTGCAGGCGCTGCAAAGCAGCCGCGTCATCAAGCCGGTGTACAGCAACTGGCTGCTGTTCAGCGGCATCATTGAGGCGGCGCTGCTCAAGTTCACGGGCAGCGGCGACCTGATGCGGATGGACTACGCCATCAAGGAGCACCAGACCTGGTACAAGGGCGACGGCACCTACGGCGACGGCCCTGATTTTCATTGGGACTACTACAACAGTTACGTCATTCAGCCCATGCTGCTTGATGTGGTGGGCACGCTGGTGGCCGCCGGCAAGGAAAGCAAAGACCTGCTCGACAGGCTGCGCGCCCGCGCCCGGCGCTACGCGGCGGTGCAGGAGCGCCTGATTGCGCCCGATGGCTCGTTTGCGGCGTTCGGTCGCTCGCTGGCCTACCGCTGCGGGGCGTTTCAGCACCTGGCCCAGGTTTCGCTGCAGCAGTTGTTGCCCGCCGAGCTGCCCGCCGGGCAGGTGCGCAGCGCCCTCACGGCCGTTATCCGGCGCACGCTGGAGCCCAAAGGCACGTTTGATGCGCAGGGCTGGCTGCAGATTGGGCTGTGCGGGCACCAGCCGGGCATCGGCGAGGGCTATATTTCGACCGGTAGCTTGTACCTATGCACCACGGCTTTCCTGCCGCTGGGCCTGCCGGCCGCCGATGCTTTCTGGGCCAGCCCGGCCCAGGACTGGACGGCCCGGCGCATCTGGTCGGGCCAGGATGTTAAAACCGACCATGCCCTGTAGGGCCCTGGTCCCTATTCTTATCGATGAAGTATTCTGTTGTGCTGCGCGTTGCGCTTGCTTTGCTGGTTGCCGGAACGGCCCGGGCCCAAAAACCATCGAAACCCAAACCGCCTGCCCGGCAGAGCGAGGCACTGGTGTTTGCCTATTTCAAGGGCAATGGCGAGGACGGCCTGCACCTGGCCAGCAGCACCGACGGCTACACCTGGACGGCGCTGAACAACGACCAATCGTTTCTGAAACCCGCCGTTTCGAACGACAAGCTGATGCGCGACCCCTGCATCATTCGGGGCGCGGATGGGCTCTTTCACATGGTCTGGACCACGAGCTGGCACGAGCGCGGCATCGGCTACGCCACCTCGCCCGACCTCATTCACTGGAGCGAGCAGCAGGACATTCCGGTGATGGCCGCGGAGCCCGAGGCCAAAAACTGCTGGGCCCCGGAAATCACCTACGAAGCGCAGTACGACCGGTACCTCATCTACTGGGCCACCACCATTCCGGGCCGGTTTTCGCAGGGCGAAACCACGCTGGAGGGCGGGCTCAACCACCGCATCTACTACGTCACGACCCGCGACTTCAAGACCTTTACGCCGGCGCGCGTGCTGTACGACCAGGGCTTCAACGTCATCGACGCCAGCATTCAGCCGGACGGGCAGCGCTACGTGATGTTTCTGAAAGACGAAACGAAGGAACCCGTCCAGAAGAATCTGCGCGTGGCTTTTGCCGACCACGCCATTGGGCCGTGGAGCGCGCCGTCGGCCCCCATCACGGGCAAGTACTGGGCCGAGGGGCCTACGGCCATCCGGCTGGGCAAGCAGTGGCTGGTGTACTTCGACAAATACACCGAGCACAAGTACGGGGCCGTGACTTCCAGCGACTTGGAGCACTGGACCGACGTATCGGACAAGGTACAGTTTCCCAAAGGCACCCGCCACGGCACGGTGCTGCGCGTGACGCCGCAGGAGCTGGCCAAGCTGAAAAAAGGCGCGGCCCGGTAGCGGCACTCCTGATTTTATCCGACACTACATGACGGCAACCCGCGGCGCGGGCCGTACTTTCCGGCCCGTAAACCCGCCATTCCGCATCTATGAGCAACCTCTCTTCATTTGACCTGACCGGCAAAATCGCGCTGGTCACCGGCTGCAACAAGGGCATTGGCCAGGCCATGGCCCTGGGCCTGGCCGAAGCCGGCGCCGACATCATCGGCGTATCGGCCACGCTGGCCCTGACCGGCAGCGACACCGCCCAAAAAGTGGAAGCCCTGGGCCGGAAATTCACCGCCTACCAGGCCGATTTCAGCCAGCGCCCCGCCGTGGATGCCTTCCTCACGCAGGTGCAGCAGGATTTCCCGCGCATCGACATCCTGGTGAACAACGCCGGCACCATCAAGCGCGCCCCTGCCGCCGAGCACGCCGACGAGCTGTGGGACGAGGTGCTGCACATCAACCTCGACGCGCCCTTCCGCATTGCCCGCGCCATCGGCGGGCAGATGCTGGCCAGCGGCTCCGGCAAAATCATTTTCACGGCCTCGCTGCTCACCTTTCAGGGCGGCATCAACGTGCCGGGCTACGCGGCCAGCAAGGGCGCCATCGGCAGCCTGGTGAAGGCCCTGGCCAACGAGTGGGGCGGCCGGGGCGTGAACGTGAATGCCATCGCGCCGGGCTACATCGCCACCGACAACACCACCGCCCTGCGCAACGACCCCGACCGCTCCCAGAGCATCCTGGGCCGCATTCCGGCCGGCCGCTGGGGCGAAACCGCCGACTTCAAAGGCCCCACCGTCTTCCTGGCCTCGGCCGCGTCCGACTACGTGCACGGCACCATCCTCACCGTCGACGGCGGCTGGATGGGACGCTAGGTGAATGAGCGAATGGGGGAATGGGTGAATGACTCCAGTTAGTTTGTTCATCGGTTTTACTCCGTTCGCATTTCTCATTCACCCATTCACTCATTCGCTCATTCACCCATTGACCACCATGACCCAGCGCTTTGCCATTGGCCCCCGCGAAACGGCCACGCTCAACACCACCGGAATCCGGGAGCACTTTCTGATTGAGAACATCTTCACCGCCGGTGAAATCGAGCTGACCTACACGCACTACGACCGCATGATTGTGGGCGGCGCGCAGCCCACCGGCGCGGCCCTCGCGCTGCCCTGCCCGGAGTCGCTGAAAGCCAGCTTCTTTCTGGAGCGCCGCGAGCTGGGCGCCCTCAACGTGGGCGGCGCCGGCACCGTGACGGTGGACGGCACCGTGTACGAGCTGGGCAACCAGGACTGCATTTACGTGGGCATGGGCGCGAAGGACGTGCAGTTTGCCAGCGCCGACGCCGCCCAGCCGGCCAAGTTCTACCTGCTCTCGGCCCCGGCGCACCACGCCCACCCCACCACCGTGCGCACCCAGGCCGAGGCCACGCCCGTGGAAATGGGCGCTTCGGAAACCGCCAACGAGCGCACCATCTTCAAGTACATCTACGCCGAGGGCATTCAGAGCTGCCAGCTGGTGATGGGCCTCACCCAGCTCAAAGCCGGCAGCGTGTGGAACACCATGCCCAGCCACACCCACGACCGCCGCATGGAGGCCTACCTCTACTTCAACATGAACCAGGGCCAGCGCGTGCTGCACCTGCTGGGCGAGCCCACCGATACCCGCCCGCTGTGGGTGAGCAACGAGCAGGCCATCCTGTCGCCGCCGTGGTCCATCCACACGGGCTGCGGCACGGCGGCCTATGCCTTCATCTGGGGCATGGCCGGCGAAAACCGCGAGTACACCGACATGGACGCCGTGCCGCTCGACACGCTGCGCTAAGGCGAAGCTTTACCAAAACCGATGCGCCCCGACATGGCGCCCGGCCGCTGGCCCTGCTGAATTCAGCAGGGCCAGCGGCCGGGCGCCAGGTTTTTTTTGCTCAAATCGGTTGCTCTGGAAAAATTTAATACCCTTGGCTGCATTCATTAATAAAATAAATATCTAAATTGCACAATATAAACCTCACTCACTGGCAGAAGCTGCGGCGCTCCACACGCTACCGGCGCGACTGCAACCGCAAATCGAGAGAGGCTTAGGAGGCCGCCCGGGCCTGATGCGTAACCGTTGAGAAGGAAAGCTACCCTCATTCCAGCCAAACGATATGCTGCTGCACGCGCTCAAAATCATTCAGACCGAACTCGAAACGCACCTGGCGGCCTACAGCCCGACGGGCGACGAAGAGAAGGTGCTGCTGGAAAACCTCTCGGAGGGCCTGGCCAGCAGCGGCGGCACCGTGACGCGCGACCGGCTGATATTCTCCTTCGTGAACTACCGGGAAGAAAAGGCCCTCAAGAACCTGCCCACCTACGCCCGCAACGACGCCACGCTCACGGCCCGCTACGAAAACCCGCCCGTGTTCCTCAACTTCCTGCTGCTGGTGACGGCCACTCACGTCAGCTACGAAAAGGCGCTGCTGTACCTCTCGCGGAGCATCCGGTTTTTTCAGTCGAAAAACGTGTTTACGCCCGACACGGTGGCCCCGGCCACGCTGCTGGCCGCGCAGCCGCTCAATGCGCTCGACCGGCTGGCAACCTTCAAGCTCATTCTCGACATCTACTCGCCTTCGCTGGAGGAAGTCAACCACTTATGGGGCACGCTGGGCGGCAAGCAATACCCGCACGTGCTCTACCTGCTGCGCCTGCTCGACCTCCGGTACGAGGCCATTGAGCGCGAAAGCGGGCTGATTACGGAAGTCGTCAGCGAATTCTACCACCGCAACCCCAGCACCAACTGACATGGCCGAGCGCGTGCGAAAGGGCTACCAGCGCCTGTTTGAAGTGCGGCTGCTCCACCACTACTGGCTGGACGAGGGCGGCACGCTGTTCGACCTGCTGCCCGATGCCACGCGCCGCCTGCTCACCTACGACCATCGGCCTTTTCTGCACCTCGCGCCCACGCCCGCCACGGCCCGGGTGCTGGCCGGCCTGGGCGGCGTGTACCGCGAAACGGCGCTGGGCGGCCTGGTAGCCGCGCCCGACGAGGCCGTGATTCCCGATGAGGCCGTGTTCGAGCTGGTGCTGACGGTGCGGCAGGCCGCTTTCCAGCACTACACGGCCCTGACGCTGCCGCCCCGCCGGATTTACGAGCTGTACTACGCGGCCGAGGACACCATTTACCGCTACAAGGAAAACGTGCCCGTGCTCTCGAACCTGACCGGCGTGCCGCGCGGCGCGGGCCCGACGCAGGCGCTGTACCTGTCGAGCGAGGTGCCCGCCCCCGCCCCTACCGACCGGGTGGAGGCGCTGGTGGCCGTGGCTGGCGCCCTGCAGCAGCTCACCAGCGACCCGCCCGGCGCAAGCACGCAGCAGGTAGCGGCAGCCGTGGGCAACGCGCCCGTGTTTGTGCACCAGGCCGATGCGCCGGTGCTGGTGCCGCCGCCCGGGCTGGCCGGCGTGCCCGGGCGCGGCCTGCGGCTCACGGCCGGCATTCCCGACGACGTGTTTGCGCTCGTGCGCATTGCGGCGGTGCGGCCCGGCAATGCCGCTTTCAGCTGCACGGTGGGCGGCAAGGCCCGCCCCGACTACCCGGTTTTTCAGGTGCGCTTCAAGAACCGCTCAACGGTGCGCCACTATTTCAACCGCGTGACGGGCGCGCCCACCACCACCGACGCCGGCCCGCTGCCGCTCACTTTTTCCGGCAACGCCGGCACCAGGCAAAAGCCCGCACCCGAGGCCATCCGCCTGACGCTCGACCCGGTGATGGCCGGCCGCATTACGGGCATTCAGTCGAACATCTACGAGTAGCTACTTCATCCCCAACCCTTTAAAAACAGATGGCATGGCAACACTATATAAAACGCCGGGTGTTTACATCGAGGAAATCCCGAAGTTTCCGCCCTCGGTAGCGCCGGTCGAGACGGCCATTCCCGCTTTCATCGGGTACACGGAACAGGCCAAGGAGTTCATGGCCGGCGACCTCACGCTGAAGCCGACGCGCATCAGCTCGCTGGTGGAATACAGCCGCCTGTTCGGCGGCCCGCAGCCCGAAACCGGCATCGACGTGAGCATCGTCGAGAAGCAGGATACCAGCGGGGCCGTCACGTCGCTGAGCACCTCGGCCACGCTCACGGAGGCCAACCGCTCGAAGCACATCATGTACTACGCCCTGCAGATGTTCTTCGCCAACGGCGGCGGGCCGTGCTACATCGTGTCGGTGGGCGGGTACAAGGCGCTGGGGGGAGCACTGGTAGAGAGCGAGCTGGAAGACGGCCTCGATACGCTGCAGAAGGTGGATGAGCCCACGCTGCTGGTGTTTCCGGAGGCGCAGTTTCTAGGGGCCATTGCCGATTTCAAGACCCTGCACGACCTGGCGCTGGCCCAGTGCCAGCTGCTGAAGGACCGGTTTGTGATTATGGACGTGCACGGCGACGACGTTTCGCTGGACGACCCGACGGCCAACCTGCTCAGCGCCATCGGCAACTTCCGCGACGACGGCATCGGCACCAACAACCTGAAGTACGGCGCCGCCTACGCGCCCAACCTGGAAACCGTGCTCGACTTTGCGGTGGACGAAACGGCCATCGACGTGAGCTACACGCTGAACACGAACCCGCCCGCCGCGGCCAAGCTCAACACCCTGGCCACCACCGACAACCGCAAGTACGAGCTGGCCCGGGCCGCCATTCGGGACATGGCCTGCAAGCTGCCGCCCAGCTCCACCATCGCGGGCATCTACGCGGCCGTCGACAACAGCCGCGGCGTGTGGAAGGCGCCCGCCAACGTGAGCGTGACGGCCGTCGTCAGGCCCACCATCGACTTCACCAACGCCGAGCAGGACGTGATGAACGTGGATGCCACGGCCGGCAAATCGGTGAATGCCATCCGGCCCTTCACGGGCAAGGGCACGCTGGTGTGGGGCGCCCGCACCCTGGCCGGCAACGACAACGAGTGGCGCTACGTGAGCGTGCGCCGGCTGTTCATCTTCGTGGAAGAATCGGTGAAGAAAGCCACCGAGCAGTTCGTGTTCGAGCCCAACGACGCCAACACCTGGGTGCGCGTGCAGGCCATGATTGAGAACTTCCTGAACACGCTCTGGCGGCAGGGCGCGCTGCAGGGCATCAAGCCCGAGCACGCCTTTTACGTGGCCGTGGGCCTGGGCAAAACCATGACGGCGCTCGACATTCTGGAAGGCCGCATGCTGGTCGAAATCGGCATGGCTGCGGTGCGCCCGGCCGAGTTCATCGTGCTGAAATTCTCGCACAAGATGGCGGAATCCTGATTCGGTTAGAACGCCACCGTGGGCCGTCATGCTGAGCGGAGGCGCAGCCGCAGTCGAAGCATCTCTACCGCGCCAGTAAATCAATGCCGCTGCAATGAAGCGGTAGAGATGCTTCGGCTGCGCTCAGCAGACCGTTCTTATTCAGCAGCCCGCCCTTCTCCATTCACCTCCAAATCCTCTCATTCTCATGGCACAAGAATATCCATTGCCCCGCTTCCACTTTCAGGTGGACTGGGGCGGCGCCAAAATCAGCTTCACCGAAATCACGGGCCTCGACATGCAGGTGGAGGTGATTGAGTACCGGCACAGCGACAGCAAGGACTTCAACAAAATCAAGATGCCGGGGCTGCGCAAGTTCAGCAACATCACCATGAAGCGCGGCAAGTTCGAGGCCGATTTCGACTACAACGACTGGCTCGACGCCATTTCGAACGACCGGGTGGGCGGCCGGCGCGACGTCGTGATTCGGCTGCTGAACGAGAAGCACGTGCCGGTGGCGGCGTGGTCGGCCACGCGCTGCTTTCCGGTGAAGGTGACCGCGCCCGACCTCAAATCCGACGCCAACGAAATTGCCGTGGAGACGATTGAAATCGCGCACGAAGGGCTGAAGCTGATGAAAATCTAACGCGCCGCTACCGTCATGGTCGACTACTACCCGCCCTGGGGCTTCTACTACAAAGTGGAGTTCAGCATCAGCAAAAACAAGAACGACGTGCGGTTTCAATCGGTGTCGGGCCTGTCGGTGGAGTACGATGTGGAGGAGTACAAGGAAGGCGGCGAGAACCGCTTCACCCACAAGCTCCCCGGCCGCACCAAGTACGCCGACCTGGTGCTGAAGCGCGGCATGCTCACCGACTCGGAAGTGACCAGCTGGTGCCTGGCCGCCTTCCGCGACCGGGACTTCAAGCCCGCCGACATCAACGTGATTCTGATGAACGAGCAAGGCGAGCCGCTGCGCACCTGGAACGTGGCCCACGCCATCCCTAAGAAATGGCTGGTGACGGATTTGAATGCCAACGACAATGCCGTGGTGATTGAAACGCTGGAATTGATTTACCAATACTTCACCATTAAGTAACCTCACCCCCGGCCCCTCTCCCGCGGAGAGGGGAGCCAGACGCGAGAATCGTTGAACGCACCCCCTCTCCGCGGGAGAGGGGCCGGGGGTGAGGTGAAACGTCAGAACATACCAATGCCCATCGAAATCAAAGAGCTGCACATTCGCGTCACGGTGAATGCCCCCGCAGGCGGCGCGGCCGGCGCGGGCGCACCCGCGGCCCCGGGTGCCGCCGCGCCCGCGCCGGCCGGTGGCGGGGCGGGCGATAAGGAAGCCCTGGTGGCCGAGTGCGTGGAACAAGTCCTGGCTATTCTTCACGAAAAAATGGAACGCTGATGGCTGCCGGGGGAAAACTCGAAAAGATGCTCATTCTGGGCTTCGCGGACTCGAAGAAGGCCGAAACCGGCGGCAAGGCCGACGCGGTGGGCTTCGTCGAGGTGCTGATTAACCCGGAAACCTACGCGCACGAGTACAAGCTCAAGTACGCCGAATCGGGCCAGGGCCAGGGCACCAGCGGCAAGGAGTTGAAGTACGACAAGACCGAGCCGGAGGAAATGACCTTCGAGTTTCTGTTCGACAACACGGGCATCATCGACGGCAAGCCGCGCGAAAGCATTGCCGACGAGCTGGCCGCTTTCAAAGCCCTGCTCATTGAGTTCAAGGGCGACGCCCACCAGCCCAACATCATCAAGCTGGTGTGGGGCGACAACCCGGTTTTCAAGGGCCGGGTGCTGGAGCTGAGCATCACCTACAAGCTCTTCACGCCCAACGGCCAGCCCATTCGGGCGGTGGCGAAAGTCAAGCTGCAGGGCACCGTGGAGGAAGAAAAGCGGGCCCGCAAGGAAGACCGCCGCTCGCCCGACCTCACCCACATCCGGCAGGTGAAAGCCGGCGACACCCTGCCCCTGCTCTGCCACCGCATCTACGGCGACTCGCGCTACTACCTGCAAGTGGCGGCGGTGAACAAGCTCGGCAATTTCCGGAAGCTGGCGCCGGGGATGCAGCTGGTTTTTCCGCCGGTGGCGGGGTGATAATGGAACGTCAGGCAGAGCGCAGCGAAGCATCTCGCTCGCGCCGCCTGACGCCGGAACCTCACCCCTGGCCCCTCTCCCCAGGAGAGGGGAGCCTGATGAAATTTCTTCCATTTCTACTCTCCCACCAAACTTACCCGCGCCGCCGCGGCTCCCCTCTCCTGGGGAGAGGGGCCGGGGGTGAGGTCAAACATCAGCACATGCAACCCACCGCCGCTCCTGCCACCATCCCAACTCCCGCCACGCCGGACGTGTGCACGGCGCGGCTGCTGGTGGACGGCACCGAAGTGCCCGGCACGGTACAACTCGTGTCCATTGCCGTGGTGCGGGAGCTGAACCGGATACCGTCGGCCACGCTGCACATTGCGGATGGCGAGGCGGCCAGCGGCACGTTTGCGGTGGGCAATGCCGACTATTTCATCCCCGGCAAGAAGGTGGAAATCAGGCTCGGCTACCGGGCACAGGAGGAAACGGTTTTCAAGGGGCTGGTCATCAAATACAGTGTCAAGATTCGGAATAGCGGCAGCTTCCTGATTGTGGAATGCCGCGACGAAGCCGTAAAAATGACTTCGGGCCGCAAGAGCCACTACTACACCGACCAGAAGGACAGCGACATTCTGGAGGAAATAATCGGACGCTACAGCCTCACGGCCGACGTGGCCGCCACCAGCGCCACGCTGCCCGAAGTGGTGCAGTACGACGCCACCGACTGGGATTTTGCCCTCTGCCGCGCCGAGGCCAACGGCCTGCTGGTGATGGTGGAAGACGGCACCGTGCGTATGGCCGCGCCCGATGCCGGCCAGTCGCCGGTGCTCGCCGTGGCCTTCGGGACCACGCTGCTCGAATTCGATGCCGAAGTGGATGCGCGCCTGCAAAGCCCCGGCATTAAGGCGCACAGCTGGAACGCCGCCGACCAGGAGCTGATTGAAGCCGACGCCGCCGAGCCCAACCTGCCCGGCCCCGGCAACCTCACGCCCACCGACCTGGCCGATGTGCTGGGCGGCACCCCGCACAACCTGCGCCACGGCGGCCACCTCGCCGCGCCCGAACTGCAGGCCTGGGCCGACAGCCGCCTGCTGCGCGAGCGACTGGCCAAGGTGCGCGGCCGGGCCCGGTTTCAGGGATTTGCGGGGGTGCTGCCGGGCAAGGTGATTGAGCTTGGCGGGGTGGGCGACCGGCTGCAGGGCAAGGTGCTGGTGGCCGGCGTGCGCCACCAGGTTGTGGGCGGCAACTGGGAAACCGACGTGCAGTTCGGCCTCAATCCTGAGCCGTTTGCCGAAACCTTCAACCTGCGGCCCATGCCCGCCGCCGGCCTGCTGCCCGCCGTGAGCGGCCTGCACACCGGCATCGTGACCAAGCTGGAAGGCGACCCCGACGGCGAGGACCGCATCAAGGTGCGGCTGCCGCTCATCGGCGCGCAGGACGAGGGCACGTGGGCCCGCATTGCCACCCTCGATGCCGGCAAGGACCGGGGCACCTATTTCCGGCCCGAAATCGGCGACGAGGTCATCGTCGGCTTTATGCACGACGACCCGCGCCACCCTGTGGTGCTGGGTATGTGCCACAGCAGCAATAAGCCCGCCCCCAAGCCGCCCGCCGACGACAACCACGAAAAAGGCTACGTGTCGCGCGCGAAGCTGAAAATGACCTTCGACGACGACAAGAAAGTCATCGCCTTCGAAACGCCCGCCGGCAATAAGCTCACGCTGTCGGAAGATAATAAAAGCATCACTCTCGAGGACCAGAACGGCAACAAGCTCATCCTCGACGACAGCGGCATCACCCTGGACAGCAGCAAAGACATCATCCTCAAAGCCGCCAAAGACCTAAAAATCGAAGGCCAGAACCTCGGCCTGAAAGCCCAGATGAGCTTCAAGGCCGAGGGCAGCAGCAGCGCCGAACTGTCGTCGGGCGCGAGTGCCACGGTGAAGGGCGGCGCGACGACGACGATTAAAGGCGGCATTGTGCAAATCAATTGATGACCAACCCATGCGGGGGCATCACCCCCGGCCCCTCTCCCGCGGAGAGGGGAGCCTGACGATTGAAGCCGCCTGCGCCGCCGTGGCTCCCCTCTCCATCGGAGAGGGGCCGGGGGTGAGGTCCCCTGCCAGAACGAAAACCCCAGAACAACCACTATGCTCCCAGCGGCCCGCGTTTCCGACCTCATCATCAGCCCCGCCACCGTCGGGGTTCCCACGCCCATCATCCCACCCGGCGCGCCCACGGTACTCATCGGCGGGCTGCCTGCCGCCCGCATGGGCGATAGTTGCGGGGCCGATATCATCGTGAAAGGCTCGGCCACGGTACTGATTGGCGGACTGCCCGCCGCCCGCATTGCCGATATCACGGCGAGCGGCGGAACGGTGATGCCACCGGGCTGCCCCACGGTGCTCATTGGCGGTTGAAATCCAGTCTTACTACTTGCTACCAACTACTTATTACTTCCCATGAACAAGCCCTTTCTCGGTCGTGGCTGGTCGTTTCCGCCCTCGTTCACTGCGGGGCTGGGCGGCGTGGAAATGCTGGAAGAAGAGGCCGACATTGCCTCCAGCCTGGAAATTCTGCTCACCACCATGCCCGGCGAGCGGGTGATGTTTCCCGACTACGGCTGCAACACCGAGGAGCTGGTGTTTGAGAGCCTCGACACCACTACCAAAACCCTGATGGCCGACAAAATCGAGTCGGCCATTCTGTACTACGAGCCGCGCATTGCGCTCGAAAAAGTGCGCCTCGATACCAGCCGCGAGCTGGAAGGCGTCATCCTCATCGAGGCCATTTACCGGGTTCGCACCACGAACTCGCGGTTCAACTTCGTCTTCCCCTTCTACAAGCAGGAAGGCACCGACATCAACCAGCCCGGCGGCCCCGCCGAGGCCACCCTCACGCCCCTCCCCGACCTGCGCTAGCCATGCCCGCCGACTGCACCCAGAACACCGACCCGCTCAAGCTCGTGCGCGAAGGCACCAGCCAGCAGCAGCGCGTGCTGGCGGCGCTGGCGCCCGCCTCGGCGCCGCTCAACGAGCGCACGCCCGCGCACAGCATGTTGTTTGCGCAGGCCTACGCCCGCTACCTGAACTACGACGACGGCAGCGGCGCACTGCCGCTGGGCACCTGGGAGAAGTTTTTCGGCGACGACGTGTCGGTGCAGCTGGCCGTGGCCGCTGTGCAGGATGTGGAGCAGTACAAAGTCCGCAACACCGAGGCGTTTGGCTTTCTGAACAACCTCGATAATCAGGGCGACGCGGTGGGTTTGCAGCAGCGGCTGGGCTTTCTGTTCAGCGCCGTGGGCACGCTGGCGGCGCGGCTCGATGCCCTGCAAACAGCTTTGCCGAACGATATTTCGCTCAAGGGGCTGCTGTTGAATCTGATTCAAAGCCAGCTGGCGACGGGCCTGGGACGGCTCATTGCTTACCACAAGGGCGGCGTGGCGCTGGGCTTGATTGACGAGTCAGCCTTGCCGGCGGAGGTGGCCATTCTGGGCGGGCCGCTGGGGTCGTTTCTGTCGGTCAGGACCAAGGGCCTGTCGGCCGCCTGGTGGCCGGCGGGCGCTACCGATTGGGCTGGCTACGAAGCCGGCATTGCCGCCGACCAGGGCACGTATGGCGTGGGTTCCGACTTCGAGCGCATCAACCGGCTGTCGACGCACAACCTGTTTACCAGCGTCTTCGACCAGTTCCTGAAAGTGTATGCCCGCGTGGCCGCCGAAGGCCGGGCGGCGCTGGAAAACACCCTCACCAACTGGGACGGGCACGCGCCGCACTACGCGCTGTTTCTGGCGTTTTTGCGGCTGAACGAGTACGCCCGGCAGGAAACCAACACCCTCACCCAGCGCCACCTCGACTTCTACTACCGCGACATTCTGCGGCTGCGCGAAAAGCCCGCCGAGCCCAGCCACGCCCACCTGCTGCTGGAGCTGGCCAGGCACGTCAAAGCCTACGCGCTGGAGCCGGGCGAGCTGTTCAAGGCCGGCAAAGACGCCCTGGGCAAACCCGCGTTTTTTGCCAGCGACCAGGAATTGGTGGCCAACCAGGCCCAGGTCACGGCCCTGAAAACGCTGTACCGCCACGGCCCCGAAGCGCCCGGCAGCGGCTGGACCGGCGGCCCCGCGCCCACCGGCCGCCTCTACGCCGAGCCCGTCAGCAATTCCGACGACGGTTTGGGCGCGCCCCTGATTTCACCAGACGGCTCATGGCACCCGTTCTACCACAAAATCTACGTTGATGGCGTCTTGACCGAAATCAGGATGCCCACGGCGGAAGTGGGTTTGGCCCTGGCCTCGCACTACCTGTTTCTGGCCGAGGGCACCCGCACCGTCACGGTTGATTTCACCGTTACCGGCACCTTCCCTGACCTGGCCGGCGACGTAGTTTGCCAGCTCACCACGGCCGAGGGCTGGTTTGAAAAGCCCGCTTCGAGCTTCGAAACTGTAAGCGGTAAGCTGCGGCTGGTCATCGAGCTGACGGGTGCCGACCCGGCCATTGTGGCATACAGCGCCAAAACCCACGGCTACACCTTCGCCACCGCGCTACCGCTGCTGCTGCTGAAGCTCAAGCAACAGGCCACGACTTACCAATACGCGCAGCTGCAGGACGCGAAGCTGAGCGCCATCACGCTGAGCGTGGCGGTGACGGGGCTGCGCACGCTGGCCGTGTCCAACGACTTTGGGCCGGTGGATACGTCCAAGCCGTTTCAGCCGTTCGGCGCCCTGCCGGTGGCGGGCAGCTCGCTCACCATCGGCTCGGCCGAGGCGTTCCAGAAAACCCTGACCAGCGCCTCGCTCGACGTGACCTGGCAGACCGCACCCGCGCCCTACGGCACCGCCCCAACCGTAGCCGTCGATTTCCTGACCGAAGGGCAATGGGCCGCTTCCGGCGCAGCCGCCAGCGCCGTGAGCGCCACGCACTTCGCCCTGGCGAATGGACTGGACAGCACCGTGGTGGAACAGCCCAATGCCCAGCCCACGGAGCCCTACAACACGACTTCCCGAAACGGCTTCGCCCGCCTGCGGCTGACCGGGAGCTTCGGGCAGGTGGCCTACCAGACGGCGCTGCTGGCTTTCCTCAGCAAAACCAGCACCACCAATCCCGGCGCCCCACCCACCGGCCCGGTGATGAGCGCGCTGGTGCTGAACTACGAAGCCAGTCAGACCATTCCGCTGGCCTCGGCCGATGCGGCGGCGTTTGGGGCGCGGGTGGCGCGGTTCTACCACGTCGCGCCGTTTGGGCAGGCTGAGCAGCATCCGTTTTTAAAGATTGATGCGCCGGATAACGCGCTGTATCTGCTGCCGCAGTTCAAGCACTTCAACGCCAACGACCCCAGGCTGCCGGCCCGCCAGCCGGTGCCGCACGAGGCCGAATTCTACATCGGCATCAGCGCCCTCACGCCGCCCCAGAATCTGGCCCTGCTCTTCCAGGTGGCCGATGGCACGGCCGACCCGCTCACCCAAAAGCCCTCACCGCACCTGAACTGGAGCTACCTGCGCCGCAACGAGTGGGTGGAATTTCCGCGCGATGCCGTGGCCGACACCACCGGCGAGCTGACCCGCTCCGGCATCGTGACGCTGGCCGTGCCCCGCGACGCCAGCGCCGACAACACCCTGCTGCCCGGCGGCCAGCACTGGCTGCGCGTGGCCGTGGCCGAAAAAAGCGCCGCCGTGTGCCAGCTGCTGCGCGTGGCGGCCCAGGCCGTGCGCGTCACCTTCCGGGACCAGGGCAACGACCCGGCTTTTCCGGCCCAGGTGACGCCGGCCGGCACCATCACGAAAATGGCCCAGCCAGTAGTCGCCGTGAAGAAAGTCGAGCAGCCGTTCGACTCGTTTGGCGGGCGCGGCAGCGAGGCTTCCGACGCCTTTTACACCCGCATCAGCGAGCGGCTGCGGCACAAGGACCGCGCCATCGCGCTCTGGGACTACGAGCATCTGGTGCTGGAGGCTTTTCCGCAGCTCTACAAGGTGAAGTGCCTGAACCACACGCACTACGAATCGAGCGCCGACGGCACGGGCATCTACCGCGAGCTGGCGGCCGGCCACGTCACGCTGGTGGCCATTCCGAGCCAGCAGCTGTGCAACCTGCGCGACCCGCTGCGGCCCTACACCAGCCTGGGCCTGCTGCAGGAAATCAGCGCCTTCTTGCAGCAGCGGCTGTCGTGCTTCGTGAAGCTGCACGTCAAAAACCCCGAGTTTGAGGAAGTGCGCGTGGCGTTTCGGGTGCGGCTGCGCGAGGGGTTCGATGAAACCTTCGCCGTGAAGCAGCTGCAGCAAAGTATCACGCGGTTTTTGTCGCCCTGGGCCTTTGCCGAAGGGGCGGGGCCGTCGTTCGGTGGCAAAATCTACAAGTCGGTGCTCATCAACTTCATCGAAGACCAGCCCAGCGTCGATTACGTCACCGATTTTCAGCTGTTCCACCCAGTTTCCGGTCCGGCCGACCGCACCGAAGTAAGCGGCACGAAGGCCGTTTCCATCCTGGTTTCGGTGCCCGCCACGCAGCATAGCGTTCTGGTAATCAACCCCGCGGAGGAAGAAGCGCCCCACGAAAACTGCCCCTGCACCGCATGAGCCGCCAACCCGTCGTCCTGCTGAAACAGCCCACGCTGAAGCCCGCCGAAGACTTTTTCCGCCTTCGCCGGGAAGGTATTGGCTTTATCGAGCAGATGGGCAGCCAGCAGTGGACGGATTACAACGCCCACGACCCCGGCATCACCATTCTGGACCAGCTGTGCTATGCCATCACGGACCTGGCCTACCGCCTCGGCTGGGACATCAAGGACCTGCTGGCCCCGGCCGTGCCCGCGGCCGACCCCGCGCAGCCATACCCGCACCAGGCGTTTTTCACGGCGCGCAATATCCTGACCGTCAACCCGGTCACGCCCGACGATTTCCGCCGCCTGCTCATCGACCTGGACCGCGTGCGCAACGCCTGGGTGCTGTGCAAAGCCTGCGGCTGCGACCTGCCCTACTACGCCTGGTGCGAAAACGACGAGTTGCACCTCTCCTACCGCAAGCCCGCCAACCCCGCCCTCGCGCCCCAACCCGTGGAGCCGCTGGGCCTTTACGAAATCCGCGTGGAGCTGGAAGCCGACCCGGATTTGGGCGATTTGAACGACCGGAAAATCGAGCAGACCTACACCGTGTTCGACGACGACGGCCAGCCGCAGCCCGTGACGGTGGAGCTGCATTTTCCGGAATGGGGCCTCGAAAAAGGCGCGGAATGGGACCTGTTTCTGGCCAGCGAGGATGCGTTTGCAGGTGCTAATGGCGAAAGTATCAGCCTCACGCTCATCAAGTTCAACCGCAGCAACAACCCCGCCGACCAAAGCGCGCTGACCGACGACGCGCTGCGGCGCAACTGGAACAACCTGTTCTACGCTACTTTCGAGCTGGAATTGCTGCCCGGCGGGCCGAAGCTAACCATTGAAAACGTGACCTTGCGCCTGTTCGGCAGCATGGCGGCCAAAAACCTGACCACCGTAGCCCCCGGCGGCGCGCCCGGCACCGTGGGCCTGCAAGCGCTGCTGGCCGATGCCACCGCCACCGGCCCGCTGCCGCGCTACCGCCGCAAGCAGCTGCGCGTAGCCGCCGCCGTGCAAACCGCCAAAGCCGCCCTGCACCAGCACCGCAACCTCGACGAAGACTACTGCCGCGTGAGCCGCGTGGATGTGGAGGACGTGGCCGTGTGCGCCGACGTGGAAGTAGCGCCCGACGCGGATATTGAGCGCATTCAGGCCCACATCTGGTTTGAGATTGAGCGGTATTTCAACCCACCGGTGCCGTTCTACTCGCTGCCGGAGCTGCTGGCCGAGGGCTTACCGGTGGAGGAAATTTTCAACGGTCCCGAGCTGGCCAACGGTTTTATCAAGGCTGAAGAGCTGGCGGCGGCTGGCCTGAAAAGCGTGCTGCGCGTGTCCGACCTCATCAACAGGCTGATGGACATCGACGGCGTGGTGGCGGTGAACAACCTGCTGCTGAGCAAGTACGACGCCGCCGGCAACCAGGTAAAGGGCGCAGCCGACCCCATCTGGACCAACGGCCTGCCGGTGTTCGACCCCACCAAAGCCAGCGCGGCCTGGCTGCTGTTTGTGAGCAACCAGCACCAGCCCCGGCTGCATTTCCACCTGTCGCGCTTCCTGTTTTACAAGAACGGGCTGCCGTTTTTGCCGCGCCGGGCCGAGGCGCGGGCCACCCTCACCCAGCTGCGCGGCGAGGCTGAGCGCGCCAAAGTGGCCCACGCGCCCACGGATTTGGACGTGCCGCCCGGCAATTTCCGCGACCCCGAGGGCGATTACTCGCCGCTGCAAAACAGCTTCCCGCGCACCTACGGCATCGGGCCGGAGGGCCTGCCGTCCACGGCCTCGCCGCTACGCCGGGCCCAGGCCAAGCAGCTGAAGGCGTACCTGTTGGCTTTTGAGCAGCTGCTCGGCAACGCATTCGCGCAGGTGGCGCACACCGCCGACTTATTCTCGCTCGACCCCGCCATTTCGCAGACCTACTTCAGCCGGCAGTTTAGCGACGCCGTGCTGGGCGGCTACTCCGATTTGGTGAACGGGCTGACGCCGGCCGTGCTGGGGAATCTGACCGAGACGCCGGCCGAGTTCCGGGAGCGCCGCAACCGCTTCCTCGACCACTTGCTGGCCCGGTTTGGCGAGTCGTTTCAGGACTATGCGCTGCTGCTCACCAGTCTGGAAGGCCAGCAGGTGAGCCAGCAGCAGCTCATTGCCGATAAAATTGCCTTCCTGGAAGCCTACCCCGTTATCAGCCACGACCGGTTCCGGGCCTTCAACTACGCCGAAAATCCCGCCGACCCGGCCAACGTGCCGGGCCTGAAGCGCCGGGTGAGCCTGCTGCTGGGCTTCGCGCCGGGCTCTGATTTGGACCGGTTTATCGTGGTGGAGCACCTGCTGCTGCGGCCCAAGTTTCCCGGCGATGCGCTGTTTCCGGCCTGCTCCGATGGCGGCTGCACCACCTGCGGCGACGAGGACCCGTACTCGTTCCGGCTCACGTTTGTGATGGCGGGCTGGGCCGCGCCGTTCAGCGAAAACCTGGATTTGCGCGGATTTGCCGACCGCACCGTACGGCAGGAAACACCCGCGCATCTGCTGGCCAAAATCTGCTGGGTGGGCAATGACGGCTTTGTCGAAAACCCCTGCGACCCGGTGGTGGCCGAGCTGGCCGACCTGCTGGAAGCCAGGGGCCTGACTGCCGACGGAACGCGGCCCGATTCGGCCGAGGCCTGCGCCTGTTCGCTGGCCATCTACACGGCGTTCAGCGCGGCGTTCCGCACTTGGTACGAAGACAAAACGCTGACCTACACCCAGGCCGATGCCCTGCGGGCCGCGCTGGAGCAGGAATTCACCGACCAGATTACGCCGGCCGGGCTGAGTTGCGCCACCGTGCTGGACGCCGCGCTGTGGGCCGAAATCATGCCCCGGATGGTGAAGCATTTTCAGTTCATTGCGCTGTACGGCTGGCAGTTCGAGCGGTTTGAGGACGCCTGGCGGGGCTGGCTGACGGCCAACGCCGCCCTCGACTGGCCGGCCGAGCGGCTGTCGGAGCGCGTGGAGGCCATTTTGCGCAGCAACCTGCTGGCCGCCCCGCCCACCACGAACGTGGACGACGAGCTGTGCCGCCGCGCCACGGCCATCCTCACGCAGTTTGGCCTGAATTTCTACGACTGGCTGGAGGCCAACCTCACGGCCGGGCGCACCCTGCAAAATCTCACGGCTTTCGCGCCGCAGCCGGTGGTGCTGGCGCCCGGCCTCAGCTTCCGGCCCGGCACGGCGGCGGCCCTCGAAACGCTGCTGAAAGCGCGCTACGCTACTTACGTGGAAGTTTCGTACCGCCTGCGCATGGTGGTGAGCCTGCTTGGCAAGCTGCGCAATACCTACCCCGGCGCCACCCTGCACGACTGCGACGACGGCAGCGACCAGAATCCCGTGCGTCTGGGCAGCACCGCCCTCGGCAACTACCCGCTGCGCCGCCAGCTGGTGCCCGCGCCCGACACGCCAGCCGCTACCGACCCCGAGGCCTCGCCCTCGACGCCGGCCCCGGCCGCGAAAACGCCCAAGCCGCGCCGGCCCCGCAACGCCTGATTCGTCATCCTAACTGTTTGAATAACCGCCACCTGCCATGCAAGCGCTACAAGATACTTACCCCGTCTTTGAGGCCAACCAGGTGCTCACCAACGCCCACCTGAACCAGGTTTTCGACTACCTCGACGAGCAGGAGCGCCTGACGCGGGCCAACCTCATTGGCATCGGCATTGTGTGCGGACTGGAAATCCGGCTCGAAACCACGGCCGGCGTCAGCACCATTCACCTCGGGCACGGCTGCGGCATCACCTCGGCAGGCTACCTGATGCTGGAGCCGGACGACGTGGCGCTGGTGGCGTACCGCGACAATTACACGGTGCCGCCGGAGCCCGGCTACGCGCCCTTTCTCGACCCGGTGACGCACGCGCAGTACCCGCTGTGGGAGCTGTTTCCGGCCGGCGAGCCCAACGTGAAGCCGCTGGCCACGCCCGCCAATTTCCTGCAGGACAAGGCCGTATTGCTGTTTCTGGAGCTGAAAAAGGAAGACCTGCGCAATTGCAGCCCCATCAACTGCGACGACAAGGGCGCGTCCGTGAGCGTGACCGTGCGCCGGCTGCTGGTCACGGTTTCGGACCTGGCCAAAATCATTGCCGCCGCCAATCAGCTCAGCACCACGCTCACCGGGGCCGACCTGGAAAGCGCCCTGCTCGGCCGCCTCAACCTGCCCGACCTGCGCCTGCCGCGCTTCGACGTGCCCAACACCCTCCCGGTGACGAGCGAGGAAGTGCTGAGCGGCTTCCACTCCGTTTTCTATGAGGAAAAACTGGTGCAGCGCACGGCCGCGGCCCTCACGGCGGCTTACAATGCTTTCCGGCCGGTGGTGCAGGCTGATTTTGGCACCAATCCGTTTGCCGGCTTCAGCGCGAAGTTTGGCTTTCTGGATGCGGCCCCAGCCACGACGGCGCAGGTGCGCTTTCTGCCCTATTACTACGACTTTTTTGGCGACCTGCTGCAGGCCTACGACGAGTTTCGGTGGAAGGGCGCGGAGCTGCTGTGCGCCTGCTGCCCCGACGAGGACCTGTTTCCGCGCCACCTGATGGCGGGCGTGCTGGTGCCGGCCTCGGTGCCCAATCCGGGCCTGTACCGGCAGCGGTTTCTGGGGTCGGCGGCGGTGAGCGGCTGCGAGGAGCTGAGCGCCGAGCTGCTGCAGCTGTTTCGGCGGCTGGTGGAAATGGTGGCGCGCTTCACGGCCACGCCCCCCCTCACGCCGGCCAACGCGGCAGCGGAGCAGATTCGCCTCACGCCCAGCAAGCTGGCCGACGTGCCGCTCTCGGACAAGGCCATTCCCTATTACTACCTGCAAACCGGCACGCCGCCGCTCTACCAGCTCTGGAACCCGCAGCGCACCCGCCGCAACCGCGCCAACCAGAACCTGGGCTACCGCGCCGCCGAGTACCAGCCCACGCCGCCCGCCTTCGTCACCAACCCGCTGCGCTACGACCTGGAGCCCTACAACTTCCTGCGCGTGGAAGGCCACCTGGGCAAGGGCTACCAGAGCACCCTGGCCACGCTGCTCACCCTGAAGGAGCGCCACCGCCTGCCCATCGACATCATCGCGCTGCGCACCGGCGCTTTCGATGAGAAGATGACGGTGGACCTGACCAGGGAATCGGCGAAGTTTCAGGACCTGGAGGCGCTGTATGACACGCTCCGCGAGGAAATGCTGACCGGCCTGGCCGAGGGAGCCCGGCATTTCTACGGCGTGCTGATGCCCAAAGGCGTGGACCTGGCCGGCGTGGCCAGGCTGCCGCTGCTGGCGAAATACGCGCCGGGCCTGCCCTACGCGAAGGGCTCGGTGGGCGCGTGGTTCGAGAAAAACCTGACCACGCTGCTGGGCCTGCCCTACATCGACGTGGACCAGACCCGCGTGAGCGACAACACCATCTGGACGGTGTTCTGCCTGCTGTTTCAGCACGCCGCCGCGCCGCAGCCGGAGTTTTACCCGCACGTCGTGGCCATCTACTACTTCCAGAAGCTGGCCGATGTGCTGCCCGCCAGCCTGAACGCCGTGGGCTTTGAGGACCTGCAGAACAAGTACGAAGACCTGCTGGCCCTGGCCCGCTACTTCCGCAGCGAGGCCGTGGAGAACTTCCCCACCGACCTGGCCAGATTCCTGCCCCAGGAAGACCTGATTGACCAGTTCGATGCCGTGCTCTACTCAGCCCGGCTGAGCGCGCTGCTGGCCCTGCGCGAAGAGTACAAGCGCCGCCTGCGCGAGCTGAAGCAGCAGCAGTTCCTGAGCTATTTTCTGAGCCAGCACCCCGGCATTCAGCACAAAGCCGGCGTGCCGATGGGCGGCACCCTCATCCTCGTGTACCACGACGACCCCGACCCGGTAACAGCCGGCACGGCAATAATTGGAACGCTGGGCGGGCTGCTGACGGGTGCGGGCACCGGCATCAGTGTGCTCAACGCCGCGCCAGGCACCGTGCTGACGCAGCCCGCCCTGCCCAATCTGAGCCAGCCCGGTGTGCGCCTGCTGGAACGCCGCGAGACCGGCCCGGCTGAGGAAGTGGCGGCGGAGAAAGACACGTTGGACATCAACGAGAAAAACCCCTCGGCCACCGACAGAAAAGGCGTGCTGGAAGCCGCACTGGAAGCCGCGCTGGACCGCATCGGGGCCAACGCGGCCTTCAAGGACGACCCCGATGTGCGCCTGCTGCTCGGTGCCCTGACCGGCGGGGCCGCGCCGCCCATCCGGCTGCAGCTGCCGGGCCTGCGCGGCGCGGCGGCCGATAAAATCATCCGGCAGGCGGTGGACGAGCTGGCCGACGGCACCATCATTGCCGATTTTTACCTGCCCTACCTGGTGAGCAGCGGCGGCGGGGTGCAGTTTGTGCTGCCCAAGCCGCCGCCCACGTTCACGTTCACCATCGGCTGCACCGGTGCCGACCAGCAGGCCGCCGTCACGCTGGCGCCGGCCGGGGGCATGCCGCCCTACAGCTACAAAACCGACGACGGCACCTTCCAGCCGCTGAAAGGCTCGTTCCCGCTGGGCGCGGGCGAGCACCAGGTGGTGGTGCGCGATGCCGAGGCCAGCGAATCGGCGCCGCAGACGGTGGCGGTGATGGGGCCGCTGGCGCTGGGCGAGGCCAGCTTCGAGTGCGTGGGCGACGGCAACGAGTACCTGCTCACGGCGAACATCAGCGGCGGCACGGCGCCCTACACGGCCAGCCGGGGCAGCGTGGCGGGCACGCAGTACCAGAGCGACCTGCTGCCCGGCAACCAGGACGTGGCCATCACCATCACCGACAGCAGGCAGTGCAGCATCACGCAAAGCTTCAGCCATTCGTGCCTGCCGCCGCTGGGATTCACCACCCAGGCGGGCTGCACTGCCGGCAACGAGGCCTCGGTGCAGGTGTTGCCGACGGGCGGCACCGCGCCCTACGGGGTGCGCGTAGATTCCACCAACGGACGGTTTACGCCCCTGACCGGGCCGCTGACGCTGACCGTGGGCACGCACACGGTGTATGTGCGCGACGCGGCCGGGGTGGTGACGCCGCCGCAGTCGGTGGTGGTATTTCCGCCGCTCACGCTCACGGCCTCCGATTTCGTTTGCGAAGAGCTGGCCACCTACACGGCCACTGTTCAGATTTCGGGCGGGCAGCCACCCTACCTTTTCAACGGCGCGGCTGTGGCGGGCATCACCGTTACCACCGCCCCCACGCCCAGCGGCCAAACCGTGCGCGTGGAGGTGATGGACGCCAACAAATGCACCGCTCAGCTCGAACTGACGCACACCTGCCAGGAGCCCTGCAACCTGCCCTGCGACGGGCAGTCGCGCCGCTGCGCCTACCGCCTGTGGGTGCAGCCCCCCGCGAAGGGCCACGAGTACGAAGCCTACGACACGGCCAACTCCCGCATCATTTTGCGCTACAACGGCACGGCCTTCACCCTGCCCGGCAGCCTGGTGGCCATGCCGACGCAGGGCCTGAACGGAGATTTCGACAACACCGTTGGCAGCATGGTGAAGCGGCTGAACGAGGCCATTGCCCAGGAAATAGGCCCGGGCCGGGTAGAGCTGAGCTTCCGGCCCGATGCGAAAGACCCGTTTGCGCTGCTTCGCATTGAGCATTTCGTGTGCGAAACCTTCAGCCTGGGTTTCAACTACCTGGCCGCTACGCCCCAGCCGCTGCTCACGCTGAGCGTGGAATACACCAACGAGCCGGAGCCCAGCGGCGCGCCCTTCGACGGCGTGACGTTCCTCAACCGCCGCGCCAACAACCAGCGCACCCAGGTGCCCGCCTTCGACTGCGCCGAGCGCAACCAGTGCACCGGCACCGAGTTGGAGCCGCTGTGCAAGGGCTCGAAGGCCCGGGCCGACATCAAGGAAGCTTCGCTGACGTTCACCGGCGGCGTGGGCGGCGTGGCCGAAAGCACCATCGTGGCTTGGGTGTGGGACTTCACGAGCGCACCCGCCGGCAGCACCTTCTTCACCGGCAAGGTGGTGACGCCCGGCGTGAGCAGCGACGGCACGGCCCGCCTCACGGCCATCACCAACCGGGGCTGCTTCGCGGTGGCCGAAGCGGAGTATAAAGCCGGGAAGCCATGACGCACCACATTCGGCAATACCACCTGCACGTGGCCCTGCACGGCACCGAGGCCGACGGGCTGATGCTGCAAAGCCAGCTCAGCCGCCTCTGCGCCGACTACCTGCTGCCCGCCCTGGCGCAGGTGCTGGACCGCTGCGCCCCGCCCGGTGTGCACCTCGTCCTCGACCGGCTCGACCTCGAAGCCGGCCCCCTCGCGCTCGACCGGCTGGAGCAGGACGCGCCCGCCCTCCTCGCGCAGGCCGTCGAAAAAGCCCTGCAGGAAAAAACGGCGCAGCTGCCGCTGGCACCGCAGCCGGCGGCGGCCGACCTGCAAGTAAAAACCACGCCCCAGACCGTGGAGGAGGCCTTTTTTCACTTCCTGAACACCGGCCAGCTGCCCTGGGCCTTCCGCCTGCCGGAAGGCCGGCAACTCGAGCAGGCCGTGCTCGGCGCCTGGGCGGCCGTGGCCGGGCCGGCGGCCATTACCGGCCGCGTGCGGGAGGCATTGCGGCGGGCGCTGGCGGCGGCCACGGTGCGGCAGCGGCTGGCGTGGCAGTTTTCGGCTGCTTTTCGGGAGAAGCTGATGGCTACGCTCTGGCCGGAAAGCCAGCGGACCCTGGCCGCGGTTGGCGGGGTGCTGCAGCTGGCCGGCAAGGCATTCGGGCCGGCTTTGGATGAAGCGGTGAGCGGGTTCGAACGGCTGCTGTGGGAGGTCGCGCTGACGCACATTGCCCGAGGCGCAGCCCCGAACGCCGATGAGGCAGTGCGTGAAGCCTGGCTGCGGCTGCCCGCTTCGGCGCGGCAGCAGACGGGGCTGCAAGCCGTGCTGGAAAAGCACTGGCCCGGCAGCACGCAGCCACCAGCTGCGGCTGGTTCGGCGGCGGCAGCGGCGGCTACGCGGGCGGCAAGCCCTGAAGCCGGGCCCGCCGAAACGCCAGCCACCGGGGCAGGAAACCTCCCGGAGCTCAAACAGATTTCCTACCTCGACAACGCCGGCCTGGTGCTGCTGCACCCCTTTCTGCCGCGCTTTTTCGAAGGGCTGGGCCTGACGAAAAACAACCAGCTGCTGCAGCCCGAGCGGGCGCTGTGCCTGCTGCATTTCCTGGCCACCGGCCAGCGCAGCGCCCCCGAATACGCCCTGGCCCTACCCAAGCTGCTGTGCGCCGTGCCGCTGGGCCAGCCCGTGGCTACCGACCTGCCCCTGACCGCGGCCGAAATCGACGAAGCCGAAGTGCTGCTCCAAGCCGTGGTGCAACACTGGACGGCGCTGCGCAGCACCTCGCCCGACGCCCTGCGCGGCACCTTCCTGGCCCGCGCCGGCAAGCTCGCCTACCGCCCCCAAAGCGCCGACTGGCTGCTGCAGGTAGAGCCCATGAGCTACGACATCCTGCTCGACCAGCTGCCCTGGGGCGTTTCGATGATACAGCTGCCCTGGATGCCCCGGCTGCTGCGCGTGGAATGGGGCTGACGTCCGCTCAACCCCTCATCCTGAGTGCAGCGAAGGACCTTATGCTTGATGAACCGCTTACAGCAAGCCAAACGTGATAAGGTCCTTCATCGCGCTCAGGATGACAGGTGACATTACGACCACCTGACGGTCTGACCACCTCGCTACCACATACCCCGTGCCAACAGCACCATGAAAGCCACCGCCGAAAAATCGCCCACCACCACCCCGACGCCTGCGAAGCAGCCGTCGGGCCAGCCCTTCTTTGCGAAGGCAGGCGGGGGCAATTTCTTCGAGCCGGCCCCGACTACGACCACCGCCGCGCCGCCCGTGCAGCTGAAGCTGACGGTGAACAAGCCCGGCGACAAGTTTGAGCAGGAAGCCGACCGCATGGCCGACAAAGTGATGCGAATGCCTGCCCCCGACGCACCCGCCGACAAGCTCCAGCGCGCCCCCGAAGAAAAGCTGCAGAAAAAGGACGACGACAAGCTTCAGAAAGCGCCCACCCCGGAGGAAAAAATTCAGCGGGCGGAGCTGAAAGACGATAAAATCCAGAAAAAGGAGGAGGACAAGCTGATGCGCAAGGGCGACGGCACGCCCGCCGTGGCGGCCACTACGCAGTCGGCCATCCGGCAGAAAACCAGCGGCGGGCAGCCCCTTTCGGCCGACGTGCGCAGCTACATGGAGCCGCGCTTCGGGGCCGATTTCAGCCAGGTGCGGATTCACAGCGACCCCGAGGCCGCCAGCCTGAGCAACCACCTGAGCGCCCGCGCCTTCACCCACCAGAACCACGTCTTTTTCTCGCGCGGCCAGTACCAGCCCGGCACCAGCGAGGGCAAGCAGCTGCTGGCTCACGAGCTCACGCACACCATTCAGCAGGGCCACGCCGTGCAGCGCAGCGCCGCGCCGGTGAGCACCACGGCCACGCCGCCGCCCGTGCAGCGCCTGGGCGTGCAGGACGCCCTCGACTACTTCGCCGATAAGGCCTACCACATTCCCGGCTACCGCCTGCTGACCATTGTGATAGGCTTCAACCCCATCAATATGCGCTCGACGGACCGGAGCGCGGCCAACATCCTGCGGGCCCTGGTAGAAGTGGTGCCGGGCGGCCACCTCGTGTCGCAGGCCCTCGACAACCACGGCGTGTTCAACAAGGCCGGGGCCTGGGTCGAGCAGAAAATGGCGGCCTTCGGCGACATCGGCGCGGAAATCGTGAGCGGGCTGAAACGCTTCATCGACTCGCTGAGCTGGACCGATATCTTCGACCTCGGCGGCGTGTGGGACCGCGCCGTTGGCATTTTTTCCGGCCCCGTGGGCCGGCTCATTTCCTTCGCGGGCAGCGTGGTGCTGGAGCTGCTGAAGATGGTGAAAGATGCCATTCTGAAGCCGCTGGCCGCCCTGGCACAGGGCACGGCCGGCTACGACCTGCTCCGCGTGGTGCTCGGCGAAGACCCCATCACCGGCGAGCCCGTGCCGCAAACCGCCGACGCGCTGATTGGCGGCTTCATGAAGCTCATCGGGCAGGAAGAAATCTACCAGAACCTCAAGAAGGGCAACGCGCTGGCCCGCGCCTACGCCTGGTTCCAGGGCGCGCTGGCGGGGCTGATGGGTTTCGTGCGCAGCATTCCGGGCCGCATCGTGCAGACCGTTTCCTCGCTCACGTTCCAGGATATCATTACGGTGGCGGGCGCGTTCTCCAAAATCGTGGGCAGCTTCGCCAGCATTGCCAGCGACTTTTTCAGCTGGGGCTTCCAGCAGATTATCGGCCTGCTCGAAATTCTGTTCTCGGTGGTGGCGCCGGGCGCCGTGCCCTACATCAAAAAGGCCCAGGGCGCGTTCCAGTCCATCATCAAGAACCCGGTGGGGTTTGTGGGCAACCTGGTGGCGGCCGGCAAGCTGGGCTTCCAGCTATTTGCGGCCAACATTGGCGAGCACCTGAAAAATGCCCTCATCAAGTGGATAACCGGGCCACTTGGCGAGGCCGGCGTGTACATCCCCAAATCCTTCACACTCACCGAAATCCTGAAGCTAGTGCTCTCGGTGCTGGGCCTGACGTGGCAAAATATTCGCGGTAAGCTGGTCAAAATCATTCCCGAGCCGGTGCTGGCGGGATTGGAAAAAACGGCCGGCATCCTCGTTACGCTGGTGAAAGACGGCCCTGCCGCCGCCTGGGAGCAGATAAAAGCCGAGCTGAGCGAGCTGAAAGACCAGCTCATCGCGCAGGTGACCCAGATGGTGACCAGCGAAATCGTGAAGGCCGCCATCACCAAGCTGGTGAGCATGCTAAACCCGGCCGGGGCCGTCATCCAGGCCATCATCGCCATCTACAACACCATCACCTTCTTCATCCAGAAAATCAGCCAGATTGGCGCGGTGGTCGGCGCGTTTATCGACTCCATCGCGGCCATTGCCGCCGGGCAGATTTCCGGCGCGGCTAAGAAAGTGGAGGCCACCATGGCCAGCACGCTCACCATTGTCATTGGCTTCCTGGCCAAGTTTGCCGGGCTGGGCAACGTGCCCGACAAGCTGGTGGGCATCGTGAAACGCATCCGGCAGCCTATTGATAAGGGGCTCGATAAGATTGTGGCCTGGCTGGGGGCTATGCTGAAGAAGGCCGGCAATGCAATTTCCAGCGCGGTCAAGTCCTTCTTCGCGCCCAAATCCTTCAAGGTAGAGGGCGACGACCACAGCCTCTACCCCGACGGCGCGGGCGAGCCGATGGTGGCCAGCAGCAACCCGCAGCGCCTGGCCAACGCGCTAACGGAGCTGGGCGGCGACGTCGGGCTGGCCACGGAGCTGAGCCGAATTAACAAGCGCCTGGCCGCCGCAACCGACCCAACCAGGCAAGCCGAAATTCAGAAGGAAGCCGACAAGCAAACCAGTAAAATTGTCACCGTGCTGGTGCAGCTGAAATATGGCAGAGGCACCAAGGACACGATGCCATTGGCAACGGTAGCGTTCAGCATTTCCGGCAATGCCGTTGAGTTCCGCCGCCAGATTGCCATGCAGGAAGCCGAGCTCAAAAGCATGAAAGTGGGCGACTGGCAGCGCAACCGGGCCAAATTCGTAGGTTTCGGCCGCGAAAGCCGGAGCATTGACACCGACGCCAAACGGGCCCAGGAATTTGCCAGCAAAATAATTGCCGACGTGAATGCCATCACCGGCCTTTCTACCGGCGACCGAAATTCGCTACTGAAATACGCCAATTCCAAAGGTCGAATTACGCAGCAAACCGGCAAGGATTTGGCGCTTTCCATTGCTGAGCGCCTGATTGGCCGGCGCTCCTCGTCGGGCAAAGCCGTGCTGCACACCGTGGACCAGGTGGCCGGCGGCAGCGCCACCGTGTATGGCGACGAAACCGGGGTTTTGGGCAGCTCGGCGGTAAATTCATCCATCGGCTCGCAGTGGAAAGATAAAATTGCCGATGTTGACACCAAAGCGAAAGGCGTGAAGGCAACCGCAACGGTCAATGTAAAACTAAGTGCCTAACTATGTGTAACCTCGACGACTTTCTGGCCACGAATCCCAGAACCAGAAAAATTAAATCGATTGACGAATCTGCTATTTCGGAATTAGCTGAATACCACACGCCGCCCGATATTATTGCGTTTTTACATACGGAGGGAATTGCGACTTTTCGCGACGATTTTTTCTGCTCTACCCTGCCCCGGGAGCATTTCGAAACCCTCTCGGAATGGGGACTAAAAGGCGAAGAATGCCACACGTTTTTAAAAACTGCTTTGGGTAGTCTCTGCTTTTCGCTGAAAGGAAAAATTTATCAATTAGAGCCCCTGAAAGGCATTGTGTATAAAGGCCGGTTTCCCTTCTGCGAATTCATGAATCTATTGGTTCCAATGGATTCCTTTATGGAAGGGTCTTATTTCGACATTTATCAGAAAATTAAGAGCAAGGTCAAGCTTCGGCCCGATGAAATTTATGGATTAACCCCTGCCCTGCCGTTGGGCGGCAGCCTGGAAACGTCAACATTTGAAGTAGTGAAACTGCGGGAGCATTTGGCGTTTCTGGCCCAGTTATTTGATAACAAGGCGCGGAAATTATAACGCAAATCCAGCATGTTTTCAACTGAATTTCAGACAACTGCACATGGCCTACTCTTTCAACATCAGCTCCAGCGTGTTACCGAATGGCCGCACGGCGTATTACGGCACGCGCCTGAATTCACCGGAAACCCGTTTTGTAATTGGCTATCGCACCAAATACGAGGATAATTTCGGGCTATTTAATATCGACACCGCGCCGGGACTGGTGTATTTGCCCGCCGATTACCGGGCTGCGCACGACGTTTGGGCCGACTTTATTTATCCCACGGCTTACGTGGAAAGCAAGGGCTCTTTTTTCTGCCTGAATACCTACGACCGGGCCCGGTTTACGTTCGGCTTTATGCAGTATGCGGCGCACGTGCCCAACGGCGACTTTGTGCGCCTGCTGCGGATGCTGCTGCAATTGCCGCTGGCTCCGGACTATTTTCCCCGGCTGGAGCTGAAAAACAAGCACATTTTCTATCGTAGCGACGAGCAGATTCTGACCCAACTGGAAGACGATAATTCCACGATGGGACTGATGAATTACCTTAACCCCACGCTGCTCGACATTGAAACCCAGGAAACCATTTGCGCGGCGCGCATGGTGCACTGGGCGCAGCACGACGCCAGGCACCGGGCCGCGCAGGTACAGTTGGCCATTGCCTTTTTTCAGGCCAATCTGCCGTACTACCACCAGCGCCTGGGCCTGGCCGGTGCGCCCATGAAAGTGTGCGCGGTGGTGTGCGATATTCTGCACCAGGGCCGGGGCACGTTTGCGCGCATGGCCGCCGCCCTCGACACCGGCGGCAACTGGGAGCGCGCCTACACCAACCTGCTCACCGTTGGCGCGGCCAACTACGCCGAGCGCATCACCGCGCTGAAGCGCAAAATAGCCGAAGGCGTGAGCTCCGGCGTGTTTAACAAGACCTACGATGCCGCCCACAACACTTTCGTATAAGCTATATGAGTGCTGAAAGTGGCCGGATTCCCAACTTCGCCAACCTGACCACGGCCCTCGCCTACCTGCGCACGGTGGTGGCCGGGCAGCTGCAGCAACGGGGTGGCCCGGCCGCAACCGTGCCCGACGACGGCCCGGCCTACCTGCGCGATGGCTCGCCGTTTGCCGAGTTCATGGCCCGGCACGAGCCCACGTTTGCCGAGTACGTGCTGCTGCTGCTGGCGCTGGCACCGCACGTGCAGCCGGCGTTTTTCAGCGCGTTATTGGCCGAGCATCTGCCCGAGGGCGGCGACTTTCCGGAGTTTGGCGGCGTGCGCGGCAGCAGCCACCGCGGCCTGCTGCCCACCGGCGAAACCGCGCAGTTCGTGCTGGCCGGCCCCGACCTCGAACAGCGCCTCGAAGTGCAGCGCCTGCTAAGTCCGGAGCACTGGCTGGCACGCAAAAACATCCTGCAGCTGGAGCCTGTGCGCGAGGGCGAGCCCCGCCTGAGCGGCCGCCTGCTGCTCGACGCCGAAGTGGTGGAGCAGCTCACCACCGGCACCGTCAGCAAGCCGCGCTTCAGTGCCGACTTCCCGGCCGAGGCCATCGAAACGGCCCTGGACTGGGCCGATTTGGTGCTGCACCCCGGCACCCGCCGCCAGATTCGGGAAATCGAAAACTGGATAACCTACAGCCCGACCCTGCTCCAGGAATGGGGCATGGGAAAACGCATAAAGCCCGGCTACCGGGCCCTGTTCTACGGCCCGCCGGGCACGGGCAAAACCCTCACGGCCACGCTGCTGGGCAAGCACACCGGGCAGAACGTGTTTCGCATCGACCTCTCGCGGGTGGTGTCGAAGTACATTGGCGAGACGGAGAAAAACCTCTCGCGCCTGTTTGATAAGGCCGAGAATAAAAACTGGATTCTGTTCTTCGACGAGGCCGACGCCCTGTTTGGCAAGCGCACCGGCATCCGCGACGCGCACGACAAGTACGCCAACCAGGAAGTAGCCTACCTGCTCCAACGCATTGAGGGCTACAACGGGGTGGTCATTCTGGCTTCCAACCAGCGGGCCAATATCGACGAGGCGTTTACGCGGCGGTTTCAGTCCATCATCCATTTCCCCATGCCCCGGCCCGAGGAGCGGCTGGCAATCTGGCGCAAGTCTTTTCCGCCCCAAATCCACATTGCCGCCGACGTGGACTGGCCCCAACTGGCTGCCCGCTACGAGCTGACCGGCGCGGGCATCCTGAACGTGGCCCACTTCTGCGCCATCGAGCTGCTGGCCGCCGGAGCCCCGGAAATGACGCTGCAGCGCCTTGAGGCAGGCATTCACCGGGAGCTGGTGAAGGAAGGAAAGTAGGCTGCCCCGGCCTGCTGCGCACGTCCGGGCATTGCTTTGGCTCAACAAAAAAAAGGCCTCCCCATGCAGGGAGGCCTTTTTCGGAGGCGGTTAGCGAAGCGCTATTCCAGCACGACTTTGCGGGTCAGAACCTGGGCACCAGCTGCTACGCGCAGGGTGTAGAGGCCGGCGGCGAGGCCGCGGGTGCTCAGGGTCTGCTCGGCGGTGCCGGTCAGGTTTTTGGTGAGCACCACCTGGCCCAGGGCGTTGAGCAGCGAAGCCTGGCCGGCGCCGCTCAGGCCGCTCAGCTTGAGGGTGAGCTGGCCGGTGCTGCTGGGGTTGGGGTACACCAGCAGGGCGTCGGTGTCGGCCTGAGCGCGGGTAGCGGTCGGCGTGGCCAGGTTCGTGCCGGCAATGGTGAACGAGCCGGTGGCATCGTTGCTGCCGTAGCCGCTCACGGCCACGTAGTAGCGCGTGCCAGCGGTGAGGCCGGTTACGTTCAGAGGAGTCGTAAGGGCCGTGTTGTTGGCCCCCGACGATGCGCAGGTCAGCAAGGTCAGCGTGGCCGAGCAGCTGGCCCCCGAGTACACCCGCACGGTGCCGGCCGGCGCGCCGGTCAGCGTGAGCGAGGTCGAAGTAGCGGTGGGCACAAAGCTGAACCACACGTCTTTGGGCAGGCTGGCAGTCGAGCAAACGGGGTTGGTGGGGCCGGCCGTGGTGGTGGCGCCCACGTTTGAGCCCGTTACGGCCGTGGTGCCGAAGGCCGTAGCGCCGCAGGGGTCGTCGTTTGAAGGCGGCGTGAGCGGCGTGGTGAAGCTGATGGGGCCGGCCAGCGTGCTGCTGCCGTTGAAGCTGCCGCACACCTGCTGCACGTAGAACTGGTAGGCCGTGTTGGGCTGCAGGCCGGTGATGGTCGTGCTCAGGCCGGTGATGCCGGTGAGCGTAGTGCTGCCCGTGCCCGTCGGCGGCGTGAAGCCCGAGGGACCGTAGATAACCGTGTAGGTGCTGCCCGTGGTGGTCGAAGTCCAGTTAACCACTGCCGACGTGTTGGTGATGGTGCCGGTGGCCAGGCCGGTGGGCACCGGGCAGTTGGGCACCGGCGTGGCGCAAATGGTGAAGTTGCCGAGCGTGCCGGTGGTGCTGTACTCGTTCACGCGGATGTAGTAGGTGGTGCTGGGCGTGAGGTTGCTCAGGTCGAGGTTCGGCGCAGCCGTGTTCGAGGCCGTGCCCACGCAGCTGATGTAGGTGAGCGGGCCGGCGCAGGCCGTGCCCGAGTAGGCGCGCACCACGCTGGCCGCGCCGCCCGTTACCGAGATGCGAACAGCCGTGCTGGTGGGGCCGGTAGCGGCCGTGGTGAAGGTAAACCACACGTCGCGCGGCGAGGTAATCGAGCCGCAGCCCGTGCCCTGGCCACCCGTGCCGTACACCGACGAGGCCGTGGTGGTGGCACCAAAGGTGGTAGTGGACAACGGCGTGCAGGTATTGTTGATGGTCAGCACGGTAGCGCCGCAGGGTTCGTCGTTCACAATGAGCGTGGTGAAGGACTGCGGGCCGGCGGTGCCGGAGTTGGTGCCCGCGCCGCAGTTGGCCGTCACGTAGAACTGGTAGGTGGTGCCGGGCGTGAGGCCGGTGAGAGCGTAGGGCGGAGCCGTCAGGCCGGCCACGGTGGTGTACACGTTGGTGGCCGAGGCCGGCAGCGCGGGGTTGAAGCCGGTGGGGCCATACACTACGGTGTAGGTGCCGGTGCCGCCCGTCAGCCACGAGAGCGAAGCGGTGGTCGTCGTCGTGGTGGCCGTGAGCGAGGCCGGCGTGAGGCAGCCCGTAGCCGATTCCAGGATGAGGTTATCGAGGCCGATATCGTTGCTGCCATAGTCGCCACGGCCCCGGAAACGAATGACCGAAGTAGCCGAAGTAGCCGTGATGGGCAGCACCTGCGTCACGAAACCAGCCCCCGTTACGCCGTAGCGGCCCAGACGCGAGTACGTAGTGCCGCCATTGGTGGAAAGCTCCACAATCAGGGAGTCGGTCCCGGCCGAGTTGTTGATGTCGAAGCTCAGGCGCTTGGCGCCGGCGGCGCTCAGGTCCACATACAGGTCGAGGGTGCCGAGGATGCCCGCCTGCACCCAGCCGCTGTGGAAGCGGGCCGAGCGTGCGCCCTGGCTGCTCACCGGGGTGTAGATATAGGCCGTGGGGCTGGTCCAGCTGGCGGCCGTGCCGTCGTCATCGCGCCGCCACGAGTTGTTGCCCGTTGCCGGCGTGGTGCGCCACGAAGCCGAAGGCACGTCGCGGGTGTTGCACGAGCTAATCCAGGTGCCTTCGAAGCTTTCCACCACGGGCAGCGTAGCATAGGTCGGGGCCGACGAGGAGATGGTAACCGCCGTGGAGTTGGCCGACTGGTTGGTGCCCGTGCAGGTCACGCGGGCGCGGTAGAGCGTCGTCGTCGTCTGGCCCGATACCGTGTAGGTGGTGCCGGTGGCACCGGTGATGTCGGTGTACGAGGTGCCGCCGTTGGTCGAAGCCTGCCACTGGTAGGCCAGGCCGCCATCGGTAGAAGCCCCCGTGAGCGATACCACGATGCCGGCCGAAGCGCAGGTGTTGGTGGCCGTGGCCGTGGCCGTGCCGGCCGTGGGCGTGCTGTTGCACACGGGGTTCACGCTGATGCCCATCACGTTGAGCACACCAGTCGTGGAGGTTTTGTTGAAGCTCACGCTCTGCACCGACTTGGCGATGTTGGCCGCCGAAATGGTGTAGCGGAACTCATAGAGGCGGGGGTCCACCGTGCTGTTTGTGATGCTGTTGTCGGCGGTGCTCACGCGGCCCAGGCCCACAATGGCCGCGCCGGTGCCACCATACCAGTCGCCCACCGAGGTGGAGGGGAACACCTGCGTGGTGCCATCGGTGAAGGTCACCGTGACCACCGCCGTGCTAACGCCGCTACCCGACGAAGCCAGCACGTAGATGTCGCCGGCCGTGCGGGGCGTCGTCAGCGTGAGGGCGCCGGTGCCGGCCGTGGCCAGGCGCAGCGAGTTGTTGGCCGTGTACGCCGCCAGCTGGAAGCTCAGGCCGCTGGTGTTGGCGCTGTTGATGAGGCCCGAAGCCGGCAGGCCCGAGGTAGCCACCGAACCAGTGGGGTTGGTGTAGCCCACCGCCATCAGGGCGTAGGAAGCGCCGTCGAAGTCGAGGGAAACCCGGGACAGCGCAGTGCCGGTGCCATCGGCTACTACGTCGGCGGTGTAGCCCGTCACGGCTACCGGGACCGGAGCGGCCTGAGCCGCACCCGCGATGCCCACGCCCAGGGCGCACAGCATCGATTTGTACGTTAAAGTAAGCAGTTTTCTCATTATAAAAATGGGGGTTTAGAGGGTAGCCCAAATGTAAAACAAAACCCAGGCTTAATTACCTTACCCAGTGTTCTTTCAGAAATTTTTATTAAAAAAAGCTGTATTGATTTACTTGATTTTTTGTTGTGAGTCCTCACTCATTCCGTATCATCATATCTTGCCAGGGTGCTACTTTGCCGGGCAGCCCCCCCGGCAAGGCCGAACAACACAAACGGCTCAGCTTTTCGTAGAGGCTGGCTTACTCCCCTTCGATGTCACGCCCCGCACTCGTGCCTGCTTCCGTACCCGTACTGCTCCCGTACGCCGCCCGCGACGATGCCGCCCTGCTGCAGGCGCTGCACCAGGATGATGCCCAGGCTTTTGCCGAGATATACCGCCGCTACGGCCTGGGCCTGCTCGAGCAGGCGTTTCGCAAAACCGGCTCCCGCGAGGCGGCCGAGGAAATCGTGCAGGATGTCTTTGCCGCCCTCTGGCACAAACGCGCCACGGCCGACATCCAGAAGCTCCCCGAATACCTGGGCACGGCCGTCAAATACCAGGTTATCAATCTCATCAAGACGCGCCTGACTCACGCGGGCTACCTGGCCTACTGCCGCACGCTGGCTTCCGAGGCCGACCACCGCACCGAGGAAGACCTGGCCGCCGCCGACCTGGCCGGGGCCCTGCGCTCCGGGCTGGCCCACCTGCCGGCGCACACCCGCGAAATCTTCCAGCTCAGCCGCGTAGAGCATCAAACCGTGCCGCAGATTGCCGGCCGGCTCAAGCTGTCTACCAAAGCCGTGGAATACCACATTACCCGGGCGCTGCGCCTGCTGCGCATCTCGCTGAAAGATTTTCTGCTGGTGCTGATTATTTTATTAACTAATTAGCGCACTTACTATCACCCGGTTACAGTCCTTTTCCGGTTGTTTATCGGGGCAACGAACGGCCGGCCTGCAAAAAATAAATCCTCCGGGCTTAGGGGGTAGCGCGGGTTGGCTGACTACTCCTTTACCCACCCCTCCGCGCCATGGCCAAGGACCAATCCGAGTTTCGTGATTTACTGCGTCGCTACCAGCGGGGCGAGTGTACGCCCGTGGAAAAGCAGCGGCTGGAGCGCTGGTATCACCAGCTTGGCGCGGGCCAGCCGCTCAACCTGGACGCTGCGGAAAAAGAAGCACTGGCGGCCACCGTCTGGCAGCGCATTGCCGACCAGACCACGCTGGGCCACCGCCCGGCTCCCCGCACCCAGGTCCTGCCGCTCTGGAGCTCCTGGCCGGCCAGTGTGCGCTGGGCGGCCGCAGCGGCCGTGGTAATAAGCACCGGCCTGCTCGGCGTGCAGCTGGGCTATGGGCCGCTGCGCTGGAACAATCTTACCCTGCAGCCCACCCCGCCGGCCAGCCGCCGCGCCGCGCCGGTGCAGTGGCAGGTGTACACCAACGCCTCGGCCTACGAAACCCAGATTGCCCTGCCCGACGGCAGCGCCGTGACCCTGGCCCCGGCCAGTACGCTGAAGTATTCGCGTGCCCTTCAGGGCTCGCGGCGCGTGGCTTACCTGCGGGGCGAGGCATTTTTTGATGTTTTTCACGATGCCCGGCACCCCTTCCTGGTGTTTACCGACAAGGTGGTCACGTCGGTACTGGGCACCAGCTTCGAGGTGGAGGCCTACGCCACCCAGCCCGATGTGCAGGTGCGGGTGCACACCGGCGCAGTGCGCGTGAGTGCCCGCGAAGCTGCAGCCGGCGCGGCAGCAGCCAGCGTGGTGGTGCTGCCCAATCAGCAGGCCGTGTACTCGCCGGCCCGGCACCAGCTGCGGCGCGATTTGGTGGCCCGGCCAGCATTGGTGGCGCCGCAGTCCTTCGTGTTTGTAGACCGGCCGGTGGCCGAAGTGCTGGCGGCCCTGGAGAAAGCCTACCAGGTTGATATTGTGTACGATAAAGCAGCACTGCAAAGCTGTACCCTCAACCTGACCCTGGGCAGCGAGCCGCTGTTTGAGAAACTCACCATCATCTGCGAAGCGCTGGGAGCCTCTTACGAGCAGGCCGACGGCCGCATTCTGTTTCATAGCCAGCCCTGCCAGGCTGAATAGTTGCTCACTTTTTTCAGCTGCCTATGCCTGCCCGTCCCGCAATCGATTCCGGAAACTAATCCATTTCCGCTTCTCCTGTCACCGCTGGCTGCGACCGTATTCGGCGCGCCGGCCGGCTTCCGACGATTCCCACCAAACCCCACTCCCTTTCTATGTCAACTCCCTTACAATTCTCACGTTTTTTGCGGCGGCTTCGGCCTCTGGTGCTGCTGCCGGGCCTGCTGTGCCTGCTGGCGGGCCTCGGCCCGGCCTCGGCCGCGCAGCCGGTGCTGGACCAGCCCATCACGCTCCAGGCCACCGACGAGCGCATGGCCACGGTGCTGAGCAAGATTGAGGCCCAGGCCAAGGTGCATTTTCAGTACAGCCGGCAGCTCATCGGGGCCAGCCGGCGCGTGTCGGTAAATGCCGTGGGCCTGCCCCTGGCGCAGCTGCTGAGCCAGCTGCTGGAGCCGCTGAAGATTGACTACAAGGTCATCAACGACGGCATTATCCTGCGGCCCGCGGCGGCGCTGGTCGCGCCCGGCGCGGCGGCAGCCCCGGCCGACGCGACGGTGACCGGCCGCGTGGTCGATGAAACCGGCGCGGGCCTGCCCGGCGTCAACGTCATCGTGAAGGGCGGCACCACGGGCACCCAGACCGACCCGGACGGCAGGTTTTCCATTGCCGTGCCCGAGGGCGCCACGCTGGTGTTCAGCTTCGTGGGCTACGCGTCGCAGGAAGTGGTGGTGGGCTCGCAAACGACCATCAACGTCTCGCTGGCGACGGATACCAAGTCGCTGAGCGAAGTGGTGGTTGTGGGCTACGGCACCCAGCGCCGGCAGGACCTGACCGGCGCGGTGGCCCGCGTGGAGGGCTCGGAGATTGTGAACCAACCCGTGCAAACCGCCACCCAGGCGCTGCAGGGCAAGGTGGCCGGCGTGCAGATTATCAGCGACGGCACGCCCAACGCCCAGCCCAAGGTACGTATTCGGGGCACGGGCACGCTGCTGGGCGGCGCCGAGCCGCTGTACGTGGTGGACGGCGTGCAAACCACCGACATCCGCAACCTGAGCAATGCCGACATTGCCTCGATTGACGTGCTGAAGGATGCTTCGGCCGCCGCCATCTACGGCGTGCGCGGGGCCAACGGCGTCATCATCGTGACCACCAAACAGGGCAAGCTGGGCAAGCCGGTGCTGAGCTACAGCGGCACGGTGGGCTTCAAGGAAGCAGCCAAAGTGGTGAAAATGGCCGACACCGGGCAGTATACCAGCTACCTAAAGGACGTGGCGCCCACGACGGTGATTCCGACCAGTCCGGCCAACACCAACTGGTACGACGAAATCCTGAAGCGCGGCACGTTCCAGAACCACAACCTGGCCGTGTCGGGCGCGTCGGAGAACGTGAAGTATTACTTCTCGGGCAACCTGCTGCAGGACGATGGCACGGTGATTAACAACAAGTTTCAGCGCCTGACGGTGCGCTCCAACACGGCGTTTACGCTCTCGGATAAGGTGACCATCAGCTCGAACGCCTCGTTCAGCCACGCCGATACGCGCATCGTGAACCTGAACGCCGCGTATGGCAACGCCTACCGCGCCGCGCCCATTATCCCGAGCAAAGTGAACGGCCTGTACGGCAACACCTCGGCGTTCGGCAACGTGGGCAACCCGGTGCTGGACATCGAGAAAAACGATAATAAAAGCCTCGACAACCGCCTGCAGGGCAACATCGGCCTCGACGTGCGGCCGGTGGAGTGGCTGACGCTGCGCTCGGCCATCAACGTGGATTTGATGTCGAACAACAACCGCACCTACGACTACCAGTACCTCAACGACGGGGCCACGTTCATCACCACCGGCGGCAACCAGCGCAACCCGCGCAGCAACCTGGCCGTGACGCAGACCAACGCCTACCGCTACCTCTGGGAAAACACGGCCACCTTCCAGCGCACCTTCAACGAGGACCACAACCTGACCGTGCTGGTGGGTACCGTGACCGAGGAAGGCATGACCACGCCCCTCTCCGGCAGCCGCAAAGACGTGCCCGCCGACCCCAACCAGTGGTACCTCAACACCGGCGACCCCACCTCGGCCACCAACAACCCCGTCGACCCCAACAACCCCGACCCCGGCCTGCCTTCCAAAGACCGCCGCATCTCCTTCCTGGGCCGCGTCAATTACGCCTACCGGGGCAAGTACCTGCTGACCACCAACCTGCGGCACGACGCCACGTCGAAGTTTGCCGCCAACCGGCGCAACGGCTTTTTCCCCTCGCTGGGTTTGGGCTGGGTGATTTCGGAAGAAGACTTTTTGAAGGAGAACAAGACGCTGAGCTTCCTGAAGCTGCGGGCCAGCTACGGCCAGCTCGCCAACGACCAGATTCCGGCCAACTCCTACGTGCTGACGGCTAACTCCAACATTCCCTACGTCTTCAACGGCACGAACGTGCTGGGTGCCACCATCACGCAAATCAAGGACGGCAACGTGCGCTGGGAAACCACCACGGAGTACGACGCGGCCCTGGAATTCGGCTTTCTCGACAACCGCCTGACCGGCGAGGTGACCTACTACAACAAGCGCACCACCGACGCGCTGATTCCGGTGAACATTCCCGGCATCCTCGGCGACCCCGACAACCAGCTCATCACCAACGCCGCCGACATCACTAACCGGGGCGTGGAAGCGGCCCTGAACTGGCGCGCCAGCATCGGCAGCAGCTCCGATTGGAGCTACAACATCGGCGCCAACGTGACCTTCAACCAGAACCGCATCGCCAACCTGAACGGCGGCCAGGCCCTGTTTGCCGGCACCAATCTGGTGACGAAATCCGACAACGGCGTGGCCGCCGGCAGCTTCTTCCTGCTCGACGCCATTGGGGTGTACCAGACGGCCGACGAAATCACGAGCGGGCCGCGCTCCACCTTCAACCCCAAAGTGGGCGACCTGAAATACGCCGATACCAACGGCGACGGCGTGGTTGACCTCAAGGACCGCAGCTACTTTGGCTCCTACCAGCCACCGGTGTATTTCGGCATCAACGGCGGGTTGAATTTCCGCAACGTGGACTTCTCCTTCGTGTTCTCGGGCAACCTGAACAACAAGGTCTACAACGCCAAAAAGCAGCTCCGCAACGCCATTACCGACAACGTGGAAGCCAGCTTCGCCAACGACCGGTGGACGGCCAGCAACCCCTCCAACACCACGCCCAGCGCCCTCACCCAGGGCATGCCCAACTCCACCTTCTTCCTGGAAAAAGGCGACTACCTGCGCCTCGCCAACCTGGTGCTGGGCTATACCGTGCCCGGCACGGCGCTGGAAAAAGCGCACCTGGCGTCGGTTCGCATTTACGCGGCTGCCCAGAACGTGTTTACGGCCACCAAATACACCGGCTTCACGCCGGAGCTGGCCGGCGGCCCGCTCGATTCGGGCATTGAGGCCAGCACCTACCCCACCAGCCGCACCGTGACCCTGGGGCTGAACGTCAACTTCAAATAAGCTACGCCGATGAAACCCAATTTCTCCGCCTTCTCCCGCCGCGCCGGCACGGCCGCGCTGGCCCTGACGCTGGCCCTCGGCAGCGGCTGCAACAACTTCCTGGACGTGCCGCCGCAGGGCCAGCTCAGCGAAGACGCCATTCGGACCGACCCGGCCGCCGCCCAAAAGCTGGTCGATGGCGTGTACAACGCCATGTACCTTGGTGGTTTCGGGCCCGATACACACGGTTTGCAGTTCGTCATTCTCACCGACATTGCCTCCGATGATGCCGACAAGGGCAGCACGCCCAACGACTACGGCGACGCCCTGACCATCGACAACTTCACCCTCACGCCCACCAACGGCACCGTGAACAACGCCTGGAATGGCTACTACCAGGCCATCGGCCGGGCCAACCAGGCGCTCGATAAAATCCCGCTCAGCCCGGCTTCGGATGCGGTGAAGAACAACCTATTGGGCCAGGTGCGCTTCCTGCGCGGCTACTTTTATTTCAACCTCGTGCGCCTGTTCGGCGGCGTGCCGAAGCTGGACCGTGTGCCGGCGGCTTCGGAAATCAACAGCCCGCAGTTTCAGCAGCGCGCCTCGGCCGCCGACATCTACGCCTTCATCATCAGCGACCTGCAGTTTGCCGCCGATAACCTGCCGCTGAAGGGCGCCACCGAAACCGGCCGCGCCACCAAAGCCGCCGCCCAGGGCCTGCTGGCCAAGGTGTATCTGTATCAGAAAAACTACCAGCAGGCCTTCAACCTGACCAATGAGATTGTGCAGGGCCGCTCGGGCTCCTACGCCCTCTACCCCACTTACGCCGACATCTGGCGCACGGTGGGCAACAACAGTTCGGAGTCGATTTTCGAGGTGCAGGCCGGCGTGAATGCATCGTGCGACAACTCGGCCATCCAGCTCTACACCGTGAGCCAGGGCCCGCGCTCCGGCGGCCGTGGCGGCTGGGCCGATTTGGGCTTTGGTTTCAACAACCCGACCATTGAGCTGGCCAATGCATACGAGCCCAACGACGTGCGCCGGGCGGGCAGCATCATCTTCATTCAGCCCACGGCCCCGGCCGGGCAGCGCTCCACCGGCACCGTGCTCTGGGACGGTTTCCGCATCCCGAGCAAGGACTCGGTGGAGAATTTCCGCTACAGCTACAAGGCCTACCATAGCCGCACCCGCGAGCCCAACTGCGGCAACAACGACTACCTGCCCAAGAACATCCGCATCCTGCGCTACGCCGAAATCTTACTCATCCACGCCGAAGCCGCTGCCCAACTCGGCAACGCCGCCGCCGCCCAGGCCGACCTCGATGCCGTGCGCGTGCGGGCGGGCCTGACGGCCGGTTCGCGCACCGCCACGGTGCCCAACATCTGGCTGGAGCGCCGCGTGGAGCTGGCCCTGGAACACGACCGGTTTTTCGACCTCGTGCGCCAGGAAAGCGTGACGCCGGGCCGCATCGTACCCATTTTCGCGGCCCAGGGCAAGACGTTTGTGCGCGGCAAACACGAGCTGTTCCCCATTCCGCAGGCCCAGATTGATTTGAGCGGCGGGCTGCTGACGCAGAATCCAGGGTATTGATTTTTTGCATTCACTAAAAAGAACGTCATGCTGAGCGCAGCCGAAGCATCTCTACTGCAGTAGTAATCCAATTGACTCAACGAAGCGGTAGAGATGCTTCGGCTGCGCTCAGCATGACGTTCTGCTATCCTGTCTCATGTCTATAAAACCGCTGCTTCTCGCGCTCCTGCTGCTGCCCGGCGTCCTCCAGGCCCAGCAAAAGCCCGCGCCCAAAAAAGCTCCTGCCTCCACCGCCAAGTTCGACCCGCGCCAACGCCCCCGCAACCTCACCGATGAGCAGCTGCTCGACCTCGTCCAGAAGCAGACCTTCCGCTACTTCTGGGACTTCGGCCACCCGGTTTCGGGCATGGCGCGGGAGCGCAGCAACGTGGCCTACGACTACGGCAACGAAGTGGTAACCACCGGCGGCACGGGCTTCGGCATCATGGCCATCATCGTGGCCGCCGACCGCAAGTGGATTACCCGCGAGCAGGCCGCCACGCGCCTCTACAAAATGGTGCGCTGGCTGGAAAAAGCCGACTGCTACCACGGCGTATTTCCGCACTGGCTGAACGGCGAAACCGGCAAAGTCATCAAGTTCGGGGCGAAGGACGACGGCGGCGACATCGTGGAAACTTCCTTCCTGATGGAAGGCCTGATTTGCGCCCGCCAGTACTTCACCGCCGATACGCCGGTGGAGCTCGACCTGCGCAACCACATACTTTGGATGTGGGAAAACGTGGAGTGGAACTGGCAAACCCAGGGCGGCCAAAACGTGCTCTACTGGCACTGGAGCCCCAACAACGGCTGGAGCATGAACCACCAGATTCATGGCTGGAACGAGTGCCTGATAACCTACGTGCTGGCCGCCTCGTCGCCCAAATACGCCATCGACAAGCCCGTGTACGACCAAGGCTGGGCGGTGGGGCCGGAGTTCAAAAACGGCAAGGAATACTACGGCATCAAGCTGCCGCTGGGGCCGGATTTGGGTGGGCCGCTGTTCTTCACACACTACTCCTTCCTAGGCCTGAATCCACACGGCCTCAAGGACCAATACGCCGACTACTGGCAGCAGAACCAGAACCACACGCTCATCAACTACCAGTACTGCGTCGAAAACCCCAGGCACTTCAAAGGCTACGGCGCCAACACCTGGGGCCTCACCGCCTCCGACAGCTACCAGGGCTACGCCGCCCACAACCCCAAGGAAGATTTGAGCGTGATTTCCCCCACCGCCGCCCTCTCGGCCTTCCCCTACACGCCGGAGCAGTCGATGAAGGCGCTGAAGCATTTCTACTTCGACCTCGGCGATAAAATCTGGGGCGAATACGGCTTCGTGGACGGCTTCAGCGAGGAGCACAGCTGGCAGGCCAAATCCTACCTGGCCATCGACCAGGGCCCGATTGTGGGAATGATTGAGAACTATCGGACGGGGCTGCTGTGGAAGCTGTTCATGAGCTCGCCTGATGTGCAGCGCGGGCTGAGCAAGCTGGGGTTTGAGAGTGGGGCGGTGAAGAAGTGAGAACGATGATGGACGAAATCACAGAACGTCAGGCAGAGCGCAGCGAAGCATCTTGCTCGCGCCGCCTGATGAAACCTCACCCCCTGACCCCCTCTCCAAAAAAGAGGGGGCACCGGTTTTGCGCAGACAAAAATTATCCGGCTCCCCTCTCTTTTGGAGAGGGGCCGGGGGTGAGGTTTCGGCGTCAGGTGGCGCGAGCAAGATGCTTCGCTGCGCTCTGCCTGACGTTCTTATTATTCGCCTTCCCCGCTCCCGCCCAAACTCGCCCCACCTACTGCAACCCGCTCAACCTCGACTACGGCTACACGCCCATCCCCGATTTCGCCACCGCCGGCCGGCACCGCGCCACCGCCGACCCGGTTATCACCCGCTACAAGGGCGACTACTACCTCTTTTCCACCAACCAGTGGGGCTACTGGTGGAGCCACGATTTGAACCACTGGAAATTTATTCCGCGCCACTTCCTGCGCCCCGAGCACAAGGTGTATGACGACCTGTGCGCGCCGGCCGTGTTCGTGCTCGGCGATACGCTGCTGGTGTACGGCTCGACGCACGAGAAGAATTTCCCCATCTGGATGAGCACCAACCCGAAGGCCGACGACTGGAAGGAAGCCGTGCACGACTTCCAGATTGGCGCCTGGGACCCCGATTTTTTCCTCGATACCGACGGGCGGCTCTACCTCTACTGGGGCAGCAGCAACACGCTGCCGCTCTACGGCCAGCAAATCAGCCGCCGAACCTTCCAGCCCATCGGCGAGCCCAGGGTGATGTTTGGGCTGAACGACCAGCAGTTCGGCTGGCAGCGCTTCGGCGAATACCTGGACAACACCTTTCTCGCCCCGTTCATGGAAGGCGCGTGGATGACCAGGCACGGCGGCAAATACTACCTGCAATACGGCGCGCCCGGCACCGAATTCAGCGGCTACGCCGACGGCGTGCAGGTGGCCGATGCGCCGCTGGGCCCGTTCGTGCCGCAGCCGCACAACCCGTTTGCCTACAAGCCGGGCGGCTTTGCCCGGGGCGCGGGCCACGGCAACACCTTTCAGGATGCCTGGGACAATTGGTGGCACGTTTCGACGATGGTGGTGAACGTGAAGAACAACTTCGAGCGCCGCCTGGGTTTGTGGCCGGCCGGCTTCGATGCCGAGGGCACGCTGTACTGCAACACCGCTTTCGGAGACTACCCGCACTACCTGCCCACCGGCCCGGCCAACCACCTGCAGCCGCAGTTCACGGGCTGGATGCTGCTCAGCTACCAGCGCCCGGTGCAGGTGTCGAGCACGCTGGGCGGCTACCTGCCGAACTACGCCGTGGATGAAAATATCAAGACCTACTGGAGCGCCGCCACGGCCCGGCCCGGCGAGTTTATTCAGACCGATTTGGGCAGCCTGAGCACCGTGCGCGCCATCCAAATCAACTATGCCGACCAGGACGCTCAGTTTCTGGGGAAGTCGCTGGGCGTATTCCATCAATACAAGCTCTACCACTCGCTCGATGGCAAAACCTGGCAGCTTTTAGTTGATAAAAGCCGGAACAAAACCGACGCGCCGCACGACTACATCGAACTACCGAAACCGGTAAAAACCCGCTTCATCAAGCTCGAAAACGGGCACATGCCCACCGGCAAATTCGCCATCAGCGGCCTGCGGGTGTTCGGCCTCGGCAGCGGCGCGAAGCCGGCGGCGGTGCAGAATTTCGTAGTCTTGCGCACCGAGAAGGACAAGCGCAGCGCCTGGCTCCGCTGGGCGCCGGTGGACGGTGCCTACGCCTACAATATTTACACCGGCCTCGCGCCCGACAAGCTCTACTCCTGCATCATGGTGCACGGCGCCAACGACTACACGTTCAAAGGCATGGACAAGGACCGGCCGTATTATTTCACCATCGAAGCCCTCAACGAAAACGGCGTTTCGGCCCGCACGCCGGTGGCGCTGGCAAAATGACCGAACGATGTAGAGACGCGACACTTCGCGTCTCTACATCGTTGAACGACCAAACCGCGACGCTTAGAAGAACAACATCAGCAACGACCAGACGCGAAGTGTCGTGTCTCTACACCCTGCCCAAAACCCGCTCCCATGAAACGAATTCCCCTCGCCTCACTTTTCCTCGCCTTGGCCCTCACGCCCGCCGCGCAGGCTCAGAAAAAGCCCGCGCCCGCCGCCACCGCTCCCACTGCCGACCAGAAGATGAAGCAGTACATCGACGCGCTGATGGCGAAAATGACGCAGGCGGAAAAAATCGGGCAGCTGAACCTGGTGTCGGTGGGGTTCGACGTGACCGGGCCGGTGGTGAGCCAGGGCGTGGACGCCAACATCCGCAAGGGCAACGTGGGCGGCGTGTTCAATACCTACACGCCCATTGCCGTGCGCAAGCTGCAGGAAATGGCCTTGAAAGAGTCGCGGCTGCACATTCCGCTCATGTTTGGCTACGACGTCATTCACGGGCACCGCACCATTTTCCCCATTGCCTTGGGGCTGGCGGCCAGCTGGGATTTGAAAGCCATTGAGCAAAGCGCCCGCATCGCGGCCGAGGAATCGACGGCCGACGGGCTGAACTGGGTGTTTTCGCCCATGGTCGACATTGCCCGCGATGCCCGCTGGGGCCGCATCTCGGAAGGCGCCGGCGAAGACCCCTACCTCGGCTCGCGCGTGGCCGAGGCCATGGTGCGCGGCTACCAGGGCCCCGGCAACGACCTCACCAAAGCCAACACCGTGATGGCCTGCCTCAAGCACTTCGCCCTCTATGGCGCCGCCGAGGCTGGCCGCGACTACAATACCACCGACATGAGCCGCCAGCGCATGTACAACGAGTACCTGCCGCCCTACAAGGCCGCCGTGGAAGCTGGCGTGGGCTCGGTCATGTCTTCCTTCAACGACATCAACGGCACGCCCGCCACCGCCAACAAGTGGCTGATGACCGACCTGCTGCGCAAGCAGTGGGGCTTCCAGGGGTTTGTGTGCACCGACTACACGGCCATTCCGGAAATGAAGGAACACGGCATGGGCACCGACGAACAGGTGGCCGCCCTGGCCCTGAACGCGGGCATCGACCAGGACATGGTGGGCGAGGATTTCCTGAAATACACCGCGCAGAATATCCAGTCCGGAGCCGTGAGCAAGGCCCAGCTCGACGCCGCCTGCCGCCGCATTCTGGAGGCCAAATACAAGCTCGGCCTCTTCACCGACCCCTACCGCAACGTGAGCGCCGAGCGCGCCGGCAGCACCCTGATGAAGCCCGAGTTCCTGGCCGCCGCCCGCGACATTGCCCGCAAAAGCATGGTGCTTTTGAAGAACGAGCGGAATGCGTTGCCGTTGAAGAAAACCGGCAGCATCGCCCTCATCGGCCCGCTGGCCAACCGGCAGCGCGACGTCATCGGCAGCTGGAGCGGGGCCGGCGACTGGCACCAGGCGGTATCGGTGGAGCAGGGCCTGCGCGCCGCCGCGCCCGGCCTGAAAATCACCTACGCCAAGGGCGCTAACATCGCCGACGACCCGCAGATGATTGACCGCCTGCAGGCCCACGGCGGCGAGCTCGAAATCGACAAGCGCAGCCCCGAGGACATGATAAAAGAAGCCGTGCAGGTGGCCCAGAATGCCGACGTGGTGGTGGCCGTGGTGGGCGAGAGCCAGGGCATGAGCGGCGAGGCCGCCAGCCGTGCCGACATCACCCTGCCCGGCCAGCAGCTGGCCCTGCTGAAGGCCCTCAAAGCCACCGGCAAGCCGCTGGTGCTGGTGCTGATGAACGGCCGCCCGCTGGCCCTGAGCTGGGAAAACCAGAACGCCGACGCCATGCTGGAAACGTGGTTTGCGGGCACGCAGGCCGGCAACGCCATCGCCGACGTGCTGTTTGGCTACTACAACCCGAGCGGCAAAATCACGGCCACCTTCCCGCAGGTGGTGGGCCAGGAGCCGCTCTATTACAACCACAAAAACACCGGCCGGCCCTACGGCGGCGTCAAGCTCGACAAGTACAAGTCGCGCTACCTCGACGTGAGCAACGAGCCGCTCTATCCCTTCGGCTTTGGCCTGAGCTACACCACTTTCACCTACGGCAAGCCCACGCTGAGCAAGTCCACCATCGGCCCCGCCGAAACCCTCACCGTGAGCGTGACCGTGCAGAACACCGGCCCCGTGGACGGCGAGGAAGTGGCCCAGCTGTACCTGCGCGACCTGGTGGGCTCCATCTCCCGCCCGGTTTCGGAGCTAAAGGGCTTCCAGAAAGTGCTGCTGAAACGCGGCGAGAGCAAAACCCTCACCTTCCGCCTCGCGCCCGACGCGCTGAAATTCTACAACAACGACCTGAAATTCGCGGCCGAGCTTGGCGACTTCCAGGTGATGGTGGGCGGCAACTCGCGCGACGTGCAAACGGCGCCCTTCAAGCTGGCGGCGAAGTAGCGACGCCATTTCCCAAAAGCACGTCATGCAGCGCGCAGCGCAGCATGACTGTTCAGGTGGCTTATTTCAAATGCTCGTAGCGCGGCGTGAGGGTGCGCTGCGCCTTTTTCACGTTCACGTAGCGGGCCAGGTCGCGCAGGGCTACTACGTTGTAGTGGTTGTCGCGCAGGTATTGCAGGTATTCTTCGAACAGTTTGGGGTCGGTGGTTACCCAGTCGTGGGCGGTGTCGGGCACGCCGTGCACCGTCAGCACCACGATGCGGCCGTCGCGGGCCTGGGCCAGGGCAGCCAGCACCTTTTCCCTGGGCAGGCCGGAGATGCTGAAGCTGGGAATGAGCGCCGGGTGGTCGGTGGCGGGGTCGTAGGCGCGGCTGCCGCCGGCGCGGGCAAACGGGTAGCCGCGCTGGGCCAGCACGGCCGTGGCCGTGGGGTGCACATCGTAGCCGGGATAGGCAAACGTGACCGGCTGGCGGATGCGCCAGCGGCGGCAGCGGCTTTCGATGGAATCCAGTTCGGCGCCAAATTCAGCGGCCGACATTTTGTTGACGTGCTTATGCGTGAGCGTATGGCTGCCCACTTCAAACCCCAGCTTATCCAGCTGTTGGATTTGCGCCCAGCTCATGTATTTGGTCTTATCCGCAAACGGCGGCTCGCGGAACTCGCACACGAAAAACGTGCCGCCGAAGCCGTATTTTTTCAGCAGCGGAGCCACGTAGGTGGCGTGGCTCAGCACGGCATCGTCGAAGGTGAGGACCACCAGCTTGTCCGGCACCGGGCGGCGTAGCACCTGCGCCTGAGCCCGGGCCGGGCAAAGGCCATTCAGGCCCAAAATCAACAGCAGAAAAAACCCGCGAAGGGGCAGCAGCAGCTTCATGCGCAAAATCAGGACAGCAGCGGTGAACAACGCGGCAAGAAGCTCAGGCGGCCGGCGCCAACTGTCCTGTACTGTGCGGCGTTAGCGGGGCAGCTGTGCGCTGGCGGCCTCGCCCACGTGCAGCGGCGAGCGCGAGGGCAGCCGGATTTCGAGGCGAATGCCGCCGGTGGTGTCTTCGGCCGGGGCCACCACGCCTTTTACCACGCGGGTGGGGCGGGCCGAAGCCCACACCTGCACCGAGTCGCCGGGCTGCACATGCGCTTTTCTGGCAGTCCGGCTACCGATGGGCACCTGCAGGTAGCCATGCTTCGTGATGGTGCTCACCTGCGTGGTGGGCGTCACGTACTGGCCCACTTCTACCTGTCGCGCGCCCAGAAAGCCATCGTGCGGCGCCAGAATGAAATTGTAGTCGGCCAGCTTGGCCACCACGGCCCCGCGCCGCACATACTCGCCGGGGCTGAAGTAGATGCTGCGGATGCGCCCTTTTTTGTTGGCCAGCACCGGCTCGCTGCCCCCGGCACCAATAAGGCTGGTAAACAACACGGTGCTCGTGTCCGACCGAATGGCAGCGGGCGCGGGGCCCGCCGCCAGGGCCGCCACTTCGGAGGTCGATTTTATCCACCACCGGCGGCCAAACACAACGACGGCAATCAAAACAAAGGCAAGACCAATGAGGAGAGGTTTTTTCATAAAGCTTAGAACCAGGCTGATGATGCAGGCGGCAACCCGGCCGCCTACCAAAGCTACCGGTTATGCCGACAGAGACGTTGCGCCACGCAAAATATTTGGCCATTGGGCGGGCCAACGGCCACTTTCAGCCTGGCCGCTGCTCCAGGCCGTTCGGCCTTTTCCTCACTACTGGCCGTCGGCCAGGAAATGGTCGTCGGCCTCGGGCGCGAAGGGCAGGTAGAGCCGCTCCCACACCTCGCCCTCCATCAGCTCCCAGGTATGGCCGGGGCCTTGCACATCCTTCGCCACGAGGATGATGCCGGGCTCGATGATGAACGTTTCGCCGCTGCTCACCGTGAAGCGCAGCCGGCCCCGCAGCGTGACGACGTACTGCGTGCGCGGCGCGGCGTGCGGCAGGTTTTCGTTGTCATCGTGGGTTGCGGCGAAGGCGTAGCTCACGGCCAGGTGCGTGCCGGTGGGCAGCCGGCCGGTTTCGAAAGCGCAGCCGCCGTCGGGCGTGTTGAGCAGGCGGATGGCGCGGAGGTAGGTGGGGGTGGGAACTGCGTTCGCGGGTGGTTGGGTCATGTGCCTGAATTGGTGCGGCTGCTTCTATTGTTTGTTTGACAAATTTTGGCGACACCGAAGCATAGAACCTGTTTAGGAAGTCTGATTTGCCTATACGTCTGTCATCCTGAGCGCAGCGAAGGACCTCATCACATTAGAACAACGCCTATTCTGACGTGATGAGGTCCTTCGCTGCGCTCAGGATGACAACGATTTCGACTTTTTAAGCAGCTTCATGGTGAGCTTAGCGCAGTATAAGTAGCATGATTGCAAAGAATGCCTGCCATGTGTGCCAGTAAGTCCTATGGGACAAAAATCTTGCGCTCTTTGCAAAGCAGAAGCAGGTCGCCGCTCAGCCGATTCCGATTGGCCCGCAGGAAGGCCGCTTTGCAGGGCTGGTCAATATTATACGAGAAATTATTCCTATCTGGAGGCCCGGTAATATGCCACTTGCCGTCCACCTGCGATATTGCCGGTCCTGGCGAATACCTTACATTGTTGCCGTCGAGCACTGAATCAATCAGCCCATCCTTGTTATTAACCCACACCGCCACTACCGGGCTAAACTGAGAGGCGTTTGGGGCATATTTGCGGCAATTATTAAAAAGCCCTTCTGCGGCACGGCCATGAAAATTCCAGTTAAAATGGAATTCCGTTTCCTCAGGCCCTTTGTTCACTCGCAGAAGGGTTCGATGATAGGAAACCAGTTGCTGTAATGCTGCACGTAATGAGTCGTGAAGCGGCTGTCGCTTGCATACGCTACTGTCCAGATAGCTGGTATAGGCGCACCAGAGCGCCGTCTTATAATGCGCCTGCTCATGCGCATCAACCACCATTTTGGGGTAGGGAAACGCCTTTTCCTGCTGCTGAGCACAGGCGGCCAGGGAAGCCCCAAGTGCCATAGCCGCTGCTACTTGTTGGTACGTCATTGCATCGTTTCTTTAGCAGCATGAGCTATGCTATTCCGGCTGGCGCGTCCCTACCCCTACTGGCGTGCGTCTGCGACGCGTGCCCACTGGCTTCGAGCCTGCGGCTCGGGCGTTGAACTAATGCCCCAAACGACACCACGACCCGAGCCACAGGCTCGAAACCAGTCGGCACGCGTCGCAGACGCGCGCCAGCACCGCCAGCCCGTGCCCCTACTCTACCCGCCGCACGCGCAGGTAATCCAGCATGGCCTGGTTCACTTCGCCGTTCATGTTCTGGTTGGCGGGCTCGTAGGCTAGCGTGAGGGTATTCCTGCCGGCTTCGAGGCGCACCAGGAGGGGGTTCGAGAAACCCCAGTTGCTCCATTCCTCCACGCCGCGCTGGGGCAGCACCACGGTGCCCAGCAGCTCCGGGCCGCGCCGCAGCGTGCGGATGGCGCACTTGTTATTGGTGTTGATGGGGCCGTTGCCGTTGGCGTAGCGGAAATCGAGGGCGTAGAGGCCGGCCTCGGGCACCGTGACGGGGATGGTGAGGGCCTTGTTTTTTGTGGTGCTGATTTCGATGAAGCCCTTGCCCGTGTAGCCCTTGTAGGGCAGCGCGGCTTTCGGGGCTACGGTTTCGAGCTGCACCTGGGGCGCAGCAGCCACGGCCGCGCCGGTTTCCAGGGGCTCGCTGGCGAAGGACTCGCGGCCGGCATCGTCCACGGCAATGACCTGATAGACGGCAAAGGGGCCGGCCGGCACCACGTATTCCGTGGCCTTGATGGTGGTGATGAGCGCGCCGTTTTTCAGCACCAGAAACTCGTCGGCGTTTTCGTCTTTGGTCCAGGTCAGGCGGCCTTTGGCGAAGGCGACGGTGGGCGTTTCGGGCGAAACGCGGTCGGGCACGCGGTTCACGGGCTGGGGGGCCGGGGCCTCGCTGCTCAGGGCGATGACAACCTTGTGGCGGCCCGTGAGGCCGGCCGAAATGGCGGCATCCGCCAAGGGCTGGCCATCGAGCGTAATGCTTTGGATAGCGTTGCCGAAGCCGGTCATCTCCACGTCGAGCACCGCCTTGCGGTAGCGGAAGCCGTCGAGCCGGCGCTGCCCGGCAAACGCCTGCGGCACAAACGGCCGAAATACCAGCTTATCGCCCTGGTACTGCATGCCAAACAGCACCTTATACACCAGGCTCAGGCTGCCCGAAAGGCTCCAGAGCATGTTCGAGGAGTTGATTTGGGTGCCCGCGAAGTCGCCGTTGCGGGCCACGAAATTCTCCTTGTTGGTCAGAAACAGCGCCGCCGGCCGGTAGATGGCGGCCATGCTTTCCATAAGCGAGGCCTCGTTGCCGGCCCTGGCGGCGGCCAGCGCCCAGAAGCTCTGCACAAAGGGCCACACGGCATCGTTGTGGTAGGCCGGAATGCCCGGAATCTGCGGGTAGATGCACGAAATGCCGTAGGGCGTGGTCGGCGTTTTGCTCACCACCTGCTGCGCCCGCTCGCCTTCGGCAATGCCGAAGAGCACGCACAGGGCCTCGCCCAGCGCCTCGGCTTTGGGCGAGAGTACCAGCGCGGTACGGCCATACAGGTACTGGCCATAATAGCCCTTGTCGGTCTGCCACAGGTGCTGGTTGATGCCGAACTTGATGGCCTCGGCCTGGCGCTTGTACTGCGCCGCCACGCCGGGCTGGCCAAGCTTGGCGGCCATCTGGGCCAGCACGATGTTGCCCTGGTAGTGGGCGGCGTTGGTGCCCAGGTTTTCGCTCTGGTAAATGTCCACCGGCTGCATCCAGCGCGGGTAGGTTTGCTCGCGCCAGTCCAGAAACGACGACTCGCCGCGCACCAGGCCGGTGGCGGGGTCGTAGGCGTTCTGCACGTCGTCGGCAATGCTTTGCCGGATGATGGGGAACACCTTGCGCAGCCAGGCCTCGTCGCCGGTGGCCTGGTAGATTTCCCACGCCGCCGTGGCCCAGATAATGCGGTCCGTGGAGCACGGATACGCGCCGCCCGTGCCGGTGTCCTGAATGATGCGCCCGCTCGGGCTCACCTTGCGCATGAGGCTGTTCATGGCCACTTTGGGCTGCAGGGTGGCCTGCGCCAGGATGATGCTGTAGCTCACATCGCGGGTCCACACACCGGCCCACTCCTTGCCGGTGCGGAAGGTGCTGTCCGGCTCCACGGCGCGGCGGGCTTCTTCCAGGGCCAGGTTGTAGAGCGCATCGGCCAGCGGATAGTCGGAACTGTACTGCGGGAAATCCGACGTTTTAACGCTCTTTTTCCAGCTCTGCGCGGTGGTTTTGGCAGCGGCGGGCTGGTTCAGCGTCAGCGTCACTTCGTAGATGCCGTCGCCGTCGGCATCCTTCATTTCCAGCTCGGGCTTGTTGGTCAGGTTGTCGAAATCCCAGCTCAGCGGCGCGGTGCCGCCGGCAATGTACACGTGCTTGAAATCCTGCTGGTACAGCTTGTCGCCCTTGAAGGTGGTGTAGAAACCGTCCTTCTTGAACGCCGCCAGCACCGGCCGCATATCCAGCCGGATTTTTACCGGCGTGTTCGGGGCCAGGTAGGTGGTGGCGGTGGCCGGCGTGGCATCGGCATAGCGCTTGCCAAATACGATGGGCGGCGTCTCGATGGGCCCGCCGCCGGGCCGGGGCACGGCCAGCAGCAGGTGGTTGAGGCCCGGCGCCATTTCGTTGTCCTTGCCGTTGATGCTGAACTTGAACTCCACGCGCGGACTCTGCTGGTCGTTGGCGGGGCTCACGTAGTTGGAAACCAGCTCGGTGCTGGAGAGGGCGCGGGCTTCGTACTTGCCCTGCACCACTTTGTCGCGATACAAAGTGTAGGCGTCGGATTGCCAGATGGGAGTTTGCACAACGGGAGCAGCAGTAGTGGCCACGGCGGGCTTCTGCGTCTGGCAGGCGCTGAACAGGCCGAGGGAAAGCAGGAAGCCGGTGGCGAGAATGGGGGATTTCATCAAGAAGTAGGAGCGGCGAAAAGGACGCGGGCATGCAAATTACGGCGTTTTCGGCCGGCCGGGTTGGATGCCGGGACGCCTGCTTGCGGCTCGGCGTAGGCGCCGTTCCGGCAAACTGTTCAACGTTGAGATGCCCGGATGCGTCTTTGCATCAGCATCCCCTTCCGCGCCATGAAACCTCTGCTGCCCCTCGCCGCCCTCCTTCTGCTGAGCCTGCTCACCCTCACCGCCCAAACGCCCAAACCCATGCCCCTGGAACAAACCCTGCGCGAAAGCCGCTGGAAGAAGCGCGTGCTGCTGGTAGCGGCCCCCGATGGCGACTACATCGATGTTAAAACGCAGAAAGCCCTGCTGGCAACAAAGCAAACGGAATTAGCTGAGCGCGATTTTCTGGTGCTGGAAGTGCTTTACGACCACCTTTCCGCCACCGACCAGCAATTTCTGACCCGAAAGCTTGGCGTGCAGCCCCCGAAGTTCGCCGCCATACTCATCGGCAAAGACGGCGGGGTGAAGGAGAAAAGCAGCGTACCCATCCTGCCGGACGACCTGTTCCGCACCGTGGACAAGATGCCCATGCGGCGCGAGGAGATGCGCAAGAAGTTCTAGCGCCCCCCTACCCCAACGACTTGGTGAAGCCCACTTTAATCTTCAGCTGAAAGTCCGAAATCACCTTGAAAATTTCCTTCAGCGTCACCTGTTCCACCTTCGTCAGCGTTTTGGGGTCGAGGAAGTTATCGGGCACCACGTTGTCGCTGATGATTTGGACGGCCTGCTTTTTCAGGCGCACGCCCATCAGGTAGTAGTAGGCTTGCAGCAGCTCCTGGGTTTCGCGCTCGGTGAACACGCCGAGGGTTTTCAGCGCGTCCAGCCGCTCGCCGGTATTGGTGGCGAAGATGCGGTGCTTGAGGGCGTACATGCGCACCAAATCGACGATGGGCGACATGGTGCGCTTGAGATTGAAGACCTGCTGCGAGCCGTGCGTGAAGGTGCGGATGTTGTTGAAAAACGTGAGCGGCGGCTCGTACTGCAGCGCGTTCACGGCCATGTAGTGGAAGAAGCGGTCCACGGGCTTTTGCAGCTCCACGGCCAGAAATTCGTGCAGCTCGTCCATGATGGTGGCGTCGCCGTAGAGGTAGCGGCAGTCGAAGGAGGCGGCGAACTGCATGCCGGTTTCGGGGTTCGAGTCGGTCATCCACTCCACGTAGTTGCGCTTCCAGTGCGAGAGCGAGTGCGTCCACTTCGGGTTTTTGGCCATGAAGCCGCCCTCGCAGTAGCTGAACCCGATTTCGTTGAGCTGGTCGCTCACCATCTCGGCAAATTGCAGGAAGTAGTCGCGCACCAGCTCGCGGTGCTCGTTGGCCTTGTCTTCGTAGATGATGGCGTTGTCCTGGTCGGTGAGCAGGGTTTGCTCCTTGCGGCCCTCGCTGCCCAGCACCATGTACACGAACTTGGCCGGCGGCGGCCCCAGCTCGGCAATGGCGCCCTCAATCACCTTCAGCGCAATGGTATCGGACACGGTGGTGATGACCTGGTTCACGATTTCGGGCTTCACCCCCCGGTTCAGGAGCTGGTACACCATTTCGGGCACCTGCTCCCAGCGGCGCTTCAGCTCGGGCACGGCCTGGGCCTGCTTCACGCTCTGAATGAAGATGAACGGCGACTCGGCCTGGTCGTCGGTCAGCAGCTTGTTGCGGCTGATGAAGCCCACGTACTCGCCGTCGGTTTCGACCAGCAGGTAGCGCGTCTTGGTCCGGAACATCAGCAGAATGGCCTCATACACAAAGGCCCGCGAGCTGATGCTGACCACCGGCGCATCCATAATGGTTTCGACCGGCTGGCTGGCATCGGCCTGCACGGCCACCACTTTGTCGCGCAGGGTGATGTCCGTCACGTAGCCGATGATGTGGCCGTCCACGTCGGCATTGGTGATGAAGTAGCAGCTGGTGCGGGCCTCGGCCATGCGCCGCGCCACTTCCGAGATGGGCGTGTAGGCCGCGCACAGCACCGCCGGACGCAATTCCAGCGTCTCAATCCGGCGCGAAAACAGCTGGTCCGACGCCAGGTAGCTTTGGTTGGAGCTGGTGGCGGGGCGCACAAAATGGGCGTATTCCTCGTTCAGCATCCGCTGGCCGTAGCGCATCGTGAAGAAGTGGAAAAACGCCTCGTAGCCCTGGCACAGCGCCAGAAACTCGCGCCGGTGCAGGAAATACACGCGGGTGTTTTTGCGGGCCAGCACCGTGCGGAGCGACTTCTTCCGGTTCAGCAGCAGCGACACGCCGCCGTAGCAGTCGCCGCGCCGGCTGTGCTCTACCACGCGCCGGTTCTGCTGGCTGTCGTAGAAAAACGTCTCGTACTCGCCCTCCACGAGGATGTCGAGCCCGCGCAGTTTCGTGGCGTCCTGGTAGTAGATAATGGCCTCGCGCGGGTGGCGCACTTCTTCCAGGCCCTCGGCCACTTCGGCCAGCACGTCCTCGGGCAACAGGTTGAAGGGCGTGACGGTGCGCAGAAAATCGAGCTTGTCGGACATGGGAGGCGGCAGGTGGTGGGCGGGTAAAGGTAAAACGGCTGGCTGAACGTTCTTAAAAAAGCGTCATGCCGTGCGTCCCTTGCCACAATTACTTCCTCGCTTACGCAATCAGCAAAAACGCCAGCAGCACCAGCACCACCGTGCCCACCAGCAGCCACGGGGCCACACCGATTTGCAGCTTGCGGGCAGAGGACATCGGCTGCTGCAGGCCCACGGGCGGGCCCTGTTTGCGCATGGTTTCGTCGGTGATGATGCCCTGGCGGCGCATCTCGAAGTAGCAGCGGGCCGCGGCGCGCGAGTCGACCAAGGCATCGTGCGCGTTTTCCAGCGTTTCGTGAAACAGCCGCTGGTACAAGTCGCCCAGCCGCAGAAAGCCTTCCGTGGCGGGGCGCAGCAGCGGGCCGGTGGCGCGCATGGTGCAGAACATGGGCAGGCCCAGCATGGGGTTGGTGAGGCCGGCGCGGTGGAACCCCACGCCCACCATGTGAAAATCGAGCTGCATGAAGTGAGCCACCACCTGCGGCTTGTAGCGCAGCAGGTCCTTGTGCAGCAGCTGCATCACGGCGTGGCGCGACTCGCCTTTTTCGCGCAGAAACTCCAGCGTGAGGCCGTGCACGCTGCCGGCGGCCGGGTCCATGTCGTAGTCGTTGGGCTGGATGTAGTGGTTTTCGGCCTTCACTTCCTGGCCGTCGGGGGTGCACACCACCCAGGCCAGCTGCGCGATGTGCGGCCAGTTGCTGCGGCTGGAATACGGCTTGTTCCAGTCGCGCGGAATGCCCGAAGTTTCGGTATCGACAAACAGCAGGTAGTCTCTCACAGCGCAGGCAGCAGGGCGGCGGAATCAGATAACAAAATTCGTCACGAAATGACTTGGTTTCGGAGGTAATTGTTTTTCCCTGTCATCCTGAGCGCAGCGAAGGACCTTGTCACGGCTGAACGGGTTGTTCGAACGCGACCAGGTCCTTCGCTGCGTTCAGGACGCCGCACGATTCAGCGCCCTTCCTGCGGGCCCTGCGACGACTCCCGCGTCATCAGTTTGGGCTGAATCACAATCTTCCGGGGCGCAATGTCGTGGCCGCGCTCCTGCACCATTTCCAGCAGCAGGCGCATGGCGGCCTGGCCCATGGGCTCGCAGCACTGGTCCACGGAGGTGAGGCGCGGCTCGGTGAGGGAGCAGAAGCTCTCGTTGCTGAAACCGGCCAGCGCAATGTCCTGCGGAATGCGCAGGCCGCGCTCCTTGAGCACCAGCATGGCCCCCACGATGGTGAAGTCGCTGGCCGAGAACACGGCATCGGGCGGGTTGGGCAGGGCCAGCAGCTGCTTCATGCCCACGTCGCCGTCTTCCTGCCACATGTCGCTGAAAATCACCAGCTCGTCTTCCACCGGCAGGCCGTATTCTTCCAGGGCCTTGCGGTAGCCGCCGAAGCGGTTGATGTAAATCTGGAGGTGCTGGGGGCCGCCGAAGTGCGCAATGCGGCGGCGGCCCTGCTCCAGCAGGTGCTTCGTGGACTGGTAGCCGCCCTGGAAGTCGTCGAGCTCCACGGCGTTGAACTTGTCGCTGTCGAGAATGCGGTCGAAAAACACCAGCGGGATGTCGCGCTTCGCAATCTTGTCGAAGTGCCTGAAATCGTGCGTGGGCCGCGCTATCGACACCATAATGCCGTCGACCTGCGCGTTTATCATCGTGTCCACGTTTTTCTGCTCCTGCTCATAGTCTTCGTTCGACTGGCAGAGCAGCACGTTGAAACCGGCCTTGTTGGCCACGGCCTCGGCCCCCTTCATCACCTGCGAAAAGAAGTGCCCGTCGATGTGCGGCACAATCACGCCCAGCGTGTTGCTGCGGCCCTTGCGCAGGGCGGCGGCCAGGGCATTGGGCTGGTAGTTGAGCTCCTCGGCCAGCTTCCATACCTTTTCGCGCGTGGCGGCGCTGATGCGGGCGTGGCCGCTCAACGCCCGCGAAACCGTCGAAACGGCCAGGTTAAGCTCTTTGGCAATATCGGAAATGGATGCGCGCTTGTGGGACAAGTCGAGAAGAGGTTGGTGAGTGGGTGGTCAAATGTATATCAGAAGCTCGTTATGCCGAGCATATGACAGTAGCGCGAACTTTGTAGTTCGCGTACCCGCGCCGTCAAAGCCGCGCGGGTTAAAAACGTTCTGCCACGCGAACTACAAAGTTCGCGCGACTGACCGCGCTACTCCTGCCACACGGCCACGCCGCCGGGGGCCACCTCGCGGGTGCCTACCAGCAGCTTAGCCCCGGCCGGAGCAGGCACGGGCTGCTTCTCGGAGCCGAAATTGGTGGCCACCCAGAAGCCGTCGCGCCAGTTCACCACAAACTGGTCGGCCAGGGTTTCCACGGGCACGTTGGCGGCGGCGTACACGCGGCGCAGCACGTCGCGCTCCAGGTCGCCGGCCAACGATTCTACGCCCACGTAGGTCACGGTGCCTTTGCCCAGGCGGCGGGTCGTCACGGCCGGGGAGCCGGCGTAGAACTGGTCGGCGTAGCTGGCCAGGGCGGTGGTGCCGGGGTTGGGCGTCAGCAGCTCGGCCCAGGAGCCCCAGCCGTAGCTTTTGCCATTGAAGCTGACCTGACCTTGCAGCTGGCCGGGCAGCATGTCGAAGGGCCGGTCGTTGAACTTCGCACCGATGAGGTCGAGGATGGGGGCGGCCCAGGGGCCTTCCCAGAGCATGCCGCGCCGGTCCTTCTGGCCCGTGCGGGCCGTGAGGACGAGGTGGCCGCCGGCCTGCACGTAGCTGGTCCAGCGGTCTACCAGGGCTTTGTCGAGCAGCTGGTAGGCTGGCGCTACCAGAAACGGGTATTTGCTGAAATCCTGGTCTTCGGTGATGACGTCGACCGGGCAGTTCAGGGTTTTGAGGGCGCCGTAGTAGCGAAACAGGTGCCCCATCGTGTTCCAGCGCGTGGTGGAGGGGTGGTTGTCGAGGTCGTAGCGGTTGTCGTAGCTGTAGAGCACGGCGGTGCGGCGGGCCGCATAGCGGGCCGGCATCACGGCGTTGGGCTTGCGCAGCTTCCGCAGCTGGTTGATTTCCTGCATGGCCTGCGCGTATTCGAGGCCACCGGGCAGGGGCGTCACGCCATCGGGCCCCACAAAACCGTAGTGGTACAGCTCGCTGCCGGCGCGGGGCTGCCGGTAGCGGTAGGAGCAAATCAGCTTCGCGCCCGAGCCGAATGAGTGCATCAGCCACATGTGCACCGCGCCGGGCAGCGGCTGCGGGTTGATGTCGCCCCAGTTCACCTGGCCCGGCTGCAGCTCCATAATGCCCTCGCTGCCGTTGAGCGGGCGCATAAAATCGTGCATAAAGCCCAGCATCGAGCCGTTGCCGAGCCGGTAGGCCAGCGGGCCGTTCTGGGGAAATATGTCGCCGTGCACCGGGTACACGGTCCAGGTCACGAGGTCCAGGTCCTGGCGCGACAGGGCGGGGTTCACGTCGCGGTGGGTGGCCATGTGGTTGGTGGTCACCCACTGGTTTTTGGCGTACCGGCGCAGCGTGGTGGCCTGGTCGCGGATGTAGTCGGCCGCCTCAGCGGCAAAAAACCGCTCGAAATCCAGCAGGGCGTGCGGGTTGGGGTCGGCCACCAGCTCGGCCTGGTTGGGAATGCGGACCTGCTCAAAATTCTGGTAGAGCTGCGACCAGAACGTGTTGCCCCAGTCGCGGTTCAGGTTGTCGATGGTGCCGTACTTCTGCTTTAGCCAGGCCTGAAACCGGGCTTTGCTGAAGTCGTCGTAGGAAAACTGGCGGCCGTAGTGGCTCAACTCATTGTCAATCTGCCAGCCCACCACGGCCGGGTTCTGGCCGAAGCGCCGGGCCAGCTGGGCGTTGATGTTGGCCACGTACTGCCGGAACACCGGCGAGCTCCAGTTGCCCTGCTGGCGGGTGCCGTGCTGCTGGCGGCGGCCCTGCGCGTCCACCATCAGAATTTCGGGGTGGTTTTCGGCCAGCCACACGGGCGGGGTGGCGCTGGGCGTGCACAGCACCACTTTCAGGCCGGCTTTGCTGGCCAGCGTCACGGCCCGCTCCAGCCAGTCGAGGGTGTATTTGCCTTCCTCCGGCTCGTAGAGCCCCCAGGCAAACTCGCCCATGTGCACGAACTCCAGGCCCAGCCGGCGCATGTTGGCAAAGTCGCGCGCCCACTGGCTTTCCGGCCACGCCTCGGGGTAGTAATAAACCCCGATGGTCATCATGTCGGCCGCCGGGAAGTAGTCGGGAGCGGCTTTCGGGGCAACAGTCGCTTTCGGAGCCCTGGGTGGTTTCTGGGCCGATACAGCAGGGGAATTCAGCAGGACAAGACCGGCCAGCAGGCCGCCGAGCAGGCGGGTTGGGTGGGGCATAGCAGTGTGTTCTTACAGATTAAAACAACAGACCGTCATGCCGGGCGCAGCCGAGGCATGACGGTCTGGGTATTCGATTAACTCATTCTTCTATTCCGCCGGCACGCCCTTGTAGTGCACCTCCGACTGCTCGCGCAGCCGCCCGGCGCTGAACTCGGGCGTGATGTCGCGCTGCGGGTCGCCCAGCATCTCGTAGCCCACCATGAACTTGCGCACCGTGGCCGAGCGCAGCAGCGGCGGGTAGAAATGCATGTGCAGGTGCCACTCCGGGTGCTCCTCGCCATCGGTCGGGCGCTGGTGCAGGCCGGCCGAGTACGGGAAGCTGATGTTGAACAGGTTGTCGTAACGAATGGTGAGGCGGCGGATGATGTCGGCCAGGGCGTCGCGCTCCTCTATGGTGAGCTGGGTCACGTCCTGCACGGCGCGGCGCGAGATGACGATGGTTTCGAACGGCCACACGGCCCAGAACGGCACCAGCACCACGAAATGGTCGTTTTCGATGACCACCCGCTCCTTCTTCTCCAGCTCAATTTTGAGATAGTCGGTCAGCAGCGTGCGGCCGTGCTGCTGGTAGTAGGCCAGCTGCTCCACGCTTTCCTTGGCGGGCTCGCCGGGCACGGTGCGCTGGGCCCAAATCTGGCCGTGCGGGTGCGGGTTCGAGCAGCCCATCATCGGGCCTTTGTTCTCGAAAATCTGCACGTAGTTGATGTCCGGCCGGGCCCCGAGGGTCTGGAATTCCTCTACCCACAAATCCACCACCTTCCGAATGGCGGGCGTGGTCATCTGGGGCAAGGTCAGGTCGTGGCGCGGCGAGAAGCAGATGACGCGGCACACGCCCGACTCGGCCTCGGCCCGCAGCAGCCCGCCTTCGTTGATGCCGCCGGTGGGCACATCGGCGGTCAGCGCCCCGAAGTCATTATTAAAAACAAAAGTGTCGGTGTACTTCGGGTTTACCTCGCCGCCCACGCGGGTGTTGCCGGGGCAGAGGTAGCAGGTGGGGTCGTAGGCGGGACGGTTGTCCTGCTCGGTTTCTTCCTGCTGGCCCTGCCAGGGGCGCTTGGAGCGGTGCGGCGACACAAGGACCCATTCGCCGGCCAGGGCGTTGAAACGACGGTGCGGGTGTTCGGTGGAATCGAAAGAAGCCATGATATTGAGCGTTTTTTTGTCTTAATAACAACGGTCATGCTGAGCTTGTCGAAGCATCTCTACCGCTTCGTTGCATCAGCATTAATTACTTGCACGATAGAGATGCTTCGACTGCGCTCAGCATGACGTGCTTTAATTCTATTGAGCAGCTATTCAGCGACGACCTCCCCCACCCCGTCCACAATCGTGGTCTGGTAGGTTTCCAGCTTCAGGCTGAATTTCTCCTCGTACGCCTTGCTCACGCTGGCAATGAAGTCGTCCACCTTGTCGGGCGCCACCAGGTTGATGGTGCAGCCGCCGAAGCCGCCGCCCATCATGCGCGAGCCAAACACGCCGGGCGCGGCCTTGGCGGCCTCCACCAGCACGTCGAGCTCGGCGCAGCTCACTTCGTAGTCGTCGCGCAGGCCGGCGTGCGAGCCGTACATCTCCTTGCCGAACCCGGCCAGGTCGCCCGCGTTCAGGCAGTCGCAGGCCCGAATCACGCGGGCATTTTCCTGCACCACGTAGGCGCAGCGGCGGTACACGGTGCCGCCCAGCTCGCTCTTCACGGCTTCGAGCTGCTCCATGGTGGCATCGCGCAGGCTGCCAATGCCCTGGTAGTGCTGCTGGAGCACCGATACGCCGCGCTCGCACTCCTGGCGGCGGGTGTTGTACTCGGAGCTGGCCAGGCTGTGCTTCACGCCCGAGTTGCAGAGCACGATGCGGGCGGCGTTGGTGTCGAAGGGGAAATACTCGTAGGCCAGCGAGCGGCAGTCGAGGCGCACCACCTGGCCGCCGCGCCCGAAGAGGCTGGCAAACTGGTCCATGATGCCGCACTGCACGCCGGCGTAGGTGTGCTCGGCAAACTGGGCGATGCGCGCCAGCTCCATTTTGGGCAGGTTGGTTTTCAGGAAATGGTCGAGGGCGAAGGCCAGGCCGCACTCCACGGCCGCCGACGACGACATGCCCGCGCCCATGGGCACGGTGCCGGCAAACACGCAGTCGAAGCCCGGCACGGCGTGGCCGCGCAGCTGAAACTGGTTGGCCACGCCCAGCAGGTAGTTGGCCCAGTGCGTGGCGCTGGGGCTGATTTCGGCCGCGTTGGCCAGCTCAAAATCCTCGCCCAAATCATAGGCTACCAGCCGGATTTTCTCGGTGCCGTTCAGGCCCACGGCAAAGGTCATGGCCTTGTCGACGGCGGCCGGCAGCACGAAGCCGCCGTTGTAGTCGGTGTGCTCGCCAATGAGGTTGACGCGGCCGGGAGCGCGCACCAGCAGCGGCTCGTAGCCGAAGCGTTGTTGAAAATCGGCCTGAACGGCATGGGTCAGGGAAGTGGGCATAGGAAACAATGGGATGGGAGGGACAGAAAAGCAGCATATACTACGCTGCCAGCTTGCGCAAGGCCGAAATAAACAGCCCGGCCAGCGGATTTGCGGCCGGAAAATTAGCACAAATTTTTCACTTTATGCAAACGTTTGCGTTAATCTTTGCATAACTCCCCGCCCCGGCCCTGCTGCGCGCAGGCGGCCCCGGCAGGGCGCGGCAGAATGCCCTGAGGGCCGGCACAGGGCACAAAAAAGCGGCAATTCCAATTGGAATGGCCGCTTTCGGCAGGAAGCGAAGGCGGGCTGCTAAGCCAGCGCCTGAATCTCGAAGCCGGCTTCCTCTACCGCCTTCACGACCTGGCTGGCAGTGGCCTGAGGGGCCGTAACGGTCAGGATTTTATCCGGAGTGGCGGTATCGACCTGCCAGTTATTGGCCCCCACTTCCTGGTTGAGCGTGGGCGTGACGGCGCGGATGCAGCTGCCGCAGTTGATGGTGGTTTTGAAGCGAAGGGTGGACATGGCGGGGAAAGTATAAGCGGTAAATCAATGGCCGGCGCGGGGGCACCGCAAGAGCCAAACCCCAGCCGGCAGCCATGTAAAATTACGCGCCCAGTGGCCGGCCGTCCCTACAGAATTGCCGCGTAATGCTGCATAATTCTGCTCCCGAAGGGCGAAGCGCGGGCTTTGGCTACGACTTTTTTTCCAGCTCCATCTCGCAGGTGGGGCACTTGCCGGGCTTGTTGCTCTGGCTGCCGGCGCAGCCCATGGGGCACTCGTAGCGGGCTTCGGCGGCGGGCGCAGCGGCCGGCACGGCGGCGGCGGGCTTCTGGCTGTTGCCGCAGCTGCTCAGGCACAGGATGGCGGCCCCGAAGGCCGAAAACAAAAACGGGCGAACTACTGAAAGCATGGCAAAAACAACGTTGGGAAAGCCGGCAGCACCGGCGGAGCGCCTGCCGAACCACAAATTTAGGCGATATGGTTCCGGCCGCGCGGCGGGTAATTAATCGAAGCCTTTGCCGCCGCCGTCATCGGCCGGCTCGTCTTTGCGCCTGGGGCGCGGGCCGGCGCTCTCGTTGCCGAAGCGGTAGGCGAAGCCCAGAAATACCACCCGCGACTCGCGCTTGTTGCGGGCCAGCGACTCGAAGCCCGGGCCGTAGGCGTTGAAGTTGAACTGCAGGGTATTGAAGATATCCGACACCCGCAGCGTGATGCTGCCCTTGTCCTTGAGCACGCTTTGCTTGGCGGCAAAGTCGGCGCTGAGCTGGGTGAGGCGCTGGCCCTGCGCCGACACCACCGGCGAGCGGTAGTTGGCCGAGAGCTGCAAATCGAGCTTTTTGGTGGGCGACACCGTCGTATTCAGCCGGCCCGTGTACACGATGTTGCTGTTGTTGAAATCCACGTTCGTCGGCACCGAGCCGGTGATGATGCGCCGGAAGGCCGAGACGTTGGCGTTCAGCTTCCAGATGCTGGTGACGGGCGCGGCGGCCACCAGCTCTAGGCCGTAGTTGGTTTCCTGGCCCACGTTCAGGCGGGTGGTGTTCGTGACCACGGTGTTGGTGACGGGGTCCAGGAAAAACGGGTTGCGGATGTTGGTAATCGTGTTTTCCTCGAACCGATAAAACGCCGTGGCGCTCACCGAGCCGGCCCCGCTCTTGCCAAAAAACCGCTGCTCGCCCAGCTCCAGCGCGTGCACGAACTCGGGGAACAGCGCAGGGTTGCCGGAGCGCAGGTTCAGCGGGTCGGAGCGGTCGGTGAAGGGGTTCAGCTCGTCGGCGTTGGGGCGCTGCACGCGGCGCGAGTAGCTGAACTGCACGCGGTTTTCGGTGTTCACGTCGTAGGCCAGCACGGCGCTCGGAAACAGGCTGAGGTAGCTGCGCGTGAAGTGCGCGTCGGGCACTTCCATCGACTGGTCGCCGCGGGTGTTGGTCTGCTCCAGGCGCAGGCCCAGCTGGTAGCTCCAGGCCCCGGCCGCGTTGGCGTAGGTGCCGTAGGCGGCCTGAATGTTCTCGTGGTACACGAAGCGGTTCGAGGGGTCGAAGCTCAGCGCGTACTGGCCGGCGCTGCTGAAGCCGTAGTCGTTGTCGTAGCGGCGCGAGATGCTTTTGGCCCCCAGCTCGTAGCGGCCCTTCTCCCCCACCGGCATCACGTAGTCGACCTGCGCTGAAAACAGGTCGGCCTGGTTGTCGAACTGCTGGTGCTGGCGGCCGGTGGTCCAGCCCGCTTCGCTGCGGTAATCGGTGATGGAATTCACCCCGATTTTATACTGCGCCGGCGTATATACCACGTTGGCCGTCAGCTCGCGGCGCTTCTGCGCGGCCCAGGTGCGGCGGTAGTCCAGGCTGAAGTCGGCCTGCGGGGCGGTGCCCGTGTTGGTGTTGTAGCGGTTGGTGTTGCCCAGGGCAATGGGGGTGCTGGTGCTGATGTTGTTCTGGTCGGAAATAATGTCTTCGAGGCTGCGCTGCGAGTTGTAGCGCGGCTGCACGGCCAGCGTCAGGGTTTGCTCCGGGGTGAGGGCGTAGTCCAGGCCCACGCGCACGGCATGCGAGGTGCCGTACGACACGCCGGTGCGGTCCTGGTTCAGCACCACGGTGCCCGCGCCGGTGGTGGTGCGCTGGCGCACCGAGCCGTAGCTGGTGCGCCGGTCCTGCCGGAAGTCGTAGGAGCCGAACACATTGATTTTACCCTGGTGGTAGTTCAGGCTGAGCGAGGCGTTGTACTTGTCGCCGGTGCCGGCCGTGGCGCTGGCCTGGCCGTTCCAGCCGTCCTGCCGCTCCTTTTTCAGCACGATGTTGATGATGCCGGCCGAGCCCTCCGCGTCGTAGCGCGACGAGGGGTTGGTCACCACCTCAATGTTCTGAATGCTGCTGGCCGGCAGCTGGTCCAGGGTCACGCCGGTGGGCTTGCCGTCCACAAACACCTTCACGTTGGTGGAGCCGCGCAGGCTCACGGCCCCGCTCTGGTCCACGGTCACGGAGGGCACGTTCTGGAGCACGTCCACGGCCGTGCCGCCGGTGGCGGTCAGGTCTTTGGTCACGTCGATGACTTTTTTGTCGAGGGTAGCACTCACGATGGCGCGCTCGCCCTTCACCACCACTTCGGCCAGCTTGGTGGCGGCGGTGCGCAGCCGCAGCGGCCCCAGCGCCAGCGCGGGCGCGGCTGGCGTGAGCGTGAGGGCCCGCAGGCCGGTGCGGTAGCCCACCACGCTGGCCTTCAGCACATAATTACCCAAGGGCACTTTCTCAAGGGCAAAAGCGCCGGTTTCCAGGGTTTGGGCGCCGGCCACGAAGCTGGAATCGGTGGCGCGCAGCAGCACCACGCCGGCAAAGGGCAGCGGCTCGCCATTGGCGGCATCGAGCAGCCGGCCGCTCACGCTGCCGGCGCTTTGGGCCAGCGCGGCCAGCGGCCCCAGCAGCAGCAGGGCCAGCAGCAGGCCCGCACGTTTGCGCAAGGCAAGCACCGCTGCGCAGGCATTAAAAAACCGCTCAGTGGCGGCCGGTAGAAACAGCATAACCCGAAGTAGTCGACACTCAATGGCAAGGCGCGTCACGTAGCGGCGGCCTTCAATTCGGCACAAAGCTGCGGCACAAACCTGTGGCAAATCTGGCGCAGCCCCCGCGAGGATTATCCACGGCCTGGCATTGTCGCAAAAAAAGCCCGCCGGGTTGCACCAATGGCACCCGGCGGGCCTTCCCGACACGGCGGCCGGTGGCCTAAGGCCTGGCGAAGCGCTTGTCGTGGGTGAAGGTAGTATCCGTCAGGGTTTGCAGGAAGGCGATGATTTTCGTCTTCTCATCGGCCGTGAGCTCCAGCCGGGGGTGGCCAGCCGTGTTGGTGCCGTTCAGAATCAGCGGGTCGAGGTTGGGGCTGGTCAGCACAACGTGCTCGTTGTAGTGGTCCAGCACCTGGGCCAGGGTGGCGAAGCGGCCGTCGTGCATGTAAGGGGCCGTGAGGGCGATGTTGCGCAGGCTCGGAATGCGGAACTTGCCGTTGTCGGTGGCCAGGCCGGTTTGCAGGCCCCGGCCCAGGTCGGCGAAGGTCAGGTCGAGGCCATTGTTGGCGAAGCCCCGGGTGGTTTGCATGGGGCCGGCGTGGCAGTCGCCGCAGTTGCCGCCCCGAATGCCCAGTACCGGGTCGGGATGCGCCACAAAAAGCTGCAGCCCCTGCTGCTCATCGCTGCTGAGGATGGTGCGGTTGCCCCGCTGAAACTGGTCGAAGCGCGAGTTGCTCGACACCAGGGTGCGCTCGAACTGCGCCAGCGCCTTGAGCACGTTGGCCTCGGTGATGGTGCTGCTGCCGAACGCCTTGTTGAAGAGCTTGGGGTAAGTGCTGGTGGCCTGCAGGCGGGCCACGCCCGCGCCCAGGGTCTGGTGCATCTCCACCGGGCTTTCGATGGGAATGCGGGCCTGGTTTTCGAGGGTGGCGGCGGCCCCGTCCCAGATCAGGTTAAATTCCCAGGCCAGGTTGGCCAGCGACATGGCGCTGCGCGTCCCGAGGCTGCCATTCACGCCCGGCGACAGCGCCAGGCCGTCGGTAAAGGCTTTCTCCTGCTTGTGGCACGAGGCGCAGGAGATGGTGTTGTTCGCCGAAAGCGCCGTTTCATAAAACAGCCGGTGGCCCAGCTCCACGCCCTCCACCGTGAGGGGATTATCGGGCGAGATGGACCGGGGCGGCGGGAAGTTGCTGGGCGTGGTAAACACGTAGGCCGTGGCCGGCCCCACCGGGCCGTCGGGGTCCGTCGGCTGGGCGGTTTCGCCTTCGCTCTTGCAGCTGGCCAGGGCCAGCAGCGCGGCCCCCATCAGTAAAAGTCTTGCTTTCATACCCGCAAAGCTGGGTGAATGGGTTCGATGGTAAATAGACAAGAGTAAATATAACAGCAGAACCGTTATTCGCTGCGCCCGGGGCGCCGCAGCGGCTGCCGGCCGGGTGCCCGCGCCGCACCCAGGCGCGCAAAAAAGCCGGCGCGGCTACGAGATTCGTAGCCGCGCCGGCTTGGGAAGGCAGGCACCCGGAAAGGGCAGTTTTTAGGGCAGGGGCCGCGAAAAGCGCTTGTCGTGGGTGAAGGTGGTATCCGTCAGGGTTTGCAGAAAGGCGATGATTTTCGTCTTCTCATCGGCCGTGAGCTCCAGGGTGAAATGGTTGAGGGTGTTGCTGGTGTTGAGCAGCAGCGGGTCGATGTTGGGGCTGGTCAGGATGACGTGCTCGTTGTAGTGGTCCAGCACCTGGGCCAGGGTGGCGAAGCGGCCGTCGTGCATGTAAGGGGCCGTGAGGGCAATGTTACGCAGGCTCGGCACCCGGAACTTGCCGTTGTCGGTAGGCAGGCCGGTCTGCAGGCCCAGGCCCAGGTCGCTGAAGGTCGCGTCGAGGCCGTTGTTGCTGAAGGTGTGGTTCGTGAACAGCTCGCCGCTGTGGCAGTCGCCGCAGTTGCCGCCGCGCAGCGTCAGGGCGGGGTTGATGTTCGGCGAAGGGTGGGTGTTGAACAGCTGCAGGCCGGCAATCTCGGTGCTGGTCATGGCCGTGCGGTTGCCGGCCCGGAACTGGTCGTAGCGCGAGTTGCTCGACACCAGGGTGCGCTCGAACTGCGCCAGGGCCCGCAGCACGTTGGCCTCGGTGATGGTGCTGCTGCCAAACGCGCTGCGGAACAGCGACGGATACGCCGGCGTGGCTTGCAGGCGGGCCACGCCCGCGCTCAGGCTCTGGTGCATCTCCACCGGGTTTTCGATGGGGATGCGGGCCTGGGTTTCGAGGCTGCTGGCGGCCCCGTCCCAGGTGAGCTTGGGCTCCCAGGCCAGGTTGGCCAGCGACATGGCGCTGCGCGGCGAGAGCGTGCCGCCCACGCCCTGGGCGCGGGCCAGGCCGTCGGTAAAGGCCTTGTCCTGCTGGTGGCAGGTCCCGCACGACACGGTATTGTCCACCGACAGGGCAGTTTCATAAAACAGCCGACGGCCCAGCGCCACGCCTTCCACGGTGAGGGGATTGGTGGCCGGGGCGGGCTCGGGAGCCGGAAAAGTAGTCGGAAACGTGAGGGCGTAGGTAGTGGGCGGCACCACCGGGCCGTCGGGGTCGGCGGGGGCTATGGGGTCGGAGTCGTGCTGGCAGGCCGCCAGGGTGAGCAGCGCGGCCAGCAGCACGGTGGGCCGGCAATGAAGTAAGCGAAAGCGCATAAACGGCAAGCAGGGTGATAAGGGGAAAAGCACAAACAGGCGGCGCAAGTTCACGGCCACGGCCGAAAATTACGCACCGCGCCGGGGCCGCAAGCGCGCAAGAATCAGGCCGAACCGGGCCTACACGTCCAGCTCGAAGCTCACGATGGTGCCCTGGCCCAGGCGCGAATTCACCGAGAGCTGCCCGCCCAGCAGGGCCACGCGGTTGCGCACCCCCACCAGCCCGATGCCGGCAAGGGGCTGCTCGACGAGGCTGACAGGCTCGAAGCCGTGGCCGTTGTCTTCCACGCTCACGAAGAGGCGGCCGTTTTCCAGAGCTACGTGTACCTCGACTTCGGTGGCCTCGGCGTGCTTCATCACGTTGTTGAGCAGCTCCTGCACGGTGCGGTACACCATTATTTCCACCGATGGCTCCAGGCGCTCGGCGTTGAGGCCGGCCAGGTGCAGGCGCACGGGCAGCGCGGCCGGGGCCAGGCGCTCGACCAGGGTTTCGAGGGCGGTGCGCAGGCCAAAGTCTTCCAGCACCCCGGGCGTGAGCTCGAAGGAGATGGTGCGGGTGGTGCGAATGGCTTCGGCCAGAAGCCTGAGCGGGCCCTGGGGCTGGGCGGGCTGGTCGCTGCGCTCCAGGCTGAGCTTGGTGGCGTAGAGGAGCTGGCCCAGGCCGTTGTGCAGGGCTTCGGCAATGCGCTTGCGCTCCGACTCCTGGGTGGCCAGCACGGCGGCCAGCACTTCCTGCTGCCGGCGCAGGCGCTGCTGGGTGGCTTCTTCGGCCAGGCGGTTGCGCTCCGTCACGTCGCGCACAATGGTGAGCACGCCGCTGGCCTGGGCAGCGCCCGCGTGGTAGAGCGGCACAATGTGGGCATCGTAGTGGCCGGGGCGCTTCTGAAACGGCCGGCCGAAGAAGTCCATGCGCTCGCCGGCCAGGGCGCGGTGCATCAGCTGCTGGGCTTCGGAGGTGAGGTAGGGCAGCACCTCCAGCAGCGGCTGGCCCAGCACAGCGGCGGCTTCGTGGCCGAAAAGGCGGGTGGTGGCCGCGTTCCAGGCGGTGATGCGCCAGGCGCGGTCGATGGCAATGATGCCGTCCACGGTATTGTCGAGCAGGCTTTCGGTGAACTCCTTGCCTTGCAGCAGCTCCTGCCGGGCGGCGCGCTCGGCCGTGATGTCGCGCCACAGAATGTGCACCACCGACGTGGGCCCGCCCAGCTCGATGGGCGTGAGCGAGGCCTCCACCCAGATTTCCTCGCCCGACACCCGGTGCATCAGGGCCTGGCAGCGCCGGGCGCCCAGGCGCTGGGCCTCCGCCACGCACTCCCGAAACAGGTCGATGGTGCGGCGGCCGTCGGGCTGCAGCGCGGGCGCGTGCACCCAGGCCACCTGGCCCACCAGCTGCTCGCGGCGCTGGGCCCCCAGCAGGCGCAGGGCGGCGGCATTGCAGTCCACGTAATGAAAGCCCTGCAGCAGGGTCACGGCATCGCTGCTGTCCGAGAACAGCTTGCGGAAGCGGTTTTCGCTCTCAGCCAGCGCCTCCTGGGCCTCGCGGCGGGCCGAGGTATCGAGCACGGCCAGGCGGCACTGCGGGCCGGCGGGGGTGTTCACGCACACCCCTTCCAAGTGGGCGTAGAATGTCGAGCCATCGTCGCGCTGCATGAGCATTTCGCAGCTTTTGGTGGTATCGGCGCTGAGCACCCGGGCCAGAAACTGCCCGAAATCCAGCCGCTGAACGGGGGCCACAAACAGGGCAAAGCGCCGCCCCATCAGCCGCTGCCGCACGGTGCCCAGCAGCTTGCTGGCGCAGAAGTTGAGCTGCTCTATCTGGCCCAGGGCCGAAAGGGAGAAGTAGCCCACGGGAGCAAAATCGTAGAGGTCGACGTATTCGGCGCGGGCGGCCTCGGCCTCGGCCTGGGCCAGCAGCAGCTCCTCGTACTGCACTTCGAGCTCTATCTGGTGCACCTGCAGCTCCTGCACCAGGCGCTGCACTTCCTCGGGGGTGTGGGGCTCGGTGGCCTGCGTCAGGAGGTGGCGGCGCTTTTCGGCGCGGGCGCGCAGCTCCAGCAGGGCGGCGTGGGCGTCGCTGGCGGGCGGCGGGCCGGCGGGGGCGCCGAAAGCGGATGGCGTGGAAGCGGACATGGCAGAGCGGGAGGGATGGGCGCCTCGGGGGCCCAACGCGGACCGCCCCCGAATATAGCCGGCCAACCGTGGAAAGCCGCCGCCTCCACCCCGGGGGCAGCACCCGGCCACGGCGCGTACAGCCGGGCAGCTTTCAAGGACTTAGCCACTTATTGGCGCCGGGATTTCCCTGAAAATACTTCGCTGGGGCCCGGCACGCCCCGGGAGACGCCAGAAGGCGCCGCGCCAAATTCCGTATTTGCCGGCACTGCGAAATCCGTATTTGTTCGCAGCGGCGGCTGGCCGCCGCGATGGAAATTTGTAAGCCAATCCCTTCCCAGACATCTACAATTTCCTGTCATGGCTTACGACCCGCGCTTTGGCCCCGCCGCCCAGACGCCGCAGCAGCGTGCCTTCGTGCTGCGCCAGCTACAGCAAACTTTTCCGCAGCTGGCCGCCCGCGTGTCGGGCCTCACCCAGCAGCTCTTCGATGGCTACGTGGCCGGCGAGCTCACCTGGACCGATGTGCGCCGGGCCCTCGACTCGGCCCACCCCGGCCCTTCCGGGCCCGGCGCGCGCCGGGGCGCCTAGCCCGGTTCTGCCTGGCTTCAGGCAGATGACCGATTGCGGAGCGGGGCCCTGCCTCCTACCCCGCCGTCACGTCCTCCACGCTCAGCAGCAGGTGGCCGGTGCGGGTGCCGTGGCTGGTGATGGTGCGGCCGTAGAGCAGCAGCTCGCGCGGGCCGGCGGTGGGGAAATGGGCCACGAAGCGCAGGTCGTCGAACGGCTGGCCGGGGTGGGCCAGGGCTTCGTCGAGGCGCTGGCGCAGGGCGGGCTGCCGCCAGGCCCCGCCGTCCAGCTCGCTTAGCGGCACCCCTTTGATGCGGCCGGCATCGAGCCCAAACAGCCGGGCGAAGGCCGCGCTGCCGGCCAGCACCCGCTGCTGGCCATCGAGCACGAGCAGGGGCTCGCGCAGGGTTTCCACAATGCTTTCGGCAAAGCGTGTGCTTTCCTGGAGCTGGGCTTCGAGGGTTTTGAGGTCGGTGATGTCGGTGAAGGTGATGACGGCCCCGCTGATGTAGTTGTCGAGGGTGCGGTAGGGCAGTATCCGCATGGCGTACCACTCGCCCTGCGTGGTCTGGATGTTGGCCGCCACGGTCACCAGCCGGTCGAGCACCTGCTGCACGTCCTGGGCCAGGCTTTCGTGGCGCAGGGTGTGGGCAAAGTGCGTGATGGGGCGGCCCACGTCGCCGGGCAGCAGCGAAACGATGCGGTGCACCGGCGGCGTGAAGCGCTTTATCACCATGTCGTTGTCGAGAAAGATGGTGGCTATTTCCGTGGCATCGAGCAGGTTCTTCATGTCGTTGGCGGCCTGGCTCAGCTCCTCGGTTTTGCTCAGGTACTGCATGTTGAGGGTCATGAGCTCCTCGTTGAGGCTCTGCATTTCCTCCTTGTTGGTCATGGTTTCCTCGTTGGTGCTTTGCAGCTCCTCGTTGGCGCTCTGCAGCTCCTCGTTGGTGCTCTTCAGCTCCTCCACGCTGCTCTCCATCTCCTCAATGGTGGTCTGGAGGCGGTGCTTGGTGTACTGCAGCTCTTTTTCCAGGGCCTGCACGGTGGCGTCGGGGGCTGGCGCGCTGGCCCTGCCCAGGCGCAGCCTGCGCGAGGTGGGCTGCTCCTCAAACACTACCAGCAGCAGGCCGGCCAGCTGCTCGCTCTCTTCCAGCACTTTCACAGTGAGGCGCAGCAGCTGCACGCCGGTGTCGAGGCGCAGCTTCACGTTGTCGGTCACCACGTCGTGCCGGCCCACAATGGCCTTGTGCACGGTTTCGCTCAGCTCGTAGTTCAGCTCCTCGCGGGCCATGTCGAAGATGTTCATGGCGCCCAGGCCGGGGGCCGGCTCCAGGAAGCGGCCGGTGCGGCCGTTCACGTACAGGATTTCGCCCTTGGGGTTAATCACCACGGCCGGCGGGGTGTATTGGCGCAGCAGCACGCGCTGCACCAGGGTGGCAAAGGTGCCTTCTTTGCGGGAGGAATTGGGGGCCATGGGACCAGAAGCGGAAGCGGGCGACGGCTGCGCATGCGGCCGCGTCAGGGAAAAAGGGAAATTGGCGAGCCGGCTCAGCGACGACGGCGTATCGGTGCGGCGCGAGAGCTTCCACTTCACGTCCAGGGGCTGAAACAGGTCCTGAAAGCCGGTGAGGTTTTCGCTCGGCCCCAGAAACAGCAGCCCGCCGGGATTGAGGGCGTAGTGAAACACCGGAATCAGGTTTTTCTGGAGTTCGGCGCTCAGGTAAATCAGCAGGTTGCGGCACACCAGCAGGTCGAGCTTGGTGAAGGGCGCGTCCTTGTTCAGGTCGTGCACGGCAAACACCACCACGTCGCGCACCTCTTTCCGGATGCGGTAGCCCTCCCCGGTTTTGGTGAAGAAGCGCCGCAGGCGCTCGGGCTCCACGTCGGGCACCACGTTGTCGGCATACAGCCCGACCCGGGCAAACTCGATGCCGTCGGGGTTGATGTCGGTGGCAAAAAGCTGGAGCTTGAGGTACTTCGTGCGCTCCACGCCGTCCAGGCATTCGAGCAGGGTCATGGCCAGCGAGTAAGCCTCCTCGCCCGTGGAGCAGCCCGGGGCCCACACCCGCACGGTGCTGTCGGCGGGCTTGAGGCGCATGAGCGGCAGCAGCCGGTGCCGGAGGTGCTCGAAGGCCTCGCGGTCGCGGAAAAACTTGGTCACCCCAATCAGCAGCTCCTTAAACAGGGCCTCCACCTCGGCCGGGTTTTCCTGCAAATACCGCACGTAGTGCGTGAACTCCCGAATCTGGTGCGAGTTCATGCGCCGCTCAATGCGCCGAAACACCGTGTTGCGCTTATAGAACGAGAAGTCGTGCCCGGTCTGGGCCCGGATGAGGTGGAAGATTTTCTGGAGGGCGTGGGCCGGGCGGGCGGCGCTCTCGGCCTCCTCGCGGCGGGGCCGGCTGGCGGGGTGGCGCACGTATTCGCGCAGCCTGGCCGGCAGCTGCTCGGCGGGCAGCACGTAGTCCACAAACTCGGTGGCCAGCGCCGAGCGCGGCATGGCGTCGAACTCGGCCGTTTCGGGGGTTTGCACCATCACCATCCCAAAGTTCTCCATCACCATTTTCAGGCCCAGCGTACCATCGGTGCCCAGCCCCGAGCACACCACGCACACGGCGCGCTCGCGGGCATCCTTGGCCAGGCTCTGAAAAAAGAAATCGATGGGCAGGCGGCGGCCCGGCGCCTGCGTGGGCGCAAACAGCAGCAGCATGCCGTGCAGAATGCTCATGTCGCGGTTTGGCGGCCCCACATACACGTGGTCGGGGCGCACGCGCAGGCCGTCGGTGGCCTCGCGCACCGGCATGGCCGTGAAGTGCTGCAGCACCTGCGCCAGCTCCGAAGGCTGGTCGGGCGCGAGGTGACTGATGACCACGAACGCCATGCCGCTGTCGGGCGGCATGTTCAGAAAAAACTGCTCAAACGCCGCCAGCGCGCCCGCCGAGCCCCCCAGCGCCACCACCGGAAACCTGTCGGCCGGCGGGCCGGTGCGGGCTGCCTCGCGCAGCATGGTAGCGGTGGCGGGCTCGTCGCCATCGCGCGGCATCGCGTCGGGCGGGGTGATGGCAAGGCCCGGCTCGTCGGTAGCGGGCGGCAGGTCGTTCGGGGTCATTGGGTGGGGGATGAAATCGGGCGGATGCTCCAGCTAACGCTTGGAGCGGCAACAAAAAGCCTGCGCACAGGCCCTGGCCCAAAACCAGCCGGATGCCCAAAACAAATTTACCGGAAAACCCGCGCCCGCTTATCCTTTTGCGTCAGCCCGCCGTAGAAAAGTTCTTCCTTTTTCGCATTCCGATGGCTACGCCTTCCCACCTCATTGTTGTAGGCACCTCGGCCGGTGGCATGCCGGCGCTGGTCAAATTTGTGGCCCGCCTCCCCACCACGCTGCGTGCGGCGGTGCTGGTAGTGCAGCACTTCGCGCCCGAATCCAACGGCCAGCACCTTGTGGAGCGGCTGGCCAGCCACACCGCCCTGCCCTGCCGCCTGCCCGCCCATGGCGAAACCCTGGAAACGGGCACCATTTACCTGGCCCCGCCCGACTGCCACCTGCTGGCCAAAGACGGCTCGGTGCCCCACCTGCTGGTAACCAAGGGCCCCCGCGAAAACCACTACCGCCCCTCGGCCGACGCGCTGTTTCGCTCGGCCGCCGTGGCCTATGGCCCGCGCGTGGTGGGCGTGGTGCTCACCGGCATGCTGCACGACGGCACCGCCGGCCTGGAATTCATCAAGCGCTGCGGCGGCCTGGCCGTGGTGCAGGACCCGCGGGAAGCCGAATACCCCAGCATGCCCGAAACCGCCCTGCACAACGTGGACGTGGACTACGTGGTGCCCCTCAGCATGATGGCTTCCCTGCTGGACGAGATAACGCAGGCCACCCTCCTCGAAAGACCCAAAGCCATACCCGAGGACCTCAAGCAGGAGGCCGCCATTGCGGAGCGGGTTGTGGGAAGCACCGACGAAGTAGCCAGGCTGGGCCACCTGGTGCCCTTCACCTGCCCCGACTGCGGCGGCAACCTTTGGGAAGTGAACGAAGGCCGGGTGCTGCGCTTCCGCTGCCACACCGGCCACGCCTTCACCGCCGACTCGCTGCTGCACAGCTCGCAGCAAAGCCTGGAAGAAACCCTCTGGGTGGCCCTGCGCATGATGGAAGAGCGCAAGAACCTGCTCAGCAGCATGGCCATGCACGGCGAGGGCGCTTATTCTGTGCAGCAGGAAGAGCGGCTGGAGGAAATTAAAAAGCACATCAACCGCCTGCGCGAGTTCCTGCTCAATGGCAGCACCGGCGCCGGCGCCACGCCCGAAGACTAAGCCTCAGGCCACTTCGCGCCAGCCCGTTTGCCGGGCGGCGTCGAGCAGCGTGGGCACGATGCACGGAGCGGGGCCCAGCTCCTGCTCCAGCAGCTCTTTGCGCATGTGCTCCTGCACGTGCACCAGCACCAGCTGGGCGTGCTTTTCCTGTAGCTGGTAGTGGGTGTGCCACAGCAGCTGAATGGCTTCGCTGGACAACGTTTTCAGCATGCCGCAATCGACCCACACGGCCGGCTTGCCGCTCTGCTGCGCGCAGCCCAGCCAATACGCCAGGCCGGTTTCGGGGCGGCTTTCGCGGCCGGGTGCCAGAATGAGCAGGTAGCTTTCCGGTAGCAATTCGTGGTACACTACGGTCATACTTATTTGCTTTGGGTAGCGGCGCAACTACAGGCGTGGCGGCAGCACAAGCCGGCCAGGAAGCACCTATAAATCACGACCCTACAAAATTCGGATGTCGCCTCAACCTATAACAGGTGATAAGTACGGGTTCTTTCAGTGAAAAATACTTAAAAAATTAATAATATAAATCCAATTAAATAAAAATCATGCGACATTCCAGCTTCGCGGACTATTGCAGCGGGTTTTCGGGGGCAATTATTTTTTGATGAGCACTGACCGTCAGCCATCGGCAAGCTATTTTCCAAATATATACTATAACATATATAAAATCAATTATCAGCTTCCGCCAGCTCACCCGGCGGAGGCGCCTTCCGGGACGCATTCAGTGCCCGCGTCCGCTTGTGCCGGGCGGTGGCGCTAAGCTGGCCTCCGCCGCCCCGGGCCGGGGCGTGGTGGAGGCCAGCAAAACGCGGGGCGTAGCTCTCCACCAAGATAGCCGGCCCCGGCGGCGGCCGGAATGGCGTTGGCTGTTCGGCTCGCTGCTCCTGCAAAAGACCGGCCCGGCCGGCAGCCAGACAATCCGGGCTGGCCCCGATTTTCAGCTCCGGGCCAGCCCGGATGCCGGGCCTGAAAAATAATGCTACTTTGCGGCCACGCTTTTCAGTTTTCATTTATGAGCCCTTCTGTACGCAACATCATTGCCTGGATTTTGCAGGCGCTGCTGGCGGCCCTGTTTATCTTCTCGGGAGGGCACAAGCTGATGGACCTGCCCGGCACCATGAAAATGTTTGAAAGCATGGGCCTGCCGGGCTGGTTCGCCGGCCTCATTGGCGGGGCCGAAGTGCTGGGCGGCATTGGGCTGCTGGTGCCGCGCACCGTGCGCCCGGCGGCGCTGGGCCTCATCGTCGTCATGATTGGGGCCGTGTATATGCACGCCACCAAAATTCCCGGCGGGCTGGCCAAGGGCGTGCCGGCCATTGTGGCGCTGCTGCTGCTGGTGGTGGTGTACCTGCTGCGCCGCCCGGCGGCGCGGCTGGCCTAAACCCGTAAACCCGGGCGGCCGGGCGGGCCATTTTCTCTGTTGCGGCCTCGGGCCCGGTACCGTGGCGGTGCCGGGCCCGAACCATTAGCGCCCAGGCGGGTTGCTAGCATTCCGGCCTTTGGCCTTGCCCTCTTTTTTGCTTTATGAAAATCCTTTATAGCTACCTGCGCAACTACTGGCCGCTGCTGGTGCTGGCCCTGGTGCTGGCCGCCGTCAACCAAGTCTTCTCGCTGCTCGACCCCTACCTTTTCCGCCGATTGGTGGACCACTTTGTGCCCCGCAACAGCAACATCACCGGCCTGCGGCTGGTACCGTTCTGGCCGTTTTTTCGAGAGGCTATTCCTTATATCGGCATGATGCTGGGCGTGGCCATGGTGTCGCGCATTGCCAAAAACTTTCAGGACTACTACGTCAACGTCATCACCCAGCGGCTGGGGGCCAGGATGTATTCCGACGGCCTGCGCCACTCGCTGGAGCTGCCCTACCAGGTGTTTGAGGACCAGCGCTCGGGCGAGACGCTGGGCAAGCTCCAGAAGGTTCGGATTGACGTGGAGAAGCTGATTCAGGCTTTTGTGAACGTGCTGTTTACGGCGCTGGTGGGCATCATTTTCGTGATGTGGTACGCCATCACGGTGTACTGGCCCATTGCGGTGGGCTATTTCCTCACCATTCCGCTGCTGGGCATTCTGAGCTTTGCGCTCAGTAAGCGCATCAAGGTCATTCAGAAGACCATTGTGGCCGAAACCACGGCCCTGGCCGGCTCCACCACCGAAAGCCTGCGCAACATCGAGCTGATAAAAAGCCTGGGCCTGGCCCAGCAGGAAACCGAGCGCCTGAACGGCATCACCGGCAAGATTCTGAAGCTGGAGCTGCGCAAGGTGCGCTACCTGCGCTCGCTGAGCTTTGTGCAAGGCACGTTTGTGAATTTACTGCGCAACGTCATCATCCTGCTGCTGCTCTATCTGCGGGTGCAGAACCACATCAGCCTGGGCGAGTTCTTCTCGTTCTTCATCTACTCGTTCTCCATCTTCGGGCCGCTGCAGGAGCTGGGCGCCATCATTGGCATCTACCGCGAAACCGAAATTTCGCTGGGCAACTTCCAGTCGATTCTCGACACGCCGAAGGACGTGAAGCCGGCCCAGCCCAAGTCGGTGGCGCACATCGAAAACCTGGCCTTCGACCACGTTACCTTCAAGCACCTCACGGCCAACAACAACGCCCTGACCAACATCAACTTCACCACCCGGCTGGGCGAAACCATTGCCTTCGTGGGGCCCTCGGGCTCGGGCAAAACCACGCTGGTGAAGCTGCTGGTGGGCCTCTACCCGCCCCTTTCGGGCGAGATTCGCTACAACGGCATCCCCGGCTCGGAAATCGACCTCGACGAGTTGCGCGAGCAAATCGGCTTCGTGACGCAGGACACCCAGCTGTTCGCCGGCACCATCCGCGAAAACCTGCAGTTTGTGGCCCCCCACGCCACAGACGAGGAGTGCCTCACCGCCCTGCGCCAGGCGGCGGCCGATACGCTGCTGGCCCGCGCCCCGCTGGGCCTCGACACGGTGATTGGCGAGGGCGGCGTGAAGGTTTCGGGCGGCGAAAAGCAGCGCCTGAGCATTGCCCGCGCCCTGCTGCGCAAGCCCACGCTCATGGTGTTCGACGAAGCCACCTCGGCGCTGGATTCGCTCACCGAAGAGGAAATCGGCAAGACGGTGCGGCAGCTGTCGGGCTCGCGCCAGCACATGACCATCCTCATTGCCCACCGCCTCAGCACCATTCTGCACGCCGACCGCATCTTCGTGCTCGAGCGCGGCCACATTGCCGAGCAGGGCGGCCACGCCGAGCTGCTGGCCCAGAAAGGCCTGTACTATGCCATGTGGCGCCAGCAGATTGGCGAGCGCAAAGAGGAAGGCACCACGGCCGTGCTGGCGTAGCCCGGCAGCCGGCTAGCGCTTCTCCAGCTGCGCCCGGCGCACGGTGGTGCCATCGGTCCACTCGGCGTGGTAGAGGCCGGCGGGCAGGTAGCTCACGTCCACGTCAGCGGTTCCGGCTGCGAGGCTGAACCGGGCTACTTCGCGCCCCACGGCATCGTAGAGCCGCAGGCGGCCGGCGCCAGCCAGGCCCTGCACCTGCAGGCGGGTTTCGGCGGGGTTGGGGAACAGCGCCAGGCCGGTACGCGGGCCCGCAACGGCCACCACGGGCGAATAGGCCACGGCACCGTTCTGGTCCACCTGGCGCAGGCGGTAGTAGCGGGTGCCGGCCAGTGGGCGCGGGTCGGTGGCAGCATAGCTGAGGGCATGGGTGCTGCTGCCCGCGGCAGGCTGCCGCAGCAGCTCCGGCCAGCCGGCCGCATCGGCCTCCTGGGCTTCAACGGCGAAATAGGCGCTGTTTTTTTCCGAAGCGGTAGCCCAGGTCAGCACCGTGCCCCGCCCGGCTTCGTAGCGGCCCGCAAACGAGAGCAGCTCGACGGGTAGCGCACCGGCACAGCCGGCCGGCACGGCAGCAGCCACCGGCACGGCACTGCCGCAGGGGTTGCTGAGGCTATAGGTGAATACATCCTGCGCCCCGGCCGCATCGGAGGCGGTGCGGAGGGTGCGCTTGGCCTGGCCGTTGGCAATGGAATAGTGCATCACGGCCGTGACGTCGATGATGTGCGTGAGCTGGGTGCCGTGGCCCTGCTCGTGCACGGCCACGCTCTCGAAATCGTACTGCGTGCCAGTGGGCGCGGCCGGCCCAAACTGCCAGGTGGTGCCGGCGCTGGGCGTGGGCGTGAACGTGTAGTCGGTTTCGTCGAGCTCAAATTGCGCCGCTCCGTTGATAATGCAGCCCGAATAATACGAGTTGGTGACTCCCAGCACGCCCGCGCTCAGCGTACCGAAGCGCACGGCGTTGGTGCCATCGTTGGCGGTGGCTTCGGGCGCGGCGGTGGCCGTGTTCACCACCCGGCGCAGCCGCGTGGCACAGGCCCAGGTGGCCAGGGCGCGCTCAAACGCGGCCGATGCGCCGGACACGGCCGTGAAGCTGGGGCTGTATTGCAGGGTATAGCCGCCCGCCCCATCGGTGTTGACGAGCCGGGGCCGGCTGATAACGGCGCCGTCGAACACATTGCTCAGGGCATACACCACGGTGAGGGCGCTGGCGCTGGCGCTGGTGCCGGTTTCGCTGGCCGCGTTCACCACCCGGAAATTGCCGGTGCCGGCCACGCCGCCGGTCGCGCTGATGAACGAGGGCACCCGCACCTGAATCTGGGTGTCGCTCCAGGCCAGGTAGTCGGAGGGGTTGGCGCTCACGAAGCTGCTGCCCCCGTTGTTGGCATTGGGGAAATCGACGTGGCCCCCACCCTGCGTCGCGCCAAAGTTGGAGCCGTTGATGGTGAGCACATCGCCCTTGCCTGCCGCAAGCTGACTGGGCGAAAAGCTGCTGATAACCGGCGTGGCCTGTGGCCGGGCCGCCGCCACCGGGGCCAGCAGCGCGGCATTGGCCTGCACCGTGCGCCACGGCTGCCCGGCCGCCGCGGCCACCGCCGGATAGAGCTGGCCGGCAATGGAGGCGTAGCGCCCAAACGGCTCGGCGGCCGAGCGGTCCGTCAGGTCATACTGCACGAAGCCCTGCGGGCCGGCCACCAGGCGGTAGGCGCCGGGCAGCGCAGGGTCGGGCTCCAGCAAAAAGATGCCCTGCTGGCCAGGTTCAGGTAGCACGCCCGGGCTCACCACCTCGCGGCGCAGGCCCAGCGTGCCACCGGCCGCCGCCAGCCGCAGCCGGCCGGGCACGCCCCCCCGGAACACTTTGTACACGGTCAGCTCGCTGAGGGTGTAGAGGTGGCCGCCGGCGGCCAGCACCTCCTGCGCGCCCACGCCGGCCTCCACAATGAGCGGGGCCGCCGCCACCCGCGCAGTCAGCGGCACGGGCACCAGCAGGCAGCCTTCCTGCGCCCGCAGCAGCTGCGGCACCGCCAGCAGCACCCCCGCCATTGCCCACCGAACCCTTGCCTTCCAACCGGCCGCGTACGAGTCTCCCATATTTATTTGCCGAAATAATATTTCCGGCAAAAATAGCGTGCAGAACGCTGAGGGTACACCCGCTCACCAGCCCGGGCACCTATTCAATCACCTGCTTTTTGGGGTCGAAATCCGGCTTGGGCGGCTGGGGGTCCATGTCTTCCAGCGCGGCCACCACTATTTCGCTGATTGCCAGGTCGCGGGCCCACTTCTCATTGGCCGGAATCACAAACCACGGCGCATCGCCCGAGGAGCAGTGGCGCAGCGCCGCCTCGTAGGCCGCCTGGTAGTCGTCCCAATACGCTCGTTCCTTGAGGTCGTTGGGGTCAAATTTCCAGTTCTTGGCCGGGTCGTCGAGGCGGGCCTGCAGGCGCTTGGCCTGCTCCTCCTTCGAGATGTGCAGGAAGAATTTGAGGATGCGCGTGCCGCTGTTGAGCAGCAGCTGCTCGAAGTTGTTGATGTCCTCGTAGTGCTGCTGGCAGGTCTTTTCATCAATCAGCCCGTGCACGCGGGTAATGAGCACGTCTTCGTAGTGCGAGCGGTTGAACACTGTGATGTGGCCGTGCTTAGGAGCCTGAGCATGAATGCGCCAGAGAAAATCATGGTCCAGCTCCTCCTTCGACGGCGCTTTGAACGACGCCACCTGCACCCCGGCCGGGTTCACCCCCGTGAGCAGGTTCTCGATGGCCCCATCCTTGCCGCCCGTGTCCATGGCCTGCAGCACAATGAGCAGGCTGCGCCGGTGCTCGGCGTAGAGGCGCTCTTGCAATTCGCTCAGGCGCTGGCGCAGGGCCAGCAGGCGCGGCGCGGCCTCGTCCCGGTCGTCGGGGTGGTGGGCAAAGGGCTTGGTATCATCGGGGTCCACGTCGGCCAGGCGAAACGACTTGCCTTTCACATACACGGCGGGGGTTTTGGGCAGCTTGAATTTCATGTGGGTAAACGCGAAAAAAGGAAACGACTGAGCGCAAGTGTACGGGAAGCCCGCGGCAATGGCTCAGGCCCCGCCCACCAGCCGCGCAATGCCAAAGGCCGCCGCTGCCGCCAGCGCCCCCACCACCGCCATCTTGATGGCTCCGGCCACCGGCGGCTGCCCCGTCAGCCGGCTCTTGAAATACCCAAACACCAGCAGGCAGACCAGCGTGATGGCCGCCGACCACGCCAGCCCGTTTGCCGGCGTATCGGTCACGAAATAGGCACTGAGCGGAATAAGGCCCCCCACGGCATAAGCCAGGCTGATGGTAGCGGCACTTTTGGGCGCCTGCTTCGGGTCGGGCTCTTCCAGGCCCAGCTCGTACTTCATCATAAATTTCACCCACTGCTCGGGGTCGGCGGTGAGTTCGGCCACGGCCAAGCGGCGGGTTTCGGCCGAGAGGCCCATGTCGGCCAGCAGCTCGTCCACCTCGGCGCGCTCTACCTCGGGCACCTCGCGCACTTCGCGCCGCTCGCGGGCCTGCTCCGACTCGTAGTGCTCCACCTCGGTGCGGCCGGCCAGGTAGCCGCCCAGGCCCATGGCAATGCTGCCGGCCACGATTTCGGCCAGTCCCGCCGTTATCACCAGGCCAGACGACGTGACGGCCCCGCTCAGGCCCGCCGCCAGGGCAAATGGCACGGTCAGGCCATCGGAAAGGCCGATTACAATGTCCTGTAGCATGGCCGAGCTGGTCATGTGGTGCTCGGGGTGCAGGTCGCGGGGCAGCTCGGTCGGATTGGTGGGCTCGGTCATCGTTTTTTTTCAGGAGGGGCTTAACCCCGTGGGGGCCTTTACGTACGCAATAACCAGATTTTTCGCTGCCGAACCGCTTCGGCTGTTTCTCCTCACCTCACTCGTTTTCATCGTTATGGCATCTTCCGCCAAAGCCGCCGCGCCCAAAAGCGCAGCCCCCAAAAAAGCCGCTGCTCCTGCCGCCAAGCAAGCCGCCGCACCGGCCGCTAAAAAAGCCAGCGCCGCCAACACCGGCAAAGGCGCTGGCACCAACGCCGCCGTCGATATCCAGCCCATTCTCGACCAGCAAAACCATGCCCCCGCGCCCACCCAGCGCTACGGCACCGTGAGCCAGCGCCTGCCCATCGGCCTCGATGAAGCCACCCGCCAGAGCAGCGTCACCATGCTCAACCAGCTCCTGGCCGACACCATTACGCTGCGCGACATGTACAAAAAACACCACTGGCAGGTAGTGGGCCCCACATTCTACCAGCTGCACCTGCTCTACGACAAGCACTACGAGGAGCAGGCCGGCCTGGTCGACCTGATTGCTGAGCGCATCCAGATTCTGGGCGGCGTGGCCGTGGCCATGGCCCACGACGTGGCCGAGCTTACCAGCCTGCCCCGCATCCCGCGCGACCGCGAGGAGGCTCCCATTCAGGTATCGCGCCTGCTGAGCGCCCACCAGAGCATTCTCAAAAACTGCCACGACTACGCCAAAAAAGCCGATGATGCCGGCGACGACGGCACCAACGACCTCGTAGTGAGCAACCTTATGCGTACCAACGAACTGCAGGTGTGGTTCGTATCGGAGCACGTTGTGGAATCGCCGCTGACCAAGGCCGAGTAGCTCACTCAGCACCCATTAAAAAAGGCTGCCGCATGTGTTGCGGCAGCCTTTTTTGCTTTTTTCGGCTGTCAGCCCGGCACTACCTATTCGACGTGGGCAGCCAGCTTTTCATTGTGGTTGTCCTCTGCCTCCTCCACCGAGTGTGTTTTGCCCAGGTCGTTGTCTTTCTTGGCCAGTTCAGCCAGCAGGCAGTAGAAATCGTGCAGCGTTTTGATTTCTGCTTCCGAAAAATCCTGGGCGTTGATGAGGCGGTTGCTGGCCCCCTGGGTGGCGGCAATCAGCTCGTTCAGCTTCAGGTGCAGCACCAGCGAATCTTTGTTCTGAGCCCGCTGAATAAGAAAAACCATCAAGAACGTGATGATGGTGGTGCCGGTATTGATGACCAACTGCCAGGTTTCGGAATACTTGAACAGTGGCCCCGTCACGCCCCAGACAACCACAATCCCCGACGCCACCAAAAAAGCCGCCGTCGAGCCCGAAAACTTGGTGATGCCTTCGGCCATGCGCCCGAAAAAGGAAGCGGAATCAGTTTTTTTGAGGGAATCCATAGCAAAACAACGAATAAAATGTGGGGAGAAATCGATTTTCTCTTACGAAAGCGCAAGGTAAACGATTGAATGATGGACCGTTGATGAAAAAGCGCCCACAAAGGTTGGATTAGCCAATTTCGCCTTCTATCTTTGCACCCGCTTCGCCGCCTCAGCGACGCCGGCCTCGGCCGAACACCCGGTTTAAGTTGCCTTTTGCGCACGTGGTGAAACTGGTAGACACGCCATCTTGAGGGGGTGGTGCCTTCGGGTGTGGGAGTTCGAATCTCCCCGCGCGCACGCAAAACGAAAGCCCGCTGCAAGCCATTGCAGCGGGCTTTTTCGTGTATTACGACGTAGCGCAGCCTTTGTAGTTCGCGCGTGCGTGTCGCCAGCAGCAGCCCCTGCTGCTATTCCCGCTCAAATGGGTTGCCGGGCTTCACCAGCACCACCCGCTCGCGCTCCACTACCACCTGCCCCGGCCGGGCCCCGCGGGGCTTGCGCACAAACTTTTTGGGCGTCACCGTCACCGGGCACAGCGTATCGTGCTGGCGCCTAGAGTACCAGCCGGCCAGCATGGCGGCGTGCTCCACCACGGGCTCGGGCACGGTCTGGCCGGCGCGGTGCCGAATGACGACGTGCGAGCCGGCCACGTCCTTGGCGTGCAGCCAGAGGTCGTCCTTATGGGCGTATTTCTGCGTCAGCAGGTCGTTGTTTTCGGCGCTTCGTCCCACCAGAATGGTGAAGCCCCGGTCCTCGAACACTTTGAAGGGCAGCTCGCCGGGCACTTTGGTGGCGGCGTTGGCCGTGGGGTCCAGGCCGTGCAGCTTGCGCCAGGCGCGCAGGCCGCGCAGCTCGGCCAGGGCGGCCTGCGTGTCCATTTCTTCCAGCCGCTCCAGCGCCGTCATGGCTTCGGCTTCGCGGCGGGCAATGCGCTCGCTGAGCTCCCGCTCTTCAATTTGCTGATTTTTGCCCTTGCGGTAAAGGTTTTCGGCCGTGCGCTGCGGCTTTTCGTTGGCTTTGAGCTTAATCCGCTTTGGCTCATTGGTGTAGAAATCCAGCACTTCAATCTCCGTGGCACCGGCCGGTATTTCGTGCAGATGCGCCATAATCAGGTCGGCCGTGTGCCGGTAGCCGGCTTCGTGGGCCAGCGCGTGCAGGCGCTTGCGGGCGTGAGTGGCGGCGGTGCCGGCTTCGTCGGCGCGGCGCTCCAGCAGCTGGCGCAGCTGCCGGGTTTCCATTTCCAGGGCACGGCGGCCCAGGGCCATGGGCACGAACCGCCGCAGCGCACCAATGGGGTCGCCGCCGGGCAGTGTTTCCAGGATTTCGCCCAGCGGCAGCAAACTCAGGCGTGTGCGCCCGTCGAGCTGGATGATGTAGTAATGCGCCGGCTTTTCCAGCTGGGCCAGCACCTGGTTCACCAGTCGGGTTCTGGCTTCGGGCGGAGCGAGGTCGTAGCCTTGCGTGCGCAGGTAGCGCAGCGGCAGGTCGGCCAGCGGCGGCGGCAGCTTGCCTGCCACTGGAAGAGTGGATGCAGCCTGGGGACGCAGTTCTCCATCGGCTAATAGCTTTTGCTGGAAAAGCTGGGCCGACGCCTCGGGCGCGGTGCGGAAAATGGCATTGGGGCGCGGGCCATAGAGCTTGAAGACCAGCCGCGCCCCGCTGCGAAAGTTCACCTGCAGCACCCGGTCCTGCGGCCACGCCGCCACGGACTCGACCTGCTCGCCCAGCATCTCCGGAAATAAATCGACCGAGTTGGAACGGGCCCGCTGGAAGGTTTCGGGCAGCGCCAGCGCGGGAAAACTGGCTCCCAGCTGCGCCTTCAGCCAGAATTCCCTGCCGCCATCGGTGAGGCCGATAACCAACTCATCCTTTTCCTGCGTGAAGCACATGGCCATGCGGTAGCCCCGCAGCCGCTCGGTGAGCGCGGGGGCCAGCTGGCGCAGGAAATAGTAGTTGGTGTGCATTGGAAGGTGCTTGCCTAGATAGTATAAGGTGCCTTTTGAAGCTGAAGTAACTTCAGGAAAAAACGACGGGATTTTGCCATTTCGGCTCTGTACACACCGCTAAAAAAAATCAAGCACAACAAGCCAAAAACCGGCACTATGATTACTGTACTAAGTCTCCCTGTCGATTTAAAATTCAGCACCACCAGCAACAGGAAAATCAGAAAAAACAGCAGCATGAATATTCCAACTACCTGATTGACTCGCCCTGGCCGGTATTCCAGCTTCACCAGGCAGCCTCGCTGACCATGTGCCTTTACAGGTAGCACCCAACCCGTAACTTCTAAGACGGGATTTCCCTTCTCACCTCCTGCCGCCAAGGACAACTCAAATCCATCTTCGGCGGCTTTTCCATAGTAAAGTCCATCGGGTTTTTGCGAAAATACTTCCCAGCGGCGAGGACGTGAAGTCGATGAAATGTGATGTTGGATGGCGGCTTGAATCTCGTGTGGCTTTAGTGGCGAATACTGTTCTTCCTTCATGCCATTTGGCTGCTTTACCTACCGGACACGTATCGTCCATTCAGCTACACCTCCACCGTCAGCCCGTCATACGCCAGCCGAATCCAGGGCGGCAGCTCGGCTTCTACTTCGGCGTGGCGGCCCAGCTGGTGGCTGATGTGGGTGAGGTAGGCGCGCTTTGGCGCGGCCTCTTCCAGCACTTCGATGGCCTGGGCCAGCGTGAAGTGCGAGATGTGCTCTTCGCGCCGCAGGGCATTGAGCACAATCACGTCGGCATCGCGCAGTTGGGCGCGGGTTTCGGGGCCGAGGTGGTTGGCATCGGTCAGGTAGCAGAAGCCGCCGATGCGAAAGCCCAGCACGGGCAGCTTGTGGTGCAGCGCCCGCAGCGGCAGCACGGGCACGCCCAGCACCTCAAACGGGGCATCGTCGCGCTCGATGGGGTGCAGCACCACGCGGGGCACGCCGGGGTACTTGTGCTCCGCAAAAATGTAGGCGAATTCTTTTTTGAGCTGGTCGAGCACGCGGGGCTCGGCAAAAACCGGCATGTCCGTCTGCTGCCGGAAATTGTAGGCCCGGATATCATCGAGGCCCGCCGTGTGGTCCTTGTGCTCGTGGGTGAAGAGCAACGCGTCGAGGTGCGCGACGTTGGCACGCAGCATCTGCTGCCGGAAATCGGGGCCGGAGTCCACCACAAAGCTGCGGCCATCCACGGCAAGGTGCACCGACACGCGCAGGCGCTTGTCGCGGTGGTCGAGGGAACGGCACACCACGCAGGTGCAGCCAATCATCGGCACGCCGGAGGAAGTGCCGGTGCCAAGAAAAGTTACGGTCACTGCGGTTGAATCATGAATGATGAGTTTTGAATTATGAGTTGTTTAACGAGCAAAGCGGAAGCGCCATTCCCAACTCAAGGTTCATCATTCAAAACTCACAATTAATTAGCCCACGTACTGCTTCACTACGCGCACCAGGGCATCAAAATCGAGCGGCTTGGGCAGGTAGTCGGTCACGCCGGCTTCGCGGAACTGGTCCATCGAGTAGTTGTTGGCGTTGCCGGTGATGGCGATGATGGGCAGCTTGCTGATTTTGGGGTCGGCGTGGGCGCGAATTTCGCGGGTGCACTGCATGCCGTCCTTCACCGGAATGTTGATGTCCATCAGCACGCAATCGACGGGGTTGCTTTCCAGCTGCTTCAGCACTTCGCCGCCGTTTTTGGCCAGCACAATCTTGTACTTCTGCAGTTCCAGAATCTTGCGCGTGAGGTTAAGAATTACCGAGCTGTCTTCGGCAATCAGAATGGTTTTAGAGGCGGTGTCGGCGGACATGTGGGATGGGGTTGAGGTTGGGTTCATAGGGTAGAGCGGCAGAATAATGGCATCAATCAGGCAGCAGAAGCGTTGGTTGCTCGCTCAACGGCACTGGGGTATTCGGCCACGAACTGTGCAAAGTAATGTTCTAAAAGTTGAAATCCAGCAGCACCCTCTTCGGTTCGTCCTTCTTTAAACTGGCGCTCGAGGTAGCGGGCCTGGGCCGCGAGGGCCACGCCGCCCAGCGTAGCCGCCGTGCCCTTGAGCTGGTGCAGCATGGGCAGCAGCTCGCGAAAGCTGCCCGCCGCGGCCACGGGCGCAGCATCGCGCAGCAGGTCGCCGGCCTCCTGCTCAAACTCCTGGTAGAGGTCTGAGGTGAACTCGGGGCCGCCCAGCTCAACCAGCTGGCGCATAATACTTTCTTCGATGGTTGGCTCGTTGGCTACCGAGGCATCGGGCTCGGGCAGCACCGGCCCTGCTACGGCAGCGGCCACCGCTGTGGCCGTTTCCGCCGGGCTCTCGTCGCTGAAGCCATCGTAAGGCGCAGCGGGGCGCGCCGTGCGGGGGCGCAGCCAGCGGTGCAGCACCTCGTAGAGGTGGCGGCTTTTCACCGGCTTGCCCACGTAGTCGTCGAGGCCCTCGCGCATGAAGCGGCCGGCGTCTTCCTGCATGGAATAGGCCGTCATGGCCACCACGGGCGGGCAGTAGGGCCCCAGCCGGCGGCGGATTTCGGCCGTGGCCGCCACGCCGTCCATCTCCGGCATCTGAATGTCCATGAAGATGATGTTGTAGGCCGCCGCCGGGGCCGTTGCCATGGCAATGGCTTCGGGGCCGCCGCCGGCCACGTCCACCTCGCAGCCCAGGCGGGTGAGCAGGCGCTGGCCCACCTTCTGGTTGATGGCGTTGTCATCGACCAGCAGCACACGCGGTGCGGCATCAAACGGCTGAAACACCGGCTCGCGCACCTGCGTCACGGTGGGCAGGTCTTCTACGCTGGCCACGCGGGCGCTGATGGTGAACCAGAACACCGAGCCTTCGCCCTCGTCCGAAAGCACCCCGATTTCGCCGCCCAGCAGCTCGGCCAGCTGCCGGCTGATGCTCAGGCCCAGGCCCGTGCCGCCGTAGGCTTTGCTGGGCGTGGTGTCGAGCTGGGTGAAGTTGGTGAAGAGCAGGTTGGCGTTGTCGCTCGAAATGCCGATGCCGGAGTCCTGCACGGCGAAGCGCAGGGTGTGCAGCTCGCCGTCGGTGCTCACGCTGCTCACCACAATGCCCACCGTGCCCTCGTTGGTGAACTTGATGGCGTTGGCCACCAGGTTGGACAGGATTTGCAGCAGGCGCACCTCGTCCGTCACTACGTAGCGCGGGGTGTGGGGCGTGATGTGGTAGGTGAAGCGGATGTGCTTCTGCTCGGCCCGGTAGATGAACAGGGCGCGGATGCGCTCCATCACGGCCTGCAACTCGATGGGCTGCTCGCGAATCTGGAGCTTGCCGGCCTGGATTTTCGACAAATCCAGAATGTCGTTCAGAATGGTGAGCAGGGCATCGGAGCTCTTGCGCAAGGTGTCCACGTAATCGAGCTGCTCGTCGGTTTCCACCGTCTGGTCGAGCAGGTCAATCATGCCGATGATGCCGTTCATGGGCGTGCGCAGCTCGTGGCTCATATTGGCCAGGAACTGCGTTTTGGCTTCCAGCGCGGCTTCGGCCTCGTCTTTGGCCTTGCGCAGGTCGTCCTGCATCTGCTGAATTTCGGTCACGTCGCGGGCAATGCCCTCCGTGCCGATTTCGCCCGCATTCACCACCCGCGCATTCACCAGCACGCTCACCGGGTAGCCCTCCTTGTGCCACATCTGGGTTTCGAAGTTGCGCAGGCCGCCGCTGCGCTCCACCTCGGCATTGATGCGGAACCGGTCCTCAGACTCCACGTAGTAGTCGCGCACCGGTTTGCCGATAACCTCCTCGGGCTCATAGCCCAGCACGTCGCGCACCGACGGGCTGACGATGGTGAGAATCCCGTTGGCATCGGTGCGGTAGTAAATGTCCTGAAACGACTCGAAGATGGAGCGGAATTTCTCCTCCTGGGCTTCGAGGGCCAGCTGGGCCCGCTTCTGCTCGGTGATGTCGTGGGCAATGGCCGAGATTTCCTCAAACGAGCCATCGCCCAGGTAAATCGGATTCAGGTAAATATCCGTCCACACGTCCTGGCCGCGCGCATCGCGCAGGCGCATCTCGAAGCGCTGGGCCTGGCCCTTGGCCGCCGCGTTGTAGTGCTGAATGAATACGTCGCGCTCGGCCCGGGGCATCCGGTCCAAATCAGCCTTCCACAGGTTGATGCCGCGCACCGGATAGGTGCCGTTGCGCCGCAGGAACAGGGCCGCGTAGTTGCGGTTGAAGTTCATGAGGTGGGCCTTGGTGTCCACCGTCCACATCACGTGCGAGCCGCTCTCGAAGATGGCGTTGAGGCGGGCCGTTTGCTTGCCAATCTGCTCCTCGTTGCGCTTGCGCTCAATGGCCAGGGCCACCTGGTTCGAAATGAAGTGCAGCACGTCGAGGTCGCCGGGCGTGTAGGCATCGGCGCGGGTGTAGTCCTGCACGGCCAGCACCCCAATGATGCGGTCGCCGATGCTGAGCGGCGAGGCCAGCATCACCTCCGGCACCTGCCCGTAGGCGATGACGGTGCCGCTGCGCACCAGCTGCTGAAAATCGGTGTGGGTGAGGTAGCGGGGCTGGCCGCCGGCAATGATGTACTCCGACACGCCCGACGAGAACGGCCGCGCGCCCTGCGGCCGCGTCTGCGGGTGCTGGTCCACGTGGTACACGAACTGCAATTGCGTGCGGGCATCGTCGCAGAGCGCAATGAACAGGTTGCTCGTCTCAATAATCTTGCTCAGCTCGCGGTGAATGGCCCCGTAGAGGCTGGGCAGGTCCTTGGCCGAAATAGCCAGGTTGGCAATGCTGTAATAGACTTTTTGCAGGCGCTCGGCCTTGATGCGGTCCGTGATGTCGTGCAGAATGGCGCGGCTGCTCACCGGCTGGCCTTCCTCGCGCACCACGCTCATGCTCCCGATGAGGTGCACGGGCTTGCCCATGCTGGTCAGAAACACGGTTTCGACCTTGTTCACCGGCTCGCCGTCGTACAGGTTGCGGAGCTGATAGAGCAGCTTGGCCTTATAATAAGGATGCACCACGTCGGCGAGGGTGCGGGTGGCCAGCTCGGCATCGGTATAGCCGAGCTTTTCCTTCCAGGCCTTGTTCACAAACAGGAAGCCGTTGTCGGTGCCGAGGTGCTGCACCAGGTCCTGGGCGTTGTCCAGAAAGTCCTGCAGGTGGGTGCTGTCGCCGGCCAGCGTGGGCGGGGCCAGGGTGGCGCTATCGGGCTCCTGCCCCACTTTCCAGGCCCCGGTGATGACCCCGGCCGGGTTGCGGGTGAAGCCCATGCGCCAGCGCAGCAGGCGCGGCTGCCCGGTTTTGGCCAGCAGCATCCGCTCGTAGGGCGGCAGGGGCACTTCGTGGGCAATGCTGTCGAGGTATTCGCGGCGCTGCTGGGCCCGCTCGCCCGGCGGCGTAAACATTTCGTAGTGGCGCTGCCCGATAACCTGGCTGCGGGCGTAGCCCATCAGGGCCAGAAAGGCCTCGTTCACATCAATAATAACCCCCTGAACATCAAGCAGCACGTACACCTGGCCGAGCTGGTCGAGCAGCGCCGTGAGCGGCGGCGGCGCAGGGCGGCTGGCAGGAACGCTTGAAAAGGAAGCCATAGGATGAGGCATACTGCCGGTTGATATTTGCTGCTAAGATAGGGGTTTGGCTGGCCCGGCCTCCCGTAAATTTGGCCAAAATAAATATAACGCGGGTCTGTTCCAATGCGGCCCGCTCCGCTATTGACACCAACCTCCACCCCGAAGCTGCTTTTCACCGTCACCACCGACCTGTGCTTCGACCAGCGGATGCAGCGGATTTGCGGCAGCTTGGCCGCAGCCGGCTACCGGGTGCAGCTGGTGGGCTGGCAGCGGCCGGCTTCGCCTCCGCTCACGCCCCAGCCTTACCAACAGCACCGCCTGCGCGGATGGTTTCAACGCGGCAAGCTGTTTTACCTGGAGTATAACCTGCGGCTGTTTTGCTACCTGCTGGGGCAGCGCGCCGCCGCCTGGTGCGCCGCCGACCTCGACACCGCGCTGCCCGTGTGGCTGCGGGCCCGGCTAGGCGGCCAGCCCTTCGTGTACGATGCCCACGAGCTGTTTACCGAAGTGCCCGAAGTGGTGGCCCGGCCGGCGGTGCAGCGCATCTGGCGCTGGGTGGAGGGCTTTGTGGTGCCCCGCGCGCGGCTGGCCTACACGGTGGGCCCGGCGCTGGCGCGCGTGTTTGAGCAGCGCTACGGCCGGCCCTTTGCCGTGGTGCGCAACGTGAGCCGGCTCGATGAGAACCTGCCGCTGCCGCCGGCCCCACCCGCCGCGCCGCCCGGCGGCTACATCCTCTACCAGGGCGCGCTGAACGTGGGCCGGGGCCTCGAAAACCTGCTCGAAGCCATGCCCCGGGTGGCGGGCCGGCTGGTGATTTGCGGCGAAGGCGACCTTTCGGCGGCGCTGCGGGCGCAGGCGGCCCGGCTGGGTTTGCTGGCCTCGGGCCAGGTAGAGTTTCGGGGCTTTGTGCTGCCCGATGCGCTGCGCGAAGTGACGCGTCATGCGGCCGTGGGCGTGATGCTGCTGGAGAACATCGGCATGAGCTACTATTACTCGCTGGCCAATAAGTTCTTCGACTACGTGCACGCCGGCATCCCGCAGGTACTCATCGACTTTCCCGAATACCGCGCCCTCAACGACCAGTTCGACGTGGCCGAGCTGGTGGCCGACCTCAACCCCGATACGCTGGCCGCCGCCCTCAACCGCCTGCTGCGCGACGAGCCCGCCCGCTACCACTACCTGGCCCAGAACTGCCGCCGCGCCCGCCCCCGGCTCAGCTGGCAGCACGAGGAGCGGGAGCTGCTGCGGCTGTACGCGGGGCTGGGCCTAAAGATTGGTGGGAGTCCGCTGTCATCCTGAGCGCAGCCAAGGACCTTGTCACGATTGGGCATTGATTATTACTGCAAATCGTTCAGCCGTGGCAAGGTCCTTCGCTGCGCTCGGGATGACAGCCGAATGCCCCAAAGCTGCGCCGCCCATTTGCCTTGCCTGGCAGACTTGCCCGGCAATGTGCGCGAACCGAACGCGCCGTGTGGTACTTTGCGTTTAATTGCCTGACAAAATTCCCACGCCGCCACGGCTTATGAAGGTTTTACTAACGCTGGTACTTCTGTTCTGGCAGGTGGCGCTGTATGCGCAGCCGGCCGCAGCGCCGCCGGCCGTGTACACCGATGCCCACGGCCGCTACCAGCTCAGCTACCCGCGTACCTGGCAGATGCGGCAGCGCTCGGCCGATGGCACGGAAGTGACCTTTTCGCCCGCCGATGCCCAGGCCCCGGTGCAGGTCACGCTCACCATTCAGCCCCTGTCCGAAACGCTGACCAACCAGCGCCTGCTCACGGCCACGCGGCCCGATTCGGTGCTGCGCCGCATCCGGCAGCTGCCGCTGGCGCAGGTGCTGAATTTTGAGCGGCAGGATGCCGGCCGCTACGAGGAGCTGCGCTACGACTACCTCTACCGGCCGGTGGCCAACGGCCCGTCGCGGCTGCACGTGGCCGGCCGGCAAATCTGGCGCGGCGGCTACGAGCTGCGCGTCGAATACCGGGCCGAGTCCAGCCTCGATGGGCGCTACCTGGCCGATGCCCGGCAGCAGGTGGCCTCCTTCGGGTTCACCGATGCGCCCTGGCCCAGCCGCCGCTACCTCGACCAGGTGTGCGACAACAAGATGTACGGCATTGCCGCCCTGCGCTTCACCAACGGCCAGTGGGAAGACGACTGCCGCACGATTCACGAATTCTCGGTGGGCGACCCCACCAGCCGGCCCATCCAGCACCGGCGGGTGCTGCCCTTCCAGTCCTACGCGCTGGCCAAGGGCTTCGATAATTGCCTCTATGCCGTGACGAAGGCGCCCACCGATGCCCCGGAGCGCGTGTACCGCTACAACCCGGCCACCCGGCAGGGCCAGTACACCGGCTGGCAGCTGCCGGCGCAAGGCCCGGAAAACGTCTGGATTTCGGGCGCGACCGACGACCACGGCGACCTCTATTTCATGACCTCCGATGCCAACCTGCTGGTAAAAGTCAGCCCGTTCGATGGCAAGGTCACCACCGTGTGGGCCACCGACCCGTTGCGCAAAGCGCCGTATTATCCGTTCATCGGCTTCGCCAGCGCCGGCACCCACGGCAATTTCTGCCTCGACGATGCCGACACCATGTACATGGTGTACAGCACCGACGGCTCCCTGCTGAAAGTCAACATCAAAACCCGCCAGCCGGCGCCCGCCACCATGCCGCTCGGCGGCCTGCCCGTGCGCGGCGGCTACAGCGACCTGCTGATGCAGAACGACGCCGCCGGCCGGCGCCGGATGTACATGGCCGGCCCGCACGCGCTGTACCAGGTCGATTTGGCCAAGCGTCAGGCCAGCCGCGTGCGCGGCGGCACCTACACCGACCTGGCGGGCTGCAACCTCTTTAAGGTTACGCCCAAACCTGAGGCCGTGCCCACGCCGCCCGCCACCGCTACCTGGCAGGGCCGGGTGCTCGATGCCAGCACGGCCCGGCCCCTGCCCGAGGCCCAGCTTCGGCTTGAAGTACCCAACAGCGAAGGCGGCACGGCCGTGCTGCTCAGCACCCAGGGCGCATTCACGTATTCGTCGGTGCCCGGGCGCACGTTTGAGTACCACGTGCAGCACCGCGGCTACTTCCCGGCCGACAGCACCTGGCTGGTGACGCCCGGCCCGCTGGTGCGCGACATTCTGCTGCGGCCCCTGACCGTGGGCGCCACCCTGCAGCTGGCCAACGTGCAGTTTGAGCAAAGCCGCACCACCCTGCTGCCCGGCTCGGCCAACGCCCTCAACCGGCTGGTGGCCCTCATGATTGACAACCCGCGCCTGACCATCGAGCTGCGCGGCCATACCGACAACGTGGGCCCGCCCGAGAAAAACGTGGTGCTCAGCCAGCAGCGCGTGGCCGCCGTGAAAGCCTACCTCACCGAGCGCGGCGTGGCTTCTACGCGGGTGGTGGGCCTGGGCCTGGGCGGGGCCGAGCCCATTGCCAGCAACGAGCAGGAAGCCACGCGCCGCCTCAACCGCCGCGTCGAGTTTCGGATAGTTAGCCTATAGAAAAACCCGGAACGTCATGCTGAGCTTGTCGAAGCATCTCTATTGCTTCGTTGCAACGGTATGGATTTAGTCACGCGGTAGAGATGCTTCGACAAGCTCAGCATGACGTTCTGAACCACTTCCAAATTACTCCCGTCCTTGTCCTCGCTTCCCCCATCCATCCTTGCCCAGCTAGCGCCCACCGCCGCCGACCCGCGCCCGGTGCTGCTCACCATTGCCGGCCCCACGGCCGTGGGCAAAACGGCGCTGTGCGTGCAGCTGGCCCAGCAGCTCGGCACCGAAATCGTATCGGCCGATTCCCGCCAGTTTTTCCGCGAGCTTAGCATCGGCACGGCCAAGCCCACACCCGCCGAAATGCAGGGCGTGCCCCATCATTTCATCGACAGCCACAGCATCGGCGAAGACTACAGCGCCGGCCGCTTCGCCACCGACTGCCTGAATTTGCTCGCCGAGTTATTCCAGAAATTCCCGGTAGTCATCCTCACCGGCGGCTCGGGCCTCTACGTGCAGGCCGTGACCGACGGGCTGGACGAGTTGCCCAGCGTGCCGCCCGAAGTGCGCGCCCGGCTTCACGCCGAGCTGGCCGCGCACGGCCTCCCCCACCTCGTGGCCGAGCTGGCCATCACCGACCCCGTGGCCCACGCCCGCATCGACCAGCAAAATCATCAGCGCGTGGTGCGCGCCCTCGAAATTACCCGCGCCACCGGCCGTCCCTTTTCCAGCTTCCACACCGATGGCCCGCCCCCCGAAAACCCGCTTTTCCGCAACGTGAAAGTGGCCCTCACCCGCGAGCGGGAAGAGCTCTACCAGCGCATCAACCTGCGCGTGGAGCACATGCTCGACGCCGGCCTGCTGGAGGAGGTAACCTCCGTGCTGCCCTACCGCCACCACCACGCCCTGCAAACGGTGGGCTACCAGGAGATTTTCGGCTTTCTGGACGGCGAGTACGACTGGGCCGAAGCCGTGCGCCTGCTCCAGCGCAACACCCGCCGCTACGCCAAGCGCCAGCTGACGTGGCTGCGCCGCGACGCGGCCTATCAATGGGTGAAGGAGCGAATGGGTGAATGGGTGAATGCCGCGGAATAATCTGCCGGTTTATTCACCCGTTCACCCATTCGCTCCTTCCCATTGCATTCTACACGCTCAGAATCTCCACCATCCGCATGAAGCTCTGGTTGATGAGCTTCTTCTTGTTGATGGTGTCCGTAAAGGGCGTGTACACCAGCTTTTTATCAATAATACCGGCCATAACGTTGCGCATGCCGTTCATGAGGCCCTCCACGGCGGCGATGCCGAGCTGCGACGCCAGCAGGCGGTCAGCGGCGGTGGGCGAGCCGCCGCGCTGGATGTGCCCCACAATGGTCACGCGGGTATCGAGCTGCGGAATGGCGGCCTTTACCCGTTCGGCCACCTGGGTGGCGTTGCCGGGCTCGTCGCCCTCGGCCACGATGACGATGAACGAGGTTTTGGAGCGCTGCCAGCCCGACTGCAGCGTGTCAATCACCACGTCGGTGCTCATCTGGGTTTCGGGAATCATCACGATTTCGGCCCCGCCCCCGATGGCGCACGGAATGGCGATGTAGCCCGAGTCGCGGCCCATCACCTCCACAAAAAAGCAGCGGTCGTGCGAGTCGGCCGTGTCCCGGATTTTGTCGATGCACTCCAGCGCCGTGTTCACGGCCGTGTCGTAGCCAATGGTGTAATCGGTGCCATATAAGTCGTTGTCAATCGTGCCCGGCGCACCCACCGTCGGAATGCCGAACTCCTCCTCGAAAATCATGGCCCCGGTGAACGTGCCGTTGCCGCCAATGGCCACCAGGCCCTCAATCCCGTTGTTAACCAGCTGGTCGAAGGCCTGTTGGCGGCCCTCCTTGGTCATGAATTTCAGGCTGCGGGCCGATTTCAGGATGGTGCCGCCCTTCTGCACCGTGTTCGACACCGAGGCCGAATCCAGGCGCACAAACTCGCCCTTAATCATGCCGCTGTAGCCGCGCATAATCCCGTAAACCTCAATACCATGATAGGTAGCGGTGCGCACCACCGCCCGAATGGCGGCATTCATGCCCGGCGCGTCGCCCCCACTGGTAAAAACTGCTATTCTCTTCATCTGAACGTTCTTAAATCAAGTGAGCGCATGCAAACGGCGCCCAAACCCCGCAAAGTTGGCGAAATGAATGCAAACCCACCGCAATCAGGGCCAAATGCTGAGCCTATGACAATTATCCTTTTTTTATGTTTTGCGTAGATAGCGAGTGGTAATTGGGAAGTTTTCCCTGTATATTACCCCAAGAATCGGGCTAACCACCCTAAAATCATTCCTCACCTCCTAATTCCCACGTTTATGTTCGGTTTCTTCGAAAATGAGCAGGCTAAAAAAATTAAGAGCCACTTGCTGAATCTCGCGGCGCTGGCCAAAGCCGACGGCCATATCGACGCCCGAGAGATGAGCTTCATTACGGCCGTGGGTAAGAAGAATGGCATCAGCGCGGCCGAGGTTCAGGCCTTGGTTTCGGGCGCGAAAGGTGCCAGCAACGACCTTCCCACCACCGATTCTGAGCGTTTTGACCAGATTTTTGACCTCGTGGACATGATGCTGGCCGACGGCATTGTGGACGAGACGGAGATGGATTTCTGCATCATGATGGCTGAGAAGCTGGGCTTCCGCAAGGCCATTGTGGGCGTGCTGGTCCGCAAGATTTCGCAGGGCGTGAAAGATGGTCTTTCCAAGGACCGAATCAAGGAAGAAAGCAATTCTTTTTTGAACTATAACGAGTTGCCGCGCCCGAATGTGACGGTGTAAGAGCCTTCATCAAGCACAACCGTAGCCGCCCGCTGGCGCAGTCTTTCCCGGATTGCGCCAGCGGGCGGCTTGCGTCAGGCCATTGCGTTGGCAGTCAGCCCGGTTACGTGGCTGATGGCGCGCAGCAGCGCTCCGCACGCCTCGTCAATCTCGCTCCCGCTGATGGTCAGCGGCGGGGCCAGCCGCAGGGAGTTGTCGCAGAACAGGAACCAGTCGGTGAGGATGCCCTCGTGCGCCAACGCGTAGTCGATGATGGGCTTGAGGACTTCGAACGAGTCGAATTCTACCGCCATCAGCAGGCCGCAGCCGCGCACCGCCCGAATGGCCGGGTGCTGCAGCTGCGCGCGAAACCGGGCGGCTTTGGCCGCTACGCCGGCGGGCAGGCTTTCGTCCTGCATCACCTGCAGCGTGGCCAGGGCCGCCGCGCAGCTCACCGGGTGCCCGCCAAAGGTGGTGCAATGGCCCAGAATCGGGTTGGTTTTGAAGCCCGACATGATTTCGGTGCCTGAGATGAAGGCCCCGATGGGCATGCCGCCGCCCATGCCCTTGGCGCACACCAGAATATCGGGCTCGATGCCGAACTGCTCGAACGCCCACATGGTGCCGGTGCGCCCGTAGCCGCACTGAATTTCGTCGAGGATGAGCAGGGCGCCGACTTCGGTGCAGCGGGCGCGCAGGGCGGGCAGGTATTCGGGCGCGGGCACGCGCACGCCGGCTTCGCCCTGCACGGTTTCGATGATGACGGCGGCCGTGCGCTCGGTGATGAGCTCCAAGTCGGCCGGCTCGTTGTGGCGGATGTGGCGCACGTCGGGCAGCAGCGGGCGGAAGCTGTTTTTGAAGCTCTCGGAACCGGTGATGGACAGCGCACCGTGCGTGGAGCCGTGGTAGGCGTTGAAGCAGGAAATGAGCTCGGTGCGGCCGGTGTGGCGCTTGGCCAGCTTCAGCGCGCCCTCAATGGCTTCGGCCCCGGAATTGGTGAAATACACCGAGTCGAGGTGCACAGGAAGGGTTTGGTGGATGGCCTGGGCCAGCTGCGCGGGCACGGCCTGCACCAACTCGCCGTACACCATCAGGTGCAGGTACTTGTCGAGCTGGGCCTGGATGCCGGCCAGCACGCGCGGGTGGCGGTGCCCCACGTTGCTCACGCCGATGCCCGAAATCAGGTCGAGGTAGCGGCGGCCGTCGGGCGCGTACATGTACACGCCTTCGGCCCGCTCAATCTCGAGCAGCAGCGGGAAATCGGAGGTTTGGGCCTGGTGGCGCAGGAATAGTTGGCGGGGGGTGAGCATCGGGGAAGCAGTCAGGTTTTGGCGCGCGCTCACCTGTCATGCTGAGCGCAGCGAAGGGCCTTATCACGTTGAACACAGTGGTGCGGGCGCGATAAGGTCCTTCGCTGCGCTCAGCATGACAGGTGGTAAAACGGTCTTTGCTAAAACCAGCAAAGGCCCATTTCGATTACGCCACAAAAGTAAAGAGGCCGCTGCGGGGGCAGCGGCCTCGGGGCATAGCTCAGAAAGAATGGGCTCAGTCGGTGCCCGTGGCGGGGGCAGTCCCCCCCACGCCGGCCACGCGCTTGATAACTTCCTTGGTAAAGTCGCGCTCGGCCTGGAACAACTGGGCCACCTGACGCAGGGAAATGACCTTCTGGAATTTGTCGAAGTACTCTTTTTCCAGGTTCAGCTCTCCCTGGCGCATGGCGAAGGCCTGGGTAAAATTGTCGCGAATCTGCTGGTCGGTCATGCCCTCGGTCACGTCGCGGCGCAGCAGGCGGCCGCTGCGGTTGAGTTCGCGGCGCTTGGCCGAAAACTCGTTGTAGAGCGGCCAGAACTTCTGGGCCTGGTCCTGGGTAAGCGACACGCGGTTGGTGATGAAGGCAATTTTGGCGTTTTCGAGCTGGCCGAGGCGCTGGCCCTTGCGGCCCCCGCCCGGCCCAACCTGCGCCTGAGCGGCTGGGGCCAGCGTGAGCAGCAGCGCCGCCAACGCTAGCAAACGAAAAATGGATGAAAAAGCGGACATGATAGCAGAACAGTGATTATAGATACGTAGCGTCGTCGGAAGGCTGCGCGTCGATGGCATCGTTCAGCTCATCTTCCGAAACCCGCAAAAAACCTTTGGCAATGCCGGGGTGAGCCGCCGTGAGCACCGCCAAATCGGTGTTTTCGACGCGGGCACCGCTCGTGAGCAGGTAGCCCACCAGTTCGGTGCGCGGCACGGCATCGAGGGCGGCCACGGGAGCCGTGGCGGGCACCAGCGGCGCGCTGCCGCTCATGTAGAACGAGGCCGCGAACCCTCCCAGCACGGCCACCGAGGCCAGACTGGTGCGCAAAGCCGGCGACAGAAAGCTGAGCCAACCCCGGCTAAATGCGCTTTCGTGGGCGTCGGCCTGGGGCAGCCGGGCCATGACGCGCGTCGGTAGCTTATCGAAATAGTCGGCGGGCGGCTCGCTCAGCAGCGGGCGGGGCCGCCGAGAGTGCGCGTCGAGTTTAAAAGCAGGTTTCATGAGCGTTTGATGATAATAGCTTGTCGACGTTTAATTCAGCCGATAAAAATTTGTATGGGCCCGGTTTACTCTTCGGTATTTCGGGTCACGTATTCTTCCACTTTTTTCACGGCGTGGTGGTAGCTGGCCTTCAGCGCGCCTACGCTGGTACCGGTTACCTCGGCCATCTGCTCGTAGGGCATCTCGTCGTAGTAGCGCAGGTTGAAGACGAGGCGCTGCTTGTCGGGCAGGCGCAGAATGGCTTGCTGCAGCTTCAGCTCAATGGCATCGCCGGCAATGGCGGGGTCGGCCTCAATCTTGGCGGCCAGTTCGGCCCCCACGTCCGTGAGCGGCAGCAGGAACTTGCGCCGCTTGCTGCTCAGGAAATTCAGGCATTCGTTGGTGGCAATGCGGTAAATCCAGGTGAAGAGCTGCGAATCCTGGCGGAAATTCTCCAGGTGCTTCCACACCTTCACAAACACGTCCTGGGTGAGGTCGTCGGCGTCGTCGTGGTCCACCACCATCTTGCGCACGTGCCAATACACCTTGCTCTGGTACTTGCGCACGAGCTGGTTGAACGCCAGGTTGCGACTGGCGGGGTCCTGGAACTTGGTGAGGATTTCGTGGTCTTCCAAACGCGCGATACTGGCAAAAATGACTCCTTTGAGGGCTCAGAGCTGGCAATGTTTAACCGGGGTCGGAAATAATCTACCGATTGCAGCTGCGCCAGGGCGAATGCTCATGTCCATTGCAGGTTAGCCACAGCCGCGCCAGCTCAATTCCAACTGGAATTTGACCAGCCAAATTTCACCGTTTTCTGTGCCAATGATGCCCTACCGAAAAAGCAGCCCGATTATATAGTAAATTGCTCATATCAAACGGCTGTAATGGCGTGTCTTCCTTCACTTAACCTCCTTTCCGTTTCATCATGAGAAATATTGCTGTGTTCCGGCTGCTAATCCTTGCTTTAGGCCTGACGATACGCACTGCGGCGGCGCAACAGCTCGCTAAGCCGAGCGAGGAAGCCGCGCTCCGGCTGGTAGTCGCCAATTATGAAGACGCCTGGAACCGCCACGATGCAAAAGGGCTGGCTGCCCAATACCACACCGATGCTACCTGGGTTAATTGGTTTGGTGCCTACTCGAAGGGGCAGCAGGCTATTCTGGAGCACTACCAAACCGTACACAGCACGTATTTCAAACCCTCGCACTACTACACTCGCTCCATAGAGGACATTGCTTTTGTGAAACCGGATGTTGCCATTATGCACGTACGCACCGGGCTTACCGGTGACGAACGATACCCCGGACAAACCTTTGAGTTCCGGCGCACTCTGGTGCTAACCAAACGCGACGGTGCCTGGCGCATCTTGGCAGGCCAGAATGCCAAGCTGAATGAAGGCATTAAGTAGCATTATGGCCGTTAACCTACAGGTTGATTGGCAACAAAGAAGCCCCCGCAACTTCTCAAGCTGCGGGGGCTTTTGCTACTTCAGCGGGATTATTTCTTCCGCTTCATCACCGCTTCCACGGCTTCCACAATGGCTTTGTCGGTGAGGCCGTATTTCTCCATCAGCTGGTCGGGGGTACCGCTTTCGCCGAAGCTGTCGTGCACGGCCACCATTTCCAGGGGCAGCGGCTCTTCGCGGGCCAGCAGCTGGGCGATGCTGTCGCCGAGGCCGCCGTTCATCTGGTGCTCTTCGGCCGTCACCACGCAGCGGGTTTTGCGCGCCGATTTCAGGATGGCTTCGGCATCAAGCGGTTTGATGGTGTGGATGTTGATGATTTCGGCGTTGATACCTTTCTCAGCCAGGAGCTTGCCGGCCAGCACAGCTTTCCAGACGAGGTGGCCGGTGGCGAAGATGCTCACGTCGGTGCCTTCGTTCATCAGCCAGGCTTTGCCGATTTCAAACTTCTGGTCGGCGGGCGTGAAGTTGGGCACCACGGGGCGGCCGAAGCGCAGGTACACGGGGCCTTCGTGGTCGGCGATGGCGATGGTGGCGGCTTTGGTCTGGTTGTAGTCGCAGGGGTTGATGACGGTCATGCCGGGCAGCATTTTCATCATGCCCAGGTCTTCCAGAATCTGGTGCGTGGCGCCGTCTTCGCCCAGCGTGAGGCCGGCGTGGGAGGCGCAGATTTTCACGTTCTTGCCCGAGTAGGCAATGCTCTGGCGAATCTGGTCGTACACCCGGCCGGTGCTGAAGTTGGCGAAGGTGCCCGTGAAGGGAATTTTGCCGCCAATGGTCATGCCGGCAGCTACGCCCATCATGTTGGCCTCGGCAATGCCCACCTGGAAGAACCGGTCAGGGTACGCCTTTTTGAAGGCATCCATCTTTAGCGAGCCGGTGAGGTCGGCGCAGAGGGCCACCACGTTGGGGTTGGATGCGCCCAGCTCGGCCAGGCCAGCGCCGAAGCCGCTGCGGGTGTCTTTCGATTCGGTGTAGGGAAAGTCTTTCATGGAATGTTAAGGAGGTTAAAGCGGTCAAAACTCCCCTCCTTACCAAGGAGGGGATGTTCGCGCTTCAGCGCGAACGGGGGTGGTTGTGGGCGTTGAACGACAACCGTCAGCGCCCGCTAAAACTACTTTCAATCGAATGCAGTACGCTATCCAGCGCCGACCAAATCAGCTTATTCTCGAACCTGACTACCCGAATGCCAACGGCATTTAAATAGTCCGTACGAGCCGCATCATGCAGATTACCCGATGCCGTGAAATGGTCCGCGCCGTCCAGCTCAACCGCAAGCTTTTCCTGCGGGCAGTAGAAATCGAGAATAAATTCGCCGACGCTGTGCTGGCGCCGGAATTTACGGCCGGCGAGCTGGGCGTTTTTTAAACGGTTCCACAACACTGCTTCGGCTGAAGTTAGATTGTTTCGGAGGGTTTGGCGTTCGTCTTTTTTGTGGGGGAGGTTGTTGAGAGTGGTCATGGCTTTGTTATTTCGATTCAACGACTTTCATACGCCAACAACCACCCCAATTTTCGCTTCGCGAAAATGTCCCCTCCTTGGTAAGGAGGGGAGTTTTTTGTTCTAATTCATTTTCCAAAAATGGCTACCGAAGTTGTTTGGCCGCTGCGGATGCTGAAGTTGCGCACGTCGGTGTACTTGCTGCCGTTACTTGTTTTCGTTCGGAACACCAGGCGGTAGGCACCGGGCTGCATGGGCAGGTTGATTTTGCTGCTGCCGCCTTCCGGCAGGTTGTAAATCCAGGTCTGCGACTCGTCGTCGTTGAGCTGGTAGATGCTGCCGTAGCCCTTCAGGTCGGAAGTGACGTTGAGGGTGCCGGGCGAGTCGTAGGTGAAGGTGTATTCCTGGCCCTGCTTGATGGTGATGCGGCGCACGGTGCGGGGCAGGGTCAGGGCCTCCACTTCGTAGTTGCCGGCCAGCAGCTTCTGGCGGGTGCCGAAGGTACCGGCCGTGACGGTGGCCCCCGCCTGGCTGCGCACCACCGCCCGGATGGTGCCATACGGGTTGGGCGTGAGCGGCGGGTTTTGCAGCCAGAGCGTGCCCTGGGGCGTTTTGTAGGTGAGCACGTTGGCCTTGCCGGGCGTGATGGGGATGTTGGTCTGGCGCACGGGCGGCACCGTGTTTATCACGAGGTCGTAGCTCTGCAGGGCGTCGATGTCGAGCACGTCGGCCTTGCCCTGGGCGTCGCGGTAGTGCACGTAGTTGTACTCGGGCTGCTCGGTCACGTTGTTCACGAAGGTCATGTTCACGTTCGTTTCCACGGGCTTGCCGTTGGCATCGGTGAGGTTCACCGAGACGGTGGTTTTGCTCAGCGTCTTGGCAATGACGTCGTTCATCACCGTGCGGAAAGTCGCTACTTCGGCGGCGTTGTAGTACTGGCCGAGGCATTCGAGCTGCTTGCCAAAATCCCGCTCGGCCCCGATGCCGATGACGAAGGGCTTGAGGAAAACGTGCTTGCGCTGCAGGGCGATGGAGGCCGCGCAGGGGTCGCGGTTGCACGACTCCAGGCCGTCCGTTATCAGCAGCAGCACGTTGCGCGACTGCTTATCGGTGGGGAAGTCGTTGGCCGACTGCAGCAGCGAGTAGGTGATGGGCGTGTTGCCCTGGGCCTTCAGCTCGGTCAGCTTTTTCTTGATGGCGGCGGCATTGCGCGGGGCAAACGGCACTTCCAGCTTCGAGTCTTCGCAGTTTTTCTCGGAGTTGGGGTACTGGTGGCCGTACACGCGCAGGGCCACCTCCAGGTTGGGGTAGGTGTTGAGCGAGTCCACCATCTTGCTGAGCATGCGCTTGGCCACGTTCCAGCGGGGCTGGCCTTCCCAGGGCGCCATCATCGAGCCCGAGGCATCGAGCAGGAACAGGATGCGGGTGACTTTGGGCTTCTCGGGCGCGGCGTTCTGGGCGCGGGCGTTTGGGCTGACGCTTAGCAGCAACAGCAACAACAGCACCGGCCAGACGGCAAACCTCACCCCCCAGCCCCCTCTCCTGCGGAGAGGGGGAGCCAGACGGTTCTGCCTGAACGCGAACATCAGGCTCCCCCCTCTCCTGCGGAGAGGGGGGCCGGGGGGGTGAGGTTGACGGGCGCGCATCATGCCTAGTAGTCGCCGTCGGTGCCGGTTTTCAGCTGGTCGAGGGCATCGGCGAGCTGCTTGTCGTTGGGGGCCACGCCGTGCCACTTGTGGCCGTCCATCATGAAATCGACGCCGAAGCCCATTTTCGTGTCCATGATGAACATGACGGGCTTGGCTTTGCCGGCGGCGGCCACGCAGTTTTCGAGGGTGGGGATGAGCGAATCGAAGTGGTTGCCGTCGCCTTCGATGACGTGCCAGCCGAAGGCTTTAAACTTGGCCGCCACGTCGCCGAGGCCGCCGATTTCGTCGGTCGAGCCGTCAATCTGCTGGCCGTTGCGGTCCACGATGGCAATCAGGTTGTCGATTTTGTGGTGGCTGGCGTAGAGGGCGGCCTCCCAGTTCTGGCCTTCCTCCAGCTCGCCGTCGCCCATCAGCACGAACACGCGCTGCTTGTCGCCGTTCATTTTCTTGGCCTGGGCGGCGCCGCAGGCCACGCTCAGGCCCTGGCCCAGCGAGCCCGAGGCCACGCGCACGCCGGGCAAGCCCTCGTGGGTGGTGGGGTGGCCCTGCAGGCGCGAGTTGAGCTTGCGGAACGTGGCCAGCTCGCTCACCGGGAAGTAGCCCGAGCGCGCCAGGCACGAGTACATGGTGGCCGAGGTGTGGCCGTTGGACAGGAAAAACAGGTCCTGGTCCTTGCCATTCATGTCGAAGGGCTCGGGGTGGTGCTTCATTACCTTGAAGTAGAGGGCGACGAGCAAGTCGGTGATGCCGAGCGAGCCGCCGGGGTGGCCCGAGTTCACGGCGTGCACCATGCGCAGGATGTCGCGGCGCACCTGGGTGGCAATTTCCTTGAGCTCCTCGTTGGATTTCTCGGGTTGTTCAACAGTTTTGGCGGTGGTGGTATCGGCCATAAGGTTCGGGTGAAATGGGTTCAGTAAGTAAAGGTAGCAAACGACGGCATGGGCGGCCGGGCGTTTTTTCGGCCCAGCCTATTGCAAACGGTTACGATAGGCTCGGCCCGAAAAATAAGTCTCTTGTACGGGCCGGCGGCGGCATCGGCCGGGCGGTGGAGGGTGCTCCGGAGCTCCGGAGCACCCTCCACCGCCCGGAAATGCTCGCTCCGGAGCTCCGGAGTGACCTCCACCGGACGGGAACGAGTGTTCCGGAACTCCGGAGCACCCTCCACCGGGCAGAAACATGTATTCCGGAGCTCCGGAATGGCCTCTACGGTATGGAAATACCTGTTCCGGAACTCCGGAGTGGGCTTCGCCGCCCGGAAGTGCCCGTTCCGGAGCTCCGGAGTGCCTAGAGCAGCTGGGCGGCGTGCTCCTTGGTGTCCACTTTCTTGATAACCTTCTCCAGCACGCCGTTTTCGTCAATCAGAAACGTGGTGCGGACGGTGCCCATGTAGGTTTTGCCGTAGTTTTTCTTCTCCTGCCACACGCCGTAGGCCTGCACAATGGTCTTGTCGGCATCGACGAGCAGCGGGAAGGGCAGGTCGTATTTGAGGGCGAATTTCTTGTGGGCCGCCTCGCCGTCGATGCTCACGCCGATGACCTGAATGTTGCTGGCCTTGAGCTCTTCCTGGTGGTCGCGCAGGTTGCAGGCCTGGGCGGTGCAGCCGGGCGTGTCGTCCTTGGGGTAAAAGTAGAGGGCAACTTTCTGGCCCCGGAAATCGTGCAGGCTAATGGTGTTGCCGTCCTGGTCCTGGGCGGTGAAATCGGGGGCGGGCTGGCCGGGTTCGAGGGGCATGGTGGGTTGGGAGGGGTTTGGGAGGTTTAGAAAACGTCGGTCATCCTGAGCGCAGCGAAGGACCTTCTCACGTCCTCGCCACCGCAAGATGTACTGCTAACAGCTCAGCAGCAAGAAGGTCCTTCGCCGTGTTCAGGATGACCGACGGGCGCAAGCGAAAGCATGCGCTACAGGCTCAGCGGAATCACCCGCTCGTTGCCGGCCTGGTCGGTCAGGCGCAGCTCGGCGGGGCCTTTCAGGCGGGCCCCCAGCGTGTCGGAAGCCACCGAAAACAGGGTCGAATTCTTGTGCTCGAAGCGCAGCAGGCGGAACTTCCCTCCTACCAGCAGGCGGTAGGTGGCCAGCCCCGACAGGTCGTCGCCCACGCGGAACAGCACCTGTCCGCCGGGCCGGCCGATGAGGCTGCCTTTGGGCGCCACGGTATCGGTGAGGATGCGGTAGGAGGCAAACTGGCGGATGTTGGCCGTGATGTTGCCCTGCTCGTCCCACTTGCCGCCGAGGTAGGCGCGGCCGCCCTTGAGCGTGGCCGCGTAGATGGCGGTGCGCTGCGGGTCGGCGGGCGGGGCGGCGGGCTTGAGGGTGAGCGTGGCCGTGTGGTAGAGCGGCAGCAGCGGCGAGCCCACCGTCCAGAAGCCGCTGCCGGTGGGCTCGGGCTTGTAGCTGGTGTTCAGGTAGAGGTTGTTGAACAGCGTTTCCTTGCCGAAAACCAGGTTGAGGTGGGCCGTGGCGTAGCTGAATTCCCTGCCCGCCGGAATCATCACCTGCCGGTCGAATTTCTTCGTCATGTCACCGAAGCGGATGGAATCGGGCAGGCCGGCGCGCAGGTCGTAGAGGTACACGTTTTCGCTGTTCTGCGTGTAGCTGGGCCGGATTTCGAGGCGGCGGTTGCCGCGCAGCAGCACCAGATTAGCGGCCACCGAGTCGGCGCTGGGGTCGGCCGCCACGGCCTTGAGCAGGTTGCGGGTCACCTCGAAGCGCAGGGCCGGCTTCTTCACCAGCGCCGAGCGGGTTTTGAAGTATTCCGGCTGCTCGCCGCGCAGCACCAGGTGCAGCTGGGTCTGGTTGTTGTAGGAGTCGGCCAGGGTGATGTCGATGGCGTAGGTTTTGCCGGCTTCCACGGTCAGGCGGCCTTTGCTGGGGCCGGTGCCGCCGTACATGGCCAGGTCGTTGCCCTCGTCCACCCACAGCTTTTGCAGGGTGCGGCCCTGGGTGCTCTGGTACAGAAAATCGACGAAGTTACCCACCTGCCGCGTGCCGGTCGGGAAGGGCACCGCGTCGATGTTGTGCTGGTAAAACGGCTGCCCGTTCACCGTCATCGCCACCCGCTGAATGCCGTTCTTGTTCCAGGCATTATCGAACCTGTCGAAGCCCTGCACCAGCAGCCCCACCGTGCCGAAGGCGCTGATGGTATCGGCCCAGGTGGTGGCCACGCCCGGCCCCGGCAGCACTTTGGGCACAAACACGGCCTTGGCAAACACCTTCTTCACCCGCGCCTCAATGCCCAGCGGCTCCACCGCGAAGGCCTGCAGCGAGGGCGCCACATGGTCCTGAATCTCGGGAAAGCCGCCCCACTGCAGGGGGTTGTACTGCCGGTCCTGGGCGTCGCGCACTTCCCAGTGCAGGTGCGGGCCGGCCGAGCCGCCGGTGTTGCCGCTCAGGGCCACCAGCTCGCCGCGCTTCACCGGAAACCGGCCGGGTTCGAAGAAGGCCTCCAGCTCGTAGCTCTGCTTTTCGTACTGGCGGCGCAGCAGCTCGGCCGCCACGGGGCCCCGAAACTCGTTGAGGTGGCCGTACACGGTGGTCAGCCCGTTCGGATGCGTGATGTAGAGCACGTTGCCGTAGCCGAACGACGACTGCTTGAGGCGCGAGATGTAGCCATCGGCGGCGGCGTACACGGGCTGGTTCACCCCGCCGCCGGTCTTGATGTCGAGGCCGCCGTGGAAGTGGTTGGGCCGCAGCTCGCCCATGCTGCCGGCCAGGAAATTGGGCTTGCCCGGCGCAATCGGAAACATGAAATAGCCGGGCGCCACGCTGGGCCGCCCGCCGCTCAGCAGCTCGCTCAGGCTGTGCTCGTGGTCGCTCGAATCGGCCTCCTGGCCACCTGCCGCACCCGGCCGCCCCGCCAGCAAGGTCAGGGCCAGGCCGAAAATCAACTTCGCTTTATTCTTCAACTTGACAATAATAATGTAGGGTGCGGGGCTTGCCCCCGCCCGTCGTTGAACGGCGCTGAGTGCTTGGCAGTGTGCCTTCTCGTCCAAAGTCCTTCAACGGTGGGCGGGGGCCAGCCCCGCACCCTACGCTTAACGTACATTCAATTCCAGTAGCTTCTCCCCTTCCAGGTAGCCGGTCAGCTGGTCGCCGATTTTCACCGCGCCCACGCCGGCCGGCGTGCCGGTGAAAATCAGGTCGCCCATTTTCAGGGTGATGTACTTCGACACGAAGCTGATGATGTTGGCGAAGGGGTGCAGCATCAGGCTGGAATTGCCGGTCTGGCGGGTTTCGCCGTTCACGTCGAGGTGGAAGCTGATGTTGGCCAGGTCGGCAAAATCAGCCACGGGCCTGAACGTCTGGGAAATCGGGGCCGAGCCGTCGAAGGCTTTGGCCAGTTCCCAGGGCAGGCCTTTCTTCTTCAATTCGCTCTGCAGGTCGCGGGCGGTGAAGTCGATGCCCAGGCCGATGGCGTCGAAGTAGGTGTGGGCAAACTGCTCCTCAATGTGGCGGCCGTTCTTGCTCACGCGCAGCACCAGCTCCAGCTCGTGGTGAATGTCCTGCGAGAATTCGGGGACGAAAAACGGCTGGCCGCGCTGGAGCAGCGCCGTTTCGGGCTTCATAAAAATGACCGGCGCGCTGGGCACTTCGTTCTGTAGCTCGGCAATGTGGTCGGCGTAGTTGCGGCCGATGCAAATGATTTTCATAGGGCGGGGAAGGCTGGGCGGAAGGAAGTCAAAACTACGCCCCACCGGCCGCTTGCGGCAACCGGAAGGCCGTTTTTCGGGCCTTCGCACGGTTGGCGCTAAACATTTACCCGGCCTGCCGCCGTATAGGCGGCAACTGGCAGCCCACGCCGGGCTGCGTGCAGCCGGCGGTTGCTTCCACCTTTTTCTTCCCCGTCCCATGCTCAAACACCTCACCCTCGCCGCCGGGCTGGCCTTTATGGCAGCCTGCTCCACGGTGCCCATCACGGGCCGCAGCCAGCTCAACCTCGTCAGCGACAGCGAAGTCAACTCGCTGGCCGCTACGCAATACCGCGACGTCATTGCCAAAGGCCCGCTCTCGACCAATTCGGAGCAAGTGGCCCAGACGCGCCGCGTGGGCCAGCGCATTCAGGCCGCCGTGGAGCAGTATTTCCGCCAGCAGAATGCCTCCGACCAGCTGGCCGGCTACCAGTGGGAATTCAACGTCATCAAGGACGACGCCCAGCAGAATGCCTGGTGCATGCCCGGCGGCAAAGTGGCCGTGTACACCGGCATCCTGCCCATCACGCAGGACGACAATGGCCTGGCCGTGGTGCTGGGCCACGAAATTGCCCACGCCGTGGCCAAGCACGGCAACGAGCGCATGAGCCAGGCCCTGCTGCAGCAGGCCGGCGGCCAGGCCCTTTCCGCAGCCCTGTCCACCAACAGCGCGGCCACGCAGCAGCTGGCCCTGCAGGCGTTCGGCGTGGGTTCCTCGGTGGGCCTGCTGAAATACGGCCGCAACCAGGAAAGCGAGGCCGACCACCTGGGCCTGATTTTTATGGCCATGGCCGGCTACAATCCTGACGGCGCAGTGGCGTTCTGGCAGCGCATGGATGCCCGCGAAAACCAGGCCTCGCCGCCCGAATTCCTCTCCACCCACCCCTCCAACGGCACGCGCATTGCCGACATCCAGCGCGAGCTGCCCGAAGCCCGCAAGTATTACACCGCCCGCTAAGCAGCGGTTAGATAGTTAAGGACTGGTGGCTAATGCCCTGCAGGCATTCCTCATCATCAATCGTTGATTATTAACCGTTAAGCATTCACTCCTTAGTTATGAAGTTCCTTCCTCGTCTGCTCGGTTTGGGTTTGTTGAGCCTGCTGGTGATGCTGCTGGCCATGTCGTGCGAAAGCACGAAGCCCGGCAAAAGCGAATTCGGCAGCCCGCACCGCATCAAAGGCGAGGTAATTGCCAAGCCCGAAAGCCGGCAGATTGTGCACTTCACCGACAGCAGCACCGAATTTGTGACGCCGCGCAACGAGCTGGCCCGGGCCTTCATCCGCAAGTTCAACGACGGCACGGTCATCGATAAAATCCTGGTGCGGAAGGCCCCGGCCGGCCCCAACGACCCGGTGAATTATTTCCTCATCGGCATGGGCCTGCGCAACGGCATGTTTCGGGCCATGGCGCTGCCCCTCACCGGCAGCGGCGACAACACCTACTACCTGCGCACCAACGCCGAGTGCTACACCCTCACCGGCACCGGCTGCCCGGCCTGCTTTTTCAATTTCGAAAACGGCCGCATCGTGGGCACCAGCTGCGACGACAACTCCAACGGCAGCACCTGCGACCTGAAAGTGGCCAACAACGTTTCCCTCTTCGCCGCCGCCCAATGACCACGCGCAACAAATGGCTGCTCCGGGCCGCCCTCACCGCCCTGGCCCTGCTCATCACCACCGACAAGAAGCGCCCCCCCGCCCCGCAAACGCCCAAAAAGCCCGCCGAATAGCGGGCTTTTTTACTGCCTGGTTTTCAGGAAGTGGATGCTGTAAAATCCCGAATGCGGCTGGCCAGGTCTTCAATATCGACCCGCTCGATGGGGTGGGGCGTGTTGGGCAGCACGGCGTAGCGCCCCCGGGGCAGCTGCGCGGATAAGAGTTGGCTGGCGTTTCCCCTTTCGGGGGTCAGGTCGCCATCGCCCATCAGCACCTGCACGGGCACTTGCAGCGCCGCAAAGTCGGCGGCGGCCAGCGGGGGGGCGGCACCGGCGGCCGTCATCAGGCCGGCCACGGCGCGCACCACGGCAGCCCAGTCGGCCGGCGCGTGGCGCTGGCGCAGCACTTCGGCAAAGGCCGGCACTTTGGCCAGCATCTTCTCCGGGTCGAGGAAACGGGTTTCGGCAGCGGCCGACTCCGGCGACCAGTCCAGCTTGGTGCCCAGCGTGGTGATGGAGGCAAAGCGGGCCGGCTCCCGGCTGGCGGCCAGCAGCGCCGCGTAGCCGCCCATGCTGTAGCCGAATACATGGGCTGGCCCGGTTTCGTGCTTCACCAAAAAGGCGCGCACTTCCTCCGCCATGTGCGGCAGGGTCACCGTTTCGGCGTTGACCTCACGCCCGCCGTGCCCGGCAAAGGCGAACGACTTAATCGTAAAGTCAGCCGCCAACCGCCCGGCCAGCGGCTGCAGGGTTTCGGGGCTGCCCAGTGCCCCGTGCAGCAGCAGCAGCGTCGGCTTTTCCATTAGCCCGTGATTTCGGTGGCCAGCGCGTTCAGGTCCAGGCCGTCGAACGTGCCCGACGACATGAGCAGCAGGTTGGCGTTGGCCCAGGTCTGGCTGCGCAGGAAAGCGGCCAGCTCGGCGCTGTCGGTAATGACTTTGATGTCCAGCCGCTGGAAGGCTTCGGCCACCGTAGCGGCGGCCAGCGGCGGCAGGCGTTTGTGCTCCAGCACGTGCGGGTTGAAGTACACCACCGCCACGTCGGGCGCATCGAAGCAGTGGGCGTACTGCGGCAGGAAGGCCGGGTTGAGGCTGCTGAAGGTGTGCAGCTCCAGGCAAGCCACGAGGCGGCGCTGCGGAAACTGCTTTTTCAGGGCCGTGGCCGTGGCCTTGAGCTTGCTGGGCGCATGGGCAAAGTCCTTATACACCACCGAGGTAGCGCCCTGCCGCACCAGCTCCAGCCGCCGCGCCGCGCCGGGGAAGGTGGCCACGGCCTTAAAGAAGTCCTTGCCCTTGATGCCCAGCTGCTTGCACACCTCCCTGGCGGCCGAGATGTTGCGCAGGTTGTGCTCGCCGAACACCTGCACGGGCACTTCCTCGTCCTTCTTGTTCAGCAAAAACGTGCGCCCGTCCCGGATGACGTGCTCGTGCGGCCCGTAGCCGATGTAGGTCACGTCGGGGTTGGTGGGCACGGCAATGAGCTGGGTTTGCTCGTCGTCGCGGTCGTAGATGAGCACGCCGGCCTTGGGCGTCATGTCGGCGAAGATGCGGAACTGCTCGCGGTAGATTTCCTCGGTCGGAAACACGTTGATGTGGTCCCAGCTGATGCCCGAAATCACGCCGATGTGGTGCTGGTAGAGGTGAAACTTCGGCCGCCGGTCCACCGGCGACGACAGGTATTCGTCGCCCTCGATGATGATGATGGGCGCGTCATCCGTCAGCTGCACCATCAGGTCGAAGCCCGCCAGCTGCGCGCCCACCGCGTAGTCGAACTGGCGGCCGTGGTAGCGCAGCACGTGCAGAATGCAGGCCGTGATGCTGGTTTTGCCGTGCGAGCCGCCAATGACGATGCGCTGCTTGTCGCGGCTGGCCTCGTAGATGTACTCGGGGAAGGAGTAGAGTTGAAGGCCCAGCTTCTGGGCGCGCAGCAGCTCGGGGTTGTCGGGGCGGGCGTGCATGCCCACGATGACGGCCGAGAGGTCGGGGGTGATGCGGGCGGCGTCCCAGCCTTCCTCATCGGGCAGCAGGCCGGCGGCGGCCAGGCGGCTCTTGGCGGGCTCAAAAATTTCGTCGTCGGAGCCGGTCACGCGGGCGCCGCGGCGGTGCAGGGCCAGCGCCAGGTTGTGCATGATGCTGCCGCCCACGGCGATGAGGTGAATGGCTTCGGGCTGAGCGGGACTGGTGGCGGATTCCAAATCGGAGAGCTGTTAGTTTTCGTTGTTGGTTGTCAGTCAGGGATTCCGGTGGCGCAATGCGCAGCCGCTGCCTACGCAGGAGCCCGAACGGGCAACCCGCAACGAGTAGCTGACAACTAAAATATAAGGGCGCGAAAGTACAAAGGCCCGGCCGCCGCCGCCATTCTATAGCCAAAAGAATCGGTTTTTCCGCCCAATCTTTTCCTGCCTGCCGGGGTTAACTTTGTGTATATCGTGGCCGGCCCGGCGTTTATTTCCCCGGCCGGCTTCGCTGTCTCCGCTATTTCGTTATCTTTCGTTACCCTCCTTCCCGCCATGCCCGACCAAATGGACGACCGCCTGAAACAATCCGCTGCCCGAGCCAAAGCGGCCTGGAGCAACCGGGGTGGCATGGTGGTGCCCGCCAATGCCAGCGCGGCCGGCAAGCTGCCGCCCCAGGCCCCCGAGCTCGAAATGGCCGTGCTCGGCGCCCTGATGCTGGAAAAAGATGCCCTTACCTCGGTGATTGACCTGCTCAAGCCCGAGAGCTTTTATAAAGACGCCCACCAGCGCATTTACCGCGCCGTCATTCGGCTGTTCGATAAGTCGGAGCCCATCGACCAGCTCACCGTGGTGCACGAGCTGCGCGAAATGGGCGAGCTCGAAGCCTGCGGCGGCCCCTTCTACGTGGCCAACCTCACGCTGAAAGTGAACTCGGCGGCCAACGTGGAGTACCACGCCCGCATCATCACCGAAACCGCCATCAAGCGCGAGCTGATTCGGATTTCGAGCGAAATCCAGCGCGACGCGTTCGAGGACACCACCGACGTGTTCAAGCTGCTCGACGACACCGAGTCGGCGCTCTTTGAAGTGTCGGAATCGAACATCCGCAAGAACTTTGATGACATGCGCAGCCTCATGGGCAAGGCCATCAAGGAGCTCGAAGAAAAGAAAAACCAGAGCGACGGCCTGACCGGCGTGCCCACCGGCTTCTCGGCCCTGGACCGCGTCACGAGCGGCTGGCAACCGTCTGACCTGGTGATTATTGCAGCTCGGCCAGGGATGGGCAAGTGCCTCGGCAAAGGCACCAAAGTGCTGATGTTCGACGGCGACCTGCGCAACGTGGAAGACGTGCTGCCCGGCGACCTGCTGATGGGCGACGACTCGACCCCGCGCCGGGTGCTGAGCATTGCCCGCGGCCGCGAAAACATGTACTGGGTGCGCCAGAACAAGGGCGACGACTACCGCGTGAACGAGAGCCACATCCTCTCGCTCAAACGCTCGCGCAACGAAGGCCCGCACCGCCACGGCGACGTGCTCAACATCACCGTGCGCGACTACCTGGCCAAAGGCCCGAAATTCCGCTCGAACTACAAGGGCTACAAAGTGCCAGTGGAATTTGCGGCGCAGGAGCTGCCGGTTGACCCGTATTTCCTGGGCGTGTGGCTGGGCGACGGCGCCAGCGATAACTGCCGCATCACGGGCCAGGACCCCGAAATCATTGACTACCTGCACGAATACGCCGCCGCGCTAAACATGCAGGTGACGGTGGGCGTGGTCGAAAACCGCTGTAACAGCTACGGCATCACCCGGGGCCGGCAGGGCGGCAGCATCGCCGAATATTCCTTGCAGGACGAGCTGCGCCAGCTGGGCGTGCTGGGCAACAAGCACATTCCGAGGGAGTACGCCATCAACTCCACCGAGAACCGCCTGCGTTTGCTGGCGGGCCTCATCGACAGCGACGGCCACCTCGACCCGGTTTCCAACGGCTACGAAATCACCCAGAAAAACCACCGCCTGGCCCGGCAAATCAAGTTCCTGGGCGATTCGCTGGGCTTCCGCACCTCCCTCACGAAGAAGCGCGCCACCATTTCCATCATCGGCTACGAAAGCGAGGTGTGGCGCGTGCGCCTCTACGGCGACCTCGACCGCGTGCCGGTGCGCGTGGCCCGCAAAAAAGCCCAGCCCTGGGCCTCGCCCGTCGACTGGCGGCAGACCGGCATCAGCGTCGAGTTCGATAAAGTAGACGACTACTACGGCTTTGAGATTGACGGCAACCGCCTGTTCCTGCTCCAGGACATGACCGTGACGCACAACACCGCTTTCGTAGTCTCGGCCATGCGCAACGCGGCCGTTGACTTCAAGAAAGCGGTGGCCATTTTCTCGCTGGAAATGTCCTCGCTCCAGCTCGTCAACCGCCTGATTTCGGCCGAGGCGGAGCTGGATTCGGAAAAAATCAAGAAGGGCAGCCTCGCCGACCACGAGTGGCAGCAGCTCAACCACAAAATCACGGCCCTCTCGGCCGCGCCGATTTACATTGACGATACGCCCGGCCTGAGCATCCGCGAGCTACGCACCAAGTGCCGCCGCCTGCGCTCGCAGAAGGACGTGCAGATGATTATCGTCGACTACCTGCAGCTGATGAGCGGCAACACCGACGGCCGGGGCGGCAACCGCGAACAGGAAATCGCCAGCATCTCGCGGGCCCTCAAGGGCATCGCCAAGGAGCTGAACGTGCCCGTGCTGGCGCTCTCGCAGCTCTCGCGCTCGGTGGAAACGCGGGGCGGCGATAAGAAGCCGCAGCTGAGTGACCTGCGCGAATCGGGCTCCATCGAGCAGGATGCCGACATGGTTATCTTCCTCTACCGCCCCGAGTACTACGGCCTCGACCAGGATGCCGAGGGCAACTCGACCCAGGGCGTGGGCGAAGTCATCATCGCCAAGCACCGAAACGGCTCTCTCGAAACCGTGCAGCTCAAGTTCATCGGCAAGTACACCAAGTTTGCCGACCTCGACGGCATGGGCGGTATGGGCGGCTTCGACAGCAGCGGCTATCAGCCCATGGGCCTGCCCGCCAGCAACTTCGATAGCGAGCCCAGCCCGTTTGCGCCGAACACCATCCGCCTGGGCTCGAAGATTAACGAGTCGCCGGTGCCATTCCCGAAGAGCAATAGCTTCGGCGAGGAGCCGCCGTTTTAAAGCATTAGCTGCGTTACCCTCTAGAGCTAGTGCGGCCAGCATGCGATATCCGTGCCTTCAGTTTTGACTTGTTGTGGAAACATCCGGACTTTCTTCTCCACCCATTTCGCGGGCAGCCATTTATTCCCCACAGGTAGTAATTGGCTTTTCGATGGCGTTCAGCGCATTGGCGGGGGCTGTTCTTACGTTTCTGTCGTTGCGAGCGGTGGGCCGAAGTGGTCCAGCCTGGCAGGCGCTGGGCATGGGGGTGCTTTATTCGGTAATCACCGGCTTGCTACTCTACTATGTGCCCATTAATTCCAGCGTCTTTTCAGTGGGGTTAGGATTTGGCGGTGGCACCCTGCTCAACGAGCTTTTTTTGAAAAAACAATTACCTAACCAGGAAGAATATCCCCGCCGCAGCATCGTAGCACCCCTCATTATTTGCCTGGCGGTGGCAGGCGGGCTTTTCTACTTGCTATTGACCAGCATGCAGCAGACACTGGAAGCTACTCACGCAGCCTAATTTCTAGTGGAATTAAGTATCCCCGCCCTTTCGCTGCTATTGCTCTGTTTTTTCGCCTTTCTGGCTGGCCTGATTGACGGCATGGTGGGCGGCGGCGGGCTTATTCAGCTGCCCGCGCTGTTGCTGCTGCTGCCCAACGTGCCCGTGCCCACGGTGCTGGGCACGGGCAAAGTAGCCAGCCTGGCGGGCACGTCGGCCTCGGCGTTTCGGTACTTGCGCGGCCTCGCGGGGGTGCCCATTCGCTGGCGCACGGTGGCGGTGGCGGCCGTGGTGGCGGGCTGCTTTGCGCTGCTGGGGGCGCGGGCCGTGAGCGGCCTCAACAAGGAGCTGGTGAAGCCCCTGGTGCTGGCCCTGCTGGTGCTGATGGCCGCCTACACCTTCTGGCGCAAGGATTTTGGCAGCCTGCACGCGCCGCGCCTGCAGGGCCGGCGCGAGTTATGGACGGGCGTGGCCCTGGGGGCCGGCCTCGGGTTCTACGACGGGTTTTTCGGGCCGGGCACGGGCAGCCTGCTCCTGTTTGCCTTCGTGGGGCTGTTCGGCTACGATTTTCTGGCCGCCTCGGCTTCGGCCAAGGTGGTGAACGTGGCCACCAACATTGCCGGGCTGGCCTACTTCATCTCCACCGGGCAGGTGCTCTACCAGGTGGCGCTGCCCATGGCGGTGTGCAACGTGCTGGGCTCGCTGGTGGGGGCGCGGCTGGCGCTGCGGCAGGGCACGGGCTTCGTGCGGGTGCTGTTTCTGGTGGTAGTCAGCGCCTTTATCCTGAAGCTGGGCTGGGAGACGTTTGCCTGATAGCACCGTCTTCCGTCGTACTATAATCGGCCGCTTACCTCTTACCAAACGGCTTGCTACGCGGCTTGCAGCTGCGGCTTTTTCCGGCTTTTGCGCGTGCGGTTCCACCACATGATGGTGCCGGTGATGGGGAACGTGGCCCCCAGCAGGCTGATGACGAAGGCCAGCAGCTTGGTGGGCAGCCCCCCGATTTCGCCGGTGTGCACCGGCTTGAACAAGCCCCGGATGCGCTGGCCGGCGGGCCGCTGCTCGTAGGTCTGGGTCTTGATGATTTTGCCGGAATACTGGTCGAGGTACACGTCATCGGTGGCGCGCTCGGTGATGGCGCCGGGGCGCAAAATCCCCACCTGAATGCTGCCCGTGGGTTCCTTCGGCAGCTGCAGGGTGTACGCCTCGGCCCCGGGGGCCTGCTGGCGGGCCAGGGCCAGCGCGGCATCGGCGGCAAAGGGCGCCGTGCCGGCCACGGCCGGCGCGGCCGAGGTGGGCGGCTCGGGGCGCTTCAGGGGCGAGTGGGTGAGCTTGTTGATGCCCTGCCCCACCCAGTCGAACGACATGCCCACGCCGGTGAGGGCGATGACGAACAGGAAGACCGACGCATAGAAGCCCAGCGAGATGTGAAAGTCGTGGTTGAGGCGCTTCCAGCCGCTGCCCCACTTCACCGTCAGGCGCGGCCGCAGGGCCTTGCGGGCCGTGGGCCACCACAGCACCAGCCCCGTAGCCAGAATAAACAGGAACATCGACGCGCTGATGCCCATCACCAGCTTGCCCACCTTGCCGGCCACCAGGCCGCGGTGCAGCTGCTCCACGGTCTTGAAGAAGTTGTCGCGCGGGTTCAGCTCGCCCGTGATGGCAGCCGTGTAGGGGTTTACGAAGATGCGCGGGCCGCCGCCTTCGCCTTTGCCCTTGCCGCCTTCGCCCCGGCCGCCTTCCCTTTTGCCCCGGCCTTCGGCGCGGTCGGCCGCCTGGTATTGGCCGTTGCCGACCCGCTTGCCCGGCTCCGCGCTCATGCGGCCTCCGCCGCCCCGTGCGCCGCCAGGGCCGGGGCCGCCGGCCAGGCTCACCTCCACGGTGCGGGTGGGGTCGGCGTAGAGCCTGAAGCCGCTGATTTGGGCTTTGGGCTTGTGGGCCTTTACGGCATCGGCGAGCTGGGCCAGCGACAGGCGCGGCGTGCTGGCGGGCGTCACGAAGTAGCGGGCCGGGTGCCAGGCCTGCTCAATCTCCTTCTCGAAAGCCAGCACGCTGCCGGTCAGGCACACGAAAACGATGACCAGCCCCGAGGCCAGGCCCAGCCAGAGGTGCACAGTGCGAAAAGCAGATTTAACCGGAGTCATAGCGGGGGGTGATGAGGCGCGGGCGGCGGCGGTATTGGCTAGAGCTTGTAGGTGAGCGTGGCCGCGAAGTTGCGGGGCGCGATGGGGTTGATGCTGTTGTCGTCGTGCACGTTATAGCTCAGCTTATTGAGCAGGTTGGCCAGCTTCACGCGCACCGAAAACCGCTCGTAGGAGTAGCCCAGCGAGGCATCAAACAACATATAGTTGGGCAGGGCAATGAGCTTGAAGGCATCGGCCGTGGCCCAGGGCTTGCCCGTGGTGGGGTCCACCAGGCGGTTGTTGCGGCCGGCCAGGCGGTCGCCCACGTAGTAGGCCGTGACGCCGGCATTCAGGCCGCGCAGCACGCTGTTGGCGAAGATGTTGCCGAAGCTGTAGTACAGGCTGGCGTTGGCCGTGTGGGCGGGGTTGTAGCGCAGGCGGCTGCCGTCTTCGTAGATGTTGCTGCGGGTGTAGGCCGTCTGGTTGTAGCTATAGCCCACGATGAGCGAGATGCCGTTCATGGGGCGGCTCTGCACGTCCACTTCCACGCCTTTGCTGGTGACCTGGCCGGCCAGCTCCATGGGGCTGGCGGTGGCGGCAGTGGTGTAGCGCGGGTCGTTGGGCAATACGGCCTGGGCTTGGTTGCTGTTCACGATGCGGTAGGCCGTCACGTTGGCCGAGAGCGCGCCTTTGAACAGCTCGTTTTTGATGCCCACTTCGTACTGGTCGATGAGCGAGGGAGCCAGCGAGTTGCCCTGCAAATCGAGCCCGGTGTTGGGCGCGAAGGAATTGGCATAAGAGGCAAACAGCGAGGTCATTTTCAGGGGCTGGTACACCAGGCCCAGGCGCGGCGAAAAGGCGTTGTCGTAGCGCCGGGTTTCCACGTAGGTGTTGGCCGTTTTGGCGGCTACGCTGGCAATGGTGTTGTAGGTGTACACGTCGCTGGGCGTTTCCTGGTAGCTCCAGCGCAGGCCGGCCAGCACCTTCACTTTGTCCGACAGGCTGAGCAAATCCTGGGCGTAGAAGCCGGCGCGGCGGGTGTTGCCCTTCGTCAGCGAGTTGCGCACCAGGTCGTCGAAGCCCGTGAGGCGCTCGGCCGGCTGGGCAATGACTTTGCTGAAGTCCAGAATGTTGATGACGTCATAGGCCGAGACGGCCGTGGTGGGCCGCGTGGGCGAAGCCGGGTTGGTGTAGGCCAGCGTACTGGTGTTGTACTGGTCGGCATCGGCCCCCACCAGCAGCGTGTGGCCGATGAAGCCGGTGCGGAAATTTCCGGTCAGGTCGAGCTGGGCCAGGAAGTAGTTTTCGGCGGTTTCGGTGCGCTGCAGGCCGCGCGTCCAGTTGCCGTAGGTGGCGCCGGGCGTGGCCACGATGGCAGTGGGCCGGGCGGCGCTTTTCAGGGCGTTGTCGTAGCGCTGAAACGAGCCCACGGCCCGCACCTGCCACGCATCGCTGAGGCGCGAGGTGAGCGTGGCGGTGGCGCTGGTCTGGTTGGTGGCATTGTTGGCCCCGGCCACGTTCAGGAAGCGGCTGCGCGAGTCCTGAATCTCGTAGTTGATGGCCCCGATGCCGTAGTCCGGCGTGCGGTTGTCGCGCAGGTAGTCGCCTTCGATGATGAGGTCGGTTTTGGGCGTGAGGCGGAACAGCAGCGAGGGGTTCACATACACGCGGTTGCTGCGCACGCCGTCGCGGTAGCTGTCGGCGCGCTCCCAGGTGCCGTTCAGGCGGAAGGCCACCTTATTGCGCTTGTCCACCGCCCCATACACGTCGAACTGCGGCTTCACAAACCCGAAGCTGCCCACCCGCAGCCCCACCGAGCCGCCGCGCTCAAACTGCGGCTTCTTGGTCACGAGGTTCAGCACGCCGCCGGCCGCCACGTTGCCGTAGAGAATGGCCGCGCTGCCCTTCAGCACCTCCATGCGCTCGAGCGAGCTTACTTCGGGCACGATGCCGTTGTTGTAGCGCACGCCGTTTTTGAAGGTGTTGTTGCTGGTGTAGGCGAAGCCGCGGCTGGCAATTTCTTCCTGCGTGCCGCCGGTGGTGCCCATCACGTACACGCCGGCCACGTTGGCCAGCACGTCGCTCAGGCGCAGGGCCTGCTGCTGCTCCAGCACCGGCCGCTCGATGGTGAGCGTGGCCTGGGGGTTGTCGAGCGGCGCGATGGGCATCTTGCCCACGCTGGGGGTGCGCTGGTTCAGGCCCTTGGCGCCGGTCACGGTCACTTCGTTCAACTGTTGCTCGCCGGCGGCCAGGCGCACGGCGGCGGCTTCCACGCGCTGGCCTTCTTTCACTTCCACGGGCACTTCCTGCGGCGTGCAGCCCAGGCAGCTCACCGTGAGCACCTGCCAGCCGGCCGGCGCGTTCAGCTCGAAGCTGCCATCGGCCGCGGTGGTGGTGCCCAGCGGCGTGCCCTTCACCCGCACCGAAACCTGCTCGGCCGCCTTGCCATCGGCCTGCAGCACGCGGCCCGTCACGGTGCCGGTGGGGCCATGATGCCGGACGTGCGCGTGCGCCGGACGCTGGGCCCAAACGGTGGCTGGCAGGGAGGAAGCAACTAGCAACAGGGCGAAGAAGTGGCGCATACTCTTATTTAGAAAGATTCAAAATACAGTGCAAAGGTGCAGTCTATTTAGAATCGTTACAAATAATCAGCAGCAAAAAACAGAATCCCCTCAGAAAGAAAACAGTCAGTATTCTTATAAACACCTCATCATCAACAAAAAAAGCCCGGCTGTCAGCCGGGCTTTTTTTGTTGCCGCACGGCGAAGGCACCGCCGCCTTCTCCATGCCGGAGCCAAGTGCCTACGCGAATGCGGCGGCGGCCGCGCTCACCGGTACGGCTTCCAGCTCAAATGCCTCGGCCAGCAGCTCGTAGGAGCGCAGGCGGTCCTGGAAGTCGGCGGTGATGGTGACGGCCGTGATTTCGTCCACGCCGTAATCGGCGGCCATTTGGGTGAACTGGGCGTGCACCTGACCGGGCGTACCGCTCACCACACGGTTGCGGTTGAACGCCAGGTGGGCCTCGTCTTCGGCGGAGAATTGGTGACTGCGCACTTCTTCGGCGGAAGGGAAAGTGCGGAAATCGCCCCGGTTGAAGCGAATCAGCTGCATGTCCATGGCTTTGCGCAGTTCGTTGGCTTTCTCCTCGGTATCGGCGCAGAAGGTGAATACGGCCACGTTGGCCAGCGGCGCGGCCAGCTCCGGGCTGGGCCGGAACCGCTCGCGGTACTGCTGCACGGCCGCCGGGCCGCCGTTGCCGTTGATGAACTGCGCAAAGGAAAACGCCATGCCCAGGTGCCCGGCAAACAGGCCGCTCTGGCCGCTGGAGCTCAGCAGCCACAGCTCCGGCGCGGCGGGGGCCTGCGGAATGGCCATCACCCGCTCGTGAATGGTGTCGGGCACTTTCTCATCGCGCAGGTAGGCCTGCAGGTCCATGAGCTGCTCCACAAAATCCTTCTCGTTGAACTGATTGTTGGGGTTCAGCGCGTAGGCCGTGAGGCGGTCGGCGCCCGGGGCGCGGCCCATGCCCAGGTCCACGCGGCCGGGAAACAAGGTTTCGAGCATGCGGAAGTTCTCAGCCACTTTCAGGGCCGAGTAGTGCGGCAGCATGATGCCGCCCGAGCCAATGCGGAGGCGGCTGGTCTGGCTGCCGAGGTAGGCCAGCAGCACTTCGGGCGTGGAGCCGGCCAGCGTGTTGGTGTTGTGGTGCTCGCTCACCCAGAAGCGGGTGTAGCCGAGGCGGTCGGCCAGCCGGGCCAGCTCAACGGTTTCGAGAATGGCTTCGCGCGGGGTGCTGCCGGGCCGGATGGGCGACTGGTCGAGCACGTTGAGGCGAATTTTGGAAGCGGACATAAGTTTGAGGAATTGACAGGGGAAAGGGAATTGTCTTGCAGAACCGCTGGCACGGCCATCCGGTTTACGGCAGCGTTTAATCGGAGGCCGGGCATGGCGCGGGGCTGAACAATTACCCGCTCAGCTGTTAAGCACCCGGACTTTATTTATTCTTCTCTTTAATGAGCGACCAGAATTTCGTTACCCTCTCCGTAGCCGACGGCACCGAGATGCGCGCCTACACGGCTTTCCCCACCGCTACCGGCCCGGTGCCCGGCATCATCCTGCTGCAGGAGGCATTCGGCGTAAACCACCACATTCGCAGCGTGGCCGACCGGCTGGCGGCGGCTGGCTATGCCGTGGTAGCGCCCGAGCTGTTCCACCGCACGGCCGCGCCGGGGCTGGAAATTGCCTATTCCGACTTTGCGACCGTGGCCGCCCCGCACTTCCAGGGCATCACGGCAGAGGGCCTCACCGCCGACCTGCGCGCCTCGTTCGACTGGCTCACGGCGCAGCCGTTGGTGAAGGCCGATAAAATCGGCAGCATCGGCTTCTGCCTGGGCGGGCGCGTGTCGTTTCTGGCCAATGCCGTGCTGCCGCTGGCGGCGGGGGTTTCGTACTACGGCGGCGGCACCCACACCATCAAGGACCGCGCAAAAGACCTGCACGGCACGCACCTCTTCTTCTGGGGCGGGCTCGATGCCCACATCAGCAAAGCGCACATTGCCGAGGTGACCGAGGCCGTGGAAGCCGCCGGCAAGCCCTACATCAACACGGTCATCTCCTACGCCGACCACGGCTTTCACTGCGACGAGCGGCCCAGCTACCACCCCGAAGCCGCCAAGGAAGCCTGGGCGCTGACGCTGGCCTTCTTTGCAGAGAAGCTGGGCGCGTAGCCTACTGCGGCATCACGCATCAGGAACGTCATGCTGGGCGCCGCCGAAGCATGACGTTCTTTTTGGCCGGCCCCCTACCCTACCGCCGGCTCCGCCACCTGCTGCCGGCCCAAGTATTGCGCCATGCTGCTGGCCAGAATGATTTGCAGCGCATGATACAGCATCAGGGGCAGCAGAATCAGCCCGGTGGCGGCACTGGCGGGAAACAGCAGGCTGGCCATTACGCTGCCGTGCACCAGCGACTTCTTCGAGCCGCAGAACACGGCCACAATCTGGTCGGCCCGCGGGAAGCCCAGCCGGCGCGTCAGGCCCCAGATGGCGCCGAATACTACCAGGTACAGCGCCACCATGCCCGCGCCCAGCTTCACGATGTCGGCCGGCTGGTAGCGGGTGAAAATGCCTTCGGCGAAGGACTCGCAAAAGGCGGTGAAAACGATAAGCAGGATGGTAACCTGGTCGAAGATGCGCAGGCCGGCCTTGTGGCGGTCCACTGCGGCATGGAAGCGGGAATTGAGCGCAATGCCCGCCCCTACCGGCAGCACCACCTGCCACAGCAGCTGCACCGCCAGGCCCCACAGCTGGCTGCCGCCCGTGCCGGTGTGCAGCACCAGGCTGGTAAGCAGCGGCGTGAGCACGATGCCAATCAGGCTGGAAACGCTGGCGTTGAAAATAGCCGCCGGCAGGTTGCCGCCCGCAATGCTCACCATCACCACCGACGTGGAAACCGTGCTGGGCAGCGCGCACAGAAAGAAAATACTCTGCCACAGCAGCTCGCCGCCCTCGCCGCCGAAAAACGGCCGCACGGCCAGCGCCAGCAGCGGAAACAGCCCGAACGTGGCCAGCTGCACCACCGTGTGCAGCCGCCAGTTGCGCATGCCTTCGCGCAGCTTGGCAAAGCTCAGCTTGAGGCCGTAGAAGAAGAAAACCAGCCCCACGCCCACCGTGGTGATGAGGTGCCAGGGCACCGGACTGGCCTTGCTGCCCAGGCCGGGCTGCCAGTAAGCCAGCCCCACCACGCCAATCAGCGCCAGCAAAAACCAGTCGAGTCCGGCGCGGGACAAAAGAGCCATGAAACGGTTGGGAGCGGGCGGGGCCTGGGGTTGCGTCATGCGCAAGAATACGCAGCAGACGGCTTTTGGGTGGGCCTTTTCGTCGTCCTTCGCTGCGCTCAGGATGACAAACGTTTTACTTTAGAACAAGCGCCGCTACTCGCCGCCTCCCCCGCCGCCGCTGCCCAGGCCGGGCGCGGCATTGCCCTGCACGCCCTGCACGTTGGGCACGCCCATCTTCTCTTCGCGCTTGCGCTGGTACTTGGCAAACTGGACGGGGTTGAGCACGTCTTTCAGGGCTTCGAGGCGCGAGCGGCCGGCGCTTTCGATGATGCCGGCCAGCTTGCGCGGGTCGGCCTTGTAGCGCAGGCGGCCGTTTTCGACCTGCTCCACGCCCCGGCGGTTGATGACGCGCACTTTCTCGGTTTGCTGAGGGGTGAGGCCCAGGTTCTGCTGCATGTTGGTGGTGAGGGCGTTGGCCTTGGCATCAATCACGGCATCGGGGGCAAATTCCGTCTGGGGCGCTTGCTCCGGCGCGGGGGCGCTTTTGGCTACCGGGCCTTTGGTCTTGACGGTGGCCTGGCCGGGGGTTTTCGACTTGGTTTTGACGGTGGCCGGGGCCTGCGCCAAGGCCTGCGGAGCGGCCCCGGCCAGCAGCAGCGACGCGAGCAGGACAGGTTTCAGTTTCAGGGAGTGGAGGCGGGTTGATACAAGCATTACAGAAAAAGAGGGGTGAGGAAGAGGTAAATATCGGCCTAAATCCCCACCTGTTGCGCCCCTAACGTGCCGCCAGCTACCTTTCGTGCCAGAAACCGCCGAAAAACCGACGCCCCGCCCGGCGGCGTGCAACCTTTCGGCCCCATTTGGCATACAGCTACTCATGAAAAACGCCAAACGCTCCAAAACCAACTGGCTGCTGGCCGCCGGCCTCGGCACCGTAGCCCTGGCCGCCACCCTCTGGGGCAACCGCCGCGGCTCTTACGACCTGAGCGGCCGCGTGGTGCTCATCACCGGTGGCTCGCGCGGGCTGGGCCTGGTGCTGGCCCGCCAGGCCGTGGCCGAAGGGGCCCGCGTGGCCATCTGCGCCCGCGACGAGGCCGAACTGGCCCGCGCCCGCCAGGACTTGCTGATGGCCGGCGCGGCCGAAGCCGACGTGCTCACCCTCTCGCGCGACATCACCAACGAGGTGGAAGTACGCACCATGGTAGCCGAGGTGGAAAACCGCCTCGGGCCGATTGACGTGCTCATCAACAACGCCGGCATCATCACCGCCGGGCCGCTGGACAACATGGACACCCGCGATTTTGAGGATTCGATGGCCGTGCACTTCTGGGCGCCGCTGCACGCCATGCAGGCCGTGCTGCCCAGCATGCGCCGCCGCAACGCGGGCCGCATTGTCAATATTTCCTCGCTGGGCGGCAAGGTGGCGCTGCCCCACATGGCGCCCTACAGCGCCAGCAAGTTTGCGCTGGTGGGCCTGTCCGAAGGCTTCCGGGCCGAGTTGAAGCAGCATGGCATTTCGGTGACGACGGTATGCCCCGGCCTGCTGCGCACCGGCAGCCCCGACCACGCCGAAGTAAAGGGCCAGCACGAAAAAGAGTTTGCCTGGTTCAGCATTGCCGATGCCATGCCTGGCTTCACGCTGAATGCCGAGCAGGCCGGCCGCCAAATCTGGAACGCCTGCCGCCGCGGCGACGGCGAGGTCATTCTCTCGCTGCCGGCCAAGTTCCTGGCCGCTTTCCACGGCCTGCTGCCCGGCACCACCACCGACATTCTGAGTTGGATGAACCGCGCCCTGCCCGCCACCGGCGAAAGCCCCGCCGCCAACGTGCGCCGCACCGGCTTCGAGAGCGAATCGGAAATCACCCGCTCGCCGCTCACCACGCTTACCCGCAAAGCGGCAGCGAAGAACAACGAACTGTAGGGCAATTGGTCATGCTGAGCGCAGCTGAAGCATGACCGTTCTGTTTTATTGCTTAATTCGTTCGCTATTCTCACTACAGAGTCCCGCGCCGCCGTTTGGCCACGGCGGCACCTGAGGCACTGGTTTGCCGGCGGTTGTGAATGCCCAGGAAACCGTTGTGCAGGATGCCGTGGTGCCCGTAGCGCCGGTGAATCGGCTTGTGATGGCCGGGCATAATCTTGCGGTTGGGGTCGCGGAACGAATCGAAAATACCGGAGGCCGAAGCCTTCGCTCCGGTCAACAAACCCAACAAGCCAACGAGTACCAAAACATTGCGAACCATAGCGTTGCGATTAGGATAAAGAAATCTGACAACCCACCGCTGAGCGGCTTATGGTTTCTTAACCCAGGGAAGGGCAGAATTATTACATCGCAGAGGTCATCATTCGACGGTTGGGCGTATCGAGTCGACCAGACTGATGTAGAGACACGACACTTCGCGTCTCTACATTTTTGCGTTGGCGAAGGCGTGGCAGCCGCGGCTTTTCAGCGCGTTCAATGAGCCATCGAGGCAGCCGCCGAGGGCACTGCCGCTTTTTTTCTGGCAGAAAGGACAGGCGTGCAGGTCGCCGTCGGTGTCCACGTACAGGAACCGGTCGGCCGCGCCGGTGCAGCCCATGCGGCGCTGGTGGTAGCCGTAGTAGTGCACGATGGGCCAGCCGAAATAATCGGAGGCAAAATTCATTTTCAGGTAAAATTCTTCCAGCAGCGCAAGCTGGGCCGGGCTCAGGTCGACGGCTTTGCCCGCGTAGTGCCCCACGGCGCGCGGCTCCAGAATCTGGATGAAGGTGACGCCCAGCTGCCGGGCCAGCTCGGCGTAGGCCCAGAGGTTGGCGCCGGTGGTAAATTCCTGGGTGACGCAGAGCGAGAGGTTCACCACGAGGCCGGCTTCGTGGGCGAAAGCTGCCGCCTGCACGGCATGCTGGTAGGCCTGCGGCGAGCCGCGAAAGGCGTTGTGCCGGGCCGGCTCGTGGTGGTCGAGGCTGATGGTGACGCCGGTGAACCCCGCCCGCCTGAGCCGGCCGGCGTTTTCGCGGGTGAAATTGAAGCCCGAGGTTATCACCCAGAAATCGGTGCCGGGCCGGGCGGCGGCCACCACGGCCACCAGGTCGTTGACGCGCAGCATGGGCTCGCCGCCGCTGAAAAAAATCTGGCTGACGTGCCGGGCCTGAAACGCGGCCACCAGCTCGCGGATGTGGTCCCGCGTCAGGGTTTCGCGCTGGTTCAGGGCGTCCCACTCGAAGCAGTGCTCGCAGGCCAGCGGGCATTTTTTGGTGATGGCCAGAAACACCAGGTTCAGCGTTTCGGCATCGCCCCGGAACGGCACCAGCCGGTTGATGGTGGTGGCAATGTAATTGTCGTAGGCCTTGCCGGGCCAGCCGGGCGCGTAGTATTCGCGGTAGTAGCGGCCGGCTACGCGGGCCGTTTTGCGGATTTCGAGGTCGCCGTAATACTCCCGCTTCAGCTCTTCAACGCGCCTGATGGCCAGGCCCACACGGGCCGGCGTGCGCAGAAAGCGCCACAGCAGGCGCGCATCGGCCAGCTGAAACAGCCCCGCCACGAGGCGGCGCTTCAGGCCCGAGGCCAGCACCGTGGGCGGCAGGCTGGGCGGGGCCACCGGCGCGGCCGGCGCTTCTACATAGGTAATGTCGGTGATGAGTGTGGCTTCCATAGGGGTTAGCGTTGGGCGAGAACGGGTGTGAACTGCTGGGTAGCGGCGCGGTACTGCTCCTTCGAGAATTCGATGAAGCGGCCGGGCTTTTTGAAGGCGTATAGCTCGGGCAGGTTGGGCAGCCCCTGGAAGTCGCGGATGTGCTCGTAGTAGCCCTTGGTGCGCAGAAAGGCGGTGCAGCGCGTGCCGGCGGCCGGCGCGGGCAGGTGGCTTTGGTAGCTGAGGCTGGCCACGGAGCCGGGCCGGGGCTGGCTCAGGTACAGCGTGTCATCGGCGGCCAGCTGGGCGCGGGCGTCGGTGCCGCGCTCGGTGCGGGCGCTGCTCAGGCGGCAGTTGTCGAGCTGCACGGGCACGTTGGGGCTGCAATCGAGCGCGGCATAATCGACCTCCCAGAACATGAAGCCGCATTCCAGCTTCACGCGCACCTGCCCGGTGGCATTGGCGGCGAAACCGAGCGGCACCACCAGGTCGCGCGCGGCTAGCGGGCCGATGGTCGGGATGGTTTCGGCCAGCTGCCAGCCGTGGCCGGCCTCCACGTACACCTTCAGCGGAATGCTCTGGTCGAGGCTCCACTGGCGGTTTATCTCGGCGGGCTGGGTCTTCTGCTGCGCCGCCCAGCTGTTGTAGGCCGTGCCGAATTTCTCAATAAACGCGCCGTAGAGGTAGTCGAGCCACAGCGAATTCTGGGCGTGCAGCACCAGCTTGCCATGCCGGGCAGCGGCGGGTTTGGCAAAGCTCAGGGTGAGGCTGTTGGGGGCGCTGCCGGGCTGGTCTTCGTTGAAGAGAAAGGCGCTATGGTCGGTGGCCTGCAGCTGGGCAGTGCAGTCGTGGCCAGCCTGCGAGCGGGCCTGGGTGGGCGGCAGCGGCGTTGTCAGCGTCTGGACGTGGCCGCGCTGGTCGAGCAGCACCTGCGTGCCGGCCGGGTGCTGCACCAGCCACAGCTCGGCCAGGTTGGTGTACTGCCGCTCCTTCAGCTCGTTGCTGATTTTGAGGCGGTATTCACCGTTTTCGGGCTGCATTCCGGGCAGCGGCAGGTAGTCGTTGCGCTCGGCCGGCGCGAAGATGGCCCCGCCGTAGGCCTCGCCCACGAAGCGGTATTCGTGCCCATCGTAGGCGTACACAAACGGGCAGGAGCTTTTGGTGAGGGCAACGATAACAGCCAGAATGGCCACCACCCCGGCCGTAATGCCCAGCCCGCCCAGCACATAGGAAGCCGTGGTTTTGCCCGAGTCTTTCTCCACCAAATCAATCTGCCTGATGGACGCGAACGGAATGCTCACCCGGTCCTCGGGGCCGGGCTGCACGTCGCTGATGTACACGTGCACGATGTTCAGCACCTGCTCCGCATCCCAGCGGCGGTAGCGGGGCGATACGCCTTTCCCGGGCGGCGTCTGGTAGAACTCCACCACGCCCTTCACCGGCTCCCGATTGCCTTCCAGCACTTCGCCGTTGAGCTTCGGATTGCGCAGCACCCACGCCGCATCGCCCTGGTGAATGACAAACAGCTTCGACTCGGCCAGCAGGTTCACGTTGTCGCGGCTCACCGGCTGGTCCTTGGTGCGGTAGTAGTTGCAGCCCGAAAGCAGCGGCACGAAAACGGCCAGCAGAAACCACGAAATGGCGGCCGCTACCGGCCGGCAGCGCAACAGCTTCAGCAAACTGAAATAGGGAAACAAGCGGGTAATTGTTGGCTTCATCGCAAGGCACTTAAAGTGGAAAACCATGTCGCCAAGGTAGCCGCCACTTCTGCGCAGTCAAGTTCAATAATTGCGATAATCAGACCTTAGCAAACCGCGGTTTATCAGTATAAGCATTTCATAATATGGATTATAGACCCAGCCCGGCAAGACCTCTTGGCAGCGTGCGGCTGTTGCATTACGGCTTGCGCTTTGGCAGCCCCGCGCTAGTTTTAGCCCATGCATTTCCCCGTCGAGCTTGCCCTGGGCCCCGCCCGCCTGCCCGTGCACCTGCTGTGCGAGGTGCTGGCCTACACGCTGGGGTTCCGCCTCTACACCTACCTGCGCGCCCGCCACCCCGACCACATTAGCGCCGAGCACCGCCAATGGATTTTTGTGGGCGCGGCGGCCGGGGCGCTGCTGGGCTCGCGCCTGCTGGGCCTGCTGGAGCACCCCGAGCTGCTGCTGCACCCGCCCGGCGGCTGGCTGTATTATTTCACCAACAAAACCATTGTGGGCGGCTTTCTGGGCGGCCTCATCGGAGTGGAAGTCACCAAGAAACACCTGGGCGTGACGGCCAGCAGCGGCGACCTCATGGTGTTTCCCCTTATTCTGGGCCTCGCCATCGGGCGGCTGGGCTGCTTTTTCAGCGGGCTGGAAGATGGCACCTACGGCAACGGCACGGCCCTGCCCTGGGGCATCAATTTCGGCGATGGCGTGCGCCGCCACCCCACCAACCTCTACGAAATTCTGTTGCTGGCGGCGCTGGGGCTGGGGCTGTGGCTGCTGGAGCGCCGCCAGGCGTTGGCCAATGGCCGGCGGTTTCAGCTGTTTCTGAGCGGCTACCTGCTGTTTCGGCTGCTGGTGGAGTTTATCAAGCCCACCCCTCCCCTGCCGGGACTGGGGCTCACGGCCATTCAGTGGGCGTGCGTGGCGGGGCTGGGGTATTACGGCTGGCTGTGGCTGAGGGAATTGCGGAGCCGCAACAAAGGCTCGGCCGTTGCAAAAGCATAATTCAGGACAGCAGGCAATTAAACTGTGCGGCGGCTTCACCGTCCATTCAGAAAAAACGCTTGCTCCATGACCCGTTTCTATACCTTCCTGCTGCTGGTGCTGCTATGGGCACCGGCCCGCGCCCAGTACGCCGACCCCAACTACCCCAAGCCCACCACCGGCTACGGCGCCGATGGCCCGCATCCGGTGGCCTCGGTTTCGTTTCCCAACCTCAACTTCCTGGGCCACAGCATCGAAGTGTATTACCCGGCCGATGCCACCGGGCGCGTCCCCACTATTTTCTATAGCCACGCCTTCGGCGGCAACGTGTCGGCCAACATCATCGGGGTGCTGGAATTTGCGGCGCGCAAGGGCTACGCCATCGTGTTTGTGCCCTACCAGACCACCGGCGTGACGGTGGCCGACCGCTACACCAACCTGCTGCAGGGCTTCCGGCGGGCCGCCCGCCGCTACCCTGCCATCATCGATACCACGCGGGTGGGCTTTCTGGGCCATTCTTTCGGGGGCGGGGCGTCGTTTGGCAATGGCCTGCGCTGCTTTCTCGACAATGGCTGGGGCCAGAACGGCCGCTTCATCTACTCGCTGGCGCCGTGGTACGTGTACAACCTCACGCCCGCCGAGCTGGCCAGCTTCCCAAGCAATACGCGCCTGCTGGTCGAAATCTTCAACGACGACGACACCAACGACCACCGCATGGCCATCGATGCGTTTCGCAACGTCAACATCCCGGCGGCCGAAAAAGACTTCCTGCTGCTGCGCTCCGACACGCTGGCCAACCACACCTACGCCGCCGACCACGTGGTGCCCAACACGGCCGCAGCCTTCGATGCCCTGGACTACTACGCCTACTACCGCCTGCTCGACGCCCTCTGCGACTACACCTTCACCGGCAGCCTGGCCGGCAAAAACGTGGCCCTCGGCCACGGCAGCGCTGCCCAGGTCACCATGCCCACCGGCCTCAAGCCCCTCATTTCGAGCGCCAACCCGCTGGTGCGCTGGCCCCAAAGCAAGTACCTGTATCCGTGCAGCGATGCTCAGAATCCGCGCATTCAGTTCTGCGCCAGCGTTGCCACGGCCACGCTGGCAGGCGCGGGTGCGGCGGGCCTGGAAATTTACCCCAACCCGGCGGCTACCGCTCTCACCATCAGCGGGGCTCCCGCCAACCAGCCGGTGCGCGTGTTCAACGCCCTGGGCAGCCTCGTCCTCACCGCTTCCGATGCCCGCCGCCCACTGGCGGTGGCCGGCCTGCCGCCCGGCCTGTACTATCTGGAAGTGGGCCGCCAGCGCCTCCGCTTTCAGCGCGAATAGAACCCCTGCCGTCCGCGCGTCAATGTCCGATTTTCTTGCCACCTTGCTACTCCGGTAGCCGTAGCCGCTGAAGGGGTTCTTCAGCGGCTATTTGTTGGCCGTAGGTTATTCCGGCACCGCATATATCGTCAGTTTCAGCTACGGTAGTAATTCCAAGTTGTGCACGCCATAAATACCTGCCATGAAAATCGCCTTGCTATTCTTTTTTATTTCCTTTATTTCAACCCAATCAGCGCACGCTCAGGACGCAAAATGCAATAGCTTTAAAAACGGCACTTTCAAATTAATTGACAACGGCCATTCGACTATTATAAAACGCTCGGGCGCAGAGCAAAGCGAGTTTTTTGATGGTGCAAAAAAACCAACAACCTATAAAGTCAGCTGGATTAATGACTGCACCTATGTGCTAACGCCTAATCAGGATGTATTTGACAAATACCCTGCTATGCCCAAAAACGCGCAATTAACAGTCAGAATAATCAGTACGACCGATAGTTCCTACACGCAGGTATCTGCGTCAAATTTTTTCGACCGCACTTTCACTGCTACTGTAATTAAAACGAATTAAATACTTCTTCCAAACCAGTAGAATAATTCCTTTCCACACCATGCCCGAACGGCCCTACACCTACTACGACTTCACCCTCAGCCTCTGCCCGGAATGCCTGCGCCGCATCGAGGCCAAAATCGTCTTCGAAGACAATAACGTGTTCATGCTCAAGCGCTGCCCCGAGCACGGGCGGCAGAAGGTGCGCATTGCCACCGATATTGAGTACTACAAGAGCATCCGCAACTACGTGAAGCCCAGCGAAACGCCACGCCGCTTCAACATGGCCACGCATTTTGGCTGCCCCTACGACTGCGGCCTCTGCACCGACCACGAGCAGCACAGCTGCCTCACCGTCATCGAGATAACCGACCGCTGCAACCTCACCTGCCCCACCTGCTACGCCGAGAGCAGCCCAACCCACGGCCGGCACCGCACCCTGGAAGAAGTGGAAGCCATGGTGGACCTGGTGGTAGCCAACGAGGGCGAGCCCGACGTGGTGCAGATTTCGGGCGGTGAGCCCACGCTGCACCCGCAGTTCTGGGAGATTCTGGACATGTGCAAACGCAAGCCCATCAAGCACTTGATGGTGAATACCAACGGCGTGCGCCTGGCCAAAGACGAAGCGTTTGTAGCGCGGCTGGCCACGTATTCGGGCGCGTTCGAGGTGTACCTGCAGTTCGACTCCTTCCGCGAAAACGTGCTGCTGACCATGCGCGGCCGCGACCTGCGCGAGGTGCGGCGGCAGGCCATCGAAAACCTGAACAAATACAACCTCAGCACCACGCTGGTGGTGACGCTGCAAAAGGGCCTGAACGATGACGAGATGGGCGACATCATCGACTACGCCCTGAAGCAGCGCTGCATTCGCGGCGTCACGTTTCAGCCCACGCAGGCGGCCGGGCGGCTCGATAACTTCAACCCCGAAACCGACTCGTTTTCGCTCACCGAAGTGCGGCAGGGCATCATCGACCAAAGCCCGGTGTTCTCGGCCGCCGACCTGCTGCCCGTGCCCTGCAACCCCGACGCGCTAGCCATGGCCTACGCCCTGAAGCTCGACGGCGAGGTATTCCCCCTCACCCGCTACGTGGACCCCGCCGACCTGCTCACCAACGCCGGCAACACCATTGTGTATGAGCGCGACCCGCGCCTGCGCCAGCACATGCTCAAGCTCTTCAGCACGGCCAACACCGTGGACACGGTGGTGCCCGAAATCAACCAGCTGCTGTGCTGCCTACCGCAGGTTTCAGCGCCCAATCTGGGCTACGAAAACCTGTTCCGCATCATCATCCTGCAGTTCATGGACCCGTGGAATTTCGACGTGCGGGCCGTGAAAAAGTCCTGCGTCCACATCGTGAGCAAGGATTTGAAAATCATTCCGTTTGAAACCATGAACATCTTCTACCGCGACCAGGAGAAACTGGCCCGGCTGGAGGAATTGCGGGGCGAACGCCAGGGAGTGATATGAGCGAGCCCACTCCCCCTAAACCCCGTGGCCACTTTGGCCGAATTGTGCTTGCCAACCTGATTGTGATGGTCGTTATTCACACCGGACGGCAGCTCGTCGATTCCGATAGCAGCATTCTCGGGCTGCTGATAGCGCTGTGGCTGCTGAATGCCGTGATGGGGCTGCTGCTCCTCGTCACCGGTGAGCGGGAAAACGGGCTTGCCTGCTGGACATCGGCCCTGCTGATTGCCATTGCAGGCTTCAGCGAATGCAGTACCCATCTGCACCTGGGCGGCATGCACTAACCACCGTTCCATCAGACTTTCACCATGGAAAAGCCTACTTTCGGTCGCATTGTCCGCAACAATCTGCTCATCCTGCTGGCCGCCGCTGCCCTGCTGGGCCTGGCCGTGAAGTGGATGGATGGTTCAGCGGCCATCCTCTTTGGCCTTTTTTATCTGGGGCAGGCATTGGTCAACCTCATTCTGGCCCTGACGCACCTGGGGCGAGGACCGCAGGAAATAGGTGCCGCTCCTTATTTCCTTAGCATGCTGCTGGTGCTGCTCATCGGCTTTGGTGCCTGCACCGGCTTATTCGTGCTGGCCGACGGCGGTAGCAGCATGCACTGAAGCCGGCGCGGGCTGGCATTTGGGGCAGAGGTACGTGGCCCGACCGCCCACGTAGTATTTCTCAATCCTGACCTTTGGGTGGCGCGGGCAGAAGGTGTGCGCGTCGGAGCCGGGCGTGGCCGGGTCGTCCCACTCGCGGGCGTGGATGAGGAAGGACTTGGGGAAATGCCGGTAGTTGGCCTCGTGGTCGATGGCCGTGTGCAGCACCAGCTGAATAGCGGCGTGCAGGGCCTTGAATTCCTTTTCCGACAAGGACGAGCCCAGCCGCTCGGGATGAATTTTAGCCTGAAACAGCACCTCGTCCACAATCCAGTTGCCGAGGCCGGCCGTGATGCTTTGGTCGAGCAGCAGCGGCTTGAGCAGCGTCTTGCGGCGGCTGAGTTTCTGCTGCAGCTCGGCGGCGGTAATGGCCAGCGCATCGGGGCCGATTTTCTTGGCTTGCTGGTGGGCGGCGGCGCTGTCGGCCAGCCGGATGCGGCCGAACTTGCGCGGGTCGATGAAGGCCAGGCGCAGGCCGGAATCTTCGAGGTGCAGGGCTACGCGGGTGAAGCGCGGGGCGTCGGGCTCGTCGCGGTAGGCGCCCACGTCGCCGGTCATGCCGAAGTGCAGCACCAGCACCCGGCCGTTGTCGAGTTCCAGAAAGCAGTTTTTGCCCAGCCGGCTGGTGCCCGCGATGGTGCGGCCCACGAGGCCGGCGCGGAGCTGGTCTTCGGGCGTGGCCAGTACGTGGGCATCGTTCACCTGCAGGGCGGCAATGGTCTGGCCCACGGCCAGCTCGTCAATAAATCGGCGGTAGGTTTCGACTTCGGGTAATTCGGGCACGGAGAATTTGTGAAGGTTTTGGGCTGATTTTTATGCTTCGCTAACAGCATATTTCCGGTCGGGGTTGCACTCACGGCCCGGTCATCGTCAATAAAACGCTACGCGGCAGAAGCCTTTGGCAACCGGTCTGCGTCTTACCCAATTGAGCCCGCTCCCGGCACCGGGGCGCGCCCGCATTCATGCCCACGCCCGCCGCTTTCGACGACCTGCTTGCCCGCTGCCTCCGCCGTGAACCGGCGGCCCAGCGTGCCTTGTACCTGCGCTACGCGGGGCGGATGCTGGGCATTGCCCGCCGCTACGCCTACACCGTGCCCGAGGCCGAGGACATTCTGCAGGACGCCTTCGTGAAAGTGTTTGCGCACTTGCCCGAATTCCGGGCCGGCGGCACGCTCGAAGGCTGGATTCGGCGCATCGTTGTCACCACGGCCATCAGCCACTGGCGCAGCGGCCGGTTACGGCACGAGAGCGAATCCCAGCCCGTGGAAGACACAACCCCGCCGTCGATGGCCGTGGATGCCACGGCTTTCGAAGGCCTGAAAGTGGATGAGGTCCTGAAGCTCATCGAGCTGCTGCCGCACGGCTGCCGCGTGGTACTGCTGCTGTATGCCGTGGACGGCTACTCGCACAGCGAAATAGCCGAGCTGCTCCGCATTCAGGAAAGCACTTCCAAGGCCCAGCTCAGCAAAGCCCGCAAGCAGCTGGCGGAGCTCTACAAACGACAAAACGATTACATCCGATTATGAGCACTCAATCCGAAGATAACCTGCTGGACCAGTCGCTGCGCGACGTATTCCGTGACTACGACCTGCCGCCCGATGACCACCCCCGCGTGTGGGAGGGCGTGGCCGAGCGCATTGCGACCCTGCCCGCCACCAGCACAGGCCTGTCTTACCGCTTCCTGCTGCCCCTCACGGCCGTGGTGGGCGTGGGCCTTGGCTGGCTGCTGCCCCATCCGGCGGCGGTGCCGGCAGCCAAACCGGCCGCGCCGGCCGTGCACTTTGTGCCAGCGGCGGTGGCTACAGCGGCATCACCGGCCGTGGCCACAGCCGCGCTGCTTCCAGCCGCAGAGGCGGGGGAGCTGCGGCCGGACCACCAGCTGGTGGCGCGGCCCCAGGCAGCCAGCCACAAGCGCCGGGCAGCGGCAACGCAGCGGCCAAATCAGGCCCAGGCGGCCCCCCGGGCGGTGCTCGACTCCGCCAGCACGGCCGCTGTGCAGGCAGCCATCACCCCCGAGGTAGTGGCGCCGGCCGACAGCGCGCCGGCCGTGCCCTCCTCCCCCGCGCCAGTGGCTTCGGTGCATCCGGGCACGCCACTGGCCAGCGTGCCCGCGCAGCAGGCAGCCGCCGGGCCGGCAGCCAAAACCCCGAAACCGGCCGGCACCAACGAGAAGATTGTGTACAAGAAGCTCTCGCAGCGGCAGCCCGAAGGCCGGCGGGGCATCGGGCGGTGGTTTACGCGCTTTTTCCAGGGCGTGCGGCACTGGCTGAGCTAGCCTGAGCGCATTTCACCCACTTTCTACAGCGCTGATTTACTGCTACTACCGCTACTCATTACGCTTTATGGATATTTCCAATAACCCGTTACTCCGGCGCTATGCCTCGTCGGAAGCCAGCGCCAAGAATGATTGGCTGCAGCTGAGCCTGATGCTGCTGCTACTGGTGCTGGCCCGCCTGGCGCATCCGCTGCCGGCGCACACCACGCTGGTTCCCAGGCCCACGCTTTCGCGCTACCTGCTGCCGGCCACGGCCGATTCCAGCCGGTTTACCATCTACGATACCCGGTATAACACCCGCCTGATGCTGGGCCGCCAAACGAGCAACTAGCCACTTACCGCACAAAAAAGCCCCGTTTCCAGGCTGGAAGCGGGACTTTTTTGTGCGGTAAGTGTTTTCAGGACGGGTCGTGCAGCTTGGCCACGCGCTGGCCGGCTTTGTCGTACACATCGCCGCGGGCGGTGATGAACAGGCGGCGCTGCTGCGTGTCGGTCAGCACGTAGGGGAAGGTGGTGCTGGTGGTGCGCGTGATGCGGCCCACTTCCTCGGCGTTGTCGTCCTCGTCCACGCGCACTACTTTCAGGCCGGTGGTGAGGTAATAGCGCTGGCTGGGATTGTTGCGGAAGGTGAGCTGGCCCACGAGGCGCACCGCGTCGCCGGTATTCTGGCTCACGGCAATCAGCTCGCCGGCACTGGCCTCTTCGGAGGTGGTGACGGCGCGGCGAGTGGCGGGCGCGTTGGCGGCAATCACAGCCGGAGCGGCCGACGGGGCCGTCGCCTTTATGCTGGCCACAATCTGGCTGTTGGCCCGCTGCCAGCCTTCGCCAATGGCCGTGAGGCGCGGCGAGCGGCCAGGGTGCGTGCTGGAGCCCTGGTCGTCGGACACGGTGGCCATGGCAGCCTGCGCCTGCGCCAGGCTGGCCCCCAGCTTGCGCAGCACAAAGCCCGAGAACTCATCGGCCTCCAGCTCATCGGCGGGCTGCGAGCCGCCGCCGCGCAGGGTGTGGCCGTTGAGGTGGTGGCCCATCTCATGCGCCAGGATGCTGATGCCGGCCCAGTCGGTGTGCCCGGCGCGGTTCACGGCGTTCAGGAAATCGGGGTTGTAGAGCAGGTAGCGCTTGCCGTCGTACACCACGGCGGCGGCGTTGTCCACGTCGCGGGTGGCGCGCAACTCGAAGCGTGCTTTGAGGCCCACGGCATCGGTAATCTCACGGATGACGTCGGTAGGGGCCGGGGCGGTCTGGGCCTGAGCGGGCACGGCCATGACCAGCGGCAAAGCCAGCAGCAGCGGCGCGGCCAGGCGGCGGAAAACAGCAGGGATAAAAGTCATAGCGGAACGTCGGAATAGAAGAACTACTAAACGGAAGGCAAGCGCAATGCCAAAAGCAAGCGCCCGAAAATGCCAGGGCTGCCGGCCTGCCAGAGCAACGGCGGCCGTATCTTTTCATTGTGGCATCCGGCGGGCAGCGTCCCTCCTCGGAGGGGTGCCAGGCTGTCGAAATAACGTTTGCGGGCCTGTTGCAGTTCATTTCGAAAGAGGCGTTCCGGCGGCGAAATGGTTGCGCCGAAAGCCCCACCGCCCACAAAGCCCGCAGTAGCTTTGTGCCCTGGCAAAACGCGCCCGCTTTCCCTTGCCAAGCTTTCATGAATCAGGCTCATCTTCACCTTCTTGTCAACCACGTCCCCATTCTGGGCAGCTTATTTGCCGCCGTGCTGCTGGGCGCGGGGCTGCTTCGGCAAAACAGCTCCCTGGTAAAAGCCGGCCTCGTGGTGGTGCTGGCGGCGGGCGGGCTGTGCCTGCCCGCGCAGCTCACGGGCGAGGGCGCGGCGGCCATTGCCCTGAACCTGCCCCGCGTGAGCCGCGCCCTCATTCATACCCATGAAGAGGCGGCCGAGCTGGGCTTTTGGGCCCTGGAAGGAGCGGCTACGTTGGCGCTGCTCAGCTTGCTGATGCTGAAAAACCAGTCGCCCAGGGCCCGCCTGCTCACGTTGCTGACGCTGGCGGCGGCCGTGGTCAGCTTCGGGCTGCTGGCGCGGGCCGGCAACCTTGGCGGCCAGATTCGGCATCCCGAAATCCGCGAAGGTTTCGGCACGGCCGATGAGCTATGATTTTAAGTATTCTGTCGTCCTGAACGCAGCGAAGGACCTGCTCATGGCTGAGTTGCTACCAGTCGTTCAGCAGTGAGAAAGTCCTTCGCTATGCTCAGGACGACAATCGAATTACATATAGTTAACCCCTAAAACCCATGCCTTTTCCTTTTTTTGGCGACGATAAATCGACCGTGGCACGGCTGCTGGCCACGCTGCCCCAAACCGGCCGCCTCGAGTGGATTGGCCAGCGGCCGGTGCGCCGCGAGCCGCTGGTGTCGGTGCCCGAGGCGGAGCTGAAAACCGACTCGCATATGCTCGGCGACCATGCCCGGCCCAAAACGGGCGGCAAGCGTCAGGTCACACTGATTCAGCACGAGCATTTGGCGGCGGTGGCCAGCTTTCTGGGGCTGGATGCGCCGGTGGAGCCCGGCCGCCTGCGCCGCAACCTGGTGGTGAGCGGCCTGAACCTGCTGGCCCTGAAAAACCGTCAGATTCGCATCGGCGACGAGGTGATTCTGGACATCACGGGCGAGTGCCACCCCTGCTCGCGCATGGAAGAAGAGCTGGGCCCCGGCGGCTATAACGCCATGCGCGGCCACGGCGGGCTCACGGCGCACATTGCGCAGGGCGGCACCATTCGGGTGGGCGACGTGGTGCGGGTGGTGGAGCCTGCCGACGAGGCGGCGAAGTAACTTTCGCTGGGGCGGGGCCGTTTGGGAAGGGCAAATCAACCCTTTTCACATGAGCAGAACCATACGTTCGCCCCATTTTTCTACCCGCCGCTGGCTATTGGGCTCCCTGCTGGGAGCGCTGCTAACGGCCCCGGCCGCGCAGGCCCAGACCGTGTATGGGCTGGGCACGGTCACGGCCAACTACCTGACGTACACGGCGGGTTCGCAGGGCCTGGTTACGATTAATCCGGCCAATGGCGTGGCAGTGGGGGCTCCCATTCAGCTCAGCGGCCTGCCAGCCAGCCAGAAGGTGGTGGGCATGGATTTCCGGCCTGGCAACGGCCTGCTCTACGGCCTGGGCTACGACACAGCCGCCGTGGCACCCACGGCCAACGCCCAGCTTTACACCCTGAACGTGGGGACCGGCGCAGCCACGGCCGTGGGCCCGGCGGTGCGCCTGGAGCTGGGCCGCCGCACGGCTCGCATCGGCTTCGACTTCAACCCCGTGGCCGACCTGATTCGGGTGGTGAGCACGACCCGTGCCAACTACCGCCTGAACCCCGCCACCGGGGCCATTGCCGGCACCGATACCAACCTGAGCTACGCCAGCGGCACGCCGGCCGTGCCGGGCATTGGCGCGGTGGCGTACACCAACGCCTACCCCGGCGCAACCAGCACCACGCTGTATGCCTTCGATGAGTTGAACAATGGCTTGTTTTCGGTGGTGAACCCGCCCAACGGCGGGGTGCTCACGGCCCCGGTCACGGTGATGTTCCAGGTAGCATCGGGCACGTACGGCATCGGCTCGCCGCAGGCCATCGACTTCGATATTTACGCCAACGGCAGCACCAACCGCAACGAAGGCTTCCTGATGGAAGTGACGGCCGGCGGCAGCAGCAACTTCTACCGCCTGAACCTGACCACCGGCCTGGCCACGCTGGTCGGCAATACGGTGCCCTCGGCAATTCCGTTTGTGATTCGCGACCTGGCCCTCAGCATTGGTACGCCGCTGGGCACGGCTCCGGCGGCGCTGGCCCAGCTGGCGGAGCTTTACCCCAATCCGGCGCACGGCACGGCCACGCTCCGGCTGCCGGCGGCCCTGCGCGGCACCGCCGCCGTGCCCGTTGCCGTAACCGATAACCTGGGCCGTACCGTGCTGCGCTGCTCTCTGCCCACGGGCCCGGCCGATGAGTTGGCCCTGCCGCTGGCCGGCCTCGCGCCGGGTGTGTACTCAGTGCTGGCTCACTCGGCGGCGGGCTTGGTGGCCAGGCGCCTCACCATTCAATAGCTGCCACCAACGGCACCGATGCGAAAGCCATCGATTTTAAAAGACTGAGGGGTTTTTGCCGTGAATATTTTTCAATATTCCGAAATACAGGGATTTAGTCGTTAAAAACTCATTAAAACTCCATCCGAATATTCCCCGGTGAACGTAGTTGAGTTGCGCCGCCGGTCTGCGACTGGTTTGGCTGGTCCTTTTCACTCTCCACCAACCTTTTCCCACTTTATGTACACACGCTTACCTTCGCTGCTGGCTCCGGGCCGGCGCTTCCGCTGCTTACTGGGTGCCGCGTTGGGTGCGGGCCTGCTGCTCGCCGCGCCGCAGGTGCAGGCGCAAACGGTTTATGGGCTAGGAACTTCTACCGCAGGCGCCACAGCCGGCGGCCAGGGGCTCATCACCATCAACCTGACCACGGGCCTGACCAACACCTTCACGCCCACCCCCATTACGTATGTGACCAGCACGGGCCTGCCCACCACGGGCCTGCCGCTGGTCGGGATGGACTTTCGTCCCGCCACCGGGGTGTTGTACGGGTTCGGCTACGACGGGGCGGGGTTGGCCCAGCTTTACACCATCGACCCGGCTACCGGCTCCACCACTGCCGTAGCCCCCGCGTTTGCACTGTCCTTGGGTGGCCCTACGGCCCGCATTGGCTTCGACTTTAATCCGCAGGCCGACCGCATTCGGGTGGTGAGCACAACGGGAGCTAATTTTCGCCTCAATCCCATCACCGGCGGCCTCGCCGCCACCGATGGCACCCTGGCTTATGCAGCCGGCGATGTAAACAGTGGCTCTACGCCGCGCGTGGGCACGGGTGCATACACCAACTCGGTGACCGGGGCCGCCCCCCTCAATACCCTGCTCTACGACCTCGACGAGCTAAATAACGACCAGCAGAACAACGGATTCCTGACCACCCAGAACCCGCCGAACAGCGGCACCCTGAACACCGTGGGCCCGCTGCGCCTCAACAACCCGAACATCGGCGTGGGGTCGGCACGGGGCTTCGACCTCGACATTTACTTCAACCCCACCACCGGCCAGAACGTGGGCTACCTGGAAGAAGTAAACGTGAACGGCGGCAGCAACTTCTACACCCTGAACCTGGAAACGGGCCTGGCCACGCTGGTGGGCAACACGGTGCCGCAACAAGCCAACTTTGAAATCCGCGACATTGCCGCTGTGCCAGCGACTACGCTAGCCACCAGCGGCCAGCTGATTTACGCGGTGAGCGGCGGGCAGCTGGTGTCTTTCCTGTCCGATTCGCCAAGCCTGCTGCGCTCCAGCGTGGCGCTGGGGGCCTTCAACGGCAACGAGACGCTGGCCGGCCTGGACTTCCGGCCCGCCACTGGCGAGCTGTACGCGCTGGGTTATGACCCGGCCACTACCAATACCCGCCTCTACACCGTGAACCTGAGCACGGGTGCCCTTACGCCCATTGGCACCGGGCCGGTGCAGCTGCCGTTGGGCGGGGCCAGCGACCGGATTGGCTTCGACTTCAACCCGACCGTGGACCGCATCCGGGTGGTGAGCACCAACCGGGCCGACTACCGCCTGGTGCCCACCACCGGCGCCATTGCTGCTACCGACGGGACGCTCACGGCCGGTCCGGTCATCAGCGGGGCGGCTTACACCAACAACCAGGCTCCCACCAACGCGACGACGCTCTACGATTACGACGCGACCAACGCCAACCTCTATATTCAGAACCCGCCCAATAACGGGACGCTGGTGCTGGTAGGACCTTCGGGCCTGACGGTGCCGACCACGCCCCGCGGCGCTGATTTTGACATTTTCAACACGCCCGGCACCACCACTAACGCGGCGTATCTGGCAGTGAATACCGGCGCTTCGCTGAATGACCAGCTCTTTACCCTGGACCTGGCCTCTGGCGCAGCTACCGCGAAAGGCGTTATCGGCAACGGCGGCGACGTGAGCGGGCTGGCCGCCTTCATCCCGACGGGCTCGCTGCTGACCTGGAACGGCAGCGTGAGCACCGACTGGGGCACGGCCGCCAACTGGACGCCCGCTCAAATTCCCACGGCCAGCAACGACGTGGTGATTGCCGCTGCCGCCAACCAGCCCATTGTGGGCAACGCGCAGCAGGCCCGCACCGTGACCCTGAACGCCGGCACCAGCCTTACCACCGCCAACGGCGGCACCCTCACCGTAGCCGGCAACTTCACCAACAACGGCGGTACGGTGGGCGGCACCGGCACCGGCGTAGTGGTGCTGAACGGCGCGGCTGTGCAGACCCTGGCCGGCACCGGCACGGCGGCTTCAGCCTTCAACAACCTGACCGTGGGCACGGCGGGCGCTACCAACACCGGCCCCGTTGCCATTCAGAACGGCCTTGTGCTCAACGGCAACTTCACGATTGGTACTGGCGTCGCTTTCACGCTGCTTTCCAATGCTAACGGTACGGCCTATGTGGTGAACAACGGCAGCAGCGTAGTAACCGGCACTGCCACGGTGCAACGCTATATCACCCCCACCAATAATGGACTGGGCTACCGCCACTACAGCTCGCCGGTGACGCGCAATACCGCTGTCGCCACCAGCAACACGGTGGCGGACCTGGCGACGGCCTCCTACACCCCGGTGGTGAATGGCGCCTACAACTCATCCAACGCCCCGCGCCTGGTGCAGCCCTACCCTAACGTGTTCTACTACGACCAGTCGCGCCTGGCTACCAGCAACGCGTCGTACGCGGTGGGCGACTTCGACAACGGTTTCCTCTCGCCTAGCGCCAACGACCTCAGCGACGTGCTGGTTACCACGCGGGGCTACACCGTCAACATTAACAGTACGGAGCTGGTTGATTTTCAGGGCACGCTCAACACCGGCACCTATTCGACGAGCGCGCTGAGCCGGGGCGCTCAGCCCACTGCCGGCTGGCAGTTCCTGGGCAACCCCTACCCGGGGGCCATCAATTTCGACGTGGTGCGGACGAATTCTACGGGCATCGAGAACGCGCTGTACGTATTCAAAAGCAACAGTCAGTATACGGGCGCATACGCTGGCTACGTGAACGGGCAGTCCGTCAATGGCGGTACCAATATCATACCGGTAGCCCAGGGCTTTTTCGTGCGGACCGCAGCAGGCCAGACAGGTTCGGTAAGCTTCACCAATGCTGTGCGCACCAATGCGCCCGACAACACGCCTTTCCAGCGCACCACCGCCGATACCCGCCCGCAGTTGGCCCTGACCCTGCGCAATGCCACCGCCGCCCTCCAAACGGCAACGTATTTTGAGCAGGGTGCTACGGCGGGCTTCGATGCGGGCTTTGACGCCCATTACCTGCCCGCTACCAACGGACTGGAGCTGGCCACCGAAGCCGGCGCCGAGCAACTGTCCATCAACGGCCAACCGGCGCTGACCGGTGCCGACGTGCTGCTGCCCCTGCGCCTGGCCGCCGCCACCCCCGGCTCCTACACCCTGGCCGTGGATAACCTGGCCAACCTGCCCGCCGCCTACCACGCCTACCTGCGCGACGCCCTCACCGGCACCTACGCCGACCTGGCCACCAATGCCTCGCTCCCGCTGAGCCTGGCCGCCAACGCCCCGGCCAGCGGCCGCTACGCCCTGCTCTTCACCACCCAGCAGCGCGTGCTGGCCAACGCCCCTGCCGCCCTGGCCCGCCTGGCCAGCGTGTACCCCAACCCGGCCCACGGCGCGGCCACCCTGCTGCTGCCCGCCGCCCTGCGCGGCCCCCAGCCCACAACCGTGGCCGTGGTCGACAACTTGGGCCGCACCGTGCTCACCCGCACGCTGGCGGCGGGTGCTGTGGAAACCCTCGAGCTGCCCCTCGGCGGCCTGGCCCCCGGCATCTACTCCGTGCAGGCCCAAACCGCCGCCGGGCTCGTCGCCAAGCGACTCGTCGTGCAATAGCCTGCTGGCGCTGAAGCACTTTTTGCTTCTTCTGTAAAGAACCCGCCGTCTGACAACTGTCAGGCGGCGGGTTCTTTTTTGCAGGCGCTTAAGCTGGAATAATCAAATTCAGGTGCTTGTTAAATGCGCTTGCTCATGGGGTGGCCAGCTATGGCCGCCCGCTATTTTACCCGGTGTAATCTTTTCTTTTCGGGCACCGTACACGGACGCAAATCGGCGAAAGGCATTTTTTCAGTACCTTGGAAGCCCTTGATTTTCAGTCATAAATACATTGCTTTTCATCTTACTAAAATTATAAATAATATGCATCGCACCACATACCCAATCAGTAAAGTCCGCGCCCTGGCCCGCCACGGAGCGGCTGCGCTCATGCTACTGGGCTTGGTAACGCATTCATCGCTGACCCGGGCACAAACGATTCTGGGCCTGGGCACCATCACCGGCTCCAACTTCCGGGGCGAGCCGGTGGGGGCGCAGGGGCTGGTCCTCATCGACCCCACCACGGGCGCGGCGCTGAACCTGGCTCCGCTGCGCATTACGGGCGTGGCGGCGGGCCAGACGCTGGTAGGCATCGACTACCGCCCGGCCGACAACCTGCTGTATGCGCTGGGCTACGATGCCGGCACGGCCGGGGCCAACGCCCAGCTGTACCTGCTGAATGCGGGCACCAACGTGGCCTCGCCCATGGGCAGCGCCATCCGGCTGGAGCTGGGCGGGCCGGCCGAGAAAATCGGCTTCGACTTCAACCCGACGGTGGACCGCATTCGGGTGGTGAGCACCAACAACGCCAACTACCGCCTCAACCCCGCAACGGGCGGCCTCGCGGCCACCGATGGCCCCCTGGCCTACGCTGGCGGCAGCCCCGCCGACCCCGGCGTGGGCGCGGTGGCTTACACCAATTCCTTCGTAGGCACGGCGGCCACCACCACGCTCTACGACTTCGACTACCTCAACAACGGCCTGCTCTCCATTCAGGCCCCGCCCAACAACGGCACGCTGAACCCGCAAAGCACGGTGCAGTTCATGATTACGGGCGGGTCGTCGCCGGGCACCTACCCCATTGGCAATCCGACGGATATCGGGCTGGATATCTTCTATAACCCGACTACCAACACCAACGTGGGCTACGTGACGGAAGTGACCGCGCCCCGCGCCAACGGCTCGCGGGCCAGCAACACTTACCGCCTCGACCTGGCCACCGGCCTGGCCACGCAGTTGGGCAACACGGTGCCGGCCAGCACGCTGCTCAACTTTGAAATCCGCGACCTGGCGGTGGCGCTGCTGCCCCCGCCCACCATCACCTGGAACGGCTCGGTGAGCACCGACTGGCTCACGGCCGCCAACTGGACCCCCGCCGCCGTGCCCACCGCCGCCACGGATGTGGTGATTCCGGGCGGCACGCCCAACCAGCCCACCCTGGCCACCAACCAGCAAACCCACGCCCTCACGCTCACGAGTGGGGCGGTGTTTACCACCCTGAGCGGCAGCAATCTGGTAGTGGGCGGCAACTGGACCAACAACGGCGGCACGCTGGTGGGCAACGGCAGCAGCACCGTTATTCTGGACCTGAACACTTCGCAGACCATCGGCGGCACCTCGCCCACCATCTTCCAGAACCTGACCATTGGGCTGGGCACGGCCTCGCTGGCCCCGGCGGCGGCGCTGGCGGCCCCGGCTTCGGTGCGCCGCCTGCTCACGCTGTATGGCGACCTGACGGTGACGGGGCAGACCTTTACGCTGCTCTCGGATGCGGCTAACACAGCGCAGGTCGTCAACATCAGCGGCAGCGTGGTGGGCGCAGCCACGGTGCAGCGCTACATCGACCCCAGCCGCAACGCCGGCCTGGGCTACCGCCACTACAGCCCGCCCGTGAGCGGCAGCACCGTGGCCTACCTGACCACTACCGGCTTCGCGCCCGTGGTGAATGGGGCTTACAACAGCATTGGCAACACGGTAACGCCTTTCCCCACGGTGTTTGGCTACAACGAGCAGCGCGTGACCACCAGCGGCAACCCCGCGCCGCAGGATTTCGACAAGGGCTTTTTCTCGCCCAACAACCTGGGCGATGCCCTCAACCCCACCGAGGGCTACACGGTGAACATCACGGCTTCGGCCAATGTCGATTTCGTGGGCACGCTCAACAACGGCCCGCTCACGGCCGGCGGCCTCACCCGGGGCGGCCAGGCCGAGAGCGGCTGGCACCTGCGCGGCAACCCCTACCCCGCTCCGCTCGACTGGAACCTGGTCATCAGCAACGGCCGCCTGACCAATGTTGACAACGCCCTGTACGTGTTCAAGAGCAGCGGCCAGTACACCGGCTCGTATGCCAGCTACATCGGCGGCGTGGGCGTGAACGGCGGCACCAACGTGCTGCCGTCGTCGCAGGGCTTCTTCGTGCGCACCAGCGCCCCGGGCCAGACCGGCAGCATCGCCTTCACCAATGCCGAGCGCCTTACTACGTACAACAATACGCCCTTCCAGCGCGGCACTTCCGACACCCGCCCGCAGCTGCTGCTGAGTTTGAGCAGCACTGCCGCCACTACGCAGGCCGCCGTTTATTTCGACCAGGGCGCTACTCCCAATTTTGATGCGGCCTTCGATGCCGTGGCCCTGCCCGGCTCCAACGGCCTGCAGCTGGCCACCGAAGCTGGCGCCGAGCCACTGGCCATCAACGGCCAACCCGCCCTGACCGGCGCCGACGTGCTGCTGCCCCTGCGCCTGGCCGCCGCCACCCCCGGCTCCTACACCCTGGCCGTGGATAACCTGGCCAACCTGCCCGCCGCCTACCACGCCTACCTGCGCGACGCCCTCACCGGCACCTACTCCGACCTGGCCACCAATGCCTCGCTCCCGCTGAACGTGGCCGCCAACGCGCCGGCCAGCGGCCGCTACGCCCTGCTCTTCACCACCCAGGCCCGCGTGCTGGCCAACGCCCCCGCCGCCCTGGCCCGCCTGGCCAGCGTGTACCCCAACCCGGCCCACGGCGCGGCCACGCTGCTGCTGCCCGCCGCCCTGCGCGGCCCCCAGCCCACAACCGTGGCCGTGGTTGACAACCTGGGCCGCACCGTGCTCACCCGCACGCTGGCGGCGGGTGCTGTGGAAACCCTCGAGCTGCCCCTCGGCGGCCTGGCCCCCGGCATCTACTCCGTGCAGGCCCAAACCGCCGCCGGGCGCGTCGCCAAGCGACTCGTCGTGCAGTAATTGCCTCTGTTCCGATTTCAAACAAAAAGCCCTCACTGATGCAGTGAGGGCTTTTTCTGTTTAACTCAACGGGTTCACTTTTTATTAAAAAAACCTCCCGCCAGGGGCGAGAGGCTTTCCGAGCTATGAAAACAACTGTCCCCTGTAGAGACACGCCATTATCTACGCTGAATGGCGGGCGGTTGGATTTTCAGCGGCGAGGTTTTTACGCGCCGTCCATCCGCACGATTTTGGGGGTGAAGGAGCCGAGCACGTCCACCAGCTCGTGCTGGCTGGCCATCACGGTGTGGATGTCCTTGTAGGCCATCGGCGCTTCGTCCAGGCCGCCGCCGATTAGCTCCACGCCGTAGTCGGCCAGGTGCTTGCGCACCTGCGCTTCGCCCAGCTCGGCCTTGGCGCGGGTGCGCGACATGAGCCGGCCCGCCCCGTGCGAGGCCGACGCCAGCGAAGCCGCCAGCCCCCGGCCGCGCACAATGAAGCCGGGGGCCGTCATTGAGCCGGGAATGATGCCGAGCACGCCCGCGCCGGCCGGCGTAGCGCCCTTGCGGTGGGTGATGACCTCGCGGCCATCGGCCAGGCGTTCTTTCCAGGCGAAATTGTGGTGGTTTTCCACTTTCGCCAGGGGCTTTTCGCCGAGGGCTTTGGCCAGGCGGCGATGAATCTGCTCGTGGCAGGCCGAGGCGTAGCGGCCGGCCAGGTTCATGGCGGCCCAGTATTCCTGGCCGGCTTCGGTGTCGAGGCCGAGCCAGGCGAGGTGCTGGGCTTCGCCGGGCAGGTGGCACACGTCCTTGGCCAGCTTGGTGTAGCGCTCGGCAATGCCGGCGCCCAGGCCCCGCGAGCCGGAGTGCGAAAGCACGCCCAGGTACTGGCCCACGGGCACGCCCAGCTCGTTTTCCGCTTCGGTGATTTCGACAATGCCGAACTCCACGAAGTGGTTGCCGGAGCCGGAGGTTCCCACCTGCTCGGCGGCTTTGTCCAGCTTGTTTTTCAGGAAAGGAATCGTGCGGAATTCCTCGCTATCGAGCACCGCGTGGTCCATTCGCTGGCCGCGCTCGAAGCCCCGGCCGGAGCCGAAACGAGTGTTGTCGAGCAGCAGGCTGCGCAATTGCTGGGTGCGCTGGGTGAGGAATTTGGCGGGCAAATCGAACACCGACAGGGCCATGCGGCAGCCAATGTCCACGCCCACGGCGTAGGGAATCACGGCATTATCCGTCGCCAGCACGCCGCCGATGGGCAGGCCGTAGCCGTGATGGGCATCGGGCATGAGGGCGCCGGCCACGGTCACGGGCAGCTTCATGGCCGTTTCCATCTGATGAATGGCGCCCTGCTCGATGTGCTCGGGGCCGAACACGGCGTAGTCCTTACGCTCCACGAGGCTGATGTGGCGATTGGGCGGCGGCAGCAGCGCGGCGGCCGTGTGGCTCCAGTCGAGGTGGGTGAGGTAGTCGGTGGGGTTGGCAACGAGTTGCCCCAGCAAAGCCAGCTGGTCGGTTTGGGAGAGTTTCTTGAGGTGCTTGCGCTGCAATTGAGCCAGCGCGAGCCCGATGGCACGGCCTTCGGGGAAACCGAGGTTTCGGAGGTCGTTGCCGCGTAATTGAGAGGCCATGAGAATGGTTGTTTACACTGTAGAGACGCGACACTTCGCGTCTCAGTCGTTGATGATGAAAAGAAATAAAACGGGCCGGGCAACAGGCGCAACGCCCGCACATGTGCTCTAACCGACTGAGCTACCGCAGGCCGAAACCCACGGGCCGGGCTCGAACCGGCGACCCCATCGTCCCTAACGAAGTAGGGCGGTGCTACGGCACCAGCGCGTTTTATTCAATAAATTTTTCGGAGCGACAGCCGGCCGGCGTTTTGCCAAAAGGCGACGTGACAGGTCGAAGGAACGCCGGCCTACGGCATCCGAAAAGCAACAAGTTGACAAGGGTAGAAAAAGCGGAGCAGTCGGTTCAGGGGGATGCGTCGACGTAAGCCTGCTCGACGACACCTTCTCAACTCCTTCCTCCGCCGGGGCAACCAGCGCCCGGCCTTCATATCCTGCTCTACCACTGAGCTACGACAACGGCCCTGCGGCCATTGCCGGCGGGATTCGAACCCGCGTCCCGGGCATTAAAAGTGCGAAGTATGGCCGGGCTACGACACCCGACGGAGGTTGAACGAGAATATATTGGGGCAACAAGCGGCAAAGGCACATGATGAAACGGTGCTTTTGACCACTCAGCCACTCCGGCGGTTGCCGGCCGAAGGCGGGATTCGAACCCACGGTATCCGCCTGGATACAACGAAGTAGCCTTTGCCTACGGCACCCAACACAGCGCCTGGTTTCCAAACGGGGCAACAAGCGCCCGGCCAGTCGGCATGGCCCTACCGTTACGCATTACGCCCTGCCTCGCGGCAGCACTTCGGGAGTCGAACCCACGACCATACCTGGGGGGAGCGAAGAACGGCCCGGCTACGGCACCCAATTGGAAACGTATTTTTTGAGTTAATTCCGAAAAATTCAGGGCAACAGGCGGCGGGCGCGTCAACCGCAGCCGAAGCGGCGGAGGGGGAATCGAACCCGAGAAATGTCCCGAAGGGCAAGTCTTTCACCAAGCGAAGTAGCGCCCATCTACGGCACCTGAACCATGCGGATGCGGCCGGAGTGGGACGCGCCACCGCAGTGGCCGCGTCCCGGTCGGCGACTGCCCCAGGTGGGCAGCCGTCTTCCTCATTTCGGCAGTTTATCTAACGTAAATCATGTCGTTTTTAGTTTGATTAATTGGCGTAAAGCAAGGGGAATGAGCGGCGGGCACTATGATGAGGGGACTCGAACCCCTGCCGCCGAAACGGCCAACCCTGCACCTCGCGAAGTAAGCCACGCCTACGCCACCTTGCGCCGCAGCGGCCGGGGGTTCCGCTTTGAGAGGTGAGATTATGAGACGTGAGACGTGAGACGTGAGAATGCTTAGCAAAAGCTGTCCGGGCTTCTCATTTCTCATAATCTCACTTCTCACAGTTCAATCTTCCCGATTTCGGTAAGGGCCGAGCCGCCGTTATCCAGCGCGCTCAGCACGTCGAACACCTTGTCGGACCAGCCGGCGATGAGGGCCACGCCCGTTTCGGGGCGCACCTCCAGCGGGGCGGTGCCGTGCCCGGCCAGGTCGAAGAGGTAGAGGCGGGCGTTGGGGGCTACGGTGCGGCGGTAGTCGGCCCAGATTTGGCTGAATACGCCCCCGCCGTTGGTGCTGTTCCAGAGCTGGCAGTCGGTGAAAATCATCACCTTGTCCACCACTTCGCGGCGCAACAGCAGCTCCTGCACTACCAGGTGGCCGTTGGTGGAGTAGCCCACTTCGCCTTCGCGCTGGTACAGCTCGTCCACGTTGCGCAGCACCGGCCCACGGGGCAGGCTGATGCGCTTCCAGATGTTGCCGAACAGGCCGGTAATCACGTTCTGGCAGCGGCTCTGGAGCAACATGCTCAGCGCCAGGCCCACGTCGTAGAGCAGCACTTTGCTGCGCGCCGAAATGGGCTGCTGCATCGAGCCCGACACGTCGCAGGCCAGCACCACGCGGGTGTCGGGCCCGAAACCGCGCAGGTTCACGGCGCTGTGCGCCATGGCCGTTTCCAGGGCCGCCAGCACGCCGGCCACATGGCCGCTGGGCAAGGCTTTCACCTCGCGGTAAGCGGCCAGGAAGCGGAACGGCAGCTGCTTGCTGCGCGCCACCGCAAACCGGTCGGCCAGGGTGTCGCACACTTTCTCCATCGTTGCCGCCGAAACATTGGCTTCGAGGATGTTGCGCAGGTTGCGGAGCAGGGCCATGTAGCCCAGCTTGCCGCTGCCAACGAGCGTTTCCCAGGTCTGGCGGACGGCCGTTTGCCGGTCCGCCCCGGTGGCGTAGGTCCCCTGCCCTACCGCCGACAGCTCGGTTTCCCAGGTATAGGGTGTGGGCAGCTCGCCGCGCACCAGCTGGTCGAACAGGGCTTGCTGGGCCGCGTCCTTGGCGTTGGGGTGCACCAGGAAGAGGGCATCGCGCAGGCGCACTGCGCCGGCCCGGTCGTACTTGGCCAGCTGGTAGCCGTCGAACCGGTTGAAGCTGAGGGCCAGCCCTTTCTGCAGCTGCTTCGAGAGGCGGTTGAGGACCTTGGTGCCGCGCCGGCCGTTGGCCTGGGCATAGAAGGCCAGCAATTCCGTGATTTCGTCGGGGCGCTGCACCACGCGGGCCACCAGGCGGCTCACGAGGCTGTCGCCCCGGTGCAGGCGGGCCAGCTCCACGGCCAGCACCAGCGGCACCGAGCGCAAATTCAGGCTTTCGCGGGCATACACGGCCAGCTGCGCCACGAAAACGGGGTCGTTTTTGGCCACCAAATCGCGCAGGCGGGCCAGGCGGGTATCGGCCGTTTCGTAGAACTGGTCGCTGAGCGCAGCCGTGGCCACAGCCGCGTACAGCTCCACCTGCGGCGTGAGCGTGAAGGCGGGTGCGCCTTCGTGGTTTACCGTCGGAGCGGTATTTCGGGAGAAGAAGTTGAAGCGCATGATGGCAGCGTTAGGAGTTAAATATTGGCATGACGGCCGTTCGGCGGCGTTTTGCAGCTTGCTTAAGCGTATTTCGACATCACCAGGCGGGCCTGGTCGAGCCATTGTTTGATGCAGATTTCTTCGGCATCGGTCATCCAGCGGTTGTGCTTGCCGCGCACCTGCACCACGGTGCGGTTGGCCTCCACTTCCAGCGTCAGGCTGCGGTGGCCATCCACGGTGAGCGAGAAAATGCCACACCGGCCCCGGCGGCAGGAGGTCAGGTAAGTGGCCACGCAGTGGTGCAGGGCCTGGCCTTCGTCCAGCAGCTGGCCGTAGGTGGTGAGCTGCGTAATCCGCACGTTGCCAGCTGCGTAGTCTGGTACCGGCAGGCCGGGCCAGCAGATGCTGGCATCGGGCAGCACGCCGCCCGCCTGGCGACGCAGCCGGTTCAGGCCCTGGTGCCAGGCCTCGGTTTGGGCGAGTACCGACGCCATGCTGCGGCCTTTGAGCGAGAAGCCCGGCTGGGCCGGCTCGGTGCCGATGCCGACGCTGCGCTTCTGCTGAATCCAGTCGCAGACCGGCCCGAAGTGGCTGGGGTCGACCATGGGCGTGGCCAGAAAAAAGTCCACCACGCCCAGCCAGAAGTCGTCGTCCACGAGCGGGGCGCGGCCCAGGCGCGATTCCATCACCACGCCCCACCAGGCCAGCGCATCGCGGGCCGCCAGCTGAGCGTAGCGCAAGGCTTCGCGGAAAGTGCAGCCGGCCGGTGCCTGCCGCATCCCATGCTCCAGCCGTTTGCTGAGGGCCACGGGCAGGCCGGGGAAGCTGCGCAGGGACTTGCCCTGCCCCAGGTGCAGGGTCAAATCGGGCAGGCTCACGCCGTCTTCCACCAACGTCGGGCGCGTCCAGGATTCAATCAGCCAGGCGGGCGTGTTGCCGTAGCCGTCGAACAGGTGCCGCACCAGGCCGGTCAGCTGCCGGTACACGTTGCTGCTTTTGGGCTGCCAGTCGGCCACCTCGCGCACCCGCTGGGCGTAGCGCTCGGTGAGGGCGGCCACCGCCAGGCCCAGCTCGGGCCGGTGCAGCACGCCGATGCGCTTGGTAGCCAGGGCTTGCAGCGCCGTGCGAATGGCGGGCCGAACCTCGGCCGGCAGCACCGCCACGCACATGGCGTAGAGCTGCGACAGTACCGAATCGACGCCCACGGCCTCGTACAGCTGGTGGGGCGACGCAAAGGAAAAAATAAAGTCAATTTGCCGCGACAGGGGCCATTTGCGCCAGTCGATGTGCCGCGCGAGGGCGGCACCGGCTTGTTGCCAGCGGCGGGTTTCCGCCGAAATAGGTTTGTTACGGTTTGCCATAAAGCGGGGGCCTGCCCGCAGACAGTGCCTAGCCAGGTTTTCGAATAAGAGAGGTGGGCGCACGCAGCCGGCAGCCCGGTTTCAGTCGATTTTGCCGTTGCTCAGCGGCCGACCAACTGGCCGCCCACTGGCGCAGCCGGCCCGCAGCAAGGAGCCGATAAACGGGTGGAGGAGCTAAGAAGCGCATGGCGAAAAAGGGGGAATGAGAAATGTGGAAAAAGAAGAATCGAGGAGAAAAACCGACGGCAATAATTACCAAATAATAATTCGGCGACAGTTCAAATTGAATTAAACGCACCCCTCCCGTTCAAATAAAAACGGATTTTTATCTGGCAATTAATTACACGAAAAAGCCCGGCTTTTCGGGGCCGGGCTTTTCTATTTCGCGGGAGTTTACGCCGAGGCTATCGACGTTTCCAACCAGGAAGAAAAGCACGGCCGCACCAATCCAGCAGGCCGCCATCGGGCCGGAGCTGGAACTGTTTGGGCAGGTAACCGGGGCGGATATTGTGCATGGATTGAATGAGACAAGCGGTTGACGGACCGACTAGCAACAAAAAACCCGAGCATTGTGGGCTCGGGCGGTGTCAGGCTTCAGCGTAAAGCTGAAATCAGGCAAACGTACCGAGCGGAAGCAGCCGTTCTGGCTGCATCTTATCCGAATTGCTTGTGAGTATCAGGTGGCGGTACATGGGTATTTGCTTTTGTTGCGACAAAGGTTGAGGATTAATTTTAATTGCGCAAATTATTTTTAAAAATAATTGATAAATATTTTTTTGACGGAATTTATAAATTGCAGAGCAGTGGCAAATTCGCCTGATTAGCGCGCCTGCTATCCGGCACTGAAAAACCCCACCTCCTCATTCGCAGTACCTGCGGCGTATGCCCTGCCTCGCCACTTCCGACCACTACACCCTCGACCTGCCCGCCGGCCACCGCTTCCCCATTGCCAAATACGCCCTCATTCGGGAGCAATTGCTGTGGCAGGGCATTGCCGCGCCGGCAGACTTTTATGAGCCGGGCCTGTGCGCCGAGGCAGATGTCCTGCGGGTGCACACCGCCGAGTATTGGCACAAGGTGCGCGACCTGCAGCTCTCGCCCCGCGAGGTGCGCAACCTGGGCCTGCCGCAGAGCCCGCAGCTGGTGCGGCGCTCGCTGAGCAGCAGCGCGGGCACCGTGCAATCGGCCCGGCGGGCCCTGCGCGATGGCATCGGGCTGAACCTGGCCGGGGGCACCCACCACGCTTTTGCCGACCGCGGCGAAGGCTTTTGCGTGCTCAACGACCAGGCCATTGCGGCGGCGCACCTGCTGGCGCACGGGCTGGCCCGACAGGTTTTGATAGTGGACCTGGACGTGCACCAGGGCGATGGCACGGCCCGCATTTTCCGCAACGAGCCACGCGTCTTCACGTTTTCGATGCACGCCGGGGCCAACTACCCATTGCGCAAAGAGGAGTCGGACCTGGATATTCCGCTGGCGCTGGGCACCGGCGATGCCGACTATCTGGCGCAGCTCACGGCTACGCTGGAGCCGCTGGTGGAGCGCGTGCGGCCCGATTTCATGTTTTACCAGGCCGGGGTGGACGTGCTGGCCACCGATAAGCTGGGCAAGCTGGCGCTCTCGCCGGCCGGCTGCCGGCAGCGCGACGAGCTGGTGCTGGGCCTGTGCCGGGTGCGCGGCCTGCCGGTGGCCGTGAGCATGGGCGGGGGCTATTCCGAGCGGCTGGCCGACATCGTGGACGCGCACTGCAACACGTTTCGGGTGGCCTTTGAGCTGTGGCCGTAGGAACGCGCCACGGCGCGTTCCTACGGCCACGACCGCGCCATGCCGCGTTCCTACCTTTGCCATCAAATGAAAAACCCCGATTCCATGCCTCTCGAACGCATTACCGTTCCGGTTCGCACCGATGAGCAGCCTTCGGGCACGCCCGCCCAGCAGGCCTTCCGGCAGGCCATTCTCGACGTGGAGAACCTGCGCGAGCGGCTGCGCGACCTGCGGGCCGAGCAGGCCAACGCCCGACGGCGCTACTGGCAGCAGGTGGGGCCGGCGGCCGGGGCCGTGGTGACGGCCCGGCGCGAGCTGTATGCGCCATTGGAGGAAGCGCTGCTGCTGAGCTACTTCAGCCGCCTGGAAGAGGAGCAGATTCTGGGCGTGATTCTGGGCAATGCGCGGGCGCTGGAAGCGCGGTTTGGCGAGGATGAGAGCGACATCATTCGCCGGTACGCGCCAGCGAATCATCGGGATAAACCGGCTTTCGGCGCCGATTCGGAAGCCGGAACCGCCTCGAAATCCCAGCCGGATTTCATCCCCGACCCGGCCCTGCCCCCGCACGAGCAGGCTGCTGCAGCCGCAAAGGCCCGGCGCAAAACCAAAGCCCGGCGCCAGCAGGAAGCCGCCGAAGCCGCCGCCCGCGCCGACCAGAAGCAGCTCGCATCCAACACCAAAACCATCTACCGCCAGCTGGCCCGCGCGCACCACCCCGACCTGGAGCGCGACCCCGAAAAGCAAGCCGACAAAACCGCCCGGATGCAGCGCATCACCGAAGCCTACGAGGCCGACGACCTCTACGCGCTGCTGCAGCTGCTGGCCGAAACCGGCCCCGCCGATGCGGAGGCCGACGATGTGCTGGCCCGCTACACCCGCGCCCTGCTTCAGCAGCAGGCCCAGCTGAAGCAGGAAATGAACGAGCTGAAGTACGGCCCCCACGGTTTCGTGACGGGCTCCGGCAAGAAGCAGGAGCTGGAACTACGCCAGCTCAAGCGCGACCTGCGGGCCGAAGCCGAGTACGTGCAGCACGTCGGGCGGCGCATCAGCGCGCCGGAGGGGCTGCGCGAGGTGCTGCGGCAGCTGGCCGCTGAGGGCGCAGAGCATCTTTGAACGACTGCGGGCAAGCAGCCCCATCTGACTACCCCATAAAATCAACGGCGGCCTGCACCACGGCGGCCTCGCGCAGAATGCGGTTGTGGCCCAGGCCGCGCGTGGCGTGCAACCTGGCCCCGGGCCAGGCGGCGGCAATTTGCCGGCCTTCGGCGAACGGGATGATTTCGTCGTTTTCGTCGTGCATAATGAGCACTTTTTCGGCGCCGGTGCCGGGGCCGGCGGCCGCCACGGCGAAAGAGTCGGCCGGGCGGCCGGTGAGGCGCTCGATGTGAGCGGCAAAGCGCGCCACCAGCGCGGCGGGCAATCCGAGGAAGTCGACAAAGCGGCCGGCCACTACCCGGGGGTTCAGCGGCGCGCTGAGCAGCACCAAGCGCGGCAATGGAACCCCGCCCGGCAGCCGCACCGGCAGCCCGGCTACCGACGCCGCCCCAAACGAGTGCGCCACAATAGCGCGCACCTGGCCCACGGTGCAAACTACGGCCTGCACGGCCGCGCCAAAATCGGTGAGCGTGGTGTAGCGGCCGCCGGAATTGCCGTGCGCCGGCCCATCGAGCGCCACCACGCGGTAGACGGCCGCCAGCAAGGGCTGCACCCAGGCCCGCCAGAAGCTGGCGCGGTGTTCCCAGCCGTGCACCAGCACCACGGCCGCCGCCGCCGCCGGGCCCCATTCGTACACGGCCACCCCGTCGTGGCCGACGGTCACCGTGCGGCGGCGGGCCTCGGCCAGTGCCGGGGCCTCCCAGTCCTTCACGGGCAGGCGGCGCGGCGTGCAAAACAGCCGCCACGCCTGCCGAAACGCCGTAGCCGGGGCCACGGCCCATAGCACTTTCAGCTGCCAGCGGAGCCACCGCAGCCCGGCGGGCGGCGAGGGGTAGCGAATGGTGGGGGCAACAGCCGCCGGCTCGGGATTGGCCATAAAAAACTCGTGTGCCGGAGAATAGATATTGGTCATGTGCAGCCGGTGGTTAGGTGAAACAGCAGAAAGCAGTAGGGTTAAAATAGCCCGGCTATCGCCGGAACTCAGGCGAAAAGCTCCAGCCGCAGCTGGCCAATTATCACCTGAAAAGGCGTTTCATCGTGCACCCGCGCCACTTGCAAAGCCCCCGCCAGCGTGGTGAGCACCTGGGCCGCCTTGGCGGCCGGGCTGCCCACAAACCGGAGCGCGCCCGTGGCGCGGCCCACGGCCAGCACCTGGGCCAGCCACTCGGTCAGCTCGCGGTTGAAGGTGCGCAGCTCGGCCTGCATGGGCGCGGGCAAGGTGCGAAAATCGGCGGCCAACGAGCCGAACAAACACACCCGCCGGTCGTGGCCGAGGTGGTTTTCATACACGGCCAGCAGGGCTTCGAGCTGCTGCGCGGGGGGCAGGTCGGCCACGCGGGGCAGGTCGCGCCACTTGCGCAGGCGGCGCAGCTGCCGGGCCACCAGGGCCGTGCCCAGGTCGTCTTTGCCGGGGTAGTGGTAATGAATGGCGGCCGGCTTCACGCCCAGCTCTTTGGCCAGGTGCTGGTAGCTGAAGGCGTTGAAGCCCCGCTCCAGCAGCAGTGCCTCGGCCAGGTCGAGGATGCGCGTTTTGGTATCGGGAACAAGCGGAGTAGCGACAGCTGGGATTTGCATAGCAGCACAAACATACTACTTACTTACTAATTAGTAAGTATTCATCGGCTCAAATTGTATGAGCACGAAAAAGCCATTCCCCGAAAGGCGAAGGGCTTCTAACCTGAATTCCTTCTGTATTCAGCGGCCGGCCTACCGCTCCTCCGGCCCCAGGCCCAGGGCATCTACGGCGGCCTGCACTGCCTCGGCGCGGTAGGCGGGGGCGGTGGCGGGGGCTTTGAGCAGGCGCAGCAGGCGCTGGTATTTCTGGCGTCCTTCGGCCAGCATCTGCTCGCTTACTTCGATAGTGAACACGCCGAAGGGCTCGATTTTTTGCACGCCCACTAACAGGAACCGGTCGGCGTGCAGGGCATCGGTGTAGAAGGCGGCCTGGCGGTCGTAGTCGTAGGCCGAGCATTGCCAGAGGAAATGGTCGGCATCGCGGGCGCTGGTGGTTTTGAAATCGATGATGGTGAACGGCTGGTCGGGCTGGCTCACCACCAGGTCGGCGCGGAGCTTGCAGAGCGTGTCGGTTTCGGGCTCCGTGAACAGCACGCTGACTTCGGGCGTGCCCTGCTCCAAAAGCTCGGCCAGCTGGGTGTTCAGCTTCACGCCCTCCACCAGCCACCACACCAGCGTATCGTTCAGGCCGGGCTGGCCGGCCACGTAGTCGGCCGGTTCCAGCAGGGCCGTGTGGAAGGCGGTGCCGAAGCTCAGGGCCCCTTCGCTGGCGCTGGTTTGGGGGCGCGGCGGGCGGCCGTCGAGGGCATCGCGCAGGCGCGAGAGGTCGGAATTGGCAATGGCGGGTAGGGCGCGGTAGGTATCGTAGTCGAGGCGCAGCAGGTCGGGGCGGCGGGTGGGCGAAGTAGGCATAATGCCTTAAACAGCAAAAGCCTGCATTTGGTGGCGCGGGCCCGCCCAAAGCCGGGGCCAATGGCCGCAATGCGGCTATCGGCCCCAGCCTAGTACTTCGTTATCAACCGCTTATTTATTCATAAAATAGAGCCCCAGCTTCAGGCGGTTTTCTGCCCGCCTGGGGCCGCCCAGCACCACGCGCTCCGGGCTGGTGGGCGTGGCCGCTACCAGCAGCAAGCCATTGTTGTCGAGCGTCCGGTTGACGGCCGCCTGGCAGTATTCCGTCACCGAAAAGCTGTAGAAACCCGTTTCCAGGCCCGTGTAGGCCGAGGTGCCGTACGCATAAGGAATGCTCAGCGCCGTGCCCGTGGTGCTGCTGCCCAGGGCCAGGCCCTGCTGGTTGCCCCGGCCGCTGAGGTAGGCGCTGAGGCTGCCGGGCGGGGCCAGGTAGCGGGTGCTGGTGCCCGGCAGCGCCTCCAGCATCAGGTTGGCCTGCACAATGGTCAGCGTCGAGCCGAAAGTGCGCAGGTCGGTCAGGTACGGGATTTCCACCTTGGTTTGCAAGCCCAGTGCCCCGTCGATGTATGCCTCCTGAGCCGTCCGGGCCACATCGAGGGCTTGCAGCGAGGCCGTGAGCGGCGCCAGGAGCGTACCGGTACGGTCGGCCGTGACCTGGTAGAAGTGCTTGGTGCCGGCGGCCAGCGTGAAGTCCTGCACCAGGGCCGTGAGCGGGTCGGCGGGGTCGTGGGTGTAGAGGTGCAGGGCGCCGCCTTCGGTGCTGGCCTGGGTGCGGAGCAGGGCGGCATCATCGGCAGCCCCGGGCGCGAGCACCAGGCCGGCCAGCAGGTAGTTCAGCTCGGCTTCGGTGGTGAGGCGGTCGGCCTGGCCGGCCGTGAGCAGCTCCCGGCCCAGGGCATCGGCCAGGCGCAGGCGCAGGGCGCTCAGGCTGGGCCGGGCGTAGAAGGCACGGGCCCCGGTGCCCTGGTTGAGGGCCGCCGCATCGTAGCTCAGCTGGCTGAAGGCGTAGTACGTTTTGGCATCTTCGAGCGGGGCGCGCAGGCGGTGCACTTCCACCGTCTGCTGGCGGGTGGTGTCGCCGTAGCGGTACGTATCGGGCCTGAGCTCCAGCACCAGCGAGTCGAACACCTCGGCGCTGCCGGGCGAGTAGGCCGAAGCCAGGCCCACCCGGAAGTAGCTGCGGGCCGTGACGGTACCCAGGCGCGGGTCCTGGTAGCGGCCCACCAGCAGGTTGTCGCTGGTCGAGGTCACCACCGAGTCGTGCCACACCGTGGCCAGCCGCACCGTGAGCGTATCCACGTAGTAGCCACTGCCGCTGGCAGTGGTCTGGGGTACATCCACGGTGATGTTGCCCACCGGGTCGCAGGCGGTGCCGGCCGCGGCCAGCAGCAGGCCCCCCACCAATTGCCGCCAGGGCCTCAGGCCGGATGGCAAATCAACCTTAGTCCACATCGGCATCGGGCTCCAGTATCCAGAGGTCGTCGTAGCGGGTGCTGCCGTTGGCCCCCAGGGCAATGTAGCCGTAGTCGCCCAGCCCGAAGGCTACCGCCGAGATGCGCGAAGAACCGCCAAAATCCGTCTTCTGGTACCAGTTGTCGTCCGTGGGGCTGTAGGCCCAGCAGTTGGTTAGCTGGGCATCCTTGCTGCCCAGGGCCACGTAGCCGGTGTTGTTGATGGAAAAGGCCACGCCGTAGGCACGCGGCACGGCGCTGAAGTTGTAGTTGTCGCCGGCCACGTCGTCGTTGTTGAGGATGAGGGGGCGGTGCTCGGTCCAGGCTTCGGTGCCGGGGTTGTAGCTCCAGTTGTCGGTTTGAAAGGTCCCGTTATCAATCCCGGTGCAGATGTAGCCCTCGTTGTTTACCACAAAAGCCGTGGCTCCCAGGCGCTTGTTGCCGCCGAAGCTGGGCTTCTGCGTCCAGGCATCGGCCAGCGGGTCGTACTGCCAGAAGTCTTTCTTGTAGTTGCCGTCGTAGCCGGTGCCCACGTAGCCTTTGTCGTTGAGGGCAAAGGCCACGGCCCCGTAGCGGGCGCTGCCCGCGAAGTCGGCTTTCTGGGCCCAGGTATTGGTGGCGGGGTTGTATTCCCAGAAGTCCTTCAGGCGGTTGAGGCCGTCGTAGCCGGTGCCCACGTAGCCCTTGCCATTGGCCGCGAAGGCCACGGCCTGGTAGCGGCCCACGCCCGGAAAGTCGGCAATCTGCCGCCAGGTATTGGTGGCCGGCGTGTATTCCCAAAAGTCCTTGTACTTGTCGGTGCCATCGGTGCCGAGGCCCACGTAGCCCTTGCCATTGATGACGAAGCTCACCGCCGCGCTCCGGGCCAGGCCCTCAAACTGCGAGCGGTTTTCCCAGGCCCCCACAATGTAATCGACATCGGTAGAATCTTTGGTGCAGCTGTTCAGGGCCGACAGCAGCAGCAGCAGCACTGCCAGTAAGCGTGTTTTCTTCATTTCAGAAAATGGATGGTGAAACATGCCTGAGAGAGGCCCGGGGGCCGGATTCCGGTTGCAACGCCGGCCCGGCGGCGGGCCCTGTTTCGTCCCAAACCACGCTTTCCGCCGCCCAAACCGGCCACTGGCATCGACCAATCTGATGCATTTGCAGTCGGTTTCCAGCTCCGGCCCGCCCGGTTTTCAGGCGGCAGGCAGGCCAGGGGCTGTTATCTGCCGCCTTTGGGTCGGGCGGCTATGGGCAGGTGCCCGGCGTTGCGTGTGCCCGTCGGTCAGCCCCGGCCAAAAGCAGGCTTAGCAAACTGGTTTTGTTCGCCTTGCACGAAAAAGTGCGCTGCTAAATCTATTCCCTCAGGCTGCATCATTATTCGATTACATTGCAGAATCCGGTTATTATAAAAAATGCGTATATTCAATTACTACGCTTTCAGCCCATGACATCAGCACGCTCACCCTAAATCCCACCAGTATGAAACCCATCTTACCAGCCCTGCTTGTGCTGCTGCTCTGCAGCACGTTTTCGGCCTCTCCGGCCCTGGCCCAATGCACGTATCGCGTTGTGCGGGACGGCAATTTCAACGACCCCACCATCTATGCGCCCCAGGCGGCCGGGGCTTCGTGCAGCGCCGCCCCAACCTCAAACAGCCGGGCCACCATCATCCTGGATGGCTACAACGTGACCCTGACCAGCACCTTCATACTGGCCAGCGGCGGCTCGCTCACCATCGACAACGGGACGCTGACGATGGCCTCCGGCAGCTCCATCGTGGTGAACAGCGGAGCAATTACCGTATCGAGCCGAGGGGCCATTACGCTGGCCCGCGATGCCTCCATCAGCGGCGACTACCCCTTTGTGCTGGGCGACGGCACCAACTCCCAGGTGGCCACCAACCTGCTGCTAAACAGCGGCAGCCGCGTACAGATGAGCCAGCTCACGGTTGACAAAGCAACCGTGAGTATTGCGCGCGATGCGACGCTCATGACCAGCTGCAATCTGGTGCTGCTCAACTCCAACATTATCACCAATGGTGTGCTGGCAGTCGGCGGCAACCTCGACCTCTCGCTTGGGGGCTCCAACAACACTTTGTGCAGCGGCAATGGCCAAACATCGGGGGCGCTCAGCGTGGCCGGCTGCGTGTATGGCGGCAATGGGGCCACCACTCACCTGCTAAACAATTGCGCGGCCGATGCCATATCGGTGTGCGTATCGCGGGCGAAAAAGGATGGCTGCCCCGATGCGCTGGCCGCCGCCAATACCAACGAAGCCAGCTGCGACGCCGAAGCCCCCAGCATCCGTTGCCGCCCACTCCCGGTAGAACTGGTGCTGTTTACGGCCACGCCCACCAGCCGCCAAGCCGTAGCGCTGCGCTGGGCCACGGCTTCGGAGAAGAGCTGCCGGAGCTTTACCATCGAGCGCTCGGCCGACGGCCGGGCCTTTCGCGACCTGCGCACGGTGGCTGGGGCCGGCACGGTGCCGCATTACACCGGCTATGAGCTTACCGATGAGCAGCCGATGCCTGGCATCAGCTACTACCGCCTGCGCCAAACCGATTTTAGTGGCACCACCGCCTACTCGCCAGTGCAATCGGTAAAGCTGGGCCGGGCCGCCAACGAAACCCTGGCCGTGTATCCGGGCGGCTCAGCCCACGAATGGATGGCCAGTTTCGCCCTGCCCATTGGCACCGAAGCCCCCCAGCTGCACATTCTTGATGCCGTGGGCCGCCTGCAGCCCGTGGTGGCCACCGCCGACCCCACCCAGCCCGGCCGCTGGACCCTTGACACGCATCAGCTGCCCACGGGCATTTACATCGTACGGCTCCTGACCAACGACAATTTCTACAGCCAGCGCGTGGCAAAATAGCCCATCCCAAAGCTCCGGATAACAGTACGCCACTTTTGCAAGAAGCAAAAGTGGCGTTGCGCCAAGCTACGAGCCGGCATATTGCTTCCGGAGGTCGGCAGCTTTATTTCCCAAACAGCTCACTGCGCTCTTTCCAGCGCGCCACTTTGCCGGCAATCTCCGCCAGCCCCGGATTGTGAATGCTGCCCAGGTGGGTGGTCTGAAACGCGCGGTGCGGCACGTAGCTGCCGTCCTCCACGGCGCGGCCCACCTGCTGGTAGGCATCGCGGAAGGGCACGCCGGCAATGATGAGCTGGTTGATATTCTCCACCGAGAAAATCGGGTCGTACTTCGCCTGCTCAATCACGCCGGGCTTAATCTTGATTTCGGGCAGTGCAAACAGCAGCATGTCCAGCAAGTCGGCAAACTGCATCATCGGCCCAAACAGCAGCTCCTTCAGCAGCTGAAAGTCGCGGTGGTAGCCGCTGGGCAGGTTGCTGGTGGCCAGTATAATGTCGTTGGGCAGCGCCTGGAGGCGGTTGGCGTGGCCGCGCACCAGCTCAAACACGTCGGGGTTTTTCTTGTGCGGCATGATGCTGGAGCCCGTCGTGAATTCCTTCGGCAAGGTCACGAAGCCCAAATCCTGGCTGTTGTACAGCACCAGGTCATACGCCAGCTTGCCCAGCGTGCCCGCCGCGCCGGCAATGGCAAAGGCCAGCGTCTTCTCGGTTTTGCCGCGTAGCATCTGCGCCCCCACGCTACTCACCGCCACGCTGCCGAAGCCCATTTCGCGGGTCGTCATTTCGCGGTCAATCGGGAAGCTGCTGCCGAAGCCCGCGCCCGAGCCCAGCGGGTTCTGGTCGGCCACGGTATGCGCCGCTTCGAACAGTGCCAAATCCAGCAGCAGGTGCTCGGCGTAGGCCGAAAACCACAGCCCGAAGCTGCTCGGCATCGCGGCCTGAAAGTGCGTGTAGCCCGGCAGCAGGTCGTTTTTGTGGGCCTCGGCCTTGTGCAGCAGCACTTCCGCCAGGGCCAGCATCTGGGCCGAAATCCGCTCCGTGTAGTCCTTCAAAAACAGCTGAATCGCCGTCAGAACCTGGTCGTTGCGCGAGCGGGCCGTGTGAATTTTCTTGCCCGCGTCGCCGAACTTCTCGGTCAGGTAATACTCAATTTTGGAGTGCACGTCCTCAAACTCCTCGCCGATGGTGAAGGTGCCGGCCTCAATCTCGGCCGCCAGCTCGTTCAGCCCCTGCTGCAGCTGCAGGTTCTCGGCGGCGGAAATCAGCCCAACCTTGGCCAGCATACTGGCCTGTGCCTTCGAAGCCTGCACGTCGAACTTGGCCAGATAAAGGTCCAGCTCCCGGTCCTGTCCCACGGTGAACTGCTCAATTTTCTTATCAACGGCAATGCCTTTTTCCCAGATTTTCATACCGGCAAAGGTAGCGCTACCACGAATAGTTGCCCGCCGGCTATGCACCCGGCGCTCGCCTCAACCAGAAAAAATATGGCGCAAATGCCCCCGCAAATTGCCGTAATTATCCAGCCAGCTGCCCCTGGCAAAACCGTATTTTTGAGCAGCCTTACCACGCCCCAGAAACCATGCAGAAAATCACCACCTTCCTCACCTTCAACGACCAGGCCGAAGCGGCTGTCAAGCTCTACGTCAGCTTGTTCAAGGATTCCGCCATCCTCAACACCACGTATTATGTAGCAGGCACCCACATGCCCGTCGGCAGCGTGATGACGGTCGAATTTCAATTGGCCGGCCAGAAATACGTGGCACTAAATGGCGGCCCCTATTTCACTTTCACGACGGGCATTTCGCTGTCCGTCAGCTGCGAAAGTCAGGCCGAAATCGACGAGCTATGGGAAAAGCTCACGGCCAACGGCGGTGAGCCCGGCGACTGCGGCTGGCTGAAAGACCCTTTCGGCGTGTCGTGGCAAATCACCCCTGCCAACATCAATCAATTGCTGAGCACCAACGACCCCGAGCGCATGAAACGCAAAGTAGCCGCCATGATGCAGATGCATAAATTCGACATTGCCACGCTGGAAAATGCCTGATTGAGCGAAATAGCCTGCCCGTTCTGCATTGCCCATTAAAAGCACCTACAATTCCAGCCCGCTCAACAGCTCGATATAATCCCTGATGCCCGCCCGTATTTCGCTCACCAGAATAAACTCATTTGGCGTGTGCGAGCGGGCACTTTCGCCCGGCCCCATTTTCAGGGTTTCAAACGGCATCATCGACTGGTCCGACAGCGTGGGCGAGCCGTAAGTTGTCTTTCCCATGGCTACGCCCTTTCTAATCAGCGGGTGGTTTTCGCTGATTCGGGATGAATTCAGATGCGTGGAGCGGGGCACTATTTCTGACTGCAGTTTTGAGCGCAGAAATTCGACAATTTCCTGGTTCTGGTACAGCTCATTGGTGCGCACGTCAATTACGAATTGGCATCGGTCCGGCACCACATTGTGCTGCGTGCCCGCGCTTATCTGCGTCACCGTTGTTTTCACCGGCCCCAGCAGCGCCGACACCTCCGGAAACCGGAAGCCGCGCAGCCATTGAATATCGTCCAGGGCTTTGTAAAGGGCATTTTCGCCTTCCTCACGGGCGGCATGGCCGGTTTTGCCGTGTGCAGTGCAATCCAGCACAATCAGGCCTTTTTCGGCAATGGCCAGGTTCATGCCGGTGGGCTCGCCCACAATTCCGAAGGCTATTTCCCCCAGCTCCGGCAGTACGCTCCGAATTCCGTTTGCGCCCGAAATTTCCTCTTCGGCCGTGATGGCGCAAATCAAATTAAAGGCATTGGGCTTGTCCTGAAAATACAGGAACGTTGCCAGCAGGCTCACCGCCGAAGCCCCCGCGTCATTACTACCCAATCCAATTAATTTTTCGCCTTCCAGGGTGGGTTGAAACGGGTCATATTGCCAGCCTGCACCAGGCTTCACGGTGTCGTGGTGCGAGTTGAGCAGAATGGTGGGCTTACCGGAGTCGAAACCGCCCGAAACTGCCCACACGTTGTTCTGCCGGCGCTGCGGCGCTACACCGTGCGCAATCAAAAATTCCTCAATCAGGGTGGCCGTACCGGCTTCTTCCCGCGAAAAAGAAGGCGTTCTGATGAGCTTCAGCAGGAGCTTTACGGCATCATCACTCAGCTGCTTTATCAATTCAGACATAGCGTCGTTTTCAAGTCTTCGTTGATAAACAAAGCGTGCTCAATAATTACTTTTTCGACCCCGAATTGCAGCGCATCAAAAGCATTTTCTAATTTGGGCAACATGCCGTCGGCAATTATCCCGCTCTCCCGCAATTCGGCGTAATCGGTCAGGTTAATTTTCGCAATTACCGAGTTATCGTCATTTACATCGGTAAGCACGCCGCGCTTTTCAAAGCAGAAATGCAACGCCACGGCATATTGCCCGCTTAAAGCCTTTGCCACGGAAGCCGCAATAGTATCGGCGTTGGTATTTAATAGCTGGCCGTGTCCGTCATGATTAATCGGGCAGAATACCGGCGTCAATCCCAACGTCAGAAACTGACGAATCAGGGCGGCATTCACGCTGGCCTCGCTCAAATCACCCACAAATCCGTAATCAATTTCGCGCACCGGGCGCTTCACGGCCTGAATTACATTCCCGTCGGCCCCGCTGAGGCCCAGCGCGTTGACGCCCCGGCTCTGCAGCGCCACCACAATCTGCTTATTGGTTTTGCCGGCGTAGAACATCGTCACCAAATCCAGCGTGGCAGCGTCGGTAATGCGGCGGCCATTTACCATGCGCGGGGCGATGCCTAAATTCTTCATCAGCTCGCTGGCGCCTTTGCCGCCGCCGTGCACCAGCATTTTGGGGCCGCTTATTTCGGAAAACAACCGTATGAATTCCAGCAAATCGACCTCGTTGTCAATTATACCGCCGCCTATTTTAAATACGTGTAATTCGGGCTTCATCACTGCTTCACCTGATGGCGCAAACCCGGAGGTGGCTGGCGCTTCATTCAAAAATAATCCTGGAAATGTTGCGGGCAAAAGTAGGGCCTTTTACCTTTGCGGCAGAATTGAACCACTTGACTCGCTGCTTCGTTAGAGCGCCGAATCGACTTAGTTTCCGCCATGCTCCGCTCCGTTTCCACGTCTTTTAAGCTCGCTCCGGCCACTAGGTCGGTGGTGGCCGGCGTGTGCCAAACGACTTGCGCATTAGTGCGACGACCCTAGCGGCTTCAGCAGCCGCATGTTGGCCCCTTGGCCAGCCCTTTGAGCCGGGCCAGTATCCGCTCAACTTACAGACAGGTTTGGGCTTTAGCAGGAATTCCCCCGTATAAACTACGGTCGGGGTTTCCGGACAGCCACGCATCTATCCCTAAGTTTTTAATAATCAATGACAATTCGGGTTGCAACGGAGGCGGACGCACAGTACGCTGAACAATTATGCCAATGGTACGTCGAGTCGGCCAAAACGCGGGGCACGGGCATCGCCAAGCGCGAGCCGGACTACGTGGCCAAAAAGATGGCCAGCGGCGACGGCATCATCGCCTTTGTCGATGACGAGCTGGCGGGTTTCTGCTACATCGAAACGTTTGACGACAAGACCTTTGTCGTTAATTCGGGCCTGATTGTGAACGCCGAGATTCGCAAGGGCGGCGTGGGCCGGGCCATCAAGCAGGCGGTGTTCGAACTGTCGCGCACCAAGTACCCGCAGGCCAAGATTTTCGGCATCACGACCAGCCTGGCCGTGATGAAAATCAACACGGATTTGGGCTACGAGCCCGTCACCTTCTCGGAGCTCACCACCAGCGAAGACTTCTGGAAAGGCTGCAAAAGCTGCAAAAACTACGGCATCCTGATGGAGAACGAGCGCAAGATGTGCCTCTGCACCGGCATGCTCTACGACACGCCCGAAAAGCAGTTGGTGCAACTGCAGATGCCCGATTTTGCTACCCTCACCCCCACCCTGCCGCTCACCCACGACTCTGCTTCTGACCCTGAAACTGATTCTGCACTGTAATAATAATAATGAAGAAAAAAGCCATTCTCGCCTATAGCGGCGGCCTCGACACCTCGTTTTGCGCCGTGTACCTGTCGCGCGAGCTCGACCTGGAAGTGCACACCGTCATCGTCAATTCTGGCGGCTTCACGGCCGAAGAATTGGCCGCCATCGAGAAGCGCGCCTACGAACTGGGTTCGGTGAAGCACGAGGTGATTGACGTGACCACGCGCTTTTACCACGACTGCCTGCGCTATCTGCTGTTCGGCAACGTGCTGAAAAACGACACTTATCCGCTGAGCGTGAGCGCTGAGCGCATGTTCCAGAGCCTGGCCATTGCCGAGTACGCCCGCGCCAACGAGGCCGACTACATCGTACACGGCAGCACCGGCGCCGGCAACGACCAGGTGCGTTTCGACGTGGCTTTCGCGGTGATTGCGCCCAAAACGGAAATCCTCACCCCTATCCGCGACCTGAAACTGTCGCGCCAGGCCGAGATTGAGTACCTGCAGAAACAGGGCTTCGAAATGAGCTGGGAGAAGGCCAAGTACTCTATCAACAAAGGCATCTGGGGTACCAGCGTGGGCGGCGTCGAAACGCTGACTTCGCACGAGGCCCTGCCCGAAAGCGCCTACCCGTCGCAGCTGCAACGGCACGATTCGGAGCGCGTAGAAATCACCTTCGAAAAAGGCGAGCCGGTGGCCCTGAATGGCGAAACGCTGGACCCGGTATCCCTCATTCAGAAGCTAAACGAGCTGGGCGCGGCCTTCGCCATCGGCCGCGACACGCACGTGGGCGACACCATCCTGGGCATCAAGGGCCGCGTGGGCTTCGAGGCGCCCGCGCCGCTCATGCTCATCAAGGCCCACCACCTGCTGGAAAAGCACACCAGCACCCGCTGGCAGCTATTGCACAAGGACTACATCGCCAACTGGTACGGCACGCTGCTGCACGAAGCCCAGTACCTCGACCCGGTGATGCGCGACATGGAAGCCTTCCTGGAATCGTCGCAGAACCACGTTTCGGGCAAGGTATTCGTGCAGCTCAAACCTTACCAGTTCGACCTGCTCGGCATTGAGTCGAAGTACGACATGATGCAGTCGAAAGTGGCGACCTACGGCGAGGAAAACAACGCCTGGGATGCCCGCGATGCTCGTGGCTTCATCAAGATTTTCGGCAACCAGCTGAAGATTAGCGCTAGTCTCCACGAGTAGCGCGGACTTTTAGTCCGCGAGTCTGACCACTAGCGCACTAACCCTCTCTAAGCGCAACCGGGTTTGCCGTTTTTACATACTCGCGGACTAAAAGTCCGCGCTACATCATGCAAGACACCAAAATCAAAGCCGGCATCGTAGGCGGCGCGGGCTACACGGCCGGCGAGCTCATCCGCATTCTGCTGCACCACGAGTTCGTGGAGCTGGGCGGCATCGTCAGCTCCTCGAACGCGGGCAACCCCGTGCACCAAGTGCACGACGACCTGGTGGGCGAAACCGATTTGGCGTTCACCTCCGAGCTGGCCGGCGATGAGGACGTGGTGTTTCTGTGCCTGGGCCACGGCAATTCCAAAGCCTGGCTGCAGAAAAACGCCCTGCCCGAAACCACGCACATCATCGACCTGAGCAACGATTTCCGCCTGCACGCGGATGCGGATTTTGCCGGCCGTGAGTTCGTGTACGGCCTGCCGGAGCTGAACAGAAGTCGCATCCAGCAGGCCCAGAGCATTGCCAACCCGGGGTGCTTCGCCACGGCCATTCAGCTGGCGCTGCTGCCGCTGGCGAAGGCCGGCAAGCTTACCGACGACATCCACGTCTCGGCCATTACCGGCTCGACCGGCGCGGGCCAGAGCCTGGCGGAAACGGTGCATTTCTCGTGGCGCTCGAACAACGTGTCCATCTACAAGCCCTTCACGCACCAGCACCTCGGCGAAATCGGCGAGAGCCTGGCGCAGCTGCAGCCGCAGTCAGAATCTGATATTCACTTCATCCCCTACCGTGGCAATTTCGCGCGGGGCATTTTCGCCAGCGTCTACACGCCCTCGGATTTGACGCAGGACGAGGCGCGGGCATTGTACCAGCAGTTTTACGCCGACGCGCCGTTCACCACGGTTTCGGACAAGGAAATTCACCTCAAGCAGGTGGTGAACACCAACAAATGCCTGCTACACGTGCAGAAGCAGGGCAAGCAGCTATTGATTACCTCGGTGATTGATAACCTAGTGAAAGGTGCCTCGGGTCAGGCGGTGCAGAACATGAATTTGCTATTCGGGCTTCCGGAAACGACGGGGCTGATGAGTAAGGCTTCGTTTTTTTAAACCAGCACGTCATTAAATCAGGCCGTCATGCTGAGCTTGTCGAAGCATCTCTACTGCTTCGTTGAGCTTAACTTCTAATAGACTTATGACCGCAGATGAATACAAGCAGGTTAAGAACAAGGAAAAATTCTTGATTTTAATACGCTGAACCTCACACGCCAATATCTTGAACAGATTGGAAGCAATGAGGTAGCTGAGAAAATCAGCCAAATACTGAGTCATAATAAGGTTGATAAACCAGCATTACATAATAAACAGGAGGAAATACATACCGATTTTTACTATGTAAATCTCACTTTAAGCAGTGTGGAAATTATTACCTCAATGCTCATTGATTTCGAGGCTGCATCAGTAACGGAAGCTGGCGAATCCACAATGCTTACCGCTCATTACGGCGGCATGCTGGATAGGTGGAGTAATCTTCAATAAAGCGGTAGAGATGTTTCGACTCCGCTACGCTTCGCTCAACATGACGTTCTTATTTTAACTACGCTCTGACACCACAAAAACCATGGAGCTTTTCAACGTTTATCCCCTCGTCAACATCACGCCCGTGCGGGCGCTCGGCGCCAAGCTGTGGGACGACCAGGGCCAGGAATACCTGGATTTCTACGGCGGCCACGCCGTTATTTCCATCGGCCACAGCCACCCGCACTACGTGCAGCGCCTCACCGAGCAGCTGCAAAACATCGGCTTCTACTCCAACTCGGTGCAGATTCCGATTCAGACGCAGTTGGCGCACAAGCTGGGCCAAGTGTCGGGCTACGAGGATTACGCGCTGTTTCTGTGCAACTCGGGGGCCGAGGCCAACGAGAATGCGCTGAAGCTGGCGTCCTTCCACACCGGCAAAACCCGCGTGGTGGCCTTTAAAGGCGCGTTTCACGGCCGCACCTCGGGCGCGGTGGCCGCCACCGACAACCCGAAAATCGTGGCCCCCTTCAACGCCGGCCACGCCATCAGCTTCGTCGAGTACGACCTGAAGGAGGTGGCCGAAATCCTGCGCGGTGGCGACGTCTGCGCCGTCATCATCGAGCCGATTCAGGGCGTGGGCGGCATCATCATGCCTTCCGATGAATTCCTGCAGGGTTTGGCGTTGCTGTGCAAGCAGTACGGCGTCATCCTGATTGCAGATGAGGTGCAGAGCGGCTACGGCCGCAGCGGCAAGTTTTTCGCGCACCAGCACGCCGGCATCCGGCCCGATATCATTTCCGTGGCCAAGGGCATGGGCAATGGCTTCCCCATCGGCGGCATCCTGATTGCGCCCCAGTATAAGGCCTCCTACGGCCTGCTGGGCACTACTTTCGGCGGCAACCACCTCGCCTGCGCCGCCGCCCTGGCCGTGCTCGAAGTCATTGAAGACGAATACCTGCTGGCCCACGCCGCCGAAATGGGCGACTACCTCCGCCGCGAACTGCTGGCCCACGCCGGTGCCGAAGAAATCCGCGGCCGCGGCCTGATGGTGGGCATCAAATACGACTTCCCCATCAAGGAAATCCGCGACCAACTGCTCGCCGAACACCACATTTTCGTGGGCAACGCCTCCGACCCCACGGTGCTCCGCCTGCTGCCGCCGCTCAACATCACGAAGGCCGAAATCGACCGGTTTTTGCAGGCCCTGTACACACTTATTCCGGCCGAGGCAAGGAAGTAAGCGGCCGGAGAACTAACTTGCAGCCCCAATGAGTAGCACGATGAAGTTTACGAGCCTGGCTCCCCTTCTGATTAGCTGCACGCTGCCATTGGCCTCCGTTGCGCAGCCGCCGGCTGGCTCTTTCCCCGAAGGAGCAGCCTCCCCTTTTTCTTTCCAGCAGTTGTGCCCGCCCGACTTCCCGATGCCTGACATCCGGAAACGGCAGTGCGCGGAGCAGATTGATTTACACGCTTTCGCTCCCGTTCGGCATCCCTCCTGCATCGGCTGGAACAGACCCCTGATTAATGGTCCTGTTCCAGCCGAAATTGTATCGGGCCAACTGCAGCTACGGCCACCCTTACGTTTCGCCTCACCCCCTGGCCCCCTCTCCGAAAAGGAGAGGGGGGGGACTAGTCTCTGGTTTTAGTCTTGGTTTTTATTTCTAGTTCTAGTTCTATGCTCAGCCCCATACCCGCGCCGCCTTGGCTCCCCTCTCCTTTTCGGAGAGGGGCTGGGGGTGAGGCCCAACCCCAGCATGATATGGACCCTGCCGACCACTACCTGCCGCAAGACAAAATCTTCACGGCCGATAAAAACCAGTACGCCAGGCTAGCATTAAAAGAACGTGCCCGGGGCATGCGCCACGAGCCTACTCCAGCCGAGGCCGCCCTCTGGCAGCTTCTGCGCGGCAACCAACTCAACGCAAAATTTCGCCGCCAGCACAGTATCGACCGCTACATCGTGGATTTCGTGTGCCTCTCCCACAAGCTAATTGTAGAGCTGGACGGAGCTGGCCACCTCGAACCCGACCAGACCGACTACGACAACGGCCGCACGGCCTACCTACTCGAATTGGGCTACCGGGTCCTCCGCTTCACCAACGAGCAAGCCCTCACCCTCCCCCGCCGCGTCCTAGCCACCATCAAAGCCAACTTATAAACATGCAACACCCTACCCGGAACGCACCCCCTCTCCTTTTCGGAGAGGGGGCCGGGGGGTGAGGCGCCCACCAGAACAACATGTCCCAAACCGTAAAACTCATCCTCGAAGACGGCACCGAAATCCAGGGCCAGTCGTTCGGCGCCTTCACCTCGGCCGCCGGCGAAGTGGTGTTCAGCACGGCCATGACCGGCTACCCCGAAAACCTCACCGACCCGTCCTTCGCCGGCCAGATTCTGGTGCTCACCTACCCCATGGTGGGCAACTACGGCGTGCCCGGCGAGGAGCTGTACGAGTCGATTTCGAAGATTTTCGAGTCCGACAAAATCCACATTGCCGGGCTGGTGGTGAACTACTACTCCGAGGAGCACAGCCACTGGAACGCCGCCAAAAGCCTCGGCGATTGGCTGAAGGAGTACAACATCCCCGGCATCTTCGGCGTCGATACCCGCATGCTCACCAAGAAGTTGCGCGAGAAAGGCGCCCTGCTGGGCAAAATCGTGGCCGAAACCGATGTGCCTCTGCACGACCCCAACCTCGACAACCTGGTGGCCCAGGTGAGCCCGGCCGACGTGCAGCACTACGGCCACGGCCAGCACAAAATCGTGCTCGTGGACTGCGGCACCAAAACCAACATCATCCGCTGCTTCCTGGAGCGCGACGTGGAGCTGATTCGGGTGCCCTGGGACTACGATTTCACGACCCTCGACTACGACGGCCTGTTCCTGAGCAACGGCCCCGGCGACCCCAAAATGTGCGAAGCCACCATCCAGAACCTCCAGAAAGCCCTGCAGCAGGACAAGCCGATTTTCGGCATCTGCCTGGGCAGCCAGCTCATGGGCCTGGCGGCGGGCGGCGACACCTTCAAGCTGAAATACGGCCACCGCAGCCACAACCAGCCCGTGAAGCTCACCGGCACCCAGCGCTGCTACATCACCAGCCAAAACCACGGTTTCGCGGTGGATACCGAAACCCTGCCCGCCGAGTGGGATATGCTGTTCGAGAACCTGAACGACGGCACCTGCGAAGGCATCAAGCACAAAACCAAGCCGTTCTTCTCCACCCAATTCCACCCCGAAGCCGCCGGCGGCCCGCAGGATACAGAGTTTCTGTTTGACGACTTTTTGAAAGCGGTGGTGGAGTATAAATCGTCTAAACTCTAATTACTGATGCCACTTACCAAGTTGTCAAGGCTACTTGCGGGACTTTTGGTATTTGCTTGTTCGACACTAATTATTTCTTGTGCGCAGAATAAGAATGAATTAAAATTCAACAAGGCTCAATGGGAGAGATTTGATGATAGCGAAGGTGGCGAATATCCTTATCGTGACAGGATGCTTGGCGACTTGGTTGAACACCATCAGCTAAAAGGACTCACTTACAAGCAACTTATTGATTCACTTGGCACACCAGGCAATTTCGACAATGATGATGACACTGTTCGCTATGAAATTATTACCGGATTCACATCAGATATAGACCCAACTTACGGGAAGCATCTTAGCCTAACATTAGGCGCCGATTCAACCGTGACTTCATACAGAATTTCAGAGTGGAAGCACAATTAATTGCACCTACTCAATCTAAATAAAGAGACGTTTGGCGCTTGCGCCTTAACTGCACGAAATGAACAAACCCAACAAAGTTCTCATCCTTGGTTCCGGCGCCCTCAAAATTGGCGAGGCCGGGGAGTTCGATTATTCCGGCTCGCAGGCCCTCAAGGCGCTGAAGGAGGAAGGCATCCGCACCATCCTCATCAACCCCAACATTGCCACCGTGCAGACGTCGGACAACATTGCCGACGACGTGTACTTCCTGCCTGTGACGCCCTACTTCGTGGAGGAGGTCATCAAAAAGGAGCAGCCCGATGGCATTCTGGTGGCCTTTGGCGGCCAGACAGCGCTGAACTGCGCCGTGGCCCTGTACCGCGCCGGCGTATTCGAGAAGTACAACGTGCAGGTGCTGGGCACGCCCGTGCAGAGCATCATCGACACCGAGGACCGGGATATTTTCAAGGAGAAGCTGGAGCAGATTGGCGTGCTCTCGGCCCGCAGCGTGGCCGTGACGACGATGGAAGACGCGCTGGCGGCGGCCGAGAAAATCGGCTTTCCCATCATCGTGCGGGCGGCGTTTGCGCTGGGCGGCCTGGGCAGCGGCTTCGCCAACAACATGGACGAGCTGCGGGCACTGGCCCAAAAATCCTTCACCACTTCCGACCAGATTCTGGTGGAAGAATCGCTGAAGGGCTGGAAGGAAGTGGAGTACGAAGTGGTGCGCGATGCCTATGATAACTGCATCACGGTCTGCAACATGGAGAACTTCGACCCCATCGGCATCCACACCGGCGAGAGCATCGTGGTGGCCCCATCCCAGACGCTGAGCAACCGCGAGTACCACAAGCTGCGCAGCATCGGCATCAAGACCATCCGCCACCTGGGCATCGTGGGCGAGTGCAACATTCAGTACGCGCTGGACCCCGTTTCGGAGGATTACCGCGTGATTGAGGTGAACGCGCGCCTGTCGCGCTCCTCGGCGCTGGCCTCCAAAGCCACGGGCTACCCGCTGGCTTTCGTGGCGGCCAAGCTGAGCCTGGGCTACTCGCTGGCCGAACTGAAAAACAGCGTGACGCAGACCACTTCGGCCTTCTTTGAGCCGGCCCTCGACTACGTGGTGGTGAAGCTGCCGCGCTGGGATTTGGGCAAGTTCGCGGGCGTTAACCGCCAGATTGGCAGCGCCATGAAGAGCGTGGGCGAGGTGATGGCCATCGGCAAATCCTTCGAGGAAGCCATCCAGAAAGGCCTGCGGATGTTGGACACCGGCAAGCGCGGCTTCGTGGCCAACCGCCCCGAGGACGACCTCGACCACGCCGAAATCGACCAGCTCCTGAGCGAGCCGAACGAGGAGCGCATCTTCGCCATCAACAGCGCCTTCGAGGCCGGCTACACGCTGGAGCAGGTGCACGAGCTGACCAAGATTGACCACTGGTTTTTGCAGCGTCTGCATAAAATCTACGACCTCGGGCGTGAAGTTTGGCAAGCAAGCGAACTGCCGTTTGTGGGCAAAGAATTACTTCTCGAATGCAAGAAAGCCGGATTTTCTGACCAGCAACTTGCAGTGCTTTTATGGAGTGAAAACGATGTGAAAGGAAACGAGCTTGAGATTCGGGAGCACCGAAAGAAACTTGGGATAATTCCCGTGGTGAAACAGATTGACACGCTGGCGGCCGAGTTCCCGGCCAAAACCAACTACCTCTACACCACCTACCACGGCACCGAAAACGACTTGGCGCGCGAAACCGAGAAGTCGGTGGTGGTGCTGGGCTCGGGCGTGTACCGCATCGGCTCGTCGGTGGAGTTTGACTGGTGCGGCGTACAGGCCGTGCAAACGGCGGCGGCCGAGGGCTACAAAACCATCATCATCAACTACAACCCCGAAACCGTTTCGACCGACTACGACGTGTCGGACCGGCTGTATTTCGAGGAGCTGAGCTTCGAGCGGGTGATGGACATCCTGGACTTCGAGCAGCCCGGCGGCGTGATTCTGAGCACCGGCGGCCAGATTCCCAACAACCTCGCCACCCGCCTGGCCGACGCCCACGCGCCCATTCTGGGCACCGCGCCGGCCCGCATCGACGAGGCTGAGAACCGCCACAAGTTCAGCAGCATCATGGACGAGCTGGGCATCGGCCAGCCGCGCTGGAAGGAGCTGACCTCGCTGGCTGCCATGCAGGAGTTCGTGCGCGAAGTTGGTTTCCCGGTGCTCATCCGGCCGAGCTACGTGCTGTCGGGCGCGGCCATGAACGTGGTGTCCAACAACTTCGAGCTGGAAGAATTCCTGAAAACGGCCGTCGAGGTCAGCGCCGAATACCCGGTAGTGGTGTCGGAATTCATCCAGGAAGCCAAGGAAATTGAGCTGGATGCGGTGGCCGACCACGGCGACATCGTGAGCTACGCCATTTCCGAGCACGTGGAGTTTGCCGGCGTGCACTCCGGCGACGCGACCATGTACTACCCGCCCCAACGGGTGTACGTGGGCACCATCCGCAAGCTGAAAATCATCGCCGAGAAGATTGCCAGGCGCTACGAAATCAGCGGCCCGTTCAACATTCAGTTCCTGGAAAAAAACGGCGAAATCCGGGTAATTGAATGCAACATCCGGGCCTCACGCAGCTATCCGTTTGTGTCGAAAATATCGGGCAACAACCTGATTAAAAAGGCCACCCAAGTGCTGCTCGGCAAACACGTGGAACGCGACGAAAGCGAGCGGGTCTACGACCTGCCCTTCGTGGGCGTGAAGGCCCCGCAGTTCTCCTTCACCCGCCTGCCCGGCGCCGACCCGGTGCTGCGCGTGGATATGGTGAGCACCGGCGAAGTCGGCTGCCTGGGCGACACCGCCGAGGAAGCCCTGCTGAAATCGATGCTGAGCGTGGGCTACAAAATCCCGCAGAAATCGGTGCTGATTTCCGGCGGCCCCATCATCTCCAAAGTGGCCCTTCTCGCGCCCGCCGCGCTGCTCATCAAAAAGGGCTACACCGTGTACGCCACGCAGGGCACGCACCGCTTCTTCGCCGAAAACGGCATCCCGAGCAGCCTCCTCTTCTGGCCCGATGAGCTGCAGGAGCCCAACGTGCTGACGTATCTGAAGGAAAAGAAAATCGACCTGGTCATTAATATCCCAAAAAACCTGTCGAAAGGCGAGCTGGATAACGACTACAAAATCCGCCGCACGTCCGTGGATTTCGGTGTCGGTTTGCTGACGAATGCACGGCTGGCGAAGGCGTTTATCCAGGCCTTCTGCTCGCTGGAAATGAAGGATTTGAAGATTAAGAGCTGGAACGAGTATAAGGCAATGTAAATCGGCAGAAAAATAGCGAAAGCAACCTTTATATAGAACGTCATGCTGAGCGGAGCCGAAGCATCTCTACCGCGGTAGTAAATAGTTACTCTCGCAGTAGAGATGCTTCGACTCCGCTCAGCATGACGTTCTTTTTGACACGGAATTATTATGAAAAACTTCACCTCCTTCGCCGATGCGGGCGATTACAAAGCCCTGTTGCAGCAAGCACTGGAAATCAAAGCCAACCCCTACGGCTACCAGCACATCGGGCGCAACAAAACCGTCGGGCTCATCTTCTTCAACCCCAGCCTGCGTACTCGCCTCAGCTCGGTAAAGGCGGCCTACAACTTGGGCGCGCAAGCCTGGGTGCTCAACGCCGGAGCCGACTCCTGGACCCTGGAAATGGCCGACGGCGCGGTGATGAACGGCGGTACTCAGGAGCACATCAAAGACGCCATTGCGGTGATGAGCCAGTACTGCGATGTGCTGGGCGTGCGCACCTTCCCCACCCTTAAGGACAAAGCCGAGGACTACGGCGAAGTCGTCTTCAACAAGATTCTGCAGTACGCCACCGTGCCCGTCATCAGCCTGGAAAGCGCCACGCTGCACCCTTTGCAATCCTTCGCCGACCTTATCACGGTGGCCGAAACCAGGCAGAAGGAGCGCGTGAAGGTGGTGCTCACCTGGGCCCCGCACGTGCGCGCCCTGCCCCAGTGCGTGCCCAACTCGTTCTGCGATTGGTTCTCGGAAATCGACTGGGTGGATTTCGTCATCACCCACCCCGAAGGCTACGAGCTGGACCCGAAATTCACCAAAGGCGCCCGCATCGAATACGACCAGCGCAAGGCCCTCGAAGGCGCCGACTACGTGCAGGCCAAAAACTGGAGCAGCTACCTCGACTACGGCCAGGTGCTCCAGAACGACCCCGCCTGGATGCTCACCCCCGAGCACATGGCGCTGACTGACAATGCCAAATTCCTGCACTGCCTGCCCGTGCGCCGCAACGTGGAAGTATCCGACGCCGTGCTCGACGCCCCCGGCTCGCTCATCATTCAGGAAGCCGGCAACCGCACCATCTCCATGCAAACGGTGCTGCACGAGCTGCTGAAGTAGCTATTGGCCATTGTCATCCTGAGCGCAGCGAAGGACTTTATCACGTTCGAAAAGCAGTTGTTCAGCTTTGATAAGGGCCTTCGCTGCGCTCAGGATGACAGTCGGTTTTAGCTTTGCTAATTTCAGAGACACTCACTCAAAACCTGGCGGCAGCTGGACCAGCTAAAACGAAAGCGCCCCATCCTGTTTCCAGAATGGGGCGCTTTGCTGTGATCCCGCTGGGATTCGAACCCAGGACCCGTACATTAAAAGTGTACTGCTCTACCAGCTGAGCTACAGAATCGGTACCTTGCACTTTGGAAGGGCGTTTCCTTCTTTGGTGGCACAAAAGTAGTATCGGCTTTTGGACTACACAACTCCGGCCCTAAAAAAAGTCGCTATTCCCTGCTGTGCGAAGCCTTTTCCTCTGCTTAATCTTCCTGCCTATCTGTGGCTTGGGTGCAAATTCCCCGTCAAAAAAATTTTTAGCTTCCCGTGATTCCTCGCCGGTTGCGGGCCTGGTGCGGGCCGATTCGCTTTTCGAGCAGGGGCAATACGAGCGCGCTTTTCCGGCTTACCGGCAGCAGGTTTGGCGGCACCGGCGGGTTTCGCCCGAACTATTACTCAAGATGGCTTATGCCCAGCAACAGCTGGGGCACTACCCGGCGGCGCTGCTCTACCTGAGCATGGCGCAGGCGCGGCAGCCGCGGGTGCGCACCTGGCGGCAGCTGGCCGGGCTGGCGGCGCAGCATCGGCTGGTGGGCTACCCTACCACCTGGCAGCAGGAGCTGCGGGTGCAGGTGCAGCGCTACTTCTACCCGGGGCTGCAGGTGCTGCTGGCGGGAGCGGTGGTGGGGGCCGTGTGGCTGCTGTGGCGGCGCAGCGCGCGCGAAGCCTGGCTGAGCTACCTGGCGTACGTGGCGCTGCTGGGGGCTTACCTGCATTTTCTGCGGCCGGCACCGGCCGGGCTGGTGGCGCGCTCGGGGGCGGTGCTGATGGACGGGCCGGGAGCGGGGGCAGAGTGGCTGAGCACGGCCGCAATGGGCGACCGCCTGCCCGTGCTTGGCCGGCAGGACATCTGGTACCGGGTGCGGTGGCAGCAGCGCGAGGCATTTGTGCGGGCCGCCGATTTGCTGGTGGTGGAATAATGCCGGGCTTCGGCCGGTGCGCTGGCCGCAGAGTTGGCGCGGAGCCGGTACTTTTGCAGGCATGTCTGCTTCGCTCACCCTCACCGGCCTGTACATCTATCCTGTTAAATCTCTTGGTGGCTATGCGGTAGCCGAGGCCGATGTGACGGCCCGGGGCCTGCGCCACGACCGCCGCTGGCTGCTGGTGGACGAGCGCAACCGCTTCATGACGCAGCGGCAGCACCCCGAGATGGCCCTGCTGGCCGTGGCCCCGGCTTACAACGGCTTCCTGATTTCGCACCGGCAGCGGCCCGAACTGCTGCCGCTGTACATCCCGTTTGAAGCCACGCCCGACAAAACGCTGTTTGTGACGGTGTGGGACGATATTTTGTGGGCCTGGCGCGGGGCGGCCGAGGCCGATGAGTGGTTTGCCGAAGCGCTGGGCCGGCCCTGCCGCCTGGTGTATATGTCGGACATGGTGCGGCGCGATGTAGAGCCGGCCCTCAACCCCGAAGGCCAGCTCGTGAGCTTTGCCGACGGCTACCCCTTTCTGCTGGCCGGCGAGGCAGCTCTGGCCGATTTGAATACCCGCCTGGCCCAGCCCGTGCCCATGGACCGCTTTCGTCCCAACCTGGTTTTTGGGGGTGGCGAGGCGTACGATGACGATAGCTGGGAGCAGTTCCGGATTGGCGAGGTGGCGTTTCGGGCGGTGCGGGGCTGCGGGCGCTGCGTGCTCACCACCGTAGACCAGCTGACTGCTGCCAAAAGCCCCGTGGGCGAGCCACTGCGCACGCTGGCCACCTACCGCAAGGCCGAAAACAGCACGCTTTTTGGCCAGAACGTGACCGGGCCGGGCCAGGGCCGCCTGCGGGTGGGCGATGCGCTGACGGTGGTCAGCCGGAAGTAGCCAACAGCTGGTGCTGCCGGCGGCCGCAACTCTTGCCGCCACCCGCGCGTTGTGCAGGGCCGGGCCCACTGCCCGGTTTTTGCTTTTTATGGAACTGGATTTTCTGCTGCGCTTTCTGACGGAGCTAGCCGCCAACAACACGACGGCCTGGATGGCCGAGCATCGGGCCGACTACCAGCGTGCCCGGGCCGCCTGCACCGAGCTGGTGCACCGGGTGCTGGCCCAAACGGCGGCCACCGACCCCGACCTGGCCAACCTGACCACGACGGACGTGATGTTCCGGCTGCACAAAAACGACCGCGCCCACCGCGACCCCGAGCCCTACAAGCGCCGCATGGGCGCGGGCCTGAAGCGCGGGGGCCGCCACGCGGCGCGGGCGGGCTACTTCCTGGCCATTCAGCCGGAGGGGCGCAGCTGGCTGGGGGCGGGCACCTTCCACCCCACCCCGGAGCTGCTGGCGGCCATCCGGCAGGAAATTCATTACAGCAGCGACGAGTTTCATCGGCTGCGGCAGGCCCCGGAGCTGCTGCGCTACTTTCCGGACGGCATCGACACCACCGGGCCGCAGCTGACGCGTCCGCCGCGCGGCTACGCGGCCTCGGACCCCGATTTGGCCTGGCTGCGGCTGAAAACCTTCGGCGTGGGCCGGTTTTATACCAACGCAGAAGTCCTGGCGCCGGACTTTGCGGAGCGGGTGGTGGCGGGCATCGCGGCGGCCCGGCCGCTGGTTGATTTCTTCAACGCGGCGCTACCTGACGGGGTGTAAATGCCCAAAAAAACGTCCGGCGGCTTGGCTTCGGAGCCGTACCGCAGGACGTTTTCAGGTTACTAAGTAGTGTTGCAGCTGCTTAGAGAGGCATGCTTTGCGTGTCTGAAGAGCTTGCGCTTTTAAAACAGGCCGAACAAGGTGCTGTCAATCTTCTCTATGATGGTGCCCAGGTCTTCGGGGTTGCGCACATAGTCGAGCTCATTCACGTCGATGATGAGGCTGCGGCCGGCGCTGTAGGTGCCAATCCACTTCTCGTAGTGCTCGTTGAGGTTTTTGAGGTACTCGATGCTGATGGTGTTTTCGTAGTCGCGGCCGCGCTTCTCAATCTGGCCGATGAGCTTGGGCAGGTCGGCGCGGAGGTAGAGCAGCAAATCGGGCGGGGCCACGAGGTCCACCATCGACTCGAACAGGGCGTAGTAGTTGTTGTAGTCGCGGGTTTCGAGCAGGCCCGACTCGTGCAGGTTGGCCGCGAAGATGTGGGCGTCTTCGTAGATGGTGCGGTCCTGGATGATGCCCTTGCCCTGCTTCTGCAGCTCTTTGATGCGCTGCGTCTGGCGGAAGCGGCCGTTGAGGAAATACACCTGCAGGTGGAAAGCCCAGCGGGGCATGTCGTGGTAGAAATCCTTCAAATACGGATTGTCGTCCACGTCTTCCAGAAACACTTCCCAGCGAAAATGCTGGGCCAACTTATGAGCCAGGGTGGTTTTGCCGGCCCCAATGTTGCCGACGATGGCAATGTGCATGCGCTACGAACGAAAAAGGCGAGAGATAAGCAGAACCCCAAAGGTAAGGGGCTCCCGGGCATTGGCTCAACCATTGAGGACCGGTATTACGTAGTAGATTTGCTATATAACCCTGTACTAATCTGCCATGCTTACCGCCGAAGCCAGCCACCTCACCACTTTGTCCGACAGCTACGGGGCACCGCTGGCCGAGTACTACTATTTTCCGGAAACCCGCGCGCTCTACATTCGCTGGCATGGACACCTGACGGCGGCGGCCGTCATTCGGGGCGTGGTGGCGGCCATGCAGCTGCTGGAGGAGCATCCGTTTGAGCGCGTGCTCAACGACAAGCGCGACACGGGCGGCGAGTGGAGCGAGGCCCTGCCCTGGCTGCAGTACGAGTGGCGCCCCCTGGCCGTGGCGGCCGGCATTCGGGCCATTGCCTACATTCTCTCGCCCGACTTTACGGCCCAGATGGTCAGTACCGAGTTTGTGGAGGCCATGCACGGCCAGATTCGCGTGGCGCTGTTTACGGGCGAGGACGAAGCCCGCCGCTGGCTGCAAAACCAATAGCAGATGGCCGAGCGGCTAGTCCAGCTTTTCCTTGACCTGGCGCGCACCGCGCAAGGTGTGAAACTCGCCCTGGAAGGAGCGGATGCGCAGGCGCTCTTCCAGCGGCAGCTCGGTGCGAACCTGCTCGTAGCGCTGGTTGAGCCGGGCCAGCACCTGGCCGGCGGCGTCCCACTGCGGGTAGGTCCAGGTGCGGCGCTCGTCGCGGGTGGTGGCAATGAACCGCTCGTAGAGGTTGGGCAGCTCTTCGGCCCGGGCTTGGGCCAGGTTCACGTCGGTTTGCAGCAGGTGCTGCTGCACGGGGTCGGCGGCGGCGCTGGCGGCGCGCTGGGCGGCGGCCTGGCGGGCCGGGGTGGCCGCCGCGGGCCGCGAGCCGGTGAGCTCGCCGCGCCGGAGCAGCTCGGCCTGGGTGGTGGCTTGGGCAAAGCCGGCGGCGGGCAGGCCGGCGAGGAGCAAAAGAAGTGCAGCTTTCATGAGTCGGAACAATGAAAAACGATGGTTTGCGGCCTTAAACGCAAGGAATGGGCCAACCGTATCAGGGTGGGCGGGCCGGTTTCGGTTTTTTCGCCGCAATTTCGTGCTTTGCCGCTATTATGACTTCTGACGCCCCTGCCGCGCCGCCGCGCATTGAGCCCGCCACGCTCAAGGACATTCCGACCATTATCCAGCTCGCCGAGGCCACCTGGCAGCCCACCTACCGCTTCATCATCTCGGAGGAGCAGCTGGAATACATGTACCGGGTGATTTACTCGCCCGCCGCCCTCAGGCGCCAGATGACGGAGCAGCAGCACGTCTTTCTGGTGGCCCGGGTGGAGGGCGAGCCGGCCGGTTTCGCGTCCTTCAGCCCCTTGCCGGCCGAGGAAAACGGCGGGGCCGGCTACAAGCTGCACAAGATTTATGTGCTGCCCACCCGGCAGGGCTCCGGACTCGGCGTGCAGCTCATCGAGGCGGTGGAAAACGCCGCCCGTGCCGCCGGCGGCCGCTTCCTCGACCTGAACGTGAACCGCTACAACCCCGCCATTGCTTTCTACGAGCGGCGCGGCTTCCAGCGCCAGCGCGAGGTAGACGTGCCCATCGGCCCGTATTTCATGAACGACTACATCATGCGCAAAGCGCTTTAAGGGCTGGGTTTTGAGGGCTGAAGGTTGAGTTATTGCCAATTGCTAAAGCTCAACTTTCAGCCCTCAAAACCCGGCCCTGTCTCAACTCAACCTTCAACCCTCAAAACCCAACCCTCCCCAATGGCCACCAAACTTACCGTCCTTTCCAACGGCTCCCTCCGCGTAGAGGGCGAAGACATCGAACTCGTGGACGCCCAGGGCCAGCCCTACGGCCTCGGCGGGCGCCAGCGCATCAGCATCTGCCGCTGCGGGCTTTCCAAGCAGAAGCCCTTCTGCGACGGCTCGCACAAAGGCCACTTCGAGCACGACGCCACGGCGTTTGACCTGCCCGCGCCCAAGCCGGCCGTGTAGTCCCTTCATTTCAAGCAAAAAGCCCGCTGACCAATTGGCCAGCGGGCTTTTTTTTCAGAGGTAGGGTGCGGGGCTTGCCCCCGCCCGCCGTCGAACGGTTTCGCCTGCCGTCACTCAGCGGCCGGCGGGGACCAGTCAAGCCTCCTACTCCACCACCAGGCGTTGCGAATACTCGCCGCAACGCACCACGTAGGTGCCGGCGGGCAGGCCGCGCAGGTCCAGTTCGGCCTGGGCCGTGGCTGGGGCGGGGTAGCGGCGCACGGTGCGGCCCAGCGCATCGGTCAGGGTGAGGGCGAGGCGGGGCGCGCCGGCGGGCAGGCGCACCGTGGCGGTGCCGTGGGCGGGGTTGGGGTAGAGCTGCGCGGCGGGCGCGGCGTTGGCGGCCGTGGTGGCCAGCGGGGCGTTGGGGTCGTAGATGCCGAAATTGGACATGGCCTTGCTGCCATCGCCGGTAGCAGTAAACTGTCCTCCCGCGTAGAGCTTGCCATTCGGGTCGATAGCCAGGGCAAACACAAAGTTGTTATTTATTCCAGTGCCCAATGCACTCCACCCGGTACCGTTCCACTTGGCCACCTTGCTGGCCGGCATTCCGCCGGCTTGAGTGAAAGCACCGCCCACGTACACATCTCCATTACCAGCTAATGCCAGTGCGCCGACACTGCTTGCACCGGTACCGAGGCTACTCCACACCGTCCCGTTCCACTTAGCTACACAGAAGGCTCCTATACTTCCTGCTCGGGTGAAGGTGCCGCTCACGTACACCTCTCCGGTATTCGCTACTACCAGCGCGCTAACGGGGCCATTGACACCATTGTCGCTGCCCATTGTCAGGGGGGTCCATACCGTTCCATTCCACTTGGCCACACTGTTGGCTCTTCCTCCGCCAGACACGGTGACAGTGCCTGCGTTGAAGAATCGGCCGCCCACGTACACCTCTCCGGTGCTTGCTACTGCCAGTGCGTAGACAGTGTCATCCACCCCGTTATTCGTCCCCGTGCCCAGGGTACTCCACGCCGTGCCGCTCCACTTAGCCACCCGATTGGCCACTAGCCCGCCAGCACGCAGAAAGTCGCCGCCCACGTAAAGCTCTCCGGTAGTCGCCACCGCCAGCTCGTTCACAACGCCAATCACGCCGTTGGCCGTCCCTGTACCCAAGCTGCTCCACGCCGTCCCGTTCCACTTGGCCACATTATTGGCTGCTGCTCCGCCGGCCTGCGAGAAGCTGCCGCCCACGTACACCTCTCCAGTATTTGCCACCGCTAGCGCGAAAACAGCGCCATCTACCCCATTGCCAGCTCCCGTGCCCAGGCTGCTCCAGGTCGTCCCGTTCCACTTAGCTACGCCGTTGGCCACTACCCCGCCGGCCTGGGTGAATAAGCCCCCCGCGTATACATCCCCGGTACTGGTCACGGCCAGCGCGTACACGCTGCCGTTCACGCCATTTCCAGGCAGCCCAAACCCATCGGCCCACCGCTCATCCCCCGCCCCCGTGGTACCGGCCGGCCGGAACACCGGCCGCCCATCGGGCGTGGTGCCCATCCGGAACTGCCGGGCATCGAAGGAGCCATTCAGGCCGGTTTTCAGGGTGCCGTCGGGGCTGAGGGCCTCCGTCAGGGGGCGGCCGGTGGGCGGCGGGGTGGAGGCCTGGGCCCGTAGCCCCAGCAGCAGCAGAAACGCCAGCAGCGAATGCAGTAGATTTCTTTTCATCAAAAAGCCTGGAAAGGTGTAGAAAGAAGCAGCAATATAAGCAACCTACCCGCCCGTCCGAAACGCGCCGTTGGCCCCCAGCATCTGCCACAGGTTCTGGCGCACCACGTCGCCCATCGAGTCGCAGCGGTCAAAGGCTTCGGTGCGGTGGTAGCGGTTGAGCTCGGCCTTGAGCTGGGCCACCTTTTCGGGCGGGGCCAGCTCGTGCTGGCGCATCACGTCCAGCAGGTCGCGCAGGCGGTGGCGCTCGGCGCGGGCGCGGCGGGCCATGAGGGCGCGCTCCTCGGTCTGGTACTGCCGGATGGACTCGGGCTTGAGGTGGCGGGCGCACATGGCCACCACGGCCGCGTTGTCTTTGAAAAACTGGGGCAGGTACATGCTGCGGCGGCCCTCGTAGCTCTGCTGGTCGAAGTCGATGGCCTTCACCCGGTACTGCTCATTCTCGAAGTCGGGCGTGACGGCAATGACGTAGTTATACGCCCGCATATCGCCCAGCAGGCGCACGAAGCAGCGCTCGTTGAACTTCACGAACTCCTTGGCCAGGCGCACCTGGTTGAGGTGGGGCAGGCTGAGGTGGTGACGGATAAAATCATCGCCCGGAATGCCCACAATGTGCTCCTCAATCAGCGTATCGCCGCTCACCAGGAAGTTCATCGAGTTGGGCGAGAGCAGGTGCTCCAGCTCCAGGCCGTAGAGGCGCGAGGCATCGGCCTGCTTCACGTAGAAGTAGTCGTAGTTGTCGTTGAGCTGGTTCACGATGCGGACCCGGAACGGCCGCGAGTTGCCAAACTCGCAGTAGTCCACGCGGTCGGCCACGAGGTGCTCAGAAAACGACATGTCGCCCGCCGTTTTCAGCAGCGCATACACCTGCGTCAGGCCCTGGCCCAGCTCGCGCAGCGTCTGCGGCTCAAAAAACACGGTTTGCCAGAGCGTGTCCTTCCCCGCCCGGTCCAGCAGCGGAAACGAGCCCGTGAACTGCCGCAAATCGGCATACGTCACGGGCAGCTGGGTTTCGCGGTCGTAGGCCCGCAGGTACTGGCGCAGGCCGGGCGTGAGCGGGTACGGCGGCTTTTTGCGGGAAATGTCCACGGTTGCAATGGGTGAATGGCTGAATGAGCGAATGAGGGAATGGGTGAATGAGCGAATTGTTGAACTGAAGCAGCTAACCCATTCACCCATTCCCTCATTCACCCATTCACCTAACCTGCCAGCTCGCTCACCAGCTCCACGTACTGCTGGCGGGCGGCGTCTTGGCTGGTGCCTTTCAGGCTGTTCCAGGCATCGTATTTGGCAATGGCCTTGAAGTCAAAGCCGCCGGGGCGCTCGCCGCTGAGGTCGCCCTCGGTGGCTTGCTTGTAGAGGGCGTAGAGCTGGAGCAGCACCGTGTTGGAGGGCTTGGCGGGCAGCTGCTGGGCGCGCTGGCTGGCGGCGTCGAATTCTTCCTGTGTGGTCATAACAAGTAACGTTGATGAAAGTACCGTGGCGCAATGATACGGCAGGGCCGCAGCCTAGCGCTTGCCCGACGCCTCACGATAGACGGAAGTGACGCGGTAGAGGCCGGTTTTGCGGTCGAAATCGGCCAGGCTCTGGCTAAAGCTCAGCTCGCTCAGGGCCTTCACGAAGGCCGGATTGCTGGCCGCGAACAGCTCGCGCAGGTACGGCACCGTGAGCGGAAACACGAGGCCGTTGAGCCCCAGGCTGAAGAAATAGTTCTGCTGGCCGCTGGCGTTGGGCCGCAGGCCGGTGCTGGTGATGGATGCCTGCCGGGTGTACACGCAGAGCGTATCGGTGTGTTCGAGGCGGTACTCCTCGCCCCGGTAGATGCGGAAGGTGCGGCCCTTGCCCGACACGTAGCCCCACACGCTGTCGGGCGATACGCGCAGCTTTTCGGTTTTGGGACCGCGTGGCACCTCCACCACCAGCTGGCCGCGCTTGTCGGGGTAGGTGGCATCGGAGCCGGCGGGCTGGGGCTGGCGGCGGTGGTAGGCCGCCGCCGTGCGGTAGGCCCCGGGCGGAATGGTGTAGAGCTGGGCGACGGCGGGCGTGGCCAGCAGGCTGATAACAGCCAGCAATGAAAAGCGAACGAGGGTCATAAGCACGAAGAATGGGGCGAATGTACGGCCGGCCCGCGCCCGGTGGCGCCGGTTGGGCCGAATGTGGCGGCCATTGCCGAACTTTGGGCAGGTCAACTGTCCGTTGGCCCGTAATCATTCCCGCATCCATGAAAAAAACGTTGTTGCCGCTGCTGCTCGCGGCCCTCATTCTGGCCCACGGCACCGCCAGCGGCTGGGGTTTCTTCGGCCACCGCACCATCACCCAGATTGCGGTGTATGAGCTGCCCGCCGCCATGCAAGGCTTTTACTACCGCAACATGGCCGAAATCGTGCGCCTGAGCACCGCCCCCGACGAGCGCCGCAACGACGACCCCACCGAAGCCCCCAAGCACTTCATCGACATGGACCACTACTCCGAAGACGACCCCTTCGGCAAGGTGCCGCGCAAGTACGACGAGGCCGTGGCCAAGTTCACCACCGATACGCTGAAGAAATACGGCACCGTGCCGTGGGTCATCATGGAAATGAAGGACAACCTGACCGAAGCCTTCCGCCAGCGCGACACGGTGGGCATCATCAAGTATTCGGCCGAGCTCAGCCACTACACCGGCGATGCCTTCGTGCCGCTGCACACCACCGTGAACTACGACGGCCAGCTCACCGACCAGAAGGGCCTGCACAGCCTCTGGGAAAGCCAGCTGCCCGAGAAATACATTGCCGAATACAAGCTCGACGGCGAGTCGGCCAAGTACATCAAGGACCCGCTGGCCGAAATCTGGACCACCATTCAGAAGAGCTACGGCTTCCTGGGCGAAACCTTCGACCGCGCCGCCAAGATTGACAAGACCATGAAGCCGGAGGTGCGCTACGTGTTTTCGCACAAGTACGGCAAAACCACCCGCCGCTACTCCGACAAGTACGCCGAAGAATACAACAAGGCCGTGGGCGGCATGGTCGATTTCCGCCTTAAGGGCGCGCCCACGCTGGTGTCGTCGCTCTGGTACTCGGCCTGGCAGGATGCCGGCAAGCCCGACCTCAACGCCCTGATGCACCCCGGCAAGCCCTCGAAGGAGGAAAAGGAAAAGCTCGGCACTGAGCTTGCCGCCTGGAAAAAAGGCACCCTCGTGCAGGACCAGCTGCTGCTGGCCCAGCAAAAGGTGAAAAAGGTGGAGGAAGTTGACCAGATTAAATCGGCCAAGGACATGGCCGAGCCGCCCGTGATTGAAACCGAAGCCGCGCCCGAAGCCGCGCCGGCCGCACCCGCCGCGCCGGCCACTGCGCCGGCTGCCGCGCCCGTCGATAAGGTGAAAGTGAAAACCAAGACCAAAGCCGGCAGCGAAAAGAGCAAGCAGAAAGCCGGTACCCTGGACTGGTAGCAAACCGCTGCGCCAGCTGTCATCCTGAGCTTGCGAAGGACCTTACCACGTAAAAACGACCTGCGGCAACCCAGCTGCTTGCCCAAACGTGCTAAGGTCCTTCGCGGTGCTCAGGATGACCCGTTTTACCCACCTCCCTCGCTCCTACTCCCGTTGCTTATGGCTGTTTTCTCTGCTTCCCGCCTGCTGGTACTGAGCGCTGGCCTGCTGGCCGCCTGCAACCAGGCCCCGCCCGCCACCGCGCCCGTGGCCACCAGGCCCGTGGTGCCCGGCCCCGACCTGGCCACCCTCACCGACAGCACCGTCCCGGCGGCCCTGCTGGCCTATGGCCGGCAGTACCCCGGCTCCGAAGTGCTGGTGCACACCCGCCTGGGCACTATTCGGGTGAAGCTCTACGACGACACGCCCATTCACAAGGCCAACTTTCTGCTGCTGGCCCGCAAGGGCGTGTTCGACGAAACCATGTTCAACCGCGTGGTGAAGGATTTTGCCGTGCAGGGCGGCCAGACCTACGCCGCCCGCACCATCCGGTTGAAGCGCTACCGCCTGCCGCCCGAGTTCCGGCCCGAGCACTTCCACCGCAAAGGCGCCCTCGGCATGGCCCGCTACGACGACGAGCAGAACCCCGGCCACCTCTCCTCCAACACCGATTTCTACTTCGTGGTGGGCGAAAAGCTGGCCCCCAACCAGTCGCAGGCCATGGCCGGCCGTAAGCTTACGCCCGCGCAGGTAAAAGCCTACGCCACCGTGGGCGGCGTGCCCTCGCTCGACGGCAAGTACACCGTATTCGGCGAAGTCGTCGAAGGCCAGGACGTGGTCGACAAGATTGCCAACGAGTCCGTGGAATCGGACAAGTGGCCGGTGACGGATATTCCCATGAAAGTGGAGGTGGTGAAGTAGGCCCCGCACCGACCGACGGCTCCCCCAGGCGCAAAAAAGGCCCGCCTCCAGGGGAAGCGGACCTTCTTCTATCAGAGGGAGCATAGGCGCTCACTCACGATTCAAGGCAGGCTATGCAAATGCCTTACCAGATTTTGGCGCGGGCGTCGGCCGGGCGCACCATCTTGTCGCCATCCTTGCAGCCAAAGGCGCCGTGGAACTCCGGCATGTTCTGCAGCGGGCCGTTGGTGCGGAACTGGGCCGGCGAGTGCGGGTCGGTCTGCACCTGCTGGCGCAGGAACTCGGGCCGGGCGTTGGTGCGCCAGATTTGCGCATAGCCCAGAAAGAAGCGCTGCGCGGGCGTGAAGCCGTCAATCGACTTCCCGGCCTTGTATTGGGGCGTCTTCTGGAAGGCCTGGTAGGCAATGGTGAGGCCGCCGAGGTCGGCCAGGTTTTCGCCCATGGTCAGGTTGCCGTTCACGTGCACCGAGTCGAGCGGCATAAAGGCATCGAACTGCTTGCCCACCACGGCCGCTTTGGCGGTAAATTTTTCGGCGTCTTCTTTCGTCCACCAGTCGCGCAGGTTGCCGCTGGCGTCCGATTTGCGGCCCTGGTCATCGAAGCCGTGGGTCATCTCGTGGCCAATCACGGCCCCGATGCCGCCGTAGTTCACCGCGTCATCGGCCTTGGGGTCGTAGAACGGCGGCTGCAGAATGCCGGCCGGAAACACAATCTCGTTCATGCTCGAGTTGTAGTAGGCATTCACCGTGGGCGGCGTCATGCCCCACTCGGTGCGGTCAATCGGCTTGCCAAACTTGCTCAGGTTGTCGCGGTTGGCCCACTCGGCGGTGGCAAAGAGGTTGTTGAGGGCGCTTTCGCGCGATATTTTCAGGGCCGAATAATCCTTCCACTTGTCGGGGTAGCCGATTTTCACGGCGAAGGCGTTGAGCTTTTTCAGGGCTTCGGCTTTAGTGGCGGCGCTCATCCATTCCGTGGCCTGAATGCGCTCGGCGTAGGCCTGGCGCAGGTTTTCCACCATCACCTTGGCGCGGGCCTTGGCTTCGGGCGAAAAAGCCTGGTCGACGTAGAGCTGGCCGAAGGCTTCGCCCAGGGCGCCGTCGGTGGCGCGCAGGGCGCGCTTCCAGCGCGGCTGCTGCTGCTTGGCCCCCGTGAGCACCTGCGTGAACTTGAACGACTCGTCGCCATAAGCCTTGGGCAGCGCCGAGGTGACGCCGCTCACCAGGTGCCAGCGCAGGTACTGCTTCTGGTCGGCCAGCGGCTCTTCCCCAAACATGGTGTTCACTTCCTTCAGGTACTCGGGCTGCCCTACGATGATTTCCCTGGCGCCCGACAAGCCGCTTTCCTTCAGCACCAGCGGCAGCGCCAGGTTGGGATAGTCGGCGGTCAGCTGCGCCACGGTCAGCTTGTTGTAGTTCTTCTCCCGGTCGCGCAAATCCACGCGGCTGCGCGAGGCCTTGGCCAAGCGCGTTTCGATGCGCGTGACGGCGGCGGCGTTTTTCTCGGCCGTGGCCGGGTCGTCGCCCAGCAGCTTGAAAATGCTGACCTGGTAGGCCTGGTAAGCCGCCCGAATGGCTTTCGAGCGGGCGTCGTCCTTCAGGTAGTAGTCGCGGTCAGGCAGCGAGAGGCCGCCCTGGCCCATGCGCACGGCGTACTGCGTGCTGTTCTTGCTGTCCTGGCTCACGCCGAAGCCGTACCAGCCGGTCCCGAACGAGCGCGGGTCGGCCAGGTAGTGCTGCATGGTGGGCAGGTCGTTGATGGCCGCAATCTGGTTGAGACGGGGCTGCAGGTATTTCAGCCCGGCGCGTTCGATGGCCGCCGAGTCCATCGCGGCAGCGTAGAAGTCGCCCACTTTCTGCAGGTTGGTGCCGGGGCGGGCCATGCGGTCGTTGGCCGCTTTCTCCAGAATGCGGCGCTCGATGGCCTGGTTGTTATTGGCCAGCTCGTTGAAAGACCCCCAGCGCGTTTCCGACGCCGGAATGGGGTTGTTTTTCAGCCAGGTGCCCGAGGCAAACTGAAAGAAGTTGTCGCACGGAGCCACCGAGCGGTCCAGGTTGGCCAGCGAAATGCCCGTGCCAGCGGTGGGCGTGCTCACGGCCACTTTCTGCTTGCCCGCGTTGCCGGACTTGGTCTTAATCTTGGTCTGAGCCTGGGCGGCCCCGGCTGTGAGCGCCAGCACGGCCGCTGCAATTGCGGCCCGACGCGCAAAATTCTGTTGATTCATTCGCTTACTTAATAAAAAGAGGCCAATAAGTAGGAAGTGCAAGTTACATCTGGCACAACCACCTGTAAGAAGGCAAAAAATGAAAAGGAGGAATGAAATTTTGGCAATAGCACCAAAATTTCATTCCTCCCAATCAGCAGGCATTCTGCTTGGTCCGACTACCAGATTTTCGAGCGGTCAGCGGCGGCGCGCATCATCTTGTTGCCGTCCTGGCAGCCGAAGGCTTTGTAGAACTCCGGCATGTTCATGAGCGGGCCGTTGGTGCGGTACATGGCCGGCGAGTGCGGGTCGGTCTGCACCTGCTGGCGGATGTACTCGTCGCGGGTGTTGGTGCGCCAAATCTGGCCGTAAGCCAGGAAGAAGCGCTGCTCCGGCGTGAAGCCGTCGATTTTCTGACCGGCTTTGGCTTGGGGCGTTTTCTCAAACGCCTGGTAGGCAATGGTGAGGCCGCCGAGGTCGGCCAGGTTTTCGCCCATGGTCAGCTTGCCGTTCACGTGCACCGAATCCAGGGGCGAGAACGCATCGAACTGCTTGCCGATAACGGCCGCTTTGGCGTTGAATTTATCGGCATCTTCCTTGGTCCACCAGTCTTTCAGGTTGCCTTCGGCGTCGTACTGCCGGCCCTGGTCGTCGAAGCCGTGGGTCATCTCGTGGCCAATCACGGCTCCAATGCCGCCGTAGTTCACCGCGTCATCGGCTTTGGGGTCGAAGAACGGGGGCTGCAGAATGCCGGCCGGAAACACAATCTCGTTCATCGGCGGGTTGTAGTAGGCATTCACCGTGGGCGGCGTCATGCCCCACTCGTTGCGGTCGATGGGGTGGCCGAAGTGCTTGATTTGGTCTTCATTGGCCCAGATGCGGGCGGCCAGCACGTTGTTCAGGTAGCTTTCGCGGCTGATGTTCAGGCTCGAATAGTCCTTCCACTTGTCGGGGTAGCCGATTTTCACCGTGAAGGCGTTCAGCTTTTTCAGGGCTTCCTTCTTGGTGGCGGCGCTCATCCAGTCGGTAGCCATGATGCGCTCGCCGTAGGCTACGCGCAGGTTTTCAATCATTTGCTTGGCACGGGCCTTGGCGGCAGGCGAGAAAGCCTTGTCCACGTAGAGCTGGCCGAAGGCTTCGCCCAGGGCGCGGTCCGTCGAACCCAGCATGCGCTTCCAGCGGGGCTGCTGCTTCTTGGCCCCGCTCAGGGTCTGGCTGAATTTGAAGGCTTCGTCGCCGTAGGCTTTGGGCAGGGCGGCGGTCACGCTGCTCACCAGGTGCCAGCGCAGGTACTGCTTCTGGTCGGCAATGGGCTCTTCCTTCAGCATGGTGCTCACTTCCTTGAGGAAGTCGGGCTGGCCCACAATTACTTCCTTGGCCGCACCGAGGCTGTTTTCCTTCAGCACAGTGGGCAGGGCCAGGTTGGGGTAGGCGGCGTTGGCCTCGGCCACCGTCATCTTGTTGTAGTTGGCGTAGGGGTCGCGCAGGTCCACGCGGCCTTTGCTGGCTTTGGCCAGGCGCGTTTCGATGCGCTGCACGGTGGCGGCGTTGGCTTTGGCCGTGGCCTCGTTGTCGCCCAACATCTTGAAGGTGTTCACCAGGTAGTTCTCGTAGGCCGAGCGAATGGCTTTCGAGCGGGCATCTTCCTTCAGGTAATAGTCGCGGTCGGGCAGCGAGAGGCCGCCCTGGCCAATCTGCACCGCGTATTGCGTGCTGATTTTATCGTCCTGGCCCACGCCCATGCCGTACCAGGCGTTGCCGGCCTGCGACTTGGGGTCGGCGAGGAAGCGCTGCATCTCGCTCAGGTCCTTGATGCTGGCAATGCGGTTGAGGTAGGGCTGCAGGTATTTCAAACCGGCCGCTTCGATGGCGGCCGAGTCCATGGCCGACGCGTAGTAGTCGCCTACTTTCTGGGCGTTCGAGCCTTTGGGGGCTTTCGAGGCATTTTTGGCCGCCTGCTCCAGAATGGTGCGCAGGGTGGCGTTGTTGTTGTTGGCCAGCTCGTTGAACGAGCCCCAGCGCGACTCTGCCGCCGGAATCGGGTTGTTTTTCAACCAATTGCCCGAAGCGTAGTGGAAGAAGTCCTCACAAGGCTTCACCGACGGGTCGATGTTGGCGATGTTGATGCCCACGCCCTTCTGGGGGGGCGTAGTGGGCGGACCAGCTGCCACGAAAGCCGTTACGCTGCCGAGGCCAAGAGCGGCCAGGGTGAGCCGCCGCGCAATAGAAGTTGAAAACATGAACATTAGGAATGATGGGATGGGAGTTTAGGCCGTGAAGGTACAGACACCAGCCTTGCAGCCCGGTTGCACCGACGCCACAAAGATTGGCACAGGTTCCGAAACATTCGCCTTACGCGTCCCGTTCGGCTCCCCTCAGGCCGTAACTTGCGCCCATGCCGCTCTATAATCGCCGCCCCGAACTGGTGCCCGCACCCGCCCCGCCCCCGCTGGGCCTGGCCGAGCTGCTGGGCTACGTGCGCCTGGCCCTGCAACGGCAACTGGCTGAATCATATTGGGTAGTGGCCGAAGTGGCCGAGCTCACAGTGCCGCGCTTCGCCGGGGCCCATTGCTACCTCACCCTCACCGAGCAAACCTCCGACGGGCGCGGCACGCCGCTCAAGGCGCAGGCCCGCGCCACGCTCTGGAGCCAGCGCTATCAGCAACTGGCCCCGGCGTTTGAGCGGGCCACCGGCCAGCCGCTGCGCGCCGGCCTCCGGCTGCTGCTGCGGGTGCAGGTGCGCTTCCACGAGCAGTATGGCCTGAGCCTCGACGTGGTGGCCATCGACCCCAGCTACACGGTGGGCGAGCTGGCGCTCCTGCGCCTGAAAACGCTGCGGCTGCTGGAAGAGAAAGGACTACTGGAACGCCAGCAGCAGCTGGCGCTGGCGCTGGCGCCGCAGCGGCTGGCCGTCATTTCCTCGCCCACGGCGGCGGGCTTTCAGGATTTTGTGCAGCAGCTGCAGGAAGCACCGTATGACTTTGCGCTCAGCCTGTTCCCGGCCACCATGCAGGGCGACGACGCGCCCGCCAGCATTCGGGCCGCACTCGATGGCATCCGGGCCAGGCGCGGGCAGTTCGATGCCGTGGTGCTGATTCGGGGCGGCGGCAGCCGGACCGACCTGCTGGCGTTTGATGAATACGGCCTGGCGGCGGCGGTGGGCGCGTTTCCGCTGCCAGTGCTCACGGGCATCGGCCACGAGCGCGACGAAGCCGTGGTGGACCTCACCGCCCACCGCGCCCTCAAGACTCCCACCGCCGTAGCCGCCTTCCTGGTCGAGCGCCTGGCCCGCCTCGAAGCCGCCATATTCGGCCTGGGCGAGCAGGTGGTGGCCCAGGCCCGCCGCCAGCTCAGCCAGCGCCACGCCCGCCTCGACCAGCTGAGCGGCCGGGGCCGCTACGCCGCCCACCGCCAGCTCGACGATGCCCGCGACGCCCTGCGCGAGCGCACCCGCCAGGCCATCATCGGCCCGCGCG